>JBBIUE010000005.1:0-98951 GCA_037440405.1 Pirellula sp. | reverse complement strand
AACAATACAAAGAGCTTCATAGGCCATACCATGGGGGCGGCAGGGGCCCTCGAACTGGCAGGGAATTTGCCTGCCTTCACAGATCGACATTGTCACGCTACGATCAATGTTGACGATCTGGACGAAGAGTGTGCTCTCGATGGGCTAGTGATCAATCAGCCGCGAGAGTTGAATCGGGTGGAATACATCTTGAATAACTCGTTCGGAATGTTGGGTATCAACTCGGTTTTGATCGTGCGGAAGATGTGACGCATCCGCATGAACCGATCGGTGTAGGCCACGATTAGAAAATTTGTTACCGGTAACCGGAGGAATACATGACGCCAGCGGAAATCCGCGAAGAGATTATCGACATACTTAGTGACATTGCTCCCGACGAGGATTTGACAAATCTTGACGACGACAAGTCCTTCCGTGAGCAACTGGAATTGGACAGCATGGATTTCTTGGACATTGTCATGGAGCTCCGCAAGCGACATCGCGTCCAAATTCCCGAGGCAGAGTATGGGAATTTAGCAAGCATGTCCAGCACCGTGACGTATCTCGAGCCGAAGATGAAAGAGATTGTGCGGGCCTGATCGACTGTAGTGTAGCGATCCCCGGTGACAGGTTCGAATATCGTGAGTTGTGCATGTACGATACGATCATCATCGGCGCAGGCATGTCCGGCCTAGCTGCCGGAATACGCTTAGCCATGTATGATCAGAGAGTCTGCATACTTGAGAAACACTACACGATTGGTGGTCTCAACTCGTTCTATCGTACTGCTGGTAGAAACTTCGACGTGGGGCTTCACGCGCTAACCAACTACACCGACAAGGGTGCCAAACGCGGCCCCCTCGCCAGATTGCTCCGTCAGCTTCGATTGAAGTGGGAGGATTTCCAGCTCGCCCCCCAACTCGGCTCAGCGATTGCATTCCCGGGCATCCGTCTCAATTTCAATAACGACATCGAACTGCTGCGCGGTGAAATCGCCAATGCATTTCCGAGTGAGCGAGATCGGTTTGCAGTCCTCCTGACCAAGCTGGTCGACTACGACGATTTGAAGCAAGAGGATTTTGAGCGGTCGGCCCGTCAGTTTTTGAAAGAGCATCTTCGAGATCCGTTGCTGATCGAGATGCTGTTATGTCCGTTGATGTGGTACGGCAACGCTCGCGAGAACGACATGGACTTCGGTCAGTTCTGCATCATGTTCCGCAGTATCTTCCTCGAGGGATTTGCTCGCCCCTATCAGGGAGTTCGCCTAATCCTCAAGCACTTGGTGCGCAAGTTTCGATCCTTAGGAGGGGAACTTCGATTGAGAAGCGGTGTCGAGTCCATTCACGTCGAAGGAGATCGAGCCGTTTCGGTCCTCTTGGAAAATGGAGAAGTTCTTCAGTCGCGATGGATTCTTTCGAGTGCAGGTTCTGTCGAGACGCTGCGACTCTGCGATGATTTGAGTTCGAGCCTTCCACCAGAGCCTGGCTGCCTGTCTTTTATCGAGTCCATCTCTGTTCTCGATTGCCAGCCCAAGCACATCGGGTTCGACAAGACGATCGTTTTTTTCAACGATTCGGAAGAGTTCCATTGGGCAAGACCAAAGCACGAACTCTGCGACCTGCGAACTGGAGTGATCTGCTCACCCAACAACTATGACTATGGACCATCTTCGGGGGACTTGGATGAAGGTTTCATTCGGTTGACAACGTTGGCGAATTTCGATCGATGGACGCAATTGCCCGAATCGAGATATCGAGCTGAAAAAATGAGGTGGTACGAGCAATCTGTCGCTTCTGCTGTGCGTTTCATGCCAGATTTTCGCAATCGGGTCGTGGCGACGGACATTTTCACGCCGCGCACAATTCGTCGATTTACATTCCATGACAATGGTGCGGTCTATGGAGCTCCACGCAAGCGCTTAGATGGAACGACTCATTTGAAGAATCTCTTCCTTTGTGGAACAGACCAGGGATATGTTGGGATCGTTGGAGCGATCGTCAGTGGACTGTCCATGGCCAATCAGCATTGCTTGCGAACATCATGAAGAATCTGACGATCGCTGGCATTCGAATCGTGCTCTTCCTATTGTTTCCGTATTGGGTAGCTTTGTTTGTCGGAACGCATATCCCAAATCCCGAACTACCCGACATCGATAACATCGACAAGTTCCTGCACGCCACGGCCTATGCAGGATTGAGCTTTCTCTTGGTTTGGGCGATTCCAAGACGGACCGCAAAATCAGCAGTTCGCTATCTGTTGGCGGGAATCGTAGCAATTGCGTATGCCAGTATCGACGAGCTTACTCAGATTCCAGTCGGACGAACTGCCGATTGGGACGACTGGTATGCGGACTTGTTTGGCATTGCCATAGGTCTAGCATCCTTTGCCGTTGCCCGCAAGATTTACAAGGTCATTCGACATCGGAGACAAAATCGACTGGCATCGGTCACAACGGTCTGAGATCAGTTGCACGGCATTACGGTTCGATGCCAAAATCCCGAACGGTAAGGAGCGTTTGAAGGGGAACGCCGATGGCCTCGAGAGCGTGTCCGCCTCCTTCAAGGCGATCGATAACGGCAATGACGCCAAGCACTCGAAGGCCAAATTCTCGGGCGGCATGAACGGCCTGAATCGCGCTTCCCGCACTGGTAATGACATCCTCCACAACAAAGCACGTCATGCCCGATTGAACAGGTCCTTCGATCTGACGCCCCATGCCATGACCTTTAGCTTCCTTTCTCACCATAAATCCTCGGATCGAAAGGTCTCGCTGGCCCGCAATGGTGACGACCGAGGCGGTAATGGGATCCGCTCCGATGACCAGCCCGCCTACGGCATCGGGCAACGATACCTTCATCAGTTCCAACATCCCGAGAGCAATCACGTTCGCCCCATGTGGATGCAATGTCACTTGCCGGCAATCGAGATAGTAACTAGCTGACTTTCCGCTCGCTAAAGTGAACTGCCCGAATCGGAGGGCATGTTCGCGGACCAACGACATCAATGCTTCTTTAGAGTATTCCATCCGATGAACTCGCCTGTACCTGAGAAACGTTCGTCTCAGGTTAACGACGAATCTGAACTTGAGAACCCCGGCTCAACATGCCAAACACGTCGCGAGCGTCTTGGGGGCTCAGGCCAATGCAGCCCTGAGCTGGAGTGGTATTTGGACTGGCAGGGGAACCGTGAATACAAAGGTCTTGCCCCAAATCGATCCAGTAACCACCATAAGGATTGTTGGGGGCAGCAGCGCTGATCTGAACTCCACCTTTTCCGTAATAATTCCGATTGGTTTGCTTGTCGACGACTTGAAAGACCCCTTCGCGGGGAGCAGGATCCTGACCGATCGCAATTGGAAATCGACCTGCGTACAGTTCGCCGACGAAAAGCGTCAATTCACCCTTCTTAAGCTCAATCTCCGCACGAAAGGGACCTGGAATTATTTTCAGTTTCGTACCGACTGGCGGGTTGCGACCTTCCTGGATGGCGTTGATGCGATTTAGGATGTCCGTCGGAACATCGTACATGCGGGAAATCTGTTCCATCGTTTCCCCAGGGGCAACTTCGTGAGGAATGTCCAGCAGGTGCCGACGCGAATAGATCACTTCCGCAGCTAGCGGATCTAGAATGTCAAGAAGCTCGTAGAACTGCGAAGTCGATAGTTCCGGCGAATTGTAGAACATGCTGAGCGTTGCAAGTGCCTCCTTCAGCTTGCCCTGGCCAATTTGTTCGAAGGCAAGCTTCTTGGCATTCTCGAACGAACGACTGGTTGGCGACATCGAGACGGGAACGGGTTGATCCAACTTAGAAGTTGGTGCATCGTCTTCCCCCTGTGCTATTCCCAAGGGCTGCCGTTCCGTCTCGGGAATCGAAGTGCTTACTAAATTGGGCGTGCTGGGGGATGTCCAAGGTGACTGCGCTACCTTATTCGGCTCAAGTAAGTCACGGGAATTCTCAACATCCCGGCCGTGAATGTTTGGCAAAGACAATTCCGCGGAAGCGACAGTATTGGTAGGTGCCGTGAAGCTAGGCTGGGATGAAGCCGTTGACGTTGAAGTTCCTCCTGGAAAATCGTTGATCAGTTCTCTAGGGGGCGAAAACTCGGGAGCTTTGGGTGGTTCGGCGCTCGATTGCTCAGAAAGCGAGGGCGGAGTACGTTCGGAAAACGCCTGCGCCCCGAGGGGTGCGGCCTCTTGATTATTCATGGCTAGGGGCGGAAGCGATAAATTGGGAATCGCGAAACTAGGCTTTGACGAAGCACCTATTTCTGCAACTGCCACACTCGAATCCGAGCCTTTAGGCTGGTCAAACGGATTCGGCGATTCGACGCTCGGCATGTCCGGCAAGTTGTTTGCCCAGTCTTCAAGTTCTCGCGGAAGCGGTGCATCCGTTCCATTGAGCGCCACAAACACGCCATAGATGACTGCCAGCATCATGACAACTACAACCGCAGTCTTAATGGTTTGCACGACGGACCTCCTTGCCAAACTCTCTCAATCGATAGCGAGCGGAAAAGCCGATAGTTCCTGAAATCCACCTCAGCTTTTGGAAGGACTTTAGCGAACCTGTGCGGTCGATTCCAGAGCATTCACCGTGGTTTTTCGAACAACATCGATTTTTGAATCGGTGCTAGAATCAGCCATGTTGCTCGAGTTTTTAGAGAGCGGTGATGCGAATTGGACCGGACAGCTCGCTCTGCTCGTGGTGCTCCGCTCGAACATGTAGCGGAAGTGCGCAAGCACTCCGATAAACAGTGCCCATCAACCGTTCTACATTTCAAAAACGGATTCCATCAACAAAACAACCCTGACCGAGGTCAGGGTTGTCGAAAACGTCAGTGACAGCATTTGGCTATCGATGTTTGCTAGTTGCCACCGCCACCAGGACGGCCACCGCCTTGGCGGCCACCTCCCTGGCGTCCACCGCCGAATCCGAACATGCCGCCACCTTCTGGGAATTTGAATTCCGGACCCTTCAGTTTTTCCATTTTGGATTTTTGATCATCCGTCAGAACGGCAAGCAGTTTCTTCTCTGTCGATTCATTGAGCTCTTGCATCTTTCGTTGCATTTCTTCGACGTTTGGAGGGCCACCGCCGCCCGCTCCAGGACCGAAACCCGACATTGCTTCTCCCATTTCGCGAGCGGATTCTTGTTCCACTTGAGTCAGCTTTTCCTTTTGCTCATCGGAGACTTCCAGGGCCGCAGCAACCATCGAAGATGCATTCAGGGATCGTACACCACCACGTTGCAGAACCAATCCGATGAGCCGATCTTGCTGGTCAGGATCGAGCAGAGTTTCAAGTTTTGCTTCGAACTCCTTGTTCATCTCTGCCAGCTTCTTCATATTTTCCTGCATGCGCTGCATGGCCTCGGGACCTCCGCCAAATCCGGCACGCCCGCCTTGGCTACCGCCTTGGCCACCTTCTCCACCAGGTCGACCACCGCCACCGGGACGTCCACCGCCAAAGCCACCAAACATTTCGCGGGTCGCTTCTGTTAATTTTTCAAGTTCAGAAGAAATCGATGATTTCTGCTCATCAGAAAGTTTCAGTTCCGATTGCACTTCATCCATCCGAAGAAGCATTGCCGGGCCGGTCATCCCACCCATACCGCGCCCCATCATCATTCCTCGGCCACCACCTCCTCCACGTCCCTGACCACCTCCTGGAGGCTGACCATACAAGTCAGAACATGCAGCCAGACTCAACGCTCCGGCCATCAAAACAAACGCAAATCGAGACCAACGCATCTTCAATTCTCCTCAACGAATTCACATGAAAAGTCAGAGAAGCGGCTTCATCCATACGTCGGGTCGAGAGCTCGACTTCTCGCAGATCGAAGTAGTATCAAACACCGATCATTCTTGGTTGTTTCGGAAAACGTTCATTTTGGATTCCAAGGAACACCCCCCTAATGGAGTTTTTTCTGAAGTTTCAAGTGGATCTACTAAATCGAGCGGCAGATCAGAATTTGAGAATCAAAACCCGCTGCTCTAAATTCGATGGCGCTTGGTCTCTGCAACCTGTCGTTTTAAGAAGGAAAAATTGATCGTGACTGTTTCCTCAATAGCGTTGCGGGTTGCGTTCCACCTTCCAAGACCACGATGGCGCAACACCAGAAAGCGCCAGCGAGGAAATGACTCCGCGTCCCTCACAAACGTTTCAGCCTGGTAAAGATTCAAATTTCATTCCTCAGAGAAATCAGAGAGAGCCGACAGATTTCATTCGTGCCATCGGACCTCTACCTCTACCGATGCTTTTCAATGAGTTCACGCCGCCATATTTAGGGGGTGAGGGTGGCTTGACGAATCGTGTTTTGAGAACATCGGCTAATGCCGTCCTCTCAGCCCGAAGCGTGAGTTTTGAGGCTGCGCCTTTCGTCATTTACCGTGATAAATAGCAGCCCGCAGCGCGAGCTTGGGTGAGGTCAAGATCAAAATTCCTCTGCCAACGCGGAGGATGACATGAAAAGCGCAACTACAAAAAGGCGTCAGCGAGCGTTCGTTTTGTGGCCGCTCGTATCGGAAATTCACCGCCGATTCGTCGGGCCAGGGTGATGGAGTTGGCGTTGGCTTGGTAATGACAAGCCGCTAGTATCCCCGATCCATGGTTCCACGGTGCGAAAACAAAAGGCAAGGTAGTCGTCAGCGCATGCATATCGGAACAGCCTTAACGAAAGCTTCCGAACGAAAGAATTGCGCATTCATTTGCCTGTTGATCGTAATCGCTCCATCGCTAATTGGGTGCGCGACTCCCCGCTTCTCGAAATTGCGCGGCGGGAGAATCGCAACTTATCAAGAAAGATTCCATGTCTGGACTGGCGGACCGAAACTTTCGAATCGCACGGCCATGCTTTTACGCCGTTACGACCTCAAAGAACTCTATGAGCGCGATCCGAAAGGCTGCTTAGAACGACTTGAGCAACTAGCCGAAGAGGAGCCTGGCGGCGAACGAATCTATGCGATTGCCGAGGTTGCATACACGATCGGAAAGCGAGCCGATGTGAATGGCAAATACGCTGAAGCACTAGACATGTATAGTATCGCCGTCAGCAGCTCTTATCTCTACCTCTTCTCACCCGATGCAGACCGATTTCGAAACCCTTACGATCCGCAGTTCCGTGGAGCTTGCGATCTGTACAACTCGGCACTCGAAGCGACCTTGCGCAATGTCAACAAGCAGGACTCGATTCGACCTGGAAAATACTATGACATACCTGTGGGGGACCGCATTCACCGCGTTGCCGTTGTCAACAAAGGAAGTTGGCACAACGAGGATTTCGATCGAATCGAATTTTGCTCCGATTTCGATATCTCTGGATTGGATTCGACCAACGTAACGTATGGTATTGGAGTTCCGCTCATCGCGGTGCGAAGACCTCATCAAGGCGAGGAGGAACTGGAGCAATACTATCCCGAAGGTCTATCCTTTCCCGTCACGGCACTTTTGCGAGTAACCGCTCCAATGGATCGAGTCGGTAGTCGAGGAGAACGCCGTCATCCTTGCGTTCTCGAACTGCATGATCCTATCAGCAGCAGCGACATTCGCATGGCGGGAAGACTAGTGCCATTGCAAAGCGATCTGAGCACGCCACTTGCCTACTTCCTCGACAACCCTCGCTTTCGAGAAAAGACGGACAGCACTCTTGGATTGTTGAATCCGAATAAGACTTCCAAGTACCGTGGGTTCTTCATGCTGGAGCCCTTCGACCCGAACCGCATACCCGTCGTCATGGTGCACGGTCTTTGGTCCAGTCCATTGACTTGGATGCCCATGTTCAATGACTTGCGCAGTTTTTCTGAGCTGAGGAACAACTATCAATTCTGGTTCTACCAATACCCGACCGGGCAGCCGTTCTGGATCAGTGCGACTCAAATGCGAAGCGATCTCAAACAGCTTCGTGACACGTTGGATGCGAAGCGACTCTTCCCGAAACTCGATCAAATGGTCCTTGTTGGTCACAGTATGGGGGGCTTGGTCTCACGGATGCAGACCATCGAAAGTCGCGAGGACTTTTGGCGCGTTCTCAGCGACGAGCCGTTCGAGAAAGTCCAAGGCGAGAAGGAGCAAATCGAGAAACTCGCGTCTGCCCTCTTCTTCGCGCCGAACCCATCGATACGTCGAGTCATCACGATAGGGACTCCGCACCGCGGCAGCGACTACGCCAACGATTATACGCGATGGCTGGGCAGGAAAATCATTAAGCTTCCCACGACGATCACTGACACCGGCTATAGCATCGTACGCCAAAACCCTGAACTCTTCCACGATTCCTCCTTGCTAACAACGAATACCAGCATTGACTCCCTTAGCCCGAATTCACCGATATTTCCCGTCATGTTGCGAGCTCCTCGAGCGCCCTGGGTTCGTTACCACAACATTATCGGTGTCGCTCCTGAAAGCGGCATTCTGTTCAAACGTTCTCCTGCCGCAAGCGATGGAGTTGTGGATTTCGCTAGCGCGCATACGGACGACGTAGAAAGTGAGATCATGGTCCAGTCGAAGCATCAAGAAATTCATCGCACTCCGCGAGCAACCTTGGAAGTTCGGCGTATCCTGCTTGAACATCTTGAAGACGTGCGATCCCAGTTCCGCATCGCTGGCGATTACGCATCACAAATAGATCAAGTAGGCTTCAATCAGGCCATCTCGGATCCCATTCTTCCTTTTGTCGAACCTTCGAATCGACAGTACAACCTCTCATGGCTGAATTCAAGGCACACGACGGAGCCGGTCATCCCCGGAGTTCGACCAATGTCGTTGCCAGATATCACTCGCGCTCCGATCGTTTTTCCCAGCGGACATTTTGCGCCCAACAACTTTCAGATGGCACCTCCGTCAAGTGACTTCCCAAAAGACAACCATGGGAACTGGTTCCACTACCCAGTTCCCGCAGCTCGAACGATTCGGGACTAAATGTCCTCAAGTCCAATCGAGCGGAGCGAGCCATACCTTCTTGAGTTGCTCAAGGCTCAACTGAACCAGGGCGCGATCTCCTGCAGCGATCATAAGCTCGGTCGCCTCGGTGACTTCGCCCAATCGATAACAAGCCAGTTCCGCAACATGCGATTGCCAATCGGCTTCGCAGCTCTCCGGGACCTCCACCAGAAACCTTGAGTTCGATTCCGAGAACAATGCTACAGGAAGATCGACAAAGTTCTCTTTGCAAAGTGCCTCGATCTGAAGGTGCATCCCAAGATTTCCCGCAAATGCCATTTCCGCCGCGGCAACTGCGAGTCCGCCCTCACTCAAATCATGGCAAGCCCTCACGAATCCACGACGTATCGCCTCATGAAGCTTGTTGAAAATGCGAAGTGCCGAACTTGGATCAACCGACGGAACCACGCCCCCAGACAAGCCGCTGACCAGCAAAGCATGCGACCCTCCCATCTCGTGGCGGGTCGCTCCCAACAGGTAGATGCGATTTCCGGGCTTCTTGAGATCCATCGTGACGCTTTGTCGAACATCTGGAATTTGCCCTATCGCGCTGATAAGTAGGGTCGGCGGAATGGACAACGTTTTGCGTTCGCCTCGCCGATCGACCCAACTGAACTCATTGTTCAGCGAATCCTTGCCGCTGATAAAGGGCATATTCCAGGCCAAAGCCAGATCACGACAAGCCAAGGCTGCTCGAACAAGGCTGCCCAAGGTCTCCGCGCGGTCCGTATTACCCCAACAAAAGTTGTCGAGCAACGCGATACGCGATGGATCAGCACCCACGGCTATCGCGTTGCGAACAGCTTCATCAATGGCACTTGCCGCCATGGCATAGGTATCGAGATCACCATAACACGGATTCATCCCGCAACTAATGACCAATCCACGATGGCTGTTGAGCCGAGGTCGGACGACTGCGGCGTCGCTAGGACCATCGCAGTTTGGGCCGACCAGCGGTTTCACAACACTCCCCGCTTGCACTTCGTGATCATATTGCCGAATGATCCAATGCTTGCTCGCTACATTGGGAGAACCAAGAATCTTCAGCAAGATGGATTCGATCGTCGCGCGATCATCGTTGATGTTTGGTTCGGGCGAAGGCACCACCGGCGCATAGAATGCTTGGCGAATGACCGGCGGGCGGCCTTGATGCAGAAACTCCATTGATAGACAACCGACTTCCGTCCCTTGGTACATCAGGCGCAGGAGACCGGTGGGAAGGAACTGACCCAGAATCGTTGCTTCAACACCTTCACCGCGACAAATCTCGTCCAGTCGGTCCCATTTGTCTTGCGGAACGGCAAGGATCATTCGCTCTTGAGCCTCGCTGATCCAAATCTCCGTGTAGCTAAGTCCTTCATACTTCAGCGGAGCTTTTTCGAGCCAAACCTCTGCACCGATCGACTCCCCCATTTCACCAATGGCACTGCTGAACCCACCGGCACCACAATCCGTCACGGCGTGAAAGAGACCTTCGTCCCGCGCCTTCAGCAATGCATCCCGGACCATCTTCTCCATGACTGCATTACCAATCTGAACCGATCCACCGGAGATCGATTCGCTCTCGTGAGTGAGTTCAACACTGCTAAACGTTGCTCCGTGGATACCGTCACGGCCGGTTCTCCCGCCGATCGCGACGATCCAATCGCCCGGAAGAGCTTGCTTGTCTTCTTTACCCTTGGGTAACAACCCAACATTGCCGCAATACACCAAAGGGTTACCAACGTAACGCGGATCGAAGAAGACGGCTCCGTTCACCGTCGGAATTCCCATCCGATTTCCGTAGTCACGCACACCAGCCACGACTCCCGTCATGATTTTTCTCGGGTGCAGCACTCCTGACGGTAGCTCACCGTCTTCCATGTCCGGAGGGGCAAAGCAAAACACATCAGTATTGCAGATCGGCTTGGCACCCAATCCTGTTCCAAGTGGATCGCGAATGACGCCGCCGATTCCCGTGTTGGCACCGCCGTACGGTTCAATCGCCGATGGGTGATTGTGCGTCTCAACTTTGAATACCACGTGGTAGTCATCATCGAACGTCACAATACCTGCGTTGTCCTTAAACACTTTCACGCACCAATCATCGCGGCCGAGGCGCTCTCGGATGCGATTCGTCGCTGCGAAGATCGTTTCCTTGAGCATGTTCTCGAAATGCATCTCGCCGTTCTCATCGCGATAGGCAATGCGACCGGCCAACGTTTTGTGGCTGCAATGCTCGCTCCACGTTTGAGCAATCGTCTCGAGTTCGATGTCGGTCGGTTCGCGTCCCAACTCCCGATAGTGCTTTTGTACGGTTAGCATCTCTGCGATCGACAAATGGAGCTGACCTTCGCGACTGAGCTTCATCAATTCCGAGTCGTCAAGCTGCGAAATCGGAACTGGCAGCAGCTGGAATTCGTAACTCGTACCGACCTGGAGCCTATCCAACTCCAATTGTCCGATAATGACTTGTTCGATGGAGTCGTTTGCCAAGACCTTCTGGCTGATCCGACGAACATCCTCGGCAGAAGCCCCGAGCCAATATTTCCGAAAAGTTCTAACGGCGGTCGCGTCCAGCCCCATCCGCGCAAGGGCCTGCTGTGTGCTGAGACCGGCCGGGTCCATCACCCCTGGCTTTGGGAGAACGTGGACCAAGATCGGCTTATCGATCGGACCGCGGCCGCTTGGCAACGGCTCCAGAGCAGGATCGCCGATCTCGGCAGCAATCCAACTCTCGACGATGGGGTCCGCTAAAAGCTCTTTGGCAGCTCGACGGACCGAACCAAGATCGATGCTGCCTTCGATCAGGTAGCCCTGGGCAGCGACAATTTGGATTCCCTTCGCGAATCTTAAGAACTCTAATTCGTTTGCAACCGAACGGCTTAAGTGATCAGGTTGACCTTCCTTCGGATGAATATCGATTTCCCAGAGCGTCACGAGCTGCTTTTCCCGTTTCCAACAAGTTGTAGAGTCGCTGTCGATCGCCACCTTCGATGGCTGCAATCCAGTCTTGCCAAATTGTGGCAAAGTTTTTCATGACGGATAGGATAGGCTCCCGATTTTCCTCGACGATCTGGCACCACATTTCTGGGTTCCCGGCAGCGACTCGCGTCGTGTCAGCCCAGCCCGACGCCAAGAATGGGACAACTTCGGACGGAGTTCCGGCAGCTAAAGCAGACGCGACCAAGTGCGGCAGATGGCTAGTCCGAGCGACGATCTGATCGTGTTCCTCAGGAGACAGGAAGCTCACGCTGGCACCAAGCGATCGCCAAAATCCCAACACTTGTTCGACAAGATCGGGAGCATTTAACGAAGTCGGAGTCACGATGCAGGGCCGATCCTCAAACAGATCCGCACGCGCGAATGAAACACCAGACCGTTCGCTCCCAGCCAGTGGATGAGAGGGGACGAAGCGGCTCAACCCCAATTCCACGGCCCGCTTCGCGATGGCAGACTTCGTGCTTCCAACATCGACAATGAGCGTTTCCGGTCCTGAGAATTGATGCACCTCTTCTAGGATTGGCGGCACGGTCTGGACCGGAGTACAAACAATTACCAGGTCAGCTCCCTCACAACCTTCAGCGACACTGGCGACGGTAGCATGGACTGCCCCAACATTCATCGCATCGCGTCCGGTTGCCGCGTTGCGACAGACACCAACAACCTGCCGAGCGAGATTTCTCGCGCGCACAGCCAACCCGATGGAACCACCCAGCAACCCCACACCGATGATACAGATTTTTTCCCAAGATGAAGACAAGGAAGGACCTTCTACGCTTGAATGATGGATCGAAAGGTTCAATTACCGAGGTGCGCGGCAGCCGAATGAAACGTACCGAATCGCAGCGAGAGAGGAGACGTTGCTCCCTCGCTCACGTATTGTCGGAGTTGCGAGAATGCAAGCTCGATGCGCCAACGTGTACGCTTTTCCAGTGACACTTCACCACTCGATTGGGAACCGTGCTCGTACTCCAAAACCATCAGTGTTCCCTTTTCCAACGTCAATGTTAATGTTTGTGAAAGCGTTCAAGCTGCGCAAATTCAATACTCAAGCTGCGGCTGATGATTGGCAGCTGCTCATCTGCCGCACGCCTAAGGACAAAAACTATAACCTGATCCGCGAATCCTTGGGACGTCCCTGATCGCCAACGAATGTGGGACGGCATACTTCTATCGAACGGCCTACTCCCGATGAGAGAGTAGGCCTGGGATTGGCGTCCCAAGTGGATCCCTGTTGTCGGTTTATTACGGACAAGCGTCCTTTCTTCGCGACTCTCGTAGACCGCAGCATTGAGACCCGAACGATCGTCGTCTTTTTTGGGGCTTTACTGGGGATGATATCGTTCGGATTTTGGGAAGGTGCGGCAGATGCGTTTGCTTTGATGGTTTTACCGATTTTTACGAATATTCTGCAGTACGACTGCCGATACTCCTGAGGGACGCGTTAGAAGACGGGTGGCTGCCGCTTGACGATGTCGCTGGGAAGATGCCTGTTTGTCGGTAGCTGCATGGTATTTTGCACATGGTGGACGACAGGGAAACGCTCTTATGGTCCGTCGGCAGCCGTCGCGGTCAGGAAAGATCGCCTGGAAGCTTATCGCTGTAGGCGCGGCAGGGATTGCGGGTGCCACCGCTGTCGGACCACACTTGATTCAAGAGCAGGCGATTCCTCCTCAGACCGCTTTGGTCCAGGAGAATCGTGGGATCGATGATAGCATCGGCTCGATCCATGGCGGGAACGCACTTGTTCGACCTCAAGAACCATCGGGTTCGGGTAGCGTACTCCGTTCGTCAACGCCATCCAGTTGGAGCAGTCCGTCACTCGGCACGAACAGCTCGCCCGTCGGTTCGAGCGATTTGCCGCATGGCGCTTCCAGCAGGTCACCTTCTTCAGGCCGCGAGCCGATCGTCGCAAATGATGTGCCGAACGGTTGGACGGGGAAGCTGAACGAGGATCGTCATGCTTCGCCGCTGACTGAAAGCGCGGCGAGCGAATCGGAGGCCGAGGAGATCGGCGACGGAACGCATTCGTTTGCGGATGCTGAAACGGAAGAAGCGAAGCTAGCAGCGAGACAGAATCCATTCGAGGATACAGCGCTATTCCGCACGGTCCGTGTGTTCTACGCCACGGACCGCCAGCTCGTCGATCCCTATAGTTTGATGTTGTGGGTGCGCATCTTACTCCCTGCGATGCTGGGTCTATTCGTTTGCGGCGTGACGCTCATCGGACTGAAATGGGGGAAGACACGCCCGGTCTGGGCCGGGGGGTTCACGGTCGGCGTCTTAATGACGATGTTCTTTCTCTACCATGCGACGATTTACGGGCAACAGACAATCCGGCTTGCTCGAAACGGTGGCGTCCTCTTCGGCACGAGGCGGATCGAAACTTTGCTCGACTATCCTCTGCACGTCGGTTTCAGCGACGTAACCATTCCGCGAAAACACTCGATCGGCAAAGTCGAACGCCCGAGCATCTTCAAAGTCGAGTTCACTGAACGAACGGATCGCCATGTGACCGTTCGCTCGATCCAGCCTGTCAGCGCCGATGAATACTTTACTCAATTGAAAGAAACGGTGGAAACATCGATCGACAAATCCGCATTGGTCTTCATTCACGGCTACAATGTTCAGTTTGATGAAGCGCTTCGGAGAACGGCACAGCTATCTCACGATCTGGATTTCCTGGGGGCTCCGATTCTCTACAGTTGGCCGTCTCACGGGTCCCTGACCGGTTACCGTCAAGACGAAGCGAACGCAAGTTGGACGATAGCTCACCTTGAGCGTTTCTTGACCGATGTCTCTGAGAAGACTGGGACCAAGCAACTGCACATTATCGCTCACTCGATGGGGAACCGAGCGATGCTTGGTGCCATCGAGCGAATCGCTCTGAAGAGCGGTTCAGGCAAGCCGATGTTCGGACAAATCGTGATGGCCGCCCCGGATGTCGATACCTCTGAGTTCCACGATCGGTTCTCCGACGTGCTGCCGAAAGTGTGCCGCCAAGCAACACTCTACACGTCCGGCACGGACCGAGCATTGATCGCATCGAAAAACATCCACGGCTATCAGCGGCTAGGATTATCGACATCACCGCTGCCGACTTTTTCTGGGATCGTAACGGTTGATGTCTCACCGGTGGACACGAGCCTTCTGGGGCATTCCTATTACGGGAGCCACCCGCTATTGATCAAGGATTTGCTGGCTTTGGTCGAACTTGGAGCGCCGCCTACCATGCGAAGCTGGTTGACGAACTTTACCTCTCCAGCGTCTGCCCCGGCCGCTATGTCTCTGGGCAATTACCAGGACGCTTGGCGCTTTCGTACCGAGCTGGCTACCGAGAAGCTGCCGATTCAGCGATAATCCGTTCCTTCGTGTTCCATTTGGTGGGCACGCATGAACTGATTTCGATCTGTTGAGGTGCCGGTTATGGCAAAGCGAAGTTCGTTGGCTCCGATCCAATGCGTCTTGAAAAGGCTGGTCCGCGAGGTTGCCTTGTTCATTTTCCGAGGGTGCGGCTCACCATGCTACAGACATGGTTCAGAGTGGACTGACGAATCGGCGGATCAATCTCGATACGTATCGTCGCGAAGCAATCGCTCGCTCGTGCTTCGGGCTGAGGGGACGGCATTCGCAATTGCGCTCAAAGCTCGATTGGTTAGCCCAGATTCAGAATGCAGATCAGGCGACTTGCCCCGCACCCTTGCGGCTGGATACCGCCGCGTTGCATTTTCATGCTGCTGCTTGTTGTTGGCAGCCAGCGGAATTATCTGTTCGCCGGCGAGCGGCAAGGATCGTCCGAACATCGTGCTCATTGTGACCGATGACCAGGGGCTGGATTTGGGTTGTTATGGTAATCAAGACGTCCGAACACCGCACTTAGATCAACTGGCGAAGGAGGGGACGCGGTTCCGGATGGCTTTCGCCACGACGGCGAGTTGCTCAGCTTCGCGAGCCGTGCTCCTGACCGGCTTGCACAGTCACGCGAATGGACAGTACGGACTGCAGCACTCTTATCACCATTTTGAGTCCTTCAGTTCGGTGAAAGGATTGCCTGTCCGCTTGTCTGAGTCTGGTTACGAATCGGTGATCGTCGGTAAGCACCATGTGGGGCCGCCAGCGTCCTATCGATTCGACACGACACTCGCGGCAAACCATCGCAACACGATCCAGATGGCCGAAGCGGTTGATCGGTTTCTCAGCGAACGTGAGGCCGGACGGCCATTCTTCTTGTACTTTTGTCCCACTGATCCGCACCGAGCTGCAAACGTTCGGACGGATCTGCCAGAAAACCCAGATTCGTTCGGCAATTTGCCCAACGGTTACTCCAAAGAAGTCGTGCAGCACTATGATGCGAGCGAGCTAACGGTTCCCTCGTTTCTGCCAGATCGTCCGTCATGCCGGGCCGAACTCGCAATGTACTATCAGAGTATTTCTCGCATCGATCAAGGCATTGGACGACTGGTCCAGTCGCTCAAGGATCGAGGAGTATGGGAACAAACCGTCATCATCTTCACTTCCGATCATGGAATGGCTTTCCCCGGTGCCAAGACGACTGCTTACGACCCAGGACTCCGCGTACCGCTGATCGTGCGACTGCCGGGTGAGGTCCCTCGCAATTTGGATTCACAAGCGATGATCAGCTTTGTTGATCTGACACCAACCATCTTGGAGTTGGCCGAGGTAACGACGGCGGACAACTTCCATGGAAAGAGCTTTGTTTCCAGGATCACAGATCAGAACCATGATATGGATGCGGAGTGGAGCACGATTTTCGGCTCGCACAGTTTCCACGAGGTGACGATGTACTATCCGATGAGGACAGTACGCGAGCGGAAGTTCAAGCTGATCTGGAACATTGCTCACCCGCTACCGTTTCCGTTCGCGTCCGACCTATGGAGTTCCGCGACTTGGCAGGACGCTTGGCAGCAAGGCGATACGTTTCTTTATGGCAAGCGGACGATTCGGGATTATGTGCACCGTCCCGTTTTCGAACTCTACGACCTGGAGGCCGACCCAGACGAAATCGTTAATCTCGCGAATCGTCCCGAACATTTCGCAACGCTTGGTCGTCTGAAGAAGAAATTGCAGGACTTTCAAAGGGAAACAGGGGACCCATGGGTGTTGAAATGGCAATACGAGTAGCGTGGATGCCCTGGACGATTTTTTGCGAAACCGATACAATTTCGGGCTTTCGACGGCCAAAGTCAGCCAGCGTAGCTTCAATTGGCAGAGCACCGCATTCGTAATGCGGGGGTTATGGGTTCGACTCCCATCGCTGGCTCTGAGGCGTCACGGCGGATTGAATCGAGTCTCTTAGTCGAGGTGGTGTGGATGGTTAGTTCGATCGACTTGCGGGAAGTAGTGCTTGGCAATCAAGGTTTTGGTCTTCGTGAGATCGAAGAAATCTGCCACACGGTCTCCGAAGATTTCACGCAATTGGCTCTGTTCCGCGATGCCGTGAATGAACTTGCTTCCGCCGAGGAGAAGACCCCAGCCATGACGACACGCTTGGGAGTCTGCTATTGCTTGCTGGGCCGCTTCGACGATGCTGAGGCCACATTGAAGCAGGGTGACGGCGGAGCCATTGCACAGTACTACCTCGGTAAGATTTTTCTTCAGTTAGAGAACTACGACCAATCGATACAATATTTTGAAGCTGCGAAGAGCGCAGGATATCCGTCCGAACTTTGCGATTTGGCGATTGCGGAGGCATTGCGTTACAGTGGCCGCAAAGACGAGGCGATGCGGATTCTCGACAACATGTTTGGTCCTGTCGAGCAAACTGCTGAGTATCTCTACCAGCGAGGTGCTACCGTTGCAGCAGTCGGTGGAAGCCGAGTCGAAACCGTAGCTTACTTTCAGCGGGCGATTACTCTCGATCCGAAGCACTCCGGTGCTTTGTTCGGCTTGGCCCTCGAATACGATCGGGCTGGTAACGACGATGAAAGCTTCGAGCTCTACAAGCGAGCGGCATCGAACTTTCCTTCCCATGTTGGAACATTGATCAACTTAGGCGTGATCTACGAAGATCGAAATGACTATACTCGATCACAGGCTTGCTTCCGCCGAATTCTCGATTCTTTTCCCGATCATCCGCGAGCGAAGTTATTCTTGAAAGATGCCGCTGCAGGAAGCATGGCATTCGATGAAGATGCTCAGCGCCGTAATGAGCGGCTTGCACAGTTGCTCAATGTTCCAGTCACGGATTTCGAGCTATCCGTTCGAGCGAGGAACTGCTTGCAGAAGATGGGCATCAAGTCGCTTGGCGATTTGACTCGCATTTCAGAACAGCAACTGCTCACCAGCAAGAATTTTGGTGAAACTTCACTTGTCGAGATCAAGGAAATCCTGTCTTCTCGTGGCCTATCGATCGGTCAGTTCGCACACGAAAAGCGAGAGGTTGAGCCGCCGTTGGATGTTGCGAGCCTTTCGCCCGATCAACAAGCGTTATTGGAGCGTCCTATTTCCGACCTGAACCTTTCGGTGCGTGCTAGAAAGTGTATGGTGAGGTTGCAGTTGACCTCGATCGGCGAACTGGTCCGAAAGACAGGCGATGATCTTCTTGAATGCAAGAACTTCGGCGTCACTAGCCTCAACGAAGTCCGCGAGAAATTGACGAATCTGGGCTTGAAGCTGCGTGGAGACTGATTTCGATTCCACCTCCTTTCAAGCGACTTCGTGTGCCTGTAGATTTGAGTTGTTGCAAGTCGTTTCAGGCAGCCGTGCTCGTGTTGGAAGGTTGCATCTCCCTCACGGAGTCGTTCAGACTCCGACCTTCATGCCAGTTGGTACACAGGGATCGGTCAAGGGGCTGACGAATCCTCAGCTCGTTGATACCGGTTCGGAAATCATTCTCGGCAATACCTATCATCTCTCGCTTCGCCCCGGCAGCGATCGCATTCGAGAACTCGGCGGCTTACATCGATTCATCGGCTGGGATCGGCCCATTCTGACCGATAGCGGTGGCTTCCAAATTTTTTCGCTGGCGGATCGCTTAGTGGTCAGTGAACGATGTGCTACCTTTCGTTCCCACCTTGATGGTCGCATGGTCGAATTGTCTCCAGAAGAGTCCATTCGAATTCAGGAGAATTTGGGGAGCGATATTGCCATGGTGCTCGATCACGTGGTTGGATTGCCAGCACCGCTTGAACTCATTAAGGAAGCAAGCGAACGAAGCATTCGGTGGGCAGAGCGTTCGCTTATGGCTTCAGAGCGATCCGAACAAGCCAAGTTCGCAATTGTACAAGGCGGACTCGATGTCGATTTGCGCGCTCAATGTGCCGAAGCACTGACGAAGTACCCCTTCGACGGCTTTGCGATCGGCGGACTAAGCGTCGGCGAGCCCCCCGTGGAGATGTATCGAATCGTCGATGCTGTATGTCCATTACTGCCAACGAACAAGCCTCGATACTTGATGGGCGTCGGAAGACCGATCGATCTTCTCGAAAATATCGCATGCGGTGTCGATATGTTCGATTGTGTCATGCCGACTCGCAATGGCCGCAACGGCATGGCCTTCACTGACGCTGGACCCGTTCGGATTCGAAATCAACGCTTTGCCGACGATCCGACCCCATTGGATGAATCATGCCCTTGTCTGGCTTGCAAGCATTCCAAGGCCTACTTGCGGCATCTGTTTCTAGCTAGCGAAATGCTTGGGCCAATTTTGATGTCGATTCACAATATCACTTACTACCAGCGGTTGATGACCCGAGTACGGGACAGCATCTTTGAGGGTACTTTCGCAAGCTTGCTACAGCATTTTCGTTCGGTGGAGTCCGTTCAAATGCAGCATAAGCTCGGCGAACAAAATGACCTTGAGTCGGGGTGAGCTCTTCGATACTGTCCCAGTGTCAGAAGGGTTCTCGAAATAACTTCCGATGCAAGCAACTTGGAGCGAGCCTTCCGATGCAAGTGGCATGGAGAGCGCCGTCCCGTGAGAGACGAATTAAGCGGTACCGCGCGAACTTCCGGTGTGACAGGAATCGTAACCGTTCACGTGTCGCGATCGATTGCGAATTGATTCGTTGAGTTTTCGGTGGTTTAACCGTAAGCCGAAGGCGTACGCGATTGCAATCGCTGGACAGGCATGTTGCCGTACGCATCCGACTGACTGTTAAACGACGTATCCCCGTGGGAGGCGGTTCCGGAAAAGGTCGAAGGTATCGGGGCGAATTGCATATCAGTATTGATTGGGATTTCGAGGGAATGGATGGAACCAACCGATGGAACAGCTACGAAGCCTTGATCTCCATCGTCGCCTTCGACTAGCGATCACAGCAACTATCGTCATCGTTGTCGTGTTATCCGGGGGCTGCAATCGCAATCCTTATTTTGCATCGGTTCCAAATACGGCCACATCGCCTTTCGGAGTCGGAACTGGTGCTGTTGGACCAGGCAATGCAACTCCCTCTTTGGACTTGGAGCGTCGCTTACAAGTGCTGGACGAGAACAATCGGAACTTGACAACCCAACTCGCACAATCGCAGCAACAGGCGCAACTCTATCGGGATCGCTCTGAACTGTTGCAGCGGCAACTACAGGATGTTGCTGGCCAGCTTGACAAAGCGAAGCTAGCTCAAAAAAACGCAGCACCGGCGCAAAGCAACAGCGTCTCTGCGAACGTGGCAAGTAAAGGGAGTGCCCGATTGGTCGCCAATCACTCCTTGGGAAGGCGGGCTGACGTGTTCCGCGAATTGGGTTTGGATGTCGCAGTTGAGGCCGATGTCATCCGCGTTTCGATTCCCGCCGATGCGTTGTTTCAGCCGGAGTCGTCGCAGTTGTCGGGAAACGCTGCTGCGGTTTTGGATCGGTTGGCAGCGGCGATTCAGCAGAACTTCCCTCGGCAGCGAATTGCGATCGAAGGGCATTCGGATGATCGGCCATTCTATGGCGGAACCTATACCACGGCGCATCAGCTAACGTCCGCGCAGAGCATGGCAGTGCTGGATCAGTTGGTCCGAAGGAACGGCCTGCCGTCAAATCAATTGTTTTCACTTGCACATGGATCGAATCACCCTCGGTCCGACAATCAATCGCCCGTCGGTCGAGCCCTTAACCGGCGAATCGACGTTGTGGTCTATCCGGATACATTCTGATTCGAAAGTACTAAGACGGTCACTTCCGGCAAACAACGGAAGCGCAGAGGGTGGATTCCGCCCAATCCGCGGCTGACATGCATCACCATCCGACTAGGAAACTCGAAAACGCCGCACGCAAAACGGCTTCCATGCCAACTCGGAGCGACGATCGGACCAACAATCGGAAACCGAGCCTGCCCGCCATGCAAGTGACCAGCAAGCATCAGGTTCGCATGAAGCCCTTCCGCCCAACGAAACTGATCGGGGGTATGAGCCACCGCTAATCGCAGAGTCCAGTCCGACTCGAATTCGTTCTCGGTCGATTGCGACCACCCACATCGCCGTGGAAACCAGGGCCACTCATTTCCAGCCAGGAGAATCCTCCCATTGCCCACTCGTATCGATACTGGATGAGCGCTGACATCTACCCAACTCGTGTCCCGCAGCTTCCTTCGAAACTCCGGAACGTTTGACAATCGTCGGTCATGATTTCCGAGCACGAAGTATGTACCGAGAGGAGCTTGCCATTCTTTGGCAAGGTCGACCATTGCGGGAACGAATTCGTCGTAATCAACAAGATCACCGCTCACAACGATCACGTCAGGATGTTCCGATCGCAGTTTTTCTGCAGCGAAACGATAGAAATCCAACTCCATGCCGCCAGTCAAATGGAAGTCTGAGACATGGCCGATCCGCATTCCGGTGAATGCCATGCCCAGTTGCGTAAAGTTGATGTGCTTCACGGTCAATTCCAACCGATCGATATCATTCCATGGAATCCTTGCGAACGCGCTCGTGAGGGTTCCGGCCGTGGTCACTCGAGCGATCTCTTGGTTGAGGTCCCATCGCTGAGTCAAACAGCTTGACAATCGAGACGACTGGAAATGAAGCGGAAGGCGGTTGACGACCCAAGGAACTCCAAGAGTTACTGCTGCGAGGAGGCAGAACACCGCATAAAACCCGAAAGACGGTGAGGATTCCCAAAGGTCAGTGACTGACCCATGACCGACCCAGTTCAGCACCTTGGACCACATTCTCAACAGAGCGATGATCAGTATCATGCCCCATGCCAAAATGAACGTCTTCTCGAGGAACTTGATCGTGGTTCGCGCTAGACCGGTCGCGTTGATGCGATTGAAACAAGCCAACCAGAATCCAGTGTGCCCAAGTAGAACGACTCCCAGCAAGACGACTTTGGCAACTTCCCAAAAATCCATGGCATCGCCCGCATTCTTGGTTGGCGAACGACAGCTCTAACCGGCGGAAGCTGACGGACGAGATTCAACGATGGTTTCGACCGCGAGCAGAAGTTGATCGACACGAAAAGGTTTGGAGACCAGACCTTTAGGGTGCAGTCCAGCTTGCCGAGCCTTCACAATCGAGTGGCCTGGATCATAGCCATAACCAGACATCAAAATGAGAGGAACGTGCTTCATGAACTGCTGAAGGCGCACCATTAGTTGGTAGCCAGAGTAATCAGGCAGCCGAATATCCGCGAGATACAAATCATATCCTTCGCCCTGTTCGCAATTGCGAACCATGGCCACGGCTTCATCGCCACATCCTGCAGCCTCGATCAGGCAACCATAGGGCTCCAGCAAAGCATGCGCGTCCGCTCGAATCGTGGGGTCCGCATCGACGACTAGAATGCGTTTGCCTCGGAGCCGCTCAAGTCGCTTGTAGTCGACTTGACCAACGATGGCTTCCATGGGAGCCACCGACTGTCGGACCCGATGTATCGCTTGTTTGATGGTACGTGTATTTCGAAGGATTCGTCTCGCTCGTGCAACTTGGTCAACGTCCGAGCCCGCTGTATTCTCGATGACGCTCGTCGCATCCACCAAGATCTCGTCAATTGGAGTCGATACTGCAGCATGGATCGCTTCACAACTTTGATGAGCCGCGTTGGTCTTTTGCGCGACGAGCAACTCAAGAGTATTCAAAGCAACCGAGACATCGCGGGCGAATATCTCTAGGAACTGTTGATCGCTCAGATTGAATGCGCGTACCTTTGGACTTTCCACATTGATTGTCCCGATCACTTGATCGTGCAGGATGAGTGGCACCGTCAACGAACTTCGCGCTCCTTTGAAGCCCTCAATGTAAATCGGGTCAGAGACCGTATCCGGACAAAGATAACTTTCGCCGCAGGCGGCTACCCATCCAGTCACGCCATTCGCCTGCGGTCGAGCCAGCAACCTTCGATCCGCAGCCGATTGATCGATCCCCACCGAAAGCAGCGGTATCAACTGTCCCGACGATCGTTCCAAAAGTCGGATTTCGATCACTTCAAAATTCAGCAAGTTCCGCGTGTAATGTCGAATGTTGTCTTTCAAGTAGTCGATACGCTGCTCGACGTCCATAGCCAAGATTTCTTCCGGTTTCAAATCCGTCAGCTTGCTTCCAGCTTGATGGATGGCAGCCATTTTCTGCTGCTGCCGAACTTCGCCAGTCGATTCGCTTAACGTGACGACGTAAAAACTTCCCAGAGAATTGCTTTGGAGCCGCGCGGTGTGCAAATCAAAAAAGCGGTCATCTGCACATTGGAGAGTTGCGGTTGCGGCCGAGGAACCCTCGTCAGCGTCATCACGAAGGCATTCGAAAGGAGAGACGGAATTGAAGAACTGGGGATGCTGCAATACACTAAAGAAATCCGAGCCTACCGGACTGTCATTGCGCCACATCTCGCGGAATCGTCGGTTGGCCCATTGGACAACGAGATCAGCGTCGAGAAGACAGACTCCGTCTGGCATCCCATCCAACACTTCCTCACTTGGCAGCAACAGATTACTCGTCGTCAAGGGACTGTCACCGTCAACTTCTCAAAAGGGCCTTCCATATCGAACCCAGTGCTTTGATCCCTACTAACAGTTTATTCTCTGCGTTAAGTATAGATTCGCGAGATAATGCGTTCAACCTTACAGGTTCCGTCGCATCGCGCTGGTTATTCGACTTCAGGAGTATTCAGCACACCGAGGAACCGAAGTTTTATCCAACGCATTATCGGCTAGCTGCGAACGTTTTCTCGAAATTGTTTGCCGACTTTGAACTTTGAACTGTTGGATCGCGTCGCAACGCGAGTCGCAAATATGCGTCATTTTGTCGTTCATTTTCTTGCGTTCGATTCGCAAGTGCGAGCGGTACCGAGTTGAACGAACCATACGCTCGACGAATTGGCAAGGCTCACATCATGAAGATGCTGCGAGTCCTGGGAATCGTTTGATTCGATTGGCGATCGCCTTGAGAGTCCTAGCTCATGCGTCTCCAACATCTTGACCACTCAACAGGAATCTCACTCGATGAAGGCTGTGTCAGTCGAGCAAATCCATTCGCAGATCTCGACATAGCCTGTTGCCCTCATTTCTTCTCTTGTTTTACGAATCGCATTCCGCAGGAATTACATTCGTTTACAGTCACCACAATGGAGAGACGGCAGACGTCGTCAAACTCATCGCAATACACCCAATTTGAAGACGATTGGCTTTGAATCAGCCAGAATTGTTAAAACAGAAAAAATGCGGGAATTTTTCCGGCAATACCTTCCGTACACAGAACCTTCAGCTAGAATCTTCTATTCATTGCACAAAGTATAAGCTATCGTTCTGAGTCCAATCCCACTATTGGGTGGTTTAGCAGTTCATTGAGTCAAGTCCCATTTTTGGGTTTTGTGAACCTTCGGGTCACTTTTCTTTGTTTTTGGAGTTTCCGATGAGATTGAAATTGGTTTACACCTTCGCACTTGCCATGATGCTATTCGGGGCGGTGCGAGCATCCGCTGATTGCGGCGGTTGCGGGGGATGTGGTGGCTGTTCCGGCGGAACACCAGCTACGTCTGCTGATTGTGGCGGTTGCGGCGGCGGTGCTGTCGCGGCCGATTGCGGCGTGACTTATGTCGAGCGTACCGTGATGGTGCCTCAACAGGTTGTAGAGAAGAGAATGGTTACCAAAGTGGTTAATACGATGGAAGACCGAACTCGCACCTACACCGTGACGAAGCGAGTACCTCGCACAGAAACCAAGACCGAAAACTATACGGTCATGGTTCCAAAGACGGAAATGAAGCAGGTCTCCGTAACCGTTAACGTGCCTGTGACGAAGCAGGTCGAGCAGAAGTACGTTGAAATGCAGCGTTCGACAGTTACAGAAGACGTGAGCTACACCGTTCCAGTATCGCGCGTGGTTGTAGAAGATCGCACTTGCACCGTAATGGTTCCCGTTTACTCGGACGTTGTACAGACCTACAAAGTTTGCGAAGCCGTTGTGACTCCGGTTGAGGAAACCTATGTAGTCAATACTCCTTCCTATGTTGAGGAAGTTGTTGACTACACCGTGATGGTCCCACATGTGGAAACACGTGAAGGCGTCCGAAAGGTTTGCAAGACGATTGCTGTTAATGGAACGAGAACGGTCACAAGAGACATGGGCTCGTACCAATGCGTTACGGAAGAAGTTCCGGTCTCGAATGCCTGCGGAGCTTCCGTCGGTTACTCTTCTTACGGCGGACGTCGCGGACTTCTGGCAGGCTGTGGATTGCTTCGCGGTCGCAGAGGTTGCGGAAGCTGCGGCGGATGCGCTCCAGCACCTTGTGCATCGGATTGCGGTGGATGCTCTTCCGGATGTTCTTCCGGTTGCGGCGATTGTGGCGGATCCGTTGACTCCGGTTGCGGATGTGGTCCGACCATGCAAACCGTTACTCGCAGAGTTTGGGTTCCAAACGTTGTGACGGAAGAAGTTCCCAACACGACCTACCAAACTCAAATGGTTGACGAGCCTTACACGTACAACGTCACCGTTTGCAAGCCTGAACCGCGACAGCGCACGGTCAAGAAGTGCGTTTACACTCCTGAGACCAAGACTCGCACGGTCAACAAAGTATCGTATCAGACGGTTGAAAAGACCCGTACTGTCAAGCAATGTACCATGCAGCCGCAGACTCGGACCTATCAAGTTTCGAAGACGGTTTGCGAAATGGAAAATCGTACTCGTCCTGTGACCCGAGTTGTTTGCACTCCCGTTGAAAGGTCGCGGATGGTTGACGTTACGACCTGTGAGCAACAGGTACAGATGAAGGAAGTTGCTTGCACCGTCATGGTTCCTGAACAACGAAGTCGAACCTACAACGTAACCGTGTACGATTGCGTTCAGGAAGAGAAGACCGAGACCTACAAGGTATGCGTCCCTCAAACGGTTCAAGAAGAGGTCGATGTTACTGTTTGCCGCATGGTCCCTCAGACCATCACTGTTCCGGTCAATAATGGCTGCGGCAGCATGAGCGGCAATTGCGGTGGTCGCATGGGAATCATGCGACGCGGTGGTTGCGGTGGCTGCAACAGCGGTTGCGGTGGCTGCGGCTGCTAGTTGTTTATTTTGGCTGGGTTTACTCTCAGTCACACTCAATTTTGAAGGCGGTCATCGTTTGCGATGACCGCTTTCTTTTTTTAGCGAATGGAGATCACGGAAAATTTCGCTTCAAACAAAATTCAATTTGATTGCATTGTCAAGGCAACGATTGTTGGTTTGATTGAAAGCTTCCCGCCTGCACTCAATGAATGAACGTACCTTGTTACAGGGAGTTGGAGTTTGAGCCGCCGGTCGAAGGAGTGCGCTATTGCCAACGATGGACAGCGCGTTGCCCGCACGCCTGCGGCTAATGTTGGAACCACCCGCAAATTCCACAAATCCGACGGATATCCGCTACGACCTTGGATCGCTTTTGAATGAAATCTTCGCTGCATTGTTCATCTTCGGTACTTTCTTCCCCCACCGTTGTTTCCGAAGAACATCATTTGACAAGCTACCAAGTCTGGCACGGAACTCGCACTCTAGTATTCATCGTTTTGGAAATTTGCTAAATTGGTCGGGAAAGTGTTTTCATCGGTGACTATCTCGTGTATCGGTGTTCTCAGTTTGAGGAGTCTGCCACCATGTCTCCATCGCTAACCATCCGATGGCTCGTACTTGCTGGAATCATTTTCGTTGCGATTTGGATTGTTCGGCCTTCAGGGAGTTCTTCGCCTTCGGTTGTCTATGCTCAGCAAAAAGTCGTTGCAGAAAGAGCTCGTGAGGACCTGATCGCCAGTGCGGACCAGTTGTCCATGGCCTTTCGAAACGTCGCAAAGGCCGTGAAGCCCAGCGTCGTTAGCATTTCGGTCACCATTGGAAATCCTAATGAGCGGGTTGCCGGTCGCAGGCAGAGAATGCCATTCCCCCCCGAATTTGAGCAATTTTTTGGTGGTCGCCTATTTGATGAATTTGACTTTCAGATGCCGCAACGACCGCAGGAAGACATGGGTTCCGGTGTCATTGTCAGCCCCGATGGCTATATCATCACCAATAATCATGTCGTCCGAAACGCTTCAAAGATTTCCGTGCAACTCAGCGACAACCGATCCTTTGACGCTCGTTTGGTCGGAACCGACGAGAAAGGGGACTTGGCGGTACTCAAAGTCGACGCTTCTGGGTTGGTGGCAGCTCCGATTGGTGACTCATCGGACATGGAAGTCGGTGATTGGGTCATTGCCATTGGCAGTCCCTTTGGTTTGGCACAGACCGTGACGGCTGGCATCATCAGTGCCATGAATCGCGAAGAGAACATTACTCAATATGATGATTTGATTCAAACGGACGCGGCCATCAATCCGGGCAATAGTGGCGGCCCGCTGCTCAATTTGCGAGGCGAAATCATCGGAATTAACATGGCGATCGCTTCTCGCTCGGGCAGTTTTGACGGCATCGGCTTCGCGATTCCGAGCAACATGGTTCGTGCCGCTTTTGACAGTATCATTAAACATGGTCGGATGGTTCGCGGCTACCTCGGAACATCGCTGGAGGATTTAACGCCGGCTGGTGTTGAACACTATGGATTGCCCCCCGGAACTTCAGGCGTTTACATTGCAAATATCGCGGAGGATGGACCTGCATCCAAGGGTGGTTTGCAGGTGGGTGATGTCGTGGTATCTCTCGATGGCAAACCGATTCAGAATAGCAGCCAACTGCGAAGAGAGATCGCACTTATATCACCCGGTCAGAGGACTTCTCTAGGCATCATTCGGAATGGCAAATCATTGACTCTCAATGTCATCATCGAAGAGCAAACGGACGAGAAGTTGGCCGCGATTGCTGGTGGCCGTCTCATCGAACAGTTAGGGATTGAAATAGCTCCCGTTCCTTCCAACTTGGCACGCCAAGCTGGGCTTTCTTCTAGAGACGGAGGTGTGCTCGTTACTGGAGTCAATCCTGGCGGAGCGCTCGGCGAACTCCTTGTCGTTCGCGATATCATTCTTTCGGTGAATGACCAACCGGTACGTAATGCCACCGATTTCACGAAAGCAGTTGGACAAAATGACAGGAGCATCAAGTTAGTCATTCGACGTGGCCGTTCGACTTTGACGGCCACCCTGACGCTTCGATAAACTCAAGAAAAGGGTGGGGTAGTAAAGCGAGAATCGCTACGCGAGCGCGATTGGCGCTTCTCAGCTTGTATTTCGAGACTACCGCTAGGTTCAGCTTTCTTCAAGGTCGTGATAGAATCAAGCAGGCGAGACGATCTAAATCAGCCGAACGAGATTCATCGCGGTGAATTCCGAGATATTCGTCGAGATGGCCGATCGAGCAATTGTCGGGGCGCGATTCGGAAACCCATGAAAGTTATCTTTACCATGGTGCTTTCCAACTAAAATATCCGGATTCGGCTGATGATGCCTGATTGGACTTCCTCCTGCCACACTGCAATCGAGCCTTCGTTTTGGAAGTTACTTGATGAAGCTACCTTTCCCCAACTTTCTCACCCTTGCTTCGGTCATTTTCTCATTATCTGAGCCCTGGTCGGTGCAATGCGTCGCTGACGACAGCTCAACCGCGTTTGTCGACAGGCGATTGAATTTTGCGCGAGATATTCGACCGATCCTTTCAGAGAATTGTTTTCTCTGCCATGGTCCTGACGAAAGCACTCGGGAAGCCGGCCTAAGACTGGACGTCCAACAGGCGCTCGAATGGACCGGTGACTCGGGTGAACGACTCATCGTTCCCGGAGATAGCCGTGAGAGCATGTTGATTCTCCGCATCCACTCGCAACAGGATTCCCTTCGCATGCCTCCGCTAGACTCAGGCAAAGTCTTGTCGGAACGCGACAAGCAACTATTAGCACAATGGGTCGATCAAGGTGCAGATTGGGATCAGCATTGGGCATTCATTCCTCCCAAATATCCTCCCGTAGGTCTGTTAGCAAGCTCGCACAGTGAATCAGTAATCGATACGTATGTCCATCAATTGCTGAAAGCAAATGGTCTAACCATGAATCCACGAGCCGAGCGTGCCAAGCTGATGCGGCGCTTGAGTTTGGATTTGATTGGGCTGCCATTCGCTGAAGACGATCATCAACAATGGCAAGGATTGCCCGACGACTTGGTTATCGAAAAGCTGATCGAATCGCTTCTTGCTTCGCCGCAATTTGGAGAAAAATGGGGACGTCATTGGCTCGATGTCGCTCGCTATGCGGATAGCGATGGCTTCGAAAAGGACAAACCACGCAGCGTTTGGCACTATCGCGACTGGGTGGTAGCGGCGATCAATGAAGACAAACCGTTCGATCGATTCATCATCGAGCAAATTGCCGGGGACCTGCTGCCCGATGCGACGACAAGCTCTCTGATTGCCACCGGATTTCTTCGCAACTCCATGATCAACGAGGAGGGAGGCGTGGATCCCGAGCAGTTCCGCATGGAAGCGATGTTCGATCGAATGGACGCTATCGGAAAAAGCATTCTCGGATTATCGATCAACTGCTCGCAGTGCCACGATCATAAGTACGACCCGCTTAGCCAGCGTGAATACTATCAGATGTTCGCGATGATCAACAATTGTTATGAGGGTAGTGTTACCGTATACACTCCCGACGAGGAGGAGAAGCGACAACAGGTTTTGTTTCGAATCAAACAACTGGAAGATGAATTGAAATCATCTCAAGACACTTGGCAAGCTGAATTGTTAGCATGGGTCGAGAGTGTGCGATTTGTCAAACAGCCACGCCAGGTCTTCGATCTATCTTGGAACTTTGACTCGCTCGGCGGCCAAAAAATGCTTCCTCAGTCTGACGGTGGCTTCTTGGCGCAAAGCTACGCTCCGACCAAGAGTTCTCCGTGGGGCGAGGTCCAAGTGGAAGTAGACACGCTCGCAGGTGTGCAGCTCGAGCTGATGACCGACTTTAATCTTCCGCGAGAAGGTCCTGGCCGCAGCATCTATGGAACAGCCGCACTCAGCGAGATTCGAGTCTCGATTTCACCAGACGGTTTGTCGGATGAGCGCCATGCAATCGCGATCACTGACGGGATAGCTTGTTTCAATGCGGCAGAATCAGTTTTGCCGAAGATTTATGATGACCGGTCAACCAAGGAACGCAAAACAGGGCCGATTTCATTCGCGTTTGATGGTGATGATGCAACAGCTTGGACTACGGACATAGGACCCGGACGCTCGAATCAGCCGTTGATAGCTCAGTTCCTTTTCGAAAAACCGGTCGAAAACGCGGAAGGTCGAGTTCTTCGAATCCAGCTAGTTCAAAACCATGGCGGTTGGAACAGCGACGATAATCAGACTTACAATCTTGGTCGATTTCGACTTTCCGCGATTGAAGACCCGGTCGCTGGTCGAGATTCTCTTCCTCCAAGAATTAGGCAAATCATTGATCGTTCGCCCGAAGCCAACTTTTCCGAGGGTGATTTGGATGAGCTATTTACTTATTGGCGGACGCTGAAGCCAGAGTGGTCGGACGCCAACTCGATAATCGAGCGTTGCTGGCAAGAACATCCTTGGGGGACATCGCAGCTTGTCCTCCGCGAACGATCCTCAAAGCGAATTACGAATTTTCTCGAGCGAGGCGACTTTCTCAAACCCGGAGAAGAGGTCACTTGTGGTACGCCTCGTTTTTTGCACCCGATACAGGCATCCGATCCATTTCCCAATCGATTAGATTTCGCAAAGTGGTTGGTCGACAAGCAGAGCCCAACAACGGCGAGAGCCATGGTGAATCGTGTTTGGCAGCAGTTGTTCGGGGCCGGTCTAGTGGCGACATCCGAGGACCTCGGCTCTCAAAGTGAAATACCAACTCATCCAGAACTCTTGGATTGGCTGGCTTGCGATTTCATGGATCACGATTGGAGTCTCAAGCATCTCCTTCGCACGATTGTGTCCTCGCAAACCTATCAACAAGATTCGGTGGTGCGTCCCGAGCACTTGGACAAAGACCCACGCAATCGTTGGCTATCGAGGCATCCACGGTTGCGGCTGGAGGGAGAAGTTCTGCGGGACACGATCATGAAGATCAGCGGTGTCCTCGATCTACGGCAACGCGGAGAACCCGTCTGTCCGCCGGCACCGGATTTTCTTTTCCAACCTCCTGTTAGTTACGGTCCGAAAACTTGGCTCGAAGCCAAAGGTGCAGACCGTTACCGTCGATCCCTATACGTCTTTCGATTTCGCAGCGTGCCTTACCCACCCCTTCAAGTGTTTGACGCTCCCAATGGCGATTCGTCCTGTGTTCGACGCACGCAAAGCAATACACCTCTTCAAGCGTTAACATCGCTTAATGAGGACATCTTCGTGGAGTGTGCCCAAGGGTTCGCGAGGCGAGCGTTTTTGATGAATGGTAGCGAAAATCGAGACCGTATCATCTGGATGGTTCGAGAAGCGACCGGTCGGGATCCATCGTCTGAGGAGGTGAGCCTCATTCAGTCGGTCCTGCAATCCGCAAGGAGCTCGGTTTTGGATGAAAGCACTGGGAGGGCTATCTGCGGATGGGAGACGGAGTCGCTTCGATCGATCCCGACTGGTACAGAAGACCCGCGAGAGCTCGCGTCCTGGACGATCGTTGCTCGAATTCTTCTGAACATGGACGAAGTACTTTGCAAAGAATAGAGGCAAGAGCCATGAATTGTCAACAACATCAATATCGCGGCTTTTCGCCTGAATCGATCGCACGTCGCTGGTTCCTGAGAGACTGTGCCGTGGGCTTAGGGAGTTTCGCACTCGCTCAGTGGCTTACCCCTTCTGAGTCGCTTGCGGATTCGAAAGCAACACCATTCGGAACGCATCATGTACCGAAGGCCAAACGAGTCATCTATCTGTTCATGGCAGGAGCCCCCAGCCATCTCGAATTATTTGATTACAAACCCGAGCTGGCTCGCTTCGACGGGACGTTGCCCCCTCCTGATCTGCTGCAGGGTTATCGTGCTGCGTTTATCAACCCGAACTCGAAGCTGCTAGGACCGAGATTCAAATTCTCGAAGCATGGCGAGTGTCAAGCTGAGATTTCAGAATTGCTGCCGAATCTAGCCAAAGTAGCTGATGATTTGTGTATCGTTCGCAGTATGGTCACCGACGCTTTCAATCATGCTCCCGCACAGATATTGATGAATACCGGAACGCAACAGTTTGGACGACCCAGCCTTGGGGCCTGGACTCTGTATGGTCTTGGTTCGGAGTCCGAAGACTTGCCTGGCTTTGTCGTGTTCAGCTCGGGATCGAAGGGGCCAAGCGGTGGGAACAGCAATTGGGGAAGCGGCTTTCTTCCCACCGTCTATCAAGGTGTGCAGTTTCGTGGTGCTGGTGATCCTGTACTTTATTTGTCAAATCCAACGGGCATTGATTCGCAGATGCAGAAACTGTCCTTGGATGCAATCGCGCAACTAAATCGACGACATTACGAACAACTCAACGATCCGGAGATACCAACTCGGATTCGATCCTACGAACTTGCCTACAGAATGCAAGCGAGTGCGCCGCAATTGATGGACTTGTCGGATGAGACCCAAGAGACTCTGAGCATGTACGGTGCTGAACCTGGAAAACCGTCGTTCGCTAATAATTGTTTATATGCTCGGCGCTTGCTTGAGCGCGGTGTTCGATTCGTCCAGTTGTTCCACGAAGCTTGGGATCAACACGGAAATTTAGTAGCGGATCTCAAGAAGAATTGCCAGAACACGGATCAAGCCTGTGCAGCGTTGATCATGGACCTCAAACGACGCGGAATGCTTCAAGACACCTTGGTGGTTTGGGGAGGCGAGTTCGGTCGGACTCCCATGGTGCAGGGCGGCAACGATGGTCGCGACCATCACCCCAATGCCTTCACGATGTGGTTCGCGGGAGGCGGAGTGAAACCGGGTTTGACGCTCGGAGCCTCGGACGAACTCGGCTTTCATGCTGTCGAAGACCGAGTTCACGTGCATGACCTGAATGCTACCATCCTACATTTGCTCGGCCTCAATCATCTGAAGCTGACCTATCGTTTCCAAGGACGCGACTTCCGATTGACCGACGTTCACGGTGAAATCGTCCAAAAGATGCTGGCGTGAGCGAGCTGATTGTGACCTCGACTCACCCAGATATCGATTTTGAAACTGTTCCGTGTCCGTTGTGCGATCATGATCATTGCAAGCACACTGCTACGTTCGATGATTGGATCTACGGAATCGGAGGTCCCTTTCATGCTGTGCGCTGTTGTCGATGCGGCCATCGCTACTTGAATCCCCGTCCTGTCGAACAGGACTTGCTAAAATGTTACCCGCTTCATTACGGTCCGCATCATCATTCGCCGCAACCGGATTTCGATAGAGCATGCGAGGCGGCGACATCCAATCCTCGGAAAACGACCGAGAGCAGTCCAATCAACCGACAGGAAGGCCAAGCCCAATCTCCATGCTCTGCGCGAGCAAGTCTGTTCCGAAGGTCGTGGAGAGCCTGGCTGGACAATCGATCCACCTGGAAACCAACCGATCGCATCAGACGAGAATTACGAAATCAACGCGCCATTGAGCTCGGATGTGCAGACGGCTGGTTCTGCGCTGAGCTGATGAATGACGGTTGGAATATTATGGGAGTTGAACCGGTCGCGGAGGCTGCGGACCGAGCCCGGAGGAAAGGAATCCAGGTTGTTACTGGCTCCGCGTTTGATCTTCAAATCGAGCCAAACTCCATCGGCTATGTGGCAGCATGGATGGTTATGGAACATCTTTCCAATCCGCTGGCGACAATATCAAGAGTGGCTGAGTGGTTAGAATCTGGCGGTTATTTTGCGTTCAGCGTTCCCAACTTTGCCTGCCTCGAGGTGACGATCTGCGGTAAGTATTGGAGCGGCTATGACGGAGGACGGCATCTTCAGTTCTTTTCACCTTCGTCCGTTCGACGCATGTTAAAGGTGGGCGGTCTACAGGTTCAACAAATTCAGTTTCAAAACACGGTACAGCCTTGGCTTGGCGCCCTAGGTAGTTGGTGTCATCATCGATCGCCGAATTCTGGAATAGTCCAAAGAATCCGCAATCTCTACATGGACGAAATCCCCTTTGGATGGCGTGTTGCGCTGACTCCCTTCACCAACTTTTTGGCCCATTTTCGCCTTGCGTCTCGAATGACGATCATTGCCCGCAAGACTTCCTGACAAGGGACGCCGAGGTCAGATCGCAGACGAGTTGATGACGTTGCTGGAGGTCAGCGGATGCCAATGCCGCTTTGTTGTGGCCATGCATAAGCTCCTTGAAGGGCAAGATTTCGGCCAAGGTTGTTTGTTGAATATCGCAGGCAGATTTGGCAAACAATTCGAATGCGGAATGCGCCCCTTTTGGAACTGCCAAATGCGACTGAGGACAGAGGGAAACACTGACCATGAATTACCTCGATTGCGTATTTTGCGCAGTCAACTTACTCAGAACGGACAGAACTCACTGACAGTTGTTCGTTCAGCGACATTGTCGATGGGTATTGAGGTTCGAACTTCTAGTTTTCGCCTGGACTCGAGTATTCAATTTCGAGTATAGGCCCACAGGAGCGTGATGTACGATCAACAAAGTTCTAGGATGGGACACGGGCAATCACATGCGAGACCGACGTTTCACGATCGTTTTGTTTACGATCCTGGCAAATATTGGTTGGACCGCCAGTGTGTCGGCCATGGATGGCTGGCTATGGAATCCTTTCGGATCGAAGTCCAAAAGTAGTGTTGAGTCGAAATCATCCAGTTCTTGGATGCCTTCGTGGTCGAATCCGTTTGCTGCCAAGTCCAGCGTGCCCAAGAATCAACCGAGCATGTGGTCGCGCATGTCGAGAACAACCAAACGCTGGTGGAATAACACCGTCGACTTTTTGCGCCCCTATCCCAAGGAAAGCGAATACACACGTTCGTCCCGCTCGTCGAACAGTTCCGGCTGGTTGAGTTGGTTCTCTAAAGAAGAGAAGAAGAAGTACAGCGACGTCAACGATTTTCTCCGGCAACCAAGCCCCTAAAACGTGAGTTGGCTTTGTTTTCCGGAGTTGCTTTGAGCTGAGTGGGTTGGCATCACCAGAATGCTGCGAATGACTGCAGTGATCTTCCATCCCGTGTGCGTGATTTCTGGTCTAGCAATCAATCGACCGAGAGTTCCACCGAGCCCGCAAAGTTCTATTTGTCGCTGTAATCGTCTCCTTTCCAACGAAACGACGACTGGCCTGCATTTCTATCAAACCGAATTGTGAGTTCAGTCGTTGTTCGCACTACATAACTCGTAGCTCGAGCAAGGAAGATATTGATCTCTTCTTTTTGCCTAAATAGCGCTACCGGTTGCGGATTTTCAAGGCAAATCACGAAGAGCACAACTTTCAAAAGCGAGAGAGGCTTCGATCGGTCGTTTCCTCGCGCATGTTTCGGTTTCAGAAAACAGACTGTTGTCGGGGACCGGTCGGTGAGACTAGCGAATGGGCAGTTCGATAGAATCCTGCGATCAAAGAACGTTTGCTATTTGCAAAGTTCGGCTGAATCATAGACAATAGCTTGATGAATGTCTCTAATCTGCGATCCATCCCAATTCAGTATTGCTTACTCACATTCTATTTGGCAACTGATCAAGTTTAAGGAGTCCTACTATGCCTCGCCTTCGCCAAATGATTGTCGGCTTCTTGTATCTGACTGCTGCCGCGATCTTGACGATCAGTCCACAGGCACTAGCTCAAGACCAACATTCGGCGAGGGAGGCACAACTTGCCGCCATTTATCCAGCGGATGTCATGCAATGCGATGTATGTCGCGAACGCTTGGGCTTGCCTCCGCTGAATCGGATTCAGACTCTTTCGATCGGAACTGGTTCTGCGGTCCTTCCCCGTCCCGTAGCGTCTGCGGCAGCAGCCATTCAAGCTCCGATTGTGGGTGAAGCACCCGCTCCGCAGATCGGACTAACGAGCCTACCCCTAACGGTTCGTCAGAGAGTCATCAGTGAATTAGACCTTCCCCAAGGTGCGACCTTACTTAACGTTCGCGTGTTCGAGGTTCCAGAGAAAACGCCGAGTCCATCGGGTGACTTAATTCCGGCACCGCGTTCAGCTTACGAACCGCAAAACGAGCATTTCGAAGCGACCCAAACGGCAATCGATGAAGACGAGAATCGCAGCGCCGTTTTATCGAACCCGTCCAGCGAGTCGAACGTCCCATCAGAGAATACGAACGCATCAACGTTTCCCTCGAACCATGGCATCGAATTCGTCAGCCTCGTGACTAACTCCAACGACGATGCGACAGGGTGCTCGGATGACGTACCTTGTTGCGAGGCTGAGACGAAAGCCTGTGATCAGACGGAGCAGTGCGATCAGACCCCAGAATGCGATTCAGCGAATGCAGAGTCCACTTGCCAGGCACAAAAGTGCGAACACTGCGAGGGGAAATCGCAAGCTTGCACCTCTGCATGCGAGTCATGTAAATCGGTGAATTCGTCGGAAATCGCGTCGGAATGTGACAAGCAAACTTGCTCGGAAAATTGCGATAAAACGGAGCGCACGGAGAGCAAGTCCTGCGGCGAAGTATGTACGGCGGGCAAGACGGACTGTGGCGGCGAATGCGGAAAGAAGTCGGACACCTGCAGCGATGGCGCCGAGAAGCCATCTGCAGAGTGCAGCCAGAAATGCGAGAAATGTGCGAATGCGTCTATCACCTCTTGCGACGAAGCAAAAGATTCCACGTGCGAGAAAGCAAAAGAATGTAGCGAGTCTTGTAAAGGCGACTGCGCGAAATGCGGAAATGGAGGGAAGCATGAACATGCCGAGCTAGGCGAATTGATCGCCGCCATCAACCGCTTGGTCGTTGCGATCGAAACGCAGAGCAAGTCACCGCATGCTGCTGTTGATCAGGCAAGAATTGCTGTTCCGGCAGCTCCTCAATCTCGGCAAATTCAAGCTGACGCAAGACACCAATATCACCCGGGTATGCACGAAATGCAACAGAGGATGCCAGGCCCCTCAGGACATCCAAGCCAGAACTTCATTCCAGTACCACCTCCAAATTTTCAGCCGATGCCAAGTGCCCCACAACCACACCATCCACCGATGCAAATGCCCTCGGAAGCACCGCACAGGATGGGACAGTTCGCACCAGAAGCCAACCAAGAACAGCACCGACGAGAGCTGGCCGAAACACGCGAACGAATGGAGCAGATGCGGCAGCGAATCGAACAATTGGAGCGCGAGAATCGTCAACTCAATCAAGCCAATGAAGAAGCACGCAATCAACTCTCGAAAGTAAGAGTGGAATGGGAAGAAAGGCAGCAGCTTGCCCGCCAGCAAGCGATGCAAGCACAACAAAGGATGGAAGAAGCCCGCATGCGATTGGACCGGGAAAATGTCGAGAAACAATCGCGTGAGAAAGAAAAAGATATGGAAATGGCCTTCAAACAGTTAAGTTTGGAGGTGAAACGTTTGGCTGAGCAGCAAAATCGGCTCAACGAATTTTTCCAGCAGTCACGTGCCAAAGGCTCCAAAGAGATCGAAGTCGATGAACGCCATTCTCAAAAAGCTTTGACTCCGGACGAAATTCGCGAGATGAACAACGATTATCTGAGACGGTTCAAAGCAGCGGTAAAGGAAAAAGAAGAATACGCCAAGGCGGAGACGAAAGAGAAAGCGAAAGAGAAAGAGAAAGAGAAAGAGAAGAAGAAACCAAAGGACTCCGACGACTAATGGCTCATCGATCCAGGAAGGTACCATGAACCAAGTAATCTCTGACAAAGTTGTCAATGTAATGCAGGAAACTCGCAAGTTTCTTCCAAGTGTTGACTTCGTTCGACGGGCTCGAATTTCATCGCTTCAGGCTTACGAAGAGCTGTATGCCGAGTCGATTCGAGACAACGAAGCGTTCTGGGCAAATCTGGCGAAACAACATCTTCATTGGTTCGAACCTTTCAGTACGACATTGGAATGGGACGAACCTTTCGCAAAGTGGTTCTCGGATGGGAAGACGAACGCTTCCTATCAGTGCTTGGATGCTCACGTGACAGCCGGGCGAGGTGATCGCGTTGCCTTTTACTGGGAGGGTGAACCTGGCGATCGACGGATTGTCCGCTACGCTGATTTACATCGCGATGTTTGCCGATTTGCGAATGTTCTGAAGTCGCTCGGAATCAAGAAAGGGGACGTGGTTAGCATCTATATGCCCATGGTTCCTGAGCTTGTGGTTGCTATGCTGGCTTGCGCTCGGATTGGTGCAGTGCATTCCGTCATTTTCGGTGGTTTTAGTGCTGAAGCAGTGGCTGACCGGAACAACGACGCGAAAGCCAAGCTTCAAATCACCGCAGACGGCGGCTGGCGGCGGGGAAAGGTGCTTCCACTTAAGGCGACCGTCGACGAAGCACTAGCCAAAAGTCCGTCAGTCGAAAGGTGTATTGTTTATCAGCGCATCGGTGGGGAATGTCCGATGACCTCCGGTCGCGATCTCTGGTGGCACGAAGTCCTAGAACAAGCGTCCGACCTTTGTCCCGCTGAGCCGGTCGAGAGCGAAAACACTTTATTCATTCTCTACACGAGCGGCTCGACCGGAAAACCTAAGGGGATTCGGCACACCACCGCTGGTTACAATCTCTACGCCAAGTACACGTTCGAACTGGTCTTCGATTTCCGTGATTCGGACATCTTTTGGTGTACGGCCGATTGTGGATGGATTACCGGTCACAGTTACATCGTCTACGGACCGATGTCGGCGGGAGCGACTCAAATTATGTACGAGGGAGCCCCGAACTGGCCTGCGGAGGACCGATTCTGGGAAATCATTGAACGCTATCGTGCAACCATTCTTTACACGGCTCCGACTGCGATTCGCGCCTTTATCAAGTGGGGAGACGCTCACGTCGACAAGCATGATCTGTCGAGTCTGCGGCTGTTGGGTTCGGTAGGAGAAGGAATCAATCCGGAAGCGTGGATGTGGTATTACAACAAGATTGGTGGTGGTCGCTGCCCGATCGTTGACACTTGGTGGCAGACCGAAACCGGAGGGATCATGATGTCACCACTTCCGGGAGCCATTGCGACGAAACCAGGAAGTTGCACGCGACCACTTCCAGGTATCGTTCCAAGCATCGTCGACAGCAGTTTTCACGAAGTTGAAACCAATCATGGGGGCATGTTGTGTATTGCCAAACCGTGGCCCGGGATGCTGAGAGGAATTTGGGGGGACGACCAACGTTATGTTGACGGTTATTGGTCGAAGGTTCCACACCAGTATCTAACTGGCGACAATGCACGTCGAGACGAGGATGGATACTATTGGATCATGGGGCGGATCGATGATGTCATCAATGTCGCAGGACATCGATTGAGTACCATCGAAATCGAAAGCGCGCTTGTAAGTCACCCAAACGTTGCCGAAGCCGCCGTCGTTGGGAAGCCGGACGAGATCAAAGGTCAGGGCATCGCAGCGTTCGTCACCCTTAAACACCATGCTCCTGACGAGCAGCTTCGAAGTGAGCTGAAGCTGCATGTCCGCAAAGAAATCGGTGCTCTCGCGCAGCCGGACGAGATACGGTTCACCACAGCCCTACCCAAAACTCGCAGCGGAAAAATTATGCGACGATTGCTTCGTGACATTGCCAGTGGCAGGGAGCAAGTCGGTGACACGACAACGCTCGAAGATTATTCCGTACTGGCTCGATTGCGATCCGACGAAGAATCTTGACCTCGACAGATCGGCAATGGTGGTTGTGATGCAACAATCGGATATCGAGCCGAACTCGCCGTTGATTCGTAGGTGAGCATGGATCCCTGCAGTGTTCCCGATAAGACTCACCTTGTCGCCTCACATTTTTCCATGTTACCTTTCCTTGAATGACGGGGCTTTCGTTGAATGGCAAAGCGGATCCTGAACTTCCTCATTCTCACAGTATTCGGCGGGATCGCTTCGCTGGGTTATGCTGAGACGACGTTCATCACGGGCCGAAAGTCTATTGAGCTTCGGGAATGGACAATTCGGACTCAGAGCGATCCCCAACCGAAGGCGATCAATGTTGGGGATAGCTGGGAACCTGTGTTGGGTTACGACTTCGATGGCACGGCAATCTATGAAACGGTCCTTCCAGAAATCGCCCCTTCGCTGAAAGGGAAAGTGTGGGCTCAGTTCCGAGGTGTCGCAACGTTTGCGCGGGTTTACGTCGATAATGTTTTCGTGGGGGAACACCTTGGTGGGTGGACGACCTGGCGAGTGGACTTGACCCAGCACTTCCGAGTTGGTGCTAAGCTTCGAGTGGAAGTCGACGAGCGAGTCGGTCATAACACCCAAGGCTTCCTTCCGATCTTTCTGCCTCATTTTGGTGGCATCTGGCAGAAGGTGGAGCTGATCATTACTGATGAACCCGTTTGGATCGACGATCTGCAGATGTACGCTGCAGGCTGGAATACCGATCAGATCGAGTTGAAATTGCAGATTCATTCAGCCATCGATCGAGACGACCTTTCGAATTATCACGTGAGGACTCGTGTCCTTTTTCCGGATGATCCAAAATCACCGTCTCAAACTTATCCGATTCAGTCCGACGGTACGATTTCAACAAGCTTGGTTCCTTCAACGGTCATCAGGTGGGCCCCCTCCAATCCCTTTCGCTATCTGATTGAAATTCAACTTTGTGATCGAGACGATCAGGTTTTGGAATCGATTCGTACTCACGCTAGCATTCGTTCGTTCGAGACTCGTGGTCGCGAGCTTTGGCTCAATGGAGAACCGATCACCATTCGAGGTGTACTCAATTGGGGATATGCTCCACCGCGCATTGCGCCTTCGATCGATCGCGAGTACATGCGGAGGGAACTTCAGTTCATCAAAGATTACGGTTTTAACTTGATGAAGTTCTGTCTTTGGTTTCCACCGAGGGAGTACCTCGAGCTGTGCGATGAATTGGGCATATTGGCCTGGGTGGAGTATCCGACGTGGCACCCGAAATTAACTGACGAGTTCCTCAGTGATCTGATCGCCGAGTACGATGAGTTCTACTACTCGGATCGCAATTTTGCCTCGATCGCTCTACGAAGCCTTACTTGCGAGACCGGGCATTCCGCCGAGCTATCGGTGATCCAGCGATTGTATGATCGGGCACATGAACTGATCCCCGGAGCGATCGTCGAGGATGATAGCAGTTGGATCGAATGGCATCGTATTCACGACTTCTACGACGATCATCCTTACGGCAACAATCACACTTGGCGGGAAACGCTCGAGAGGTTGGATCGACACATTCGAGAAAGAACGCCGAAACCACTGATGCTTGGCGAAGCGATCGCTGCCGACACTTGGACGGATGCTTCTGTGTTCGAGGAGATTGGATACGACCATGAGAATCCGAACCGTCTCATTTCCGCTCATCGGATTCAGGAGGCAAAAGAGCGAGTGCGTGCTTTAACCGGCGATCGAAGCGTAGATGCCATTTCTGCCGATTCTCGTTCTAACGCCTTACAAATGAGAAAATTCCAGATCGAGCAATATCGACTTCGAATGCCTCGGCAGGGCTACGTAGTCAGCGTGATGCGTGATTTTCCGTTTGCCGCAATGGGGCTCATTGACTTTCAGAATTTACCGAAGTGGCCCGCCCAGGAATGGAGCTGGCACGAGGAAAACATGCTTGTCTTAGACACTCAGGACGACGTGCGCAGTTTCGAGGGAGGATCGACTCAGCAGTTCTTGGTCCATTCGACTAGCAGCTCTCCACAAGAGCGAGTCCGGGCAGTCGTGATGTTAGAGGATGGTTCTTCGATCGAAGCGATATCCATCGGAAAGAAGTCGTCGAATGCATCGTCCCAAACGTTCGAATGGAATACTCCAACGGTCGCCGTTCCCACCCCAGCTGTATTGAAAGTGGAAGCGACCTATGCAAATCGAACCGACTGTAATGAGTGGCCGATCTGGATTGTGCCTGCAATTGAGCGAGAATTCCGAAGAACTTGGTATCGTCATCCTTCAATGGAATTGCACGATGTTCAGCGGATGATCCCGAAGATGGCATCCGGGGAATGGGAACCGAAGTTGAATCCTTTCGAGTCAGGAGTCATTGCGCGGCTTTTGGATCCGGAACTATTGAATTGGATCGAGCGCGGAGGGCTGGCGATCGTATTTACAGATGGCAGCTCTGGTTCTTTTCCAGTCAGCAATCACTGGTTCTTGCGAGGAGGCGTCATCGTAAACCGAGATTTCATCGATGATGATCGGTTTGCCAGGATGCTGTCGTCACTCCAAACTTTTGATCTTGCTGGACCGACGATGTTGCAACCGGATTATTTGGATGAGGTTACGCCATTCGTTCTCTTGTGGGATAATCACGACATCAAGGATTTTCGGTTTCATGCTTTGAGCTGGTTAGCGGCATGTGGCCGAGGACGGCTAGGTGTTTCCACATTGCGTTATGATCATCGCTCCGGCGCTGCTGGGAAATACGTCGCATCGTGGTTGGCACACTCGTTAGAGAATGGTGCGCATCTGCAATCCTTATCTGCCGAATGGCTGGAACGAGTTCGATCCGATTTGAGTACGACTCTTATTCCGCTTCCAGAAGAGGACTGGCAATTTCAGCCGGATCCCAAATCGATGGGCCTTCAGGAAGGGTGGCAAAGCCCAAGTTTTGACCGTTCATCATGGAGCTCGATCCGCATCGGCTCGCACTGGGATGGTCAGGGTTTCGGTCATGTTGATGGCTGGGCGTGGTATGCGAAACGCTTGCGCTTGCCCAAAGACGCTCGATACTTGACGTTTACGGGAGTCGACGACTATTTCGATTTATTTGTCGATGGTATACCATGCGGAGCCGGCGGGGACCGGCAGGCCCGAGATTCAGCTTTTGAGAAAAAGATTACGTTGGCTTTACCGGACCAGTGTGTCGGCAAGGAATCAATAGAAATTGTCGTGGCAGTCGAAGATTGGCAAGGCGCGGGTGGCATCTTTCGTCCCGTTTTCGTAAGCAATGAACGTCCATCATCCCAACCTCCGATCTTGGTTCGCAATCGTAAATAGTTCGGCTTAGTCATGTATCGTCGTATCACAGTCATCGATTCGCATACGGGAGGCGAACCGACACGAGTCATCCTTCTCGGAGGGCCTGAACTCGGTGGAGGTACACTCGCCGAACAGCGTGATCGATTTCGAGTTCAATTTGATGCGTTTCGAACTGCCAGTTGTTGCGAACCTCGCGGTTCGGATGTCATCGTCGGTGCGTTGCTTACTGAGCCATTTCACGAATCATGCGATCATGGAGTGATCTTTTTCAATAATGTCGGCTATCTTGGGATGTGCGGACACGGGACGATCGGAGTAATCGAGACGCTAAGACATTTGAAACGGATTGAGCCGGGGACCATTTGGATCGACACTCCTGTAGGCATCGTCAAAACGGAGCTACATCCGAATGGTGAGGTAACCGTTTACAATGTCGAAAGTTATCGATCAACTTGTGATCTCGAACTGGAAGTCGAGGGAATTGGAAAAGTGTTGGGCGATATTGCGTGGGGTGGCAATTGGTTCTTCTTGGTGAAGCATCCCACGTTCGCGATCAGCAGCACTTCATGCCGGACGCTGATCGATTTCAGCACGCGCATTCGACACAGAGTGAATGAGATAGGTTTTCATGAAGTCGACCATGTGGAGTTATTCGACGAGGGCGCCTCAGAAGGTGCTCATTCGCGAAATTTCGTACTGTGTCCGGGATTGGCCTACGACCGCTCGCCTTGTGGAACTGGGACTTCAGCGAAATTGGCCTGTTTGGCCGCCGATAGAAAACTGAAGGAAGGAGAGAAATGGATTCAAGAAAGCGTTATCGGAAGTCGATTTTCAGCCAGCTTTCGATGGGCAGACTCCGCGATGACGAAGATTCTGCCTGAGATCACGGGAAGGGCATTTGTTATGGCTGAAACGGAAATTCTGATCGCCGAAGACGACGATTTTGGCTGGGGTATTGGACAACGAGGAAATCCGTGACGAGAGCATTTCAGTTAGATGATTGGCTGACATTCGACAGTCCTAATCTCGAAATCCGGACGGTTGGCGAAGGCCCAAAAGGCAGTTTGCCCCTGTCCAATGAGATGCTCGAACAGTGGTCCAGCGGCGATCTATTCGGTTTGACACAAAACGCTGGAATGGGTTGGTCACCAGAGCGGATGCTCGATCCGCAGTTCTTGCTGCTCAGTACTCAAGGTGGCGTTCGAGCCGAAAGTGGTCGACCCATTGCTTTGGGTTTTCATACTGGGCACTGGGAGGTTGGGTTGCTCGTTCGCGAAGCGGCGACGGTGATCGATCAACTGGGCGGACTGCCATTCGCAGCGACGGTCAGCGACCCTTGCGATGGCCGTACGCAGGGAACGTCGGGCATGTTCGACTCACTCCCCTACCGCAATGATGCCGCTATCGTCCTTCGTCGATTGATTCGTTCCCTGCCGACTCGGCGAGGCGTGCTTGGCATTGCCACCTGCGACAAAGGCTTGCCGGCGATGATGATGGCATTGGCGGGAAGTAAAGAACTACCTTGCGTTATCGTACCCGGAGGCGTGACGTTACCAGCTCGAGATGCCGAGGACTTAGGAAAGGTTCAAACCATCGGAGCAAGATTTGCACAGGGACAACTCTCGCTCGAAGAAGCGGCTGCCCAGGGATGCCGTGCCTGCGGCTCAGCAGGTGGAGGTTGCCAGTTTCTTGGAACAGCCGCGACCAGTCAAGTCATTGCCGAAGCTATGGGCATGACGGTTCCGCACGCTGCCCTCGCTCCCAGCGGTCAACCCATCTGGTTGGAAATGGCCAAAGCCAGCGCGCGGGCTTCGTGGGACATGGATCAAGAGAAGCTTGTGCTGGGAGATATCCTTACGGAGGATTCGATCTACAATGCGATGGCAGTTCATGCAGCATGTGGTGGTTCAACGAACCTGCTTTTGCATGTTCCTGCGATTGCTTTTTCGGCGGGCTTGAAGCGTCCTATCATCGACGATTGGATCGCAATCAACCAGCAGGTCGGTAGGTTCGTCGACGTCCTGCCCAATGGGCCGGTTGGACACCCAACGATTCGGCTGTTCATGGCCGGCGGAGTGCCCGAGGTGATGCTCCACTTGCGGAAGATGGGAATAGCTCGTTGCGAGGCCAGGACTATTACTGGCCTCACTTGGAATGAGATTTTAGATTCATGGGAGCATTCAAAGCGTCGATTGGAACTGCGCAAGCTGCTTACCGAGCTTGATGGGATTGACCCCGATGCAGTGATCCTTGGCCCCGACAAAGCGCGGTCGATGGGAATTACCAGCACCATTTGCTTTCCTCGGGGAAACATTTGTCCCGAAGGATCGGTCATCAAATCGACCTCGATCGATCCAAGCGTATTGGATGCCGACGGTGTTTACCGAAAGTCTGGGCCAGCGAAGGTCTTCGTGCGCGAGTCAGATGCGATTGCCGCCATCAAAGGAAAGGGAAAATCCAAAGTTCATCCCGGAGATATTTTGATCTTGGCCGGGCGCGGACCTATGGGCTCAGGAATGGAGGAAACCTATCAAGTTACCAGTGCGCTTCGCTACCTTGAATGGGGCAAGCATGTCGCTGTGGTGACCGATGCTCGTTTTTCTGGTGTCAGCACGGGCGCTTGCGTCGGCCATGTCGGGCCGGAAGGACTCGCGGGCGGTCCGATCGGGAAACTGCGGGATGGAGATCGAATCTCCATCGTGATTGATCCAAGGAACCTCGAAGGAAGTGTCGACTTCATTGGTACCGGAGATCAAATTTTCGATTCTGCCGTTGGTTCATCCGTGCTTGCAGAGCGTTCCATGCATCCCGATTTGCAACCCGATTCGCAACTCCCAGACGACACGAGACTTTGGGCATTGCTGCAAGCCGTTGGAGGCGGAACATGGGGAGGTTGCGTTTATGACGTTGCGGAAATCGCGAAAAGGCTGGGAATTCATCAAAAGTAGAGCTTCGTGGATGATTGGGTTGGAAATCCATGACCTATAATATTTGTGTTGGCGACGTTTGACGGGTTGACGCGAGATGCGACCCGTCATCGAGCAAGCCACAACTGCAGTGCAACTTGAATCCACTTCTCGATAATGCTCCAAGTCTTCGACTCTTCGAATTCGTCGATCTCCATTGCTGAAAATCGCCTGCCGGCGATGATCCATGTAGGCTTTGCAAAAGCCGCTTCCACCTATCTTCAAAGTTTTCTTCGACAACACCCCGAAGTCTTCTTGGTGTTCAAGAGCAACTACTTTACTCCTTTCCCACGTCCCTCCGTTTCAGCCAAGGAATACGCCAAATACTTCAATCATGATCTGAGGAATTCGGTTGCCGTCGAAAGCGATGAACACATCATCATGCCTCTGTTCCATCCAACGCTCGGACTTCGTGCATTGACTCGATCGAGCACGGATCAAGTTATCGATATGCTTAGCTCGATCGTGCCCGAAACGAAAATCCTCTTGATCGTGCGCAACCATATGGACATGTTGACGTCAACCTACTCACAGTATCTGCTCGGAGGCGGAACATTGAGCATTGATGATTTCGTTCGTCGATTGCTCGAAGAGCAAGACGATGGTCAAGAGTATTTCGCAGCTTACTTCGCGGAGATTATCGACAAATTTCGACAACGATTTGCGAATCGCGTTCTGACGTTGCTGTTGTGCGATTTCCAACAAGACAGTCAAAAATGATTGGATCAAATTTGCGACTTTCTCGAAGTGAAACATCGCTCGTTTCATGGGAATTTTATTGTTCGTCGCACGGGTCTTACTTCAAGAGGTGGCCGCGTCCTTCAAATCGTGAACCGCTGCATCGCTAGGGAACGCGACGGACGCTATTGGCCCAAGATGGTTATGCCGAGGCAATGCTACATTTGGCTTTGCGATCTGATTCGAGTAGTTGATCACGCTGGCAGTTTCATGACGCCACCCCATCGCCTTCGCATGAGCGATTCCGTCGCGTGCGAAGTCATTCGACGTTTCGCGAATGACAATCGCGATCTTGAGTCGATGCTGGGCCGTGAACTCAGCCCACAGGGATATGCAACTCGCTTCGAGGATTGAGCAATTCTATTTCATTCGCTGAACCAACGAAGTGATCGCGGTCATTCGGAATAGGGTTCGATCGAGATATTCTTCACGCGAATCTCCATGGGTCCGCCGGCATGCAACTGGATCGCGAATCGGCCTCCGGTCGCTCCATGATCATCGACGATATCGACACACTTCTGACCGTTGATAAACGTTTCAATATGATGTCCTTTCGCGACAATCTCGTATCGGTTCCAGTCGTTATGCTTGACGAACTCCTCACCGGATTTCTCCCAAAGCAGACCGCGACCGTGCTCTTCATACAGCTTGCCCCACCAACCTTGGCCGATGTCGGCTTGGTACCCCTTCACGTCACCGTGGTCGAGCAGCTCGCTTCGAAACTGGATTCCAGAATTCTCTGAGTTTGGCGTCAGCTTGACTTCTAAGACCAGCCGGAAATCAGTGGCGTAAACATCGCTGACGAGAAATTCATTGACCGACAGACCTTTGGTTCGACCAACAATCTGACCATCTTCGACCGACCATAGTTCCGAGTTCCCCTGCCAACCTGTCAGGTCCGTTCTGTTGAACATGAGCGGCGCGGTATCGCGCGTCAACAAAAGCGGGTGCTGTTGTTTATCCGCCAGGTAAGCGAAGAGAGATCGCAGTTCATGTTTCGAAAACGGACGCAATTGATCATCGGGCATCATCGATTTCTCGCTCAGTTTTCGATCCACTACCTCATCCACCGGAAGATCGATCAATTCCGTGGAGGTTTGGATCGTAATCGACTTTGCATTCTCCTCGCGGATGAGTCCAACGATGGTCCGCCCGCCGTCCGTAAGAAAGATCGTAGGTTGATACTCCTTCGCCATGACAGCACTGGGATCGACGATATTGCTGAGCAAGTATTCGAGATTGGATCGATTCGAGCCGGTCAGGTCGGGTCCGATTTGGCCTCCAACGCCGTAGAGCACGTGGCACTGCTGGCAAGTCTTAACGAAGATAGCCCGACCCAGAGTCAAGTCAGGAGCGGGAAGGTCGTCGTTCTGAACGAGTTGGGAATACTCGTCGATCAATTGACGTTTATCCGCTTCCGTTTCCCGCACCATACCCCAGGCAGAAGAAAGCATCTTTTCAATCTCTGCGTCTCCGAAGGCGAGCATTTGACGAACCAAATCAGCTGGAAGGTCCGTCGCGGCGACATGCTTACTCTCGATCGCTTCCAATAACGTCCGAGCGTAGTTCTTACGAGAACTCAATGTAGCAATCAATTGGCGGCGCTCGGCAGATTCCAACTGCGCATACCGCTCGACCGCAGCGACGGCGAGATTTGGCAGCTCGATGTCTGCCATGCCGCGAAGCGCAACGACTCGCAGAACCGAATCATCCAACCAGGTTTCCAGCTTTGACGCCAATTCGGCGTCGCGGATTGTAAGCAGCGTAGTCGCTGCCTCCTGGCGAGCCGACGGCGGCAAACTCGTGTCCCGAGCAAAGTCCTCCAATTGTGATTTCGCTTTTGGGTCACCAAATACGGCCCCCAGCGACGCTGCTTGCAATCGGACATGAGTATCGCTTCGCTGCAATGCCGCAAAGGCAGCAGGCCAACTCTTCGGCTGGGCCACCTGACGCTGGCCACGCAGTGCGGAGCGAATCGCTTCGAGGAACGCGATCAACGTCTGGGGCTCCGTAGTTGATCCCAAGGCGGCTACCAACGACTCAATGGCTCCTTCCCCTTCTGAGTTGGCGATGCGTCGCATCAGGAAGTCGCGCACCATTGGCTGATGCTCAGAACACTGCAAAGCGAACTTAAGAGCCCTGCCAAGGTCCACGTCGACGAGTGGTTCCGCCGCATACCAGTACATAAGCGGTAGATTGTGGTCCTGTTTATCCTGCGAATGTTGAATCAAACCTTCGAGAATCGTCCATCGTTTGGCAGACGGAAGACGTTGAGCAGCCGATGCCAGGTAAAGTCGGACGATCGGCGAATCATCGCCAATCGCTTGCGCCTCTAACATGGACAATAGCCTTGGCGTGAGCGATTGCTCCTGCTCGCAACCCAGTTGGATCGCCCAACCGCGTACATACGGACTTGTATCCTTGAAGAGCTCCGCCAAGAAATCGGAAGGAAGCGCATTTGCGACGTGAAGCGCCCAGATCGCACGCAAACGCCTAGTGTCATCGGCGTGGGTTGTGGCGACCTTTCGAAGGTACTCAATCGCCGCAGACGCAATCGGTCGACTGGCGGCCCGCTCCTGAAGGAGTTTTCGCGCGTGCCGAACGTACCAATCATTCGTCTCTTCAACACATCGCGCCAGGCGAAGGTCATCCCAAGTAGCCAGATCTACTTCGACCTTTTTGGGTTGGCCAAAAACGATCTTATAGATACGGCCATTGCTGCGGTCGTGCTTTGCCGGATCATTCAAGTGGCAGGCTTGCATGTCATACCAGTCGATCATCCAGGCTTGACCGTCGGGGCCATAGCGCAAGTTCAAAATCTGTGAGGCTGCATCTCGAGTCAAAAGGAAATCAGGACCGTGCTTCCCGACATAACCGGAACCATTTGCCTCGAGCAGGTCAACATTGAGACGCTGGCCGTGGATGTTGTTCATGAATATCTGATTGCGGTATTGCTCGGGCCAGGTTCCTCCCAGGTAAATCATGGCGCCGGCGTGAGCGTGCCCTCCACCTGCTTGATCGGATTTGTTATTGCCACCATGGGGATTCGCTCCCAAGTAATGCAAATGGTCGGCGATGGTCTTAATGTCATCATAGGTGTACGGGTTGAAATGATTACCTGCCTGCCGGTTGTAGCGCCCACCCTGAATGATGTGGAACAGGTGAGGGATGACGCAGGCAGTGCAAAATGCCTGCCCATGGTCATTGAAGTCAACACCCCAGGGATTGCTCGTTCCATGAGCAAAGACTTCGAATTCATGGCGGGTGGGATGATATCTCCAGATGCCGGCGTTGATGGGTTGCCGCTTCTCGTTCGGTGTTCCAGGCTTGCCGACCCTTGAGTGCGTGAATACGCCGTGGCACCCGTATAACCAGCCATCCGGCCCCCAGATGAATGCATTCAGTGTCTCATGGGTGTCCTGATATCCCCAGCCATCCAGCAAGACTTCCGGTGGTCCATCAGGCACATCATCACGATTTCGATCCGGAATAAAAAGGAGATATGGAGCCGCTCCAATCCACACACCCCCGAAACCGAGCTCCAAGCCACTGACCAAGTTCAAGTTTTCCGTGAACACAGTTCTCTTATCGAGGCGACCGTCGCCATTGGTGTCTTCAAAAATCAGGATACGATCGCGACCCTTGCCGTCGGCCGCACGAACGGGATACTCGTAGGCCTCTGCGATCCAAACGCGACCTCGATCATCGATCGCCATGGCGATCGGCTGCAAAACGTGTGGCTCACTCGCTCCGACAATCGCTTGAAAACCATCAGGGAGCACCATCGCCTTTGCAGCATCCTCGGCCGCCAGTCCCGCGAACGGATACTCATCAGGAACAAGTTCGACAAATGACTTGGTGGGTTCGCCCGGTTGATCATCATGAAATCGGAAATCATCAAAGTTGATGTGGCCCCACCCCCCAGTGCTCTGATCGACAATCCGAATGTAAATCGACTTTCCGACGTGAGAACGCAGATCGACGACTGCTCGTTCCATGTTCTCGACGTTTCTGCCATTCGCTTTCAGTAGAACCTTGTTCGTTTCGGCCTCGACGATTTCAACGCGAGTCTCTGGCGAACTTCCACCGCCCACCAGAAACGTCCCCCAAGGAGACGTTACCTTAAAGGGATTCGATGTCATAACCCCTGTAACGGCATCGCCATCGATTTCGTAACTACCAATCCAGAAGTCGCCAGCGTGATTGCTCTTCATGTCTTTGCGGCGAGCAAAGACGGTATCTCCGCGAACAGGCTGTTTTGCAAAAGCATTTCCCTCGACGGACCATCCTCTCAAATCGCCCGTCTCGAAACTAAGAGTTGGTTCGACGCCTGTCTCTGCTTGAATCGATAACTGTTCATCACGGGATCGCGTCATCCGAACGGCGTTACCTTGCTCATCCCTAACGAGGATAAAATCGAGCCCCACCATATAAGCAGGGAGAGCGGCAGGGTTGGCTCCGGTGATCTTCAAAGAAAAGGTGTGGTTGCCTTCTCGGAGCGATCGTTCGCCAAGGCGAATCAAACCGGTGTGGATGACGTCAGGGTAATTGAAGAAATCGATGGGTTCTGTGAGAGGCTCACCGTCGATCAGTACCTGAGCCATGCCATAGTCGCGAGCTTTCGTGAAGCCGGCAGCGATCGTGTACTTCCCTTCGTCAGGCACTTGAAACTGGAGATCGAGTCGATCTCCCGGCTTTCCACCCGTCCACCATAATTGCGATTGATTGCTCCATCGCCCGCGAGAAAAGCCGCTCATATCCTGTGGACCGGCGTCTCCTCCGGTAAGCGAATGAATTCGAAAGCTCTCTCCTTCGACTGCCCCGGCTACTCTCCCGCGATTCGTAAGACGAAGACTTTCGGTTTGCAAAGCGCTTTTGGTTGATGCCTCAAACTTCTTGGGTTGGGCTGCTTGCCACACGGCCTCATCAACCTCTGTGACGCGATGAACCAGAACATGGGCGCCCTTCATGCCTCCAACAACGATGTCCAATAGACCGTCATTGTTTACATCCACCATGGATATCTGGCGACCAATCCCTGTGTCTGCCGCAGCTTGGAAAGGAATCCAGTCAATTTCGCCGCCACTGCGATCGAGTTGGAACCAATAAACGACAGCCCCTGCGTCCCACATCGGACTGGAGCGATGGTGCGAGTAATACGTTTTGCCGGTCAGGATGTCCAGCAATCCATCGCCGTTCACGTCGGCTAACGCAACGGAATGCAATTCACTAAAAACGAGACCATATTTGCTCTTCTCTGGGCGGTCTCCCATGATTAATTGTTCGCGAAACTGAATATCGTCCCCGTCACGGACTTGTTCATACCAAGCCAATCCAAAATCGTGCGCGGCTTGGCTCGTGATGATGTCATTCCGTCCGTCACCATTGACATCGTAAGCGTACATTTCGGCTCCACCGTAGGCTGTCGTGAAGCGGTGACTGTGAAGCTGCCATCGTGATGAAAGAGCATTGTCCTTCGGCTGCTCGAACCATCCATCTGACCAAAGCAAGTCGTGAAGACCGTCTCCGTTGACATCGCCAACACCAAGACCGTGCCCAAAAGGAACCGGAGCAATTTTTTCCGAAATCGGATGGAACTGCCACTTGGCAAAAGGGTTGTCCCAGTCGATCGTCGCGAACCCAAAATAGCCGTCGAATGCGCAGATCAACTCGGGACGGTCGTCCCCCACGATGTTCTTCAAAACGGGCGCTTCATTGGATACAGCGTCGAACACCCGATGCTTCTTCCAATGACTCGTCCAACCGTTGGGGCCAGGATTCTGATAGACGTATCCCGGCGTTCCTGGAAAACCGACCACGAAAATGTCACTCCACCCATCGCCATCAAAATCGTGAATCCAATTGAAAAAGTGGTCGGCATAGCCTTCCATATTCTGTGGCACGGGCGGATAGATTTCATGGCGTTCCTGGTAGTCGGGACCTTTCCACCAATAGGGACCGTAGACGACGTCGGGGATCCCATCGCCGTCCAGGTCTCCCGCGTTCGCTCCTTCGGCGAAGTAAACATCGGTCAACTTGATGACTTCGAACGAGTGCAGCGATTTCTGGTCTTCGATCGCCAATGCGGCATTCAGAGAGAATGCGGCCCAAATCGAGCAAGCGATGCATCCAATCAGTCGACCACCGAATGAGAATGTCGTCGCAACTGTAATGGAGTTCCATGGCTTGGAAGGTGAAAACGAATTCGCACGAACAAATTCTAAATAGGATGGGTGAGATTGCATGGCGACATTCAAATTGGAAGGCAAGTTGGGTGGGAAAAAGCGATAAGCGATGTGTACGGGGACGTTCTCAAAGGGAACCAAGATACGTTCGAATCCTGTCCCATGCAGCTTTCCTGCCGTCTCGATTTGCAGCATACATGGTCTTGTCAGCGACATTGGCCTCGGGTTCTTCTCCGGCTCTCATGAATCCGTGACCGGCACCCGGATAAATCACTGGATCATATTGCTTACCAGCAGCTTGCATCAGATCTTTCGAGCGTTCGATAGTTGCATTGACTCGATTGTCGTTCTCGCCATAGAAGCCAAGGATTGGGCACGCAATTCGCTCGATCGCCTCCTTGTCGTCCGGTCCCGAACCGTAAAAGACCATCGCTGCTTTTAGCTTGGAGTTGTTCGCGGCATAGCGAAAGGACTGCGTTCCTCCCCAGCAGAATCCCGCAACGATTACCTTTCCATTGCACGCCGGCAAGTCGGATAGGTATTCATAAGCAGCATTCAAATCCGCCGTAACTTGATCGGGTGGCAGAGTCGATACGGCGCGAGTCATTTCGCGACCTTCAAACGACTCGGTGCCACCACCATCCTTTCCCATGCCCGAGATCAAGTCCGGTGCAATCGCAATACATCCGATCTCGGCGAACTGATCGCACATGCTCTTGACCCACTCGGACAAGCCAAAAATTTCGTGAATCACGATCACAGCGGGAGCTTTGTCCTTCACCTCGGGGTACATCACAAACGACTGCACCTTGCGATTGCCATGCGAAAGCTCAACCCATTCCTGGTGTCGCGGTGACTCCTCAAGGCGTTTCTTTGCCCATTCCTGGCCATGCACATCGGACTTCGCAGAAAAAAAAGCAATGGATAACAATAGACTGACGAATGCGACGCGGTTCATAACTTAATTCCAAGTGAACGGAAAGCAGAAACACCGAGAGACTATTTTTTCACGCTGGCCCCATCTTCCTCAGAAGTCCAGGTGTCATCGATTTCAAAAAACATGAGGTGTTGGATCGGTAGTCCATCGAACTCAGATCGCAACTTGAACCCATTCGCATTGTACTCACGATGGATTTGTTTTTTGGTCATCTTGTGAAGAGGTAGAATGGGAACGGTGGGATCTTCTCCTCGGAACTCGACGAGTGCAACCACTCCATCCGGCTTTAAGGACTTGCGGATTCTCGAAAGCATCAAATCGGGATGGGAAAACTCATGGTAAACATCGACCATCAGCACTAGGTCCAGCTCTCCTTCGGGAAGTTTGGGATCGATAACGCTACCAAGTAGAAGCTCAATATTTTCGATTCTTTCCTCGTCGATTCGCCGAGATAACATTTCCAGCATCTCCGGCTGGACATCGACAGCATACACTTTTCCATCTTTCCCCACGATTTTTGACATGGGAATTGTGTGGAAGCCGTTTCCACATCCGAGGTCACAAACCGTCATGCCTGGTTTCAGTTTCAGTTGCTCAACCATGGCCTCCGGATTCTCTTCCTGATCTCGCGTACCTCGGATTAGCCACCAAGCACCTTCAAAACTCATGGTGGGCGCGATGGTGCGTCCCAGGTAACGAGTCTTCGGTTTTGGGATCGGTGCATCCGTTTCGTTTCCGACGATGGCAGTTGCCGACGCTTGCTGAGCGGAGAGAGGAGGCACGACTGTTGCAACAATCGCGAGAAAAGCAATGACCAACTTGTCAAATCGGCAGGAAGCCATCGCAAACCAATCTTTCAAGAATGCACGAACCTCTTGAATGCCGCCATCAATTGCTTCGTCGTTGGACCAACAGCGCCATTACCGATCGCTCGTCCATCGACTTTGACTACTGGAATGACCTCGGCGGCGCTGCCCGTCAGGAAACACTCTTCGGCGACATAGACATCATGTCGGGTGAGTGTCCTTTCAATCGCAGAGATTCCGAGCTCGGACGCCAGCTCCAAGATCGCTCCACGAGTGATACCTTCCAAAATCCCGGCATCAGCCGGAGGCGTCAACAGTTCGCCTCTGCGAACAATGAAGATATTGTCTCCCGTGCATTCGGCAACCTCGCCTTTGTGATTCAACATCAGGGCCTCGATGCATCCAGCCTGCAATCCCTCGACTTTGGCCATGATATTATTCAAATAGTTCAGCGACTTGACGCGAGGATTCATCGCGTTGGGATGGCTGCGTATCGTACTGGCCGTAACGATTTCCAACCCCCGGTCATAGTACTCTTGAGGATACAACGCGATATGATCGGCGATAATAATCACTTGCGGATCGCTGGTTCGATTGGGATCCAGCCCTAAACTTCCAGCACCACGAGTCACCACCAGTCGAATGTAAGCATCCGAAAGTGAATTCCGCCGCAGCGTTTCATTGACAGCTTCACCTAGCGCCTCAAGTTCGATCGGAATTTGGAGATAGATCGCCCTTGCCGATTCGTAAAGACGGATCAAGTGCTCTCGGAGTCGAAAGACCTTACCGGAGTACGAACGCATTCCCTCAAATACTCCGTCGCCATACAGCAAGCCGTGATCGTAAACGCTGATCTTCGCATCTTCCTTGCTGTAGAATTGACCAGAGATGTAGATTTGCAATGACATTGAGCATCCAGTCGTGACAAGCAGGCTCTTGTGATGGAAACAGCCAACAGGCTGGCAGAGAGAACGACAACATACTTCTCTCTCAGGCTACCAACTTGGAAGCCTGCTGGGAACCTCCGATAAGCAAATTGCCTAAAATGCTCGCTGCCCTGCCTAGCGATGCATGCGCGTTTTGCAGAATTCTTCGCAAGCGTGGCCGAACCGAATCTCCCCTTTTGTGTATCATGATATGAGGAAGTATGTAGACACGAAAGTGGTTAGGCTGGCCGAAAGGACGTAACGTGTATCTGTCAGAAGACTTAGACAAGACCCTCAAACGCTATGTAGGTCGGTGCGTTACCGTATTCACCTTTGGCGGCCATCGATTTATCGGTCGTCTGGTTGGTTTGGTCGATGGCGGCATCTGCATGACGGATGCTGAGCGACTCGACGACTACGACGAGAGCAATTGGTACTCTTCCATGAGAGAAGAAGAACGCAATCGCAGGAAGCCTGGAGGGGGAAAAGAAACAATCGTTCTCTTTCCCCAGGTCGTTTCCATTTCCTGTTCTGACGAGAGTCTAGAGCCTTTGTTTTCCGATGTCGAACCGACTTCGACCGAAAACGTTGCGGATTCCACGGAAGCAGAACCTGAACCGGCCGCTGTCCGCGACAATCGTCAGATGGAGTTAATGCTTGGAACAGAGTTGTTCGCACGCCTTCGAGATGGCGCAGTATCGCTTCCCACACGTTTAGCAAAGATTCGACACCAACTCTCCGACGAATACGGATTTTCTCTCCCTGCCATCCGCATCCATGAGTGTGAGGAGATTTCTCCCCACGCAGCGCATTTTCGTTGGCATGCGCTTGAATTGGGTGCTGGTTATTTTCCTCCCAGACAGAAATTCGCTTTTGCTTTGCTGGAAGAGTGCGATCTCAGCGAGGATTCTTCTGCTTGCATTCATGAAACTCGCGATGCGATTTGGATGGCTCCGGGCTTTTTCATCGACGAGTCGGTTGAAGTTACTTCGGAAGGTCGCAACGTACCAACGATGTCTTCGTCCGAGTATTTCTTCTCGTTTTTCCGGTCACTCCTCGTCCGACACTTAGCTCGATTCTACACGTTCGATCAAACGGTCAAACTTGTTCAACAAACACGGTTGATTTGCCCTTCACTGATCGAAGACGTCATTGATCGCAGCTCGACCGTGGCGAATGTCCACACTGTTTTCCATCAGTTGGTCGAGGATCGCTGCACCGTTCGCCCAGTTCAGCAAATCCTATCCACTTTGAAGTATAACTGGGACGCAGCCGACCAACTTGACGAAACGATTGCCAACTGCCGATTGGTACTTGCCAACTGGTTGTGTGCTCGGTTTCGTCGAGACACGGATTTCGTTCGAGGTTTGATTTTGGCACCGGAAGTTGAAGCTCGAATGGCTCGCGATCGCGCGTCGTCGAACTTGGTTCAGAATATCGAAGAGATTCGGTATACCCACCGGGCCGCCGAGCGCCACTTCCCATGTGCTCTGATAGTCGATCCCAGTCGCCATCGCGCTATCGTCAAGAAATGCAACTCTCTTCTTCCAGGACTCACTGTTCTGTCGATGACCGAAATCGAGGCTGCCGGTGGTATCCCTGATTGGGTCGAGTCGGCACCATTTCCCAAGCGTAGCAAAACCGTGATGCCAAAAACCGAACCCAAGAAGGCGACGAAAGCGCAACCGAAGTAGTTCGCTCTGGCTTCTGCGGAACGTTTGCTGCCTGTTTCAATGCTGCGCAACCGTTGATCACTCGATATGCCGTGGAAGGTATCCGTTCCGCAATTCCATGATCTTTGCTGATGAAATTTTGAGCGTGCATGGCGATCCAGCTTCGACATGCCAGCATCAACATTCGCATTGCGGAACGTACGAATGCGATTTGATTCGTAGTCGATCCTCCAAGTTTGCGAAAGGTTAACACTACTTCAAAAGGCGTCTGTGCTCGGAGCAGGCCTGTATGAGCTCCTCAAGGCGGCGAGTTCGCGTGGCTGGTCGCTTTGCACTGACGATCCAGTAGATGATCGTCTTTTTGTAGCTTGGTGGAGTCGTATCGAAAAATCGCCACGCAGCCTTATTTCTCTGGAACTCAATTAGCTCCGAATCGCTAAGCTCGATCTTATGTTCCTGCTCGAAGGAGTAAACGCCGGTCTTCTTGCTGCTCCGAGCCTCGAAGGCGGCGAGTCCCGCTGGTCGCATTCGATTCTGAGCGATCAATTGCTCGACCTTCGCAATATTGACGCGACTCCAGATTGAACCTACTCGTCGCGGCGTAAAACGGATGGAATACGATTCATCATCGATTCGCTTTCGGACACCATCGATCCATCCAAAGCACAGTGCCTCGTCGACGGACTCCGACCACGTCATACTCGGCTTGCCTGAACCAACCTTACAAAAACCAACCAGCAACTCGTTTTTGGTCGCGTGGTTTAAGTCAAGCCAAGCTCGGAAGTCGGATGCCTTCTTGAAGAATTTGGGAGTCACTTCAGGAAGATTCCTCGAAAGTTTGACGATTGGTATTTTGGCCGAGACCCGAATCACAGATGACTTGAGTCATATTGAGTTCTGAACTGCTTCGATGATGGCGTTCCATCGCATGGTCTTGTCGATCGGCTCTACGATACTGGTACACGCAAGGACATCGGCGGACGGAATGTGCTTTCTCCAGCGAATGAGGTGCCGGGAAACAACGAGAAACAATCCGTGTTCCCGACACCTTCGTCTCTTTGGAGAACTTGACAAGAAAATCTCGTCAGCTTCGTAGCAACTCTACACCAAGGCTCCTTCCTCGTCCTTGAGATCGGCCTTCGACTTGAATTCTTGCTGGGCATTGGCCGGCATGATTTCATAGCGGTCAAAGTCCATCGAGAAGCTGCCTTGGCCACCGGTGATATTGCTGAGGACGCGACCGTAGTGGAGTGCCGCTCGCAATGGAGCTTCGCACTGGATGCTGAAGAATCCGCCTCCTGCCGAATCGCTGCCATGCACGCGGCCGCCACGGGTACTCAAATCCGAGTAGATGTCACCGACGTTTGATTCCGGTACGGTGACGACCATCTTGACAATCGGTTCGAGCAGCGTGGGATGAGCTTCACGAAAGATATTGCGGAAGGCCATCGCGCCCGCCGTCTTAAATGCCGCTTCGCTGCTATCGACAGGATGATGTTTGCCGAAATGGACTTCGACGCAAATATCGTTCACTGGATAGCCTGCGATAACACCCTTTACCATCCGCTCGCGAACCCCTTTTTCGACGGCTGGCATGAAGTTGCCTGGGATCGTTCCACCGACGACCGTGTCGACCCACAAGAAATTGGTGTCGGGATCGTAGTGATGATTCTTCAGATGTGGAAATCGCTCTTTGCTCAGAAAGGCCTGTATGTCCGTTCCTTTGGGAAGCGGATAGAGCCGCATGTGGACTTCGCCGAACTGGCCCCGGCCTCCAGACTGCTTCTTGTGGCGATAGCTGCCTTCCGCAGTTTGCAGAATGGTCTCCCTTAAGGGAATTTTTGGATCGGAGGTTTCGATTTCCAGTCGATCGCGATGCTGCAATCGCTCTCGGATGAACGTCAAATGCATTTCGCTCATACCGGTCATCACCAGTTGGCTGGTTTGAGCGTCACGTTCAATCTTTAAGGTCGGGTCCTCTTCGACAAGCTTGTGCAAAGCGGTGAAGAGTTTGTTCTCATCGCTGTGACCTTTCGGAGCGACGGCTTGACCGACCATCGGTGTTGGAAACTTGATCTTCGGAAGCGAGAACCTGCCGAGCGTCGTTCCGATGTGCAAGTCCTCAACCTTGGCGACAGCAACGATCTGCCCAGCTTCCGCGCGCTCGATGGGGTGCGTCTGACCCGCTTGCACCTCCAAGATCTGAGGTATTTTCAGGTCCTTCTTCACGCCTTGAATATGAACCATCATGTCCTTTTCAAGGTAGCCGGAATAAATGCGAATGAAGGACAACTTCTGAACGAACGGATCGATGCGATTCTTGAAGACTCGTGCAATCAGTGGTCCTTCAGCGGACTGAATGATATCAACCTCTTCCCCGTTTTCATCTGTGGCGACGCGCCGAACGTGATCGGGAGACGGAGTCGCCCAAACGAGCCCCTCTAGCAATTCCGGGAGGCCGATGTCATTTTTGGCCGCCGTACAGAACACGGGAACCAAAGTTCCGGCAGCCATTGCCTTGGGAACAAGGGCCTTCATTTCTTCTGGAGTTGGATAATTTCCCTCGAAGAAGCGGTTCATCATCGCTTCGTCCGCTTCCACGATCCGTTCGACGATCTCCTGATACAACTGGCTGCGATCCATGACAACGTCCCCATGCGCTTCGCCCTCGAATACGCAATCGACGCCATGGATGTCGGGACCAAGACCACGGGGAACATTGATCAACGCGCAGCCCGGACCAAACATTTCGCGGAGCGATTCCATTAACTTCTCCATGTCGATGTTATCGCCATCGAGTCGTGTTAAAACGATCATGCAAGCCAGACCAGCTTCCTGAGCCTCTCGAACGACTCGCCGCGTGTTAACTTCAATTCCAGAATGGGCGTTGACACAAATCGCCGCGCAATCGGCGGCGGCCAAAGCTTCAATCGTGTGACCAACGAAATCGGGGTAGCCCGGAGTATCAAGCAGTGTCAACTGCGTTTCCCCAAATTTGCAGTGAACAACTTTTGTTTCGATGGTGTGGTGATGCAACTTTTCTTCAGCATCGAAATCGCAAATGCTCGTCCCGTCATCGACGCTATGGTGGCCCGTAGCAGCTCCGCTTACCAGCAGCAGATGATCGAGCAGCGTGGTCTTGCCAGAGTAGCTATGGCCACAAAACGCAATGTTGCGAAGGTTTCCAATCTGAACTTTGCCCATCGTAGTTTCCTCGTAGAAAAGGCTTGAATTTCAAGCGGAACAGGAGTCATGAAACAAGTTGAGCATCGCGGTCATCAATCGTCTTCAGCACCTCTTTCAGGTTGAGTCTGCCTTCATACAACGATCGACCAATGATGCAGGCGGGGATTCGCAATTCGAGTAGGTGAACAATATCCTCCATCGTTGTAACTCCCCCGGAGGCAACCACGGGGAAAGAACTAATACGTGCCAGAGCCGAAAGTGCCTCCAGATTCGGCCCACTCATCATGCCGTCTCGATGAATGTCGGTGTAGACGACCGCAACAACGTCATCCGTCAAGAGCTGAATCTGCTGTAAAAGCGTTACCGCAGACGTTTTGGACGTTTGAAGCCAGCCTTGAGTTGCTACGAAACCATCGCGAGCATCCAAGCCAAGAACCAAATGCCCTCGGTACTTTTCGCACATCGCGGCAAACCACTCGGGGTCTTGGAGTGCTGCGGTACCCACCACGAGCCGATTCAGGCCCAAATCCAAGAGCCGTTTGATCGACTCCTCATTGCGAACACCACCGCCGAGCTGTACCGAACGTCCTTCGCTTCGGGCCGCAATTTCTCGGAGAATCGGCTCGTGAATAAAACTGCCGCTTCGCGCACCGTTGAGATCGACACAGTGCAAGCAACGTGCCCCTTGCTCGCAACCGGATTTGCAGAGAATTCAGTATCGCGCTCGTAGTCGCCTTGCTCTAAACGAACGCATTTGCCATCCAACAAATCGATCGCGGGCCAAACCTGCATAGGCGATTCACCTTTCCGGCGTTCTGAAGTTGTACACGCGGTCAGCCAACCGCCAAGCGGCCAGACTTCCGCAGAGCCAGTTCAGTATGCCATAACGTCCCAAGCGATGCAACTAAGGCGAGCGGCAGGTGAACATAGATCAGCCCGATTCTTTGTCTGGGACGAAAGGTTGATCTCTCGTGTACGCCAAAGGTTTGGGACGCTCGATCCCAATCCGCAGTTCGCCTATAGGACTATGGCTTCCAAACGTTCGAGAATGTCTCGCAAGATCGAAACGTCAGAGGCGGGGCGCTCGGGCTGACCCCGAAGCGGTCGATCAGAACCTATCCAGCCGCGCAACTTGAGAAACTGCGCTGCTGAATGCTTGTACGAAGGGACCGGGGATCGAAATGCGAATTGTCCTAGATACTGAAGTAAGTCATTTAATTGAAATGCGCGCACATCTCCTGCGCTCCACCAGCGGTCTCGCAATGCAAAATAATCAGGTGCAAAGGCGGATAGCCCCAGAAGATAGTCGCTCCCATACCAAACCATATCAATTGCCAAATCGTTACCGGTCAACACCATGAATCCCGGCCGCGATTGATCGCGAAGTTGCAATCGTTCCCACTCTTGACAGCGGTCCAGTGATGAATGCTTGCCTCCAACACACTGCGGAATACTCATGATCTCCTTGTATTCATCCAAGGAGTAAATACGCCCGAACGGAGCAAACATGGCTCCTAATTCGAATAACAAGAAACGATCGGTTGCCGTCGCGATTTTGTCATAAGCAGCCACGAGTCGGTCGCCTCGAAGATCACACAGTCCATACGACTGAAAGATAATGGGCAATCCGCCAAATGATCGAATCTCACCGGTCCGGGTCAAGTACTCGACTTCATGGAACAAGGCACCCGGTCGATCTTGCACAAATACTCCGGAGACGAAGGAACGTCCCTGAGCTTGGTCGGATGCCATCTGCAATAGGTGATGGCGCGTTGTATCATCAATCGATGCGGCGTAGCCCGTGTCCATGTTAATGGCGGGAGTCAGGCCGGCCTTCCACGTGCGTTCGAGCAGCGATTGCCAGGACTCCAGATCGATCTCCTGATCGTCGTTCATCGGCAGCAAAACAGCGGAAATTCCGGTGATGGTACGACGAGGTTTCAAACTGGGGAACGGCATGGTCGTTTTTGTGGGCATTGCGTTCCTCCCTTAGCGAGGTCGCTCGAGCAGTCTATCGGGCATGCATGGCATCGGACCGCGATCACCAACCTGACACATCCAATCGATGAGCAGCGATCGGTAGGCCTCCAACGACTCAGCGATCTGCCTGGCTCGACGAAAAACATTGTTCTGTTGAAATCGATCGTCCGGCAGCACAAATAATTTCGTTTCTCGTTCGTCGGCCAATTCGCGTGGTTGCTCTGAATCTGAGCTGCTGATCCCTGACCACCAAGGAGTCTGGCAACTCCATGCTCGATCCGCGAAGGTCAACGCGGATTGATGCGAAACCGGAATCTCGTTCCAAGGCCGACTGGCATTGATGCACAAAATATTTGAAGAGCACGGTCGCACCGCGGCTTCAGGAGATCGAATCTGCAGCCAATCGAGAATCGTCTGAAATAGATGCGAAGGCTGTACGAAAAAGTCGAGACGCCGTCCCAGTGGTGATTCAGGCTTCCAGATCCAAAAAGGGCATCGAGTCCTCTCGGCGAAAACGGTTTCTTGTTCTAGACCAACGACCCCGTGCTCGCCGAGCGGATACCCTTGAAGTCCAAGGAACATCACCAGGTACTCATCCTGCTTGGATTGCTCTTCAACTGCCGAGACGAACCAGTCCCAAGCTTCATCCAAAAGATGCACTTGCGCGGAAGCCGCTTGATTCCAACCAAGCAGTTCGTCCGCATGTTCATGGCGATCCTGAAAGTTTGCGTTCGGCGGTGTCGTACCTCGAGGTGGCGGGGGATCGTCCTCCCCTTGCTGCAATTTCCGCAATTCATAAGGAGCATCCCATGGCCCACGCAATCCTCGACTGTGCAACCAGACCAGGGACGGAGCTGGCTCGACCGCTAACCAAGCAGTGATCGACTCCTCAAAGAACCTGGCGATTCCGGCATCTTCCCAACGAGAAACTTCGTCACCATCCGCCACGTCGATGCGAGCTACGGATTCGAATTCGTTCGAGCTTGGAAGAGCCAACACCTCGTCGGAGTCCGTGGCTAAAAATGTTCCCAAGCCGGAATCCTGCAACCATGTTGGAAGTGGCGTTGCCAACGCACCATCCGGCTCGCCAGCGTGCAACCCACACCACATCGAGCGATACAGTCTTTCCAAGGACAAAGAATCCAGCCAAAAACGGTCGAAGACATCACTCCGAATCGACGTGGCATTCAGCGTCGGTGTCGGTAACCACGGGCCACCATACGCTCCGAGCATGTTGATGCCGACACCTTCGACCAAAACCACCACAACTCGACGTGCCATTGCAATTCCTAAAGAAAGAATAACTGTCATCACTGACAGCCCAGTCCGACCGCTCTCGCCAAGACCGTCGTTTCGCTGCGAATCCTAACGTAGATTTCTAAAGACAACCAGTATGCCCCGTCGCTCTCGCACGTCTTCTGGGGAAATTTTTAATAGCGAAACACCAAGAGAAATCATGCTCGACACGAATGTCAACACCGCAGTTCCCCTCGGACCTCTGTACGTGGGACCAGTTCGCAACGAGTCCTCGTCTGCCGAGCCAAGCTCCATCGAAATTCAACGTTGTAGAATTTGGGACATCGATTTTGCTGTGGTCAATATGGATGAGACTTTGCGGTGGATGGATCATCAGATCTCCATCGCCCAACCTTCGTTTGTCATAACTGCAAACCTTAACTTTGTGATGCTCCGCGAACGAGATCGCCAACTTCAACAAGCCACGTGCTTGGCAGACTTGGTACTCTGTGACGGAATGCCGATCCTGTGGCGATCCAAGCTAGAGTCCCACCCACTTCCCGAGCGAGTTGCTGGTTCGGATTTGATCTTTCGAATCTGTGAACAGGCCGCTCGAAAAGGACATTCGGTTTACTTTCTCGGGGGCGCGGAAGGAGTTGCTCAATCGGCTGCCGAGAAACTGCAACAACTTTACCCAGGTCTCCACGTCGCCGGAGTCCACTCGCCTCCCTTCCGCACCTGGACGAAGGACGATTTAGAGGAGATAAATCAACGCATCCGTTCAGCCCGTCCCGATATTTTGCTCGTAGCTTTTGGACAGCCCAAAGGAGAACTCTGGATCGCTGAAAACTTCAAACAACTTGGCGTACCAATCAACATCCAACTGGGAGCCTCGTTCGATTTCGTCGCGGGCACCGCCAAACGCGCGCCTCGTTTCCTCCAGATCATCGGACTCGAGTGGCTATATCGCGCGTGTACCGATCCCAAGCGACTCTTCCCCAGATATGCAAAGAATCTGTGGTTCCTTCTAAGAACTCTCAGACGAGAAATCATCAACTCAGGAGAATAACTTGGAGTCCCAAGTGACTCTGCTTGGGATCAATCACGGCCTGACGATGCGCGAAAAAGTGCTGCTGCAACCTGCTGCGGTTTTGTGCGTTCGCGTGTCTCACGCAGTTCGTATAGTCCGTGCTCGCTATCTCGACTGTCTCAACTTGGATCAGGATTGTTCGATGAGAGGTAGTTGCTCCGCGCCTCATCACGTCAGCAATTCCTTCTCCACCTAATGCTCAGAAGCCGATTCTCACGGAATTTTGGGTGGTAGAGGGTTCGGTCCAGCGATATTGCGCAACTCCACTAGCTCGTCGCTGCGAACCAGAAACTGAACCGTAATCCCTTTGGGTTCGGTGCCCAAGGTTTCAACTGCCTTCTTGACGATACTCTCTCTCAATTGGTCGGGGGTCAATTCCTTTGTTTCAACCGTCCCCAAAATCGGAAGCTCGATTGTTCCCGCTTTGGTTACGACGACAGGATACCCGATGACGGGCGGCTTCGTTCCTGCCTGCAGAACCGGCGGATCGCCACTCTGCGGCAGAATTCCGGGAATAAAAATCGATAGGGTGTCTCTAGGTTGAATCTCCCGAATCCTTTTTTGCTCTGATTCGCGATATCGGTCGAATGGACGATTGGCAAGCGCGTTAACATCTCTCTGGAGCAATGCGGCTGCTTGCAGGTGTAAGCTATGCAAAACCATCGGCTCAGTGGGGCCGCCATGAGTCAGCCGATTTCCGACGAAACGAACCCATGATCGATTCGTACGTTCCTGGATGCTATCGACGGTTCCATCACTCGTCGTATCAAACCCTGATGGATGGAGCTGAAAACTTTCCATCTCAACTGTATCGCACAGTTGGACTAACTTGTTTTGGAATTGTGAGGTCAGTTGAAGCCTGATCGGTTCTGGCTGGTCGAGCAAGAGATTGAATGCCAGGATAAATTCGTTAGCGATCGGTTGCAGATCTCGATATCGAGGAGCTTTTACGCGATCGATGATTGGAAAGCTTAGTGCGGAGACATCGCGTAGTTTTTGGGGAGCGAATGCGGGAACAGTATCAGGCTCGAAGATGCTTGGTACCAATTCCAGTTTTAGCATTGCTTCGCGGTTGTTCATCAGATCCATTTCGGAACAAGTCTCGACAATGGCCCGTTGAAGCTTTTGGGAGTACGCCTCTGGTAAACTTGTGAGTTCGCTGAAGTAGCGTCGGGCGATCATCCAAGCCTGGCAACGAATGCGTCCATCGTTGACCTGTCTCGATTCCAGAAGCTCGATGGCCCTTCGAAGTTTTTCCGCTCGCATTGGCGCTGCAAAGCTGAAAGCAGATTCTATGTTATTCGTATTTGAAGTCTGATGGTTGAGCCAAAACGTCTCATCGGTAAGCTGAGGAAACTTCCCCAAATGCTCGATGATCGCGCGCTGACCATTCATTCCGACCTTCGAACGAACCGATAACAAATTCCGTAGAAACCGGAGCATGCGACTCGTCCGCACATTGTCCAAGATATTCGCTTGTCCCTCGAAACGATGGCCGCTCAATTGGAATAATCGCTCCAGGGACGATGGATCACTGCAGATGAGAGTTGAATATTTCGAAAGATCCACAGAAAGAAGTATCTCTTGAACATCGCTGGTCGATTCGAGGATCAATTCTGCGAAAGCTGGCATGAAACCTTCTCCAGCGGATCTAATCCAAAGCTCAAGCTTCTCTTCACTTTCTATCATCGTGCGAGAACCGGTTCCTATCCAATTCGCAAAATGCTTTCGTAGAAACTCGGCGACGAATGCATCTGGCTCTCTGGGAAGGTTGAACTTGATCAACCCAATTGATGTAGTCGGATCCTTTTCGTATCTGCGGATCCAATCACGGACATAGTACTTTTCATCAACTAACCGGCGTTCTCGAAAACGAGCGTAAATGGCATCTCGCGACTCACCCAGCATGGAGGCCGTTTGTCCGTAGAGGAATTGCGCAAGCAAGATGTCGGTTTCGATCTTTTCATCCTTCTGGCGCATCCAGCCATCCCAAGAAAGAGGTTTGCTTGAATCGACGTTCAAAAGAACGAGAAAGCACAAGGGCATGTCATCGAGTTTCTTCAAGAACGTTTGCAGCTCATCCTGAAATCGCTCTTGCAGTCCCGCCTGCTCGATCGTGTTCAGTGCCAGAATCTGCAGATTGGTAAAGGCAATGCTCTTTGCATCTTGCCGAACCATGGTGAACATGTTCGCACTCAACCATCTCGGTAGAACGATCGCTTCCGTTACCCTTTCGATGTTGACCTCGACTAATGATAGATCGGGTTGCTCTAGGGTGGATCGCAGTATGGCATGGAGTTGGGTCTTCTCGTCGTCGGAGAGTGTGTAACCGTCTTGAATCATCAAACGCAACACGATCCAGGCGAGAGCCCGCGTTGCAGGTGGTGGTTCTGAATGGGCATCCTTCGTATCCAGTACCGCCAGCGCTTTACGAGCGATTTCCTGCAGGAGAATTTTGGAGGAACTGAGACGCGCCTCTCCGCCGACGGGCAAATCCTTGGGACTCAACCAAAAGTTTTCCAAAGTCAGTGTCGGCGTATTTGAAAAGATAAAGAGAACCCGTGACTGCAGTTGTGAGGTGAGTTTCTTCGCTGGGGTGAGAAATGCGATTCTGCGGAATGCCAAAGCCAACTTTAGGGCCTCCTCAGAATCCGCGTGGTGAAGCGCCGATTCAACGTGACTCAGAAGCCGTTCCATGCTGGCAGAATCATACTCGGGAGGATCCGCCAGAAAGGGCATCAAGGCGAGTACTCCTTGCGGTCGTTCATTTTCTGCCATCTCCTCGATCAGCAAATTCACACTATTGAGAAACTCCTCTCCTGAACATTTGTGGAGAACTATTAAGGCAACGGGAAAACGCTTGAAGTAGCTAGGGGAACGTCGAAGGAACGCAATGATGTGCTCACGTACTTGAGAGCGATTCGACGCATCCTCTAAGGACGATAGAGCCTGAATCGCCTCGGTTATTGCCATTTCGTCGCGCTCCACTTGAAGAGATTGCAACCACTCTTGCAGTGTTCTCCCTTGATACGTCGCTTCAGGTGGGCGCGAAGGGTTTTGTTGAGGGTTCGCGACCTCGTTTGTCGCTAGTGATAAGGCCGGCTGTGCGATTGGCGGATTGGAGCCCGAGGCGAAGTCCAATTTGGGAGTGATCGTTGCGATGACGGTTTCCCCATTGCGGATGGAGAACGCCCCGTTGTTGATCGTGAATGCGTCACTGGGGCCGTCGAGAATGATTTCATAGCGACCGCTTTTAAGTCGCGTCACTTGGGCACCTGGCGTGATAACGATGTCACCCAGGTCTTTTGCTTCTCCTGTTTCGTCGTGCCGTAATAGCTTGATGTGTGCATCGACTTCGGAGGTAATGACTAGGCTCCCTTTGCTTGTCTCCAGGATGAAGAGAATGCCCGCGAAAATCATGCTGAACGCACCGGTGAGCAAAGCGACTAAAACAGTTCGCCACGGGGAACGAGTTCGACCACCAAGTGGATGGTTCATGTCTTGAAAATGGGAAGGTTTTGCGTCTTCCTCTGTGTTCCATTCGTGTTCACCTTGTTTCAAACTGCGGCGTAGCCGAGGTCGGATATTCCTTGCCGAATCTTCACGAGGAGGCTGAGCGGCTGCTCGCTGGAGGAGCGTTGCCAGATCAGCGTCGCGGCAGAATGGCTCTAGTGATTCTGCTACATGAATGGCGCTTGCCGGACGCTGTGAGGGATTGCGCGATAGCAAGGCATCAACGACCTCAGACAGGGGTTGAGACGCAGAGGGGATTAGCGATCGGAGTCGGGGAGCCTTCGATGTCGCGAGCAATCGAAGCTTTTCGAGGGGTGAAAGGTCGGGCGCAGGAGCCAATGGCGGCCTGCCAGTCAGCAATCGAAACAAAGTCGCTCCAAGTGAATACAGATCAGCCCGATAATCGACTGCTCCACCACGTTCCGCTTGCTCCGGTGCCATGTAGTCCAGCGTTCCCATCAGCTGACCAACCGTCGTGATTTCGGCATACTCCGAATCCCAAAAACCTACCTGCGCCAGCCCAAAATCGAGAATGCGGACCTTCTTTTCCCGATCCAGCATTAAATTGGAAGGCTTGATATCTCGATGGACAATGCCTTTCTCATGAGCGTAGGCAAGTCCGATCGCCGCCTGCCGGATCAGCTCGCAAGCATCCGCTACTCTCAAGCATCCTTCCAGGCTAGCGATTTGACTCAAATTCCAACCATCAATGACTTCCATGACTAGAAAGTGGAAGCCCTCTTGTTCACCGGCATCCGTCGTCCGAACGATGGCAGGATGATCGAGCTTGCCTGCGGTTCGCATTTCGCGTTGGAATCGAGCTACAAACTCACCATTGGTGGACGGTAGGGGAGGAAGAATCTTCACCGCTACCTTTTTATCCAAGCTCTGATGGCGAGCCAAATAAACGGCTCCCATGCCGCCGTGGCCCAAAATCGATAACAGCTCGTATTGACCTAAAGCTTTGGGAAGCTCTGGTAGAAAAGCCTTGTTTGCCTTCCGGTCCTCGTTTCCACGAGGCTGGCGACCATCTGTTTTTGGATCAATCATCACCTCAGGAACGTCCGTCTTTCTCAGCAATTCAACCAAGGTATCCGAATCCTGCTCCAGTCGTGTGATCGTGTTTTCGCAGGTAGTACATGCGAGTACATGCTGGTTGATCGGTTCCAAGTCACGCTCACCGAGTCGACCTATAATGTAATCGCGAAGCTCTTGTTCCGTGGGGCAGTTTGCACTTAACATAAACGAGTGACTTCCCTTGAGTGATGTCCTATTCTAATACAGATCAATCGGTCCTTTTTAAGTAATCGAACGCTGTGTGACAGCAGGTGAGTTTCCGAGCATTGGAGCCTTTTGGAAAGTAGCTGGCGCTGAGTGTCAAACCAGGCGTGATTGCAAGACCGACGGGGAGATTGCATGGATTCATCCAGTGTAACGCGATATAGTCTCGTTTCGCGAATTCGTCAGTCAGACAGCGCGGCGTGGCCCGAGTTCGTCAGTCTATACCGCCCGCTGATTCAGTATTGGTGCAGGAGAAATGGAGTCCTTGAACAAGATATTGGCGATGTCGTTCAAGAAATCTTCTTCGCAGTAGCCCGCTCGATCGATCGCTATCAACCTTCAGGCAAGTCGGGTAGTTTCCGTGCCTGGCTGTGGTCCTTGACTCGTCATAAATTGATCGACGCCCTTCGACGCAACGAGCGTTTCCCGTCTGCTCTCGGAGGTAGTTCCGACCAGATCGAGCTGAATTCCATTCCAGAAATGCTGGACGAATCCGACGTTTCCGAACAGACGCAAATCCGCGCGTTGCTGAACCGCGCTTTGGAACAGATTCGAAAAGATTTCGAACCGCGATCCTGGCAAGCGTTCTGGCGAACGACGATCGACGGACTGAGCGTCGAACTCGTGGCCAAGGAGCTCGAGATGAGCCATGCTACAGTCCGCCAACATCGTTCAAGAATTCTGCGGCGTTTGCGCCAGCATCTTGGAGAACTCGAATAATGCATGCCGCCAGCTCTCAGATTGGAGTTCCGACTTCTCCAAGCAATCGGAAAAGCTGCGGCAGCCTGATCGCAAATTCAAAGCATGTCTTCTCGCCATGGCTAGTCAAAAGATGTGCTTTCGAGCTTGAAAACCAGTCACCTTTTCGATCGTCAAGTATTGGCATTCGCCGAATTGCGTCTTGCTTTCAGCGACGGAGTATCACTTATGCCTCAAGTCCGCGTCTTTTCCGTTGCTCACTTCGTGTGCGCGTTGGTTGCGTTCGTTGGAATCATTCAGTTCTTGGTGACTGCTTTCTATCTGGCCACTCATTATCCAGAGCCCTACCAGTGGCATCTTCACTTCATTAGCGACCTTGGTAGAACGGTAACGCAGAAGGAATTCGACAATACAAAAAACTCCCGGTTGTTTGGCATCAGTTGTCTCGTGCTCGGTGGTGCGCTTTTGCCATTTCTTTGGGGCTACTCGAACCTGTTTCGTAGAAGCCGTTGGTTTCTCCGTTTCCTTGCGATCCTGATCATTGGCGCCCTAATAGGAATTGGGCAAACTCCCTACGATCAGTATTACGTCCTGCACCATGTATTCTTGGTTCTTTGGATCGCCCCCATGGCTATCCTGGCGATCACCCTAACTATCTTGATTTGGATCGAGGGCGGTTCGTCGTTGATTCTCTTAAGCATGTCCGGGCTGCTCGTCGCAACTTCCATCATTTATCTGAGTATCGGCTCCCATTCTGGCTACGTCATCCTCCAGAAAATCGTCGTCCTCGTTTCGGTTGGCTGGATGGTTGCCGTCTCGAGCATGATCATGTTCGTTTGGCATTGGGTGCCCTCCGATCGGCAGCGAGCCATCGCCGTGGAGGCAGACTGGTACGATCGGCAGCTTCAAAAGCGGCAAAAGCGGAAGATGCGACCGTAATAGGATGAACAAAACTGACGATGAATGCGATCGAAGACGAACCTTCTTCTTTGCGGGTGGCAACTGAAGAAAAAGTAAAAATTGCCTGGGGCGACTTCTTGCCGGGGCTAATGTTTTTGGAGTTCGATCGCCGCTCGATGGTTGACAGTGGAGCGTTGTTACGTACAGAGCAAGAATACTCAAAGTGCTCTGTCAAACTCAAAAATGCAGGTTGCTGCTGAATCGTGCCGTAGGCTTCAAGCCATCGAAAATGCGGAAAGCTGCAACTGGCAGGCAGGACGCCTTCCCCACGTTCCAGGTTTGACAAATCACTAGGGGCCTTGTGGTAGGAATAAACTCGTTAAAGTATTGCCCATTCGACCAATTCACACTCAGAGTAAGACAACCGAATCGTGGCTGAAATGTTTTCGTTCAGCTCGTAAATGACAGAGACTGTCCATGAAGGATACGTTCCGAATCGAACTCCGCCTTTTGCTTCCTGAAGTTGAGGATGAACGGGATGCCTGCGTCGCGCGTTTAACGGACCGCCTTGGCCAAGAGCCAGGGCTGATGCGCGGACATGTCGTTAGCAGGAAGGGCGAACCAGCTTACTTATGTCTCCACTACGACCCCAACGTAATAACCCTTGCCGAAGTCGGTCGATTAGCCCGCGCAGCAGGTGCCGAGATTCACGATCAGTTCGCACACTCGATTCTGAAAATCCGTGCGATCAGTTCGGAAGATTCGTCTGCAACAATCGAGTCAGCGTTGCGAGCCGTTCCCGGCGTGATTCGTGCTTCGGTGAATTTGCCAGCTCAGAACGTTTACGTCGAGTTCGAGCGTCATCAGACTTCTGAGAAAACATTGCAAGGAGTCCTCGACGCCTTGGGATTTTCGGTCGATGCCTCCGACGGGCGAGGGGAGTTTCACGCCTCTTGGTACAACCGCAACAAAGAGTTTATCTGGAGTCTCGCCGCAGGCGCGACACTGATGATTGCCTGGGTAGGAGAGACTTGGCTGGGATGGTCGCATATGCTCGCAGTTGGGCTGTATCTGGTCTCTTACTGGTTTGGCGGTTACGACCTGATCGTCCATCTATTTCAAGCACTTCGCCGAGGCCACTTCCGGTTTGGCATCGATCTGCTCATGCTTCTGGCAGCCGTTGGTGCTGCGATTCTAGGCGAGTGGGTAGAGGGCGCGTTTCTCCTCTTCCTATTTTCGCTCGCGCACGCTCTCGAACATTATGCCTTGGGCCGTGCCCGCCATGCGATTCAGGCCTTATCGTCGTTGGCTCCGGCCAGGGCTTGGGTTCGGCGAGATGGTAAAGAGATCGAAGTGCTCGTGGATCAAGTTCAAGTGGGCGAGACGGTGATCGTTCATCCTGCCCAAAGCATTCCCGTTGATGGTCAGGTTCAATCCGGCCAATCAGCGGTCGATCAGTCTCCCATCACCGGCGAATCGATCCCAGTCAATAAGTCAAGCGGCGATGAGGTATTCGCCGGTACCGTGAACGGTTTGGGAGCATTAGAAATAGTAACCACTCGCACCGTGGGAGATCGAACGCTCGATCGAGTGGTCCGACTGGTCGAAGAAGCCCAGACTCGGAAAGCCCCTACCCAGCAGTTAACCGATCGCTTCGAAAAAATCTTCGTCCCGCTCGTTCTGCTATCGGCGTTTCTGCTAATTGTCGGTCCGCCGATATTCAGGATTTGGACTTGGGACATGAGTTTCTATCGAGGCATGGCGCTGTTGGTGGCAGCATCGCCGTGCGCGCTGGCATTGGGAACACCTTCAGCGGTCCTCGCAGGAATCGCTCAAGCTGCCCGCAATGGCGTACTGATCAAGGGAGGCGAATATCTTGAAGCACTCGGTGGCGTAAAGGCAATAGCATTTGACAAAACAGGTACGCTGACCATGGGGAAACCACAGGTCACCGATCTCTTGACGATGCCGGGTGTTTCCCCTTCGGACCTGCTAAAAATCGCTGCGGCTGTCGAGCGACGATCCCAACACCCATTGGCCGCTGCAGTTGTTCTTCGCGCCGAAACCGATGGAATCCAGATTCCGGATGTGACCGATGTTACGAGCATCACTGCCAGCGGGGTCCGAGCGAAGATTGAGGAAATCGCCGTCGAAATCGGCAATATGCGACTCTTCGAAGGATCGGAAATTCCCGAAGCGATCGTGAAGATGACAGAGGATCTTCGACTGCGAGGGAGAAGCTCGATGGTGGTGCGATACGGACGAGAATGGCTGGGAGTGATTGGGCTCGCGGATTCTCCACGTCCCAACGTCCGACGGACCTTGGAGCAGCTCCGGCACATGGGAATCCGAACCCTGGTCATGCTGAGCGGTGACAACGCAGGCGCTGCCAATAACATCGGTCGAGAGGTTGGAATCGATCAGGTACGGGCAGGCTTACTTCCAGAGGACAAAGTTACAGCGGTGAGGGAGTTGCTCAGCTTGCACGGGAGTGTTGCGATGGTGGGAGATGGTGTCAACGACGCACCATCGCTTGCAAGTGCTACCGTTGGTATCGCGATGGGAGGTGCTGGAGTGGCGGCCGCTCTGGAAACGGCCGACGTTGCACTCATGGGAGATGATCTCGCCAAATTGCCGTTTGTTGTCGGACTTTCGCGATCGGCCCGCAGAATTATCCGACAAAACCTGGTTATTGCACTCGGGACAATTATCGTACTCGCTGCAGCAACCACTGCTGGCTTGGCCCGCATTGGACCGGCAGTCATTTTTCACGAAGGTAGTACACTGTTGGTCATCTTCAACTCCCTTCGGCTCCTCGGCTACAGAGGTGAAAACGAAGCAGATGCCAAAGATACGTCCGGGGCATCGCCCGCAAAAGCGAGATTTCTCATTTGATATCGTCCGATCAGCAAGAATTTTCAATCGAAGGATGCCAATAGCAGTCGTTTCTTTCCTCGGCTCAATGAGCAGATGTGGCCCTCCGCATTGAAGCTCGCGAATGTCGAGATTCGATTTTCACAGTCCAATTCTATTCGGCAGAACTTTTTGGCCGTTCGCTGGTAGGCTAGGTGCGTCATGATGACGAAGGCAGTCGGAAGATTGAAGAATACTCTGCAGCCTTTTGTACGCCGCGCTGGGCGGCCTTTTGTTCGCGGCGAGAATCCTTGACGGCAATCAACGCTCCCGTTTTTGAAGCTCGCGTGTTTCCTTCTCATGCTTGCTCGAGGATTTCCGCGATCGGTGGCATTTCATTTGCCGCTCGTAGAGATTGACGGTCGATCTGCGCTGGGAGCGATCACGAGCGATGCGGGAAGCCAAAGGCAAACAAACGAAACGGTGCCCCGCACTCTCAATTTCCATCTCATCCCCCAGTCGCTTACAAGGGCATTTCCGTGTTGCGTAACGAAATCTTCCAATCGAAGCAAGCAATTGGTAAGTAAGCACCTCATTTTCATCGGCGTCGGGCTCTGGATTGTCTGAAGAATCGCGGTATCCTGATACATCAATCTTCTTGCCCCCGAATACATCACTTTTCTGACGAGGCCAATCATGTTGGTGCGAACCTTGCTCCTATCGGCTCTATTCGTCCTGGCAAACATCATGAATTCTGTCTGTGCAAAGGAATCCAATTCGATGGAAATTCAACGAGCTCCCTACGGAAAGACTCCCGGTGGTGAAGCGGTCGAGCTGTTCACGCTCACCAACGATCACGGCAATTCGATTAAGATGACCAATTATGGGGCGATCATCGTGGCAATCGAAGTCCCAGATCGAGATGGGAATCGTTCCAACGTGACACTCGGTTTCAAGGATTTTTCGGGGTATCTTGAACGACATCCGTATTTCGGAGCAACTGTCGGTCGTTTTTGCAATCGAATTGCCAATGGCAAGTTCTCCATTGACGGCGAGGAATATCGCTTGGCGACAAATAACGGTCCGAATCATCTCCACGGCGGAATTGTCGGATTCGACAAGCAGGTTTGGTCTGTCGAAACGCTGTCCCCGTCAGATGTAGCCTCTCTCAAAGTGACCCAATCCCCGGGCGTAGGATTGCGATTCCGCTTGCGAAGCCCTGATGGACAAGAAGGCTACCCTGGGAATTTGGATGTTCAGGCTGACTACATTTGGGACAACGATAACAAGCTGACCTTGGTCCTGGTTGCAAACGCCGATAAATCCACGCACGTGAATCTGACAAATCATGCGTACTTTAACTTGGGCGGCTGGGGATCTGGAAAGATCACCGACCATGAGCTGACACTGTCAAGCAGCAAATACTTGGCGGTGGATGACACGTTGATTCCAACTGGAGAATTGGTCAACGTCGCGGGAACTCCTCTGGACTTTTCCGAGCCACACCAAATCGGTGAGAGAATCGCTCAGTTGACGGCAACCAACGGCTACGATCATTGCTTCGTTGTTGATGGAGAGCCAGGACAGCTGAGAGCGTGTGCCAAGGTAGTCGATCCGGCCAGTGGTCGCGCTATGGAAATCGAAACCACTCAACCGGGCGTTCAGTTGTACACAGGAAACTTCCTTGACGGCTCCGCGAATGCTGGCGGTTTTAAGCAACATGAAGCATTTTGCCTCGAAACGCAGCACTACCCCGATTCGCCGAATAAGCCGAATTTTCCATCCACTCTGCTTAAACCTGGAGAAAAATTTCGCGAGGTAACTTCGTTCCGGTTTTACGTGGTCAGATAAGCAGCGAGTCCGAAGTCCGGACTCGGAGTGGCATACTTAATTCCCAACAGATGTTGCCCGACAACTCAGGCGATTCGATGAACGGTCTAGTTGAGGGACGGGTCCCGATTTGCCATCCACAAACGTCATCGAGGACAGAATCGCGATCAAGCGCTCTCGCAGTGTGGCCGAGTTGGCAAAAACGCAGCCCGTGATTGGCAAGAATGCAGCTTGCCGAAGGAGCAGCAGCGAAGTCCATTCCGTGATTCGACGGTCGGATTCAGGCGCGAGCCCTCTGGCTTATCTTTGATCGGACGGCTTGCGTCGCACCTCGACAGACGCGGAATTTCTCCACTATTGCGAATTGGCTGGAAGGCCGAACGCTATCTTTTCAGGGGAGTCGGACTGGCTTTCGCTGGTTGCCCTTTCCTCGTTATCCGGTGAAATCGACGGATTTTGCAGATTGACAGACTTATGGAGTCGGTCGAGAACACCGTTCACGAATGGTCCCGAGTTCTTGTCGCCGTAGCGTTTTGCCAAATCGACCGCTTCATTAATCGCGACGGGCCCAGGACATTGAAGATGAACGATTTCAAAAGTTGCGAGTCGGAGAATGTTGCGATCGACAGGCGCCATTCTTTTCACGGACCAATTCACTGACGCTTTTCCGATGAGCTGATCCAGGAAAAAGCGGTGAAGACGGACCCCGTCGAGCAGCGATCGTGCGAAGCTCACTAGGGCGGAATGGTCCAGAAGTCGCGAAGAAAGGAAGGTGTAGGCGGCAGAATGCTCCCTTGTTGGGTTCAGCTCGTCCTCGTAGAGCACTTGCAGAACGACTTCGCGTGCACGTCTTCGAGTTGTCATATCTGGGTCGTTTGGTTCAAGGTTCTTTCCGGCGAACGTATGGCCGACTCACACTATTGAACATCGGATCCCAAAAAATTACCGGTTCCATACGAGTTTAACAACCTAGCGACCAGCAATGGACTCAATTTTGCACAGAATTGGCTGTCAGCGAATTTGCTGACAATTTTTTTGTACCAGTGCCGAATAGGACTTTGCATCTTGGCAAAGTTTCAGTAAAAATTTCCGTCCATTTGGAGAGAATTCGTTACCTTCGAGAAGGAATGTGACGAAGAACAGTTTCCAAATCAGTTCGAGTCGAACGATTTATGGAACCTTTGGATGCTTGTTGCATCGAATGCAATCGTTTGATTTTCGAGATGTTTAGAACCTACATTTTCTGAAAGGGGTGCAATCCACCTGCATGCTCACTGACATCCTGGTGCCGCCCGCGACGCGGCAAGCTCGTCCGGTGTTGAATTTTGAGGAAGCTCGAACACTTGGCGAACGGCACGGAACACCGTTGCTCGTTGTGTCGCAATCTCGACTCGTCGAGACCTTTGAAACGATGCGGAACCACTTGCCCGGCGTAGAGCTATTCTATGCTGCCAAGGCTAATCCGAACCAGCATGTACTTAAGACGTTGTGCGATAGTGGAAGTTCGGTGGATGTCTGCTCTTTTGGAGAGATGCAGGCGGCCCTCGAAGCGGGTTTCACGCCCGACCGAATGATCCACACGCATCCCTGCAAAACTGAAAGTAACTTGATCGATTGTTACAACGCCGGTTTGCGGTGGTTTGTCTACGACAACGATCATGAACTTTCGAAGATTGCTCAGTATTCTCCCGACGTGAACTTGATCCTGCGTCTGGCTATGTCGGCAGGTTCGAGTTTAATCAACTTGTCGGCTAAATTTGGTGCGGCTCCCACGGATGCCATCGATTTGATGTTGGCGGCCAGGCGTCGTGGACTCAACGTGAGAGCGATTTCGTTCCACGTCGGTTCTCAGTGTGTGAATCCCAACGATTACCGAACAGCCTTTCAGCGAGTTCGGCAGATTTGGGATGAGGCTTCCCGACTCGGTTTCGAATTGGAGATGCTCGATATCGGCGGCGGTTTTCCAGCGCCCTATCGGAACGACTCTTTGATGACCTTGGCGGACTTCTGCCGTAATGTGCATCGATCGTTGAACGAATGCTTTGGTGATCTGGGAATTCGCCTAGCGGCTGAGCCTGGACGAGGGCTCTGTGCTGAAAGCGTCACCCTGGTTACCCGAATTCTCGGTAAGAGCTTCCGAGGAGGTCGGACTTGGTACATTATCGACGACGGTCTCTACGGTTCGTTTTCCGGAAAGGTCTTCGATCATATGGAGTATGATCTGATCGCCGAGAACCCTTTTGATCTTCCTGTGGAACCGTGTGTTGTGGCTGGACCGACTTGCGATAGCAGCGATGTCGTCTGTCGAGATCAGCTGTTGCCGGATATGTCGATTGGAGACATTTTGCTGGTTCCAACCATGGGAGCCTATACAAACGCCAGTGCCTGTCCGTTCAATGGTTTGCCGGTCGCGAAGTGCATCAAGATCGACTAGTGCATGGTCAAAGGAAAATCTGTGGATGTGCGTCCTGAGAGGGCTCTCGCGAGCGTCCGTTTGTGAGCGGGCCAACCGCGCGCGAATGGACAGCGGCTCATCCACGGTTTCTCCTGTGACAGAGAACGTACCGCAAAATCTCTTTGCCGAGACCGAGGAATCCAGTTGGGACTAGTTCTCAGTGGACTTCTGGGGCATAATCTTCAGGATTAGCAGGCGGGCTCCTTTGAGCCCGCTTACCATCTCCAGGAGTGGACGATCTCATGCACTATGTTTTTCGATTGGCGGAGTTACTTGGCCATACTCCAGATCGCAAAAAACGGCCCGGCACCATCAAAGCCATTGTCGACTACACGGGACTTGATCGGCACCAAGTTTCCGCCCTTCTGAAGAATGAAGCCAAGTACATTCCCATGGAGGCCCTGTCGCGCATTTGCGAGTACCTCATCGAATACGGAATCGCCTCGGCTTCGGATCTTCCTGGTGCATTATTCGCAGTGAAGCCTGAGAATTTTTGGGAGCTGTTAGCCAGGAGGCGAAGATTAGAGATCTGCGTTGGAGTCCGCCGCCCACCCGAAGATGACAGTGCTCAGACAGCCTGGATCGTGGCCAGCGATTCGGTTCTCGTCGGCGAATTGCTGAACGGTGTCTCGACTCTCGGTGGTTCCGCAAAAGCGATGGCGGCGAACGCCCAAGAAGTCAATCGAATCCCTCCCCATCCAGAACATCTTCGGCAACAATTGGTTTGGAGCCCTGGTTCAGCATCGGACGAGGAAGTCTTCGAACGAGCTCGACAAACCTATGAGGTCTTTTCAGAAAGCAAAGGAGACAAAGCCCTGGTGGCTCTGGGTAGCATCAAGAGCAATCCCGTTGTTGAGCTCATTTACAGCTCGGTGTTCGGAGGAAACAGCTTCGAGAGCCAAGACAATGTGGCAACTGCTAGCGAAAGGTCCTGCCCGTTTTTCTTACGATATCGAGACAACGATCCGCAGCCGCCCTCGTTTTGCTCTGGTCGGCAATTGAGCAAAAAGGAAAAAGCGGATCAGCCTGGTTTATATTACGAAACCGAAGACGGATCGTGGCAATTCGCTGGCGGAGCGACCCGCGGCCAAGATGCTGCCTTGGTGTTCTACGTCTATCGCGAACCGCTTGGCCAGTTAGAAATGGTGCTGTCAGGTTTTTCGGGTCGAGCCACTCGATTGTTAGCCAGGACTTTGGCACGTTCGGCGGACCACTTTTGGCCCCCGATCGTTCAGGACAGTTCGATCCAAATCGGTGCATACATCATCCAATTCGATGCCGCATCGGAAACCGACGAACCGGAGGACATTCTTCGAACGGACATCCTCGCCAATTCGCGGGTCATCTCGATTCCAGAAAAAGTCATCGCGCGGCGTTTGGAATAAGAGCTCGGAGCAAACCCTATGCCGCCGAGTTCCCATTCAACCACTCGACCTCTCATCGAGATCGCTAGTGATCTAGGATTGGACTCAAACCAAATCGAACCCTTTGGTTGGCACGCGGGAAAGGTCTCCATCGATCTCCACGAAGCGATTGCCGATCGTCCGAAGGGAAAGTTTATTGGCGTGACGGCTATCAATCCAACTCCTTTTGGAGAGGGAAAGACGGTTGTGTCGATCGGCCTTGCCATGGCCATGAATCGAATCGGAAAACGCACCATCGTTAATCTGCGCCAACCATCGCTGGCACCCGTTTTTGGAATCAAAGGTGGGGGAGCAGGTGCCGGAGCGTGCCATCTCGTTCCAGCTCAAGACATTAACGTTCACTTCACCGGCGACTTGCATGCGGTGGCTGCTGCGAACAACCTTTTGGCAGCGCTCGCGGACAACCATGCGGCCCGTAAGAAACCACCGGTGTTGCCGAAAAATGGAATTATCTGGCGGCGCGTTCTCGATATGAACGACAAAGGTCTCGCCAGAATCGAGTTGGGGTTGGACGAACCAATTCAATGCCTAAAGCGTGAGACCGGCTTCGATCTAACGGCGGCTTCAGAAGTTATGTCGGTTCTTTCCCTCGCCTCGAACTTGTCCGACCTGCGGACCCGCCTTCAGAGGATCATGGTTGGTGTTGGAGAAAACGGTGAGCCCGTGACTGCATCGCATCTAGGGGCGGGGGGAGCTATGACGGCTTTGCTGCGAAACGCTATCCGCCCCAACTTGGTTCAAACTTGCGAAGGAACTCCGGCGATCGTTCATGGCGGTCCCTTTGCGAATATATCTCACGGCAACAATTCGGTGATCGCTGATCTGACCGCGATTCGCCTCGCCGATTATGTCGTTACGGAAAGTGGTTTTGGATCCGATCTGGGTGCAGAGAAGCTGTTCAACATCAAGTCCCGAGCGAGCGGGATTGTGCCTGACGCCGAGGTCATCGTGTGTACGTTGCGAGCTTTAAAGTATCACAGCGGAAAGTTCGATGTTCGTCCGGGACGTCCGTTGCCTTCTGCCATATTGAGTCCTGATCGAGACGCACTTGAAGCTGGTTTCCAGAACCTGCTGGCTCACATCGACAATGTTCAGCGCTTTGGTATTCCCGTCGTGGTAGCCATCAATCGATTTCCAGAAGACGGCCATGAAGAATTGGCTTGGCTGAAAGACGCCGTTCAGAGGCATGGAATGGGAAGGGTCGAAATCATCGATGCGTTTTCGCGGGGTGGACTCGGTGGCGTCGATCTCGCCGCTGCAGTTGTCGATGCCTGCGATCAATTGGTCCGTTTCCAGCCGACCTACGAGTTGGAGGATTCCTATGAAGTCAAGCTCGACAAGCTGGCTCGAAATGTTTATGGCGCGGACCGAGCTGAACTATCGCAGGAAGCGAGAGAATCGCTTCAGAAAATCGAGGCGATCGGTGCAATCGACCTTCCCGTGTGTGTTGCCAAAACTCAATACTCAATGTCACATGACCCCAAGCTTTTAGGGCATCCGAAGAGTTTCGTATTCCCGGTTCACCAAATACGATTGTTAGCAGGGGCCGGCTTCGTTCTGGCCATCGCTGATGGAATCAGTTTGATGCCGGGCCTACCGAAAGACCCAGCGGCATCGAGAATCGATGTCGATGCGAATGGCAATATCATCGGACTTTGACGCAACGTAACGCAGCGTTTTTTCCTACCAGGACACATCTCGCGCGATCCAGACCGAACTTGGTGCATGGTGCAGCACGTAGCGCGATTTACTCCCCAAAAAGAACCGCATGAACGCTGAACGACCGGTATCTCCAATGAAGACGATGTCCGTTCCCTTTTGAGATGCACAATCAAGCAGTGCATTTCCGACATGGACCACCTCCCGCACATGCGGATGCATCGTTGACCCGAAGGGACTCGAATCCTTAAGTGCGACAAGTGATTTTTCGGCAGACGTCAGTGCAGCTTCATCGTAGATTTCATCGTCGGGCAACAAGCTTGGGCGTTCAAGAAACGTGTAGATGTCGATGCAAGTGCTCGCATCCCACGCGAAAGACTGGAGTTGGTTCCAAGCCACAGTCGCTCCTGCGGAACCATCAAAGGCAAGCGCAATCGAGAATCCGCATCCTGTCGGCTTCTTCTCGCCATTTGCTGGTCGGGCCACCAAGACAGGGCATTTAGCATGATTGGCAACGTAATCGGCAGTGCTCCCTAACAGAATTCGAAACGCAGCTGAATGCCCCCGAGCACCAAGCACAATCAGATCAGCATGATGCCTTTGCGCGACGTCCGTGATGAATTTTGAAGGGTGACTGAACGCACTCTCAAATTCGCTGGCGATATTTGCCGACTTCAAAATCGCATTGACTTCCTCATAGTGTTTTTGAGCAGCCGAAGCTTGCTCTTCGCTCATTCGAGCCAGCATGTCGGCATCGATCATATCGTCGATGATATCCACCAAAGCCGTTGCGACGACAACCGTCGGAGGGGCTTTGAAGGGAAGTCGCGACAATAGCCGAACGGCTTCCATCGATTCGTTCGAACCGTCAACTGCAATAACAATCTTCATAGACGATTTCTCATTCTGCTGATTCCGTCCGAAAATCGAGGACGGGTATTCTGTAATCTACCAGTGCACGAGCTGATGTACTTTCGGGCATTCGACGCCGACGTTGAGCGTCGAGCCGTCCATCGCAGGGGATGGATGCCAATCTGAGGCTAGTGGTTGGTCATTCGTTCGTCTTTCGGATCATCAAGGGAGTTGGTCTCAGCCGAAACACGATAACATCCGGTTGATTCCGCTCTCACCTTGTGCTTGTAGACAATACTGCACCCAATCTCTTGCCTCCGACAAAGCACTCGTTCGTTAATCGCGACAATTCCCATTGAGCGTGATCAGGAATCGAGTTGGCTCTGAGGCAACTGCTCCTTCGCTGATTCGCCTTAGTGAAGCGACCGCTGAACCGTAGCTTCAAACATTCAAACCCGATCTCTTTTCGGGATTGTCGATGGAAGTTGCAATTCTGGCAATAGGGCGATCGACGTTAACCCGAAAATGCGAGGAAACTCATGTACACGAACTTGGCCTAGTCAGTTACAATGAGAGGGATCGCAGTGCTGGATGCGGATTCGTTTCGCGCGACGATGCTTTTCGTCATAGATCGCTCTGCGATGGTCGCCTGCAAACATCCCACCTCACCGCCGACCATGAAAAAAATTTTGATTCTACCTTGCACCCACAGTGAATTTACGTGGCGCTCGATTGGCCCAGCGTTCCTGCTAGTTCTTAGTTGTTGGTCAAGTCGCCAGGTTTGCTTCGCCGCAGACGAGGACTCGAATCACTTTGCTTCTGAGCTTCGTGCGATCCAGATTGTTCCGGATCGCATCGTTGTCACGGCCGACTACCCCGCGACGTTCAGCGTCATCGCTTGCTTTAGCGACGGAACGCAATGCGACGTCCGGCTTGAAGGAACGACTCGATTCGAGATCGAGGATCCAAACGTGATCGCCTGGGGAAACGATTCGTTCTTGGTCGCGAAAGCCGAAGGCAAAAGCACGCTTCACGCGGAATGGTACGGTCAGAAAGCATCGGCCTCCGTTTTTGCGGAGAAAGCGACAACTGAGTCGCCTACCTTCGCACGCGAAGTTGCGGCAGTTCTATCGAAGCAAGGGTGCAATCTCGGAACCTGTCATGGAAATCTTCATGGCAAGGGAGGGTTTCGGCTCAGCCTACGTGGCGACGAACCTTGGTGGGATGCGAAGAGTATCGTACTTGATCGTGGCGGTCGGCGCATCGATCTGTTTTCACCCGAAAGAAGTTTGATCCTACGCAAGGCAAGCGGTTCCATCGCGCATCAGGGAGGTTTGCGGTTTGACAAAAACTCTGCTGCCTTCGATTGGATCAGCCGATGGATCAAAGAAGGCGCCGAGATCTCGTCCGCCGAATTAACCGAATCGAACAGCATCGCTCACGAGGACGAGCTTGAATTGCGTGTGTTCCCTGAACGCTCGGTTGTCCCAGCTCACCTCCGCCGCCAACAGGTGACGGTGATTGCTCGATGGCCAAATGGTACTCAACGCGATATAACTCGCTGGGCGCGATTGGAGCCAAACGTAACCACTGGAGTATCGATTCACGATTCAGGTAGGATCGAAGTGACGGCTCCGATGGACTTGAGTATTGGAGTATCCTACCTCGGAGCTCGAACCAGCTCGCGCATCATTTTTCGTCAGTCTGATGATCAGGAGCAAGAAACCAAGTTCGAGGGATTGCCTTCACGTATTGACGAGCTGATTGCCAACCAACTTTCTGCCGCTCGTGTGCAGCAAACGCCGATTGCGGATCCTTTACGAGTCTTACGGCGATTGTTTTTGGTTGCATTGGGACGTCTCCCCACATCAAATGAGATTCGTGAATTCCACAGAGATCTAGACGAAGAACGATGGGAAAGGTGGGTCGACCGAGTTCTTGCAGACCCTGCAAATGCTCGAATGTGGGCATTGCGATGGAGCGACATTCTTCGCAACGAGCAGAAGGTGATGAGCCCGCAAGGGACCAAGAATTTACACAAATGGTTAACCGATTGCTTTGCCTCGGACACGCCCCTGACAGAAATGTCCTCAGCGTTGATTGAGTCGACAGGAAGCACGTATGAAAATCCTCCGGCCAGCTTCCATCGAACGCACCGCGACCCAATGATTGCTGCGGAGTCGGTGGGCCAGGTATTTCTCGGAGTTCGGCTTCAGTGTGCGCGATGCCACAATCACCCTTTCGATGTGTGGAAACAAGATGACTATTACGGGTTATCAGCGTTTTTCACAACCATCGAGCGAGAGCAGATCGATAACAAACGCCCCGACGATTTGGATAAACATGTCATTACGGGCGATGAGATCATTCGACTCGCTGAGCGCCCAGCTTCGATTCAACATCCAGGAAGATCGATGATTGTGGGTCCAAGGACACCCCTCGCGCGCGAGAAAATACTTCCCCCGCTTGAACAAGGAAAACCACTGGAAGCGATTGCCGATTGGTTGACGCACGACAATCGGCAATTCGCGCGCAATATGGCCAACCGAATCTGGTTTCACCTCATAGGTAAGGGAATCGTCGATCCGCCGGATGACTTTCGAGTTTCCAATCCTCCGTCAAATCCAGAACTTTTGGAATACCTGACCGATGAGCTAATTCAAAGCAATTATTCGACCCGACACTTGAGCCGATTGATTTTGAATAGCCTTTGCTTCCATCGCGAACCGGTTAGCCAAGTAACGGAAGTGGGGCAATTGCCATCGGCAGCCCTGTTTGCGGGCTACCCGATTCGGCGAATGCAAGCCGAGGTTCTATTCGATGCTCTTTGCGATGCAACCGGGACGATTGGCCCAGTTGAGGACCTCAAGAAGATGGATGAGCCATTTCGCCGAGCCGTGGAAGCGACAACGATTCCTCCCTCAACGACCTTTGTTCGTGCATTTGGCAAACCAGAACGATTGCTCGTTTGCGAGTGCGAACGAAGCGACCAGATGTCAGTGCTCCAACCTTTGCTCATGCTCAACAGCGAAGAAGTACGACGTCGTGTCGGGGGAAGAAACAATCGAGTGCGGCGGCTTTTGAAAGAATTGGAAACTAGCGATCGTATTCTTGATGAGTTATTTCTCGCCTCGGTTTCTCGGTTTCCGAACGAGAATGAATGCAAGCGTCTGATCGACTACGTCGATCAATCCGGTGATCGACAGCAAGCCTTCGAAGATATTCTTCATGCCTTGATCAACTGCCAAGAATTTGTGTTCGTCCATTAACGTTGATTTCTTCCAAGTCGGGAACGTGGGCCATGATGGGTTGTCGAAATTTCCACCAGCTCCAACACGATCGCCGCGCATTGTTGCGCTTGGGTGCGCTCGGCATCGGCGGCTTGTCGCTCGCGAATGCGCTGGGGTGGAACAAGGTAGCACGGGCGTCTCCCCCAGCCCCAAGAGCGAAGAGCATTATCTTTTTACATCAGTGTGGCGGCCCCAGTCACATTGATACTTTCGATCTGAAGCCTCATGCTCCGGACGGCATTCGAGGTGAGTTCAGGCCAATTTCATCGAGCATTCCTGGTGTTCCAATTTGCGAGCACCTTCCTAAGTGGGGAGAGACATTGCATCTTTGGGGACAAATACGGTCGGTTCGCCACAACATGAAGAATCACAATTCGGCAGGGTATTACTGCTTGACCGGACATGCTCCGCCATCCGATGATATTCGGCTGCGCGATACGCTCGACTTGTTTCCCTCATACGGTTCCACCGTGGCACATGCGTTGGGGCCGACCTCCCCCGGCATTCCTCCTTTTGTCGCTTATCCGCACATCGTACGAGACGGATCAATCACCCCTGGCCAACATGCCAGTTTTCTCGGCAAATCGTGCGATCCGTTCTTCTTTCAAGGCGATCCTAACTCCAACAGCTTTCGACTCCCCGAACTGCATGTCCCCGCAAACATTGGACTTGAACGTTTGGTTAGGAGACGTGAGTTGGCTCAGTGGATCGACGAACATCAGCGTATGGCCGATCGGATGGCTGAAGTTCGAGGATGGTCTGAATTGCAGCAGCAAGCGTTCTCCATGCTGACTTCGCCAACCTTGAAGAACGCATTTTCGTTGGACGAGGAAAGTGATTCGCTTCGAGACGCTTATGGACGCACCACTTATGGCCAAAGTTGCCTGCTAGCCAGACGACTGATCGAGCGAGGCGTACGGTTTGTAACGGTCTATTTCTCTTCGGGAATCGGCGGAAACGGATCAGATGGCTGGGATACCCATCAGGAGAATTTCAAAGATCTTCGATCGCGGCTGCTACCGGCAACCGACCTGACCGTACCGACGTTGATTCGAGATTTGCAAAGCCGAGGACTACTGGAAGAGACGATCGTCTTGTGGATGGGGGAATTTGGTCGTGGGCCAAAAATTGGTGATCGAGATGGCAAAGGCCGTGGCCATTGGCCTGAATGCTACACCGTGATGATCGCCGGCGGAGGAATTCGAGGTGGTACCGTTTTCGGTGCGAGCGATGACCAAGGTGCGTACCCGGTTGAGAATCCCGTCGGCCCAGAAGATATCGCTGCAACACTTTACTGGGCGATGGGAATTGACCCGCATAGCGAAATCTACGACACGCAGAATCGACCATTGCCGATGACGCCGGGCAATCCGATCCAGGCATTGTTCACTTAGAACGAATGAGATAACGCCGCCAGTCATGCTGGCGGCGTCCATTCGAAGTTTCGCTGACGATATCAAAGTTGATGCGTCGGCGAACCAGCCACTAAGTTCTAACTTACCGTGGCGATGGTTTTAAGAATGCGAGCCACGATCTTATAGGGATTGGCTTGAGAATTTGGACGGCGATCTTCGAGGTATCCTTTGTAATTGCTTTTCACGAAGCTGTGAGGAACTCGAATCGAAGCGCCTCGGTTTGCCACTCCCCAGTTGAACTTGTCGATGGACTGCGTTTCATGGAGGCCAGTCAGTCGCAAGTGGTTGTCGGGACCATAAGCTGCGATGTGCTCGTCGCGATATTTCTCGAATGCGGACATCAATTTCTCGAAATACTCCTTGCCGCCAACTTCTCTCAGAATCTTGGTGGAGAAGTTGGTGTGCATGCCGGATCCGTTCCAGTCGCCACGAATCGGCTTGCAATGGAATTCGATATCGATTCCATACTTTTCGCAAAGCCGAAGTAAAAGATATCGAGCGACCCACATGTCGTCGCAGACTTTCTTGGCACCCTTGGCGAAGATTTGAAATTCCCATTGCCCCTTCGCAACTTCGGCGTTGATGCCTTCGATTTCAATTCCAGCATCCAAAGTAATATCGATGTGCTCTTCAACGATCTGGCGGGCAACCTCCCCTACGTTCTTGTAACCGACTCCTGTGTAGTAAGGGCCTTGTGGTCCAGGGAATCCATCTTCAGGAAAACCCAAAGGACGGCCGTTGTCCATCATGAAATACTCTTGTTCGAATCCGATCCAAAGATCCGCGTCATCTTCAAACAACGCTCGGAAGTTGGATGGGTGGGGCGTCATGTCGGGATTCATGACTTCGCACATGACTAAGTAGCCGTTCACACGCGAGCTATCCGGGTACAATGCCACTGGTTTCAACATACAGTCCGAGTTGTGGCCCTCCGCTTGTTGCGTTGAACTTCCATCGAAACCCCAGAGCGGACAATCGGCAACCGAAGTCGGCTCGGTGGAAACGATCTTCGTCTTGCTGCGAAGATTCGGTTCAGGAAGATAACCGTCCAGCCAAATGTACTCCAACTTGAACTTTGAATTCGAAGACATGATTCCCGATCTCTCCTGGTCAATGAAAGCCTTGAAACACTGCGCACCGAAGACTCTTCGGCACGATCGCACGAACCAATCGCTGCTAACTAGGGGTGTGGAGGTCGACGCACGATTCTCTATTCCAACTGCCCTGCTGCTGAGGCGTTAAGGGTAACTATCTACATCGAAACTTCAAGAAGCCGTGAGTCAAAGCCGGTCAGGAAAACCTCAGCAGTGAATCACAAGAATACGTTCGAGAGAATCAGTGTTCGAGTCTTAAACGCAAGCCTGAATTCACGGGCTTGTTTTTTGCCATTACTGTTGCCAATTCGCTAACTGCGGCAAGTCGGTCTGAGTGCAGGTAAAAACAAATTTCTCAAACTGCATTAGTTCTTGGATGATTCATGGGCAGCAACCAGTGTCGCTGTCACAACACGACGTTCGCCATCTCTCAGAATTTCGATGGGAATGGGCTGATCGATCGCAAGCTGCTCGATGATTTCTGCAAATTCGGCTGGAGTACTCACCTTCTGATTCGCGACAGAAGTGATGATGTCTCCCGCAAGAATCCCTGCCTCTTCTGCTGGCATTCCTTTGGTGATCATGGCAACATAAACGCCTCCCCGCTGAGGAATGCCAACCTCTCGAGCGAACTCAGCGGTCAATGGTTCGGCCCGCAATCCAATCTTGGCCCTTCGAACCATTCCATGGGACTCCAGCTCCCTCACGATCCATCGGACGCGATTGGCAGGAATGGCGAACCCAACTCCCTGAGAGAATCCTGTCCGCGAGGCAATGACGGTATTGATCCCAACCACTTCACCATCAAGATTTGCGAGCGGTCCACCGGAGTTCCCTGGATTGATGGAAGCATCCGTCTGTAGCAATTGCCCTGCCAGCAAGCCTCGGATCACTCGCGACTTGCCACTGATGATCCCTGCACTCACAGTTTGATCAAAGTTGAACGGGCTTCCAATCGCGATGACCCAATCTCCGACTTCGATTTGATCAGAATTCGCAATCGCAGCTGGAATGAGCGGTGATTCCGAATCGACATGAAGAATCGCTAGATCGCTGGATGCATCGCCAACAAAATTCTTTGCTGGTATCTCCGTCCCATCAAATAGTCGTACCATCACTTCCGCCGCATCCCGAATAACGTGGTTGTTCGTCACAATTAAGCCTTCTGCATTCCAAATCACGCCTGAGCCAACGTTGGGATACATCTCCTCGGGAGTCAGTAATTGCAAATTGGCCAAGGTCGACGGTTCTGCCGTCGGTCTCGACATCACGGTCACGACGGATGGGAGCAGAACTTGCGATGCATTCTTGAAAGCACTCGACAGATCACGAGCATGGCTTCTAGCTTGCTCTTCCGACTGCTCAGCTTGCTCAGACGGGACGCTCTCCACTACACGTTCCTGCGCCGAACAGCAGACGCGCACGGAATCCAAATCGCATGGGATAAGGATCAGTAAGCACACAGAAGGGAGAGCCCAGAACAAGCCAAACCAACGGAGTGAGATTTGATGCATCAAGGTTCCACCGAATGATCCAAAGTTGGTTTCGACAGGCAATGTTAAACAATTTCGACAATCGCTTTGACGACCCCGGAATTCGAATCAAGCAGGGTCGCAAACTTTTCCGACGTTTCTTTCATACTTAACCGATGAGTGATCCAAGGACGAGTGTCGATCGCTCCAGTCTCCATCAATTTGATGATCCGAGTGAAGTCCCCTGGTAAGGCGTTGCGACTCGCCAAGATCGATAATTCTCGGCGATGAAAGCACGGCGTCTGCAAGAAGGAGATGGGTTGTTGCGTGATGCCAACGTAGATCAGCCTCCCTCCGTAAGCGCAAAAGTCGAGCGATTGCGACATACTTGCGGCACTACCCGTCGCGTCGAACACCGCTTCCGCCAACTGCCCCGAAGTCATTGTAGACAGTTGCTCCATGGCCGATTTTGGGTCCCTGGGATCGACGAGGATCGTGTCCGCAATTTGGAGATGCTCGCGAACATATTTCAAACGCGGCTCCGACAAGTCGAGGACCATAACGCGCGCATTCGCTAAGCGGCAGAACTCGATGACGGATAGGCCGATCGGACCCGCACCAATCACTAACACATTTTCATCTGCCATCACCTTGCCCCGATTCACGGCGTGGCAACCAATGGCCAAGGTCTCAACAAGTGCCATTTGCTCATAGGTCAAGTTCGGAGCTGGATGGAGTTTGCGGATTGGCAAGAGGATCGACTCGGTCATGCCTCCGTCACACATGACGCCCAGTGTCTGGTGTGCTTCACAACAGTTCGTCATTCCTCGACGACAGGAATAGCAACTTCCGCAATTGATGTAGGGCTCAACCGAACAGCGGTCCCCAACTGCCACTGTTGAAACGGTCGATCCTCGATCTCCAAGGGATAAGATTTCCACCCCAAGTTCATGCCCCGGAATTCGCGGATAACTGAAGTATGGCATCTTACCCAAGAATCCCGAATAATCCGTTCCGCAGATGCCAACGCGATGGACACGAACGAGAGCTTCTCCTGCGGCAGGCGACCTGGGATCGGGCACATCAACCAGTTCAATCTTGCCAGGTGACGGAAATGCAAGAGCTTTCATGTGAAATGCGTGCTTCCTGAAGTGCGGCTTCCAACGAAAAATGAGTTGGCAGGACCTACAAAAATCTCACGGAGAACGATCCGAGTTCGAATCCTTGGCAAATTCGCCAAAACTGAACTATCTTAAACTAATTGAAACTTTGTGACGAGTTGGCCAGGGTGACCTCAATGTTGCGATCGCTTTCAACATCACTACTATTGTCCGTGGTCGTATTCGTATCGTTCGAGAATGTGGGCTGGTCTCAACCCAACAGTCGATCGAAGTCGAAAACTGTGGAGGCTACTCCCGATCCAGAGGCAGCTCCCGCTTATTACGCCAATCGTTCCCTTCAAATGCGATTCGGATTATCGTTCGAAGCAAACGACAACTATTGCTCGAATCTACTGGCAACGATTCCGTTCCCTTCCGATTGGCCAGAGCAGAAGGTCACCATCGTTGCGAATGAGGTATCGCCCGTCGCAACTTTTGAACCGAGGAAGTTGCCCGGAGGTACGACTCAGTTGGTGTTCCGAGCTGCAGCCGTCCAGCCTCAAGATCAGTTTCAGGCGATCTTGACAATTCAAGTCGAAAAGTCGTTCATCCGCGCTCCATCCGATCCTACGAAATTGGCATTCGCCAAGCCCATTCCCAAGGAAGCTCAGATGGGTCTCGGTCCAAGCCCTTACATCGAACCAGATTACAACGTTGTGAAGAAGATTGCCAAAGAGATTCGTGAAAGCGAGCCGCCCAACGCTTGGGCGCATGTCGAACGCATCTACGACTGGGTTCGCGACAACATCGAGTACCGAAATGGGGATATTCGCTCAACCACGCAAGCTCTGAAAGACAAGTACGGGGATTGCGAAGAGATGACCGGCATCTTCATTGCCATCTGCCGAGCAAGCAATATTCCGGCCCGATGCGTTTGGATTCCTGAGCACTGTTATCCTGAATTCTATCTGCAAGACACTTCAGGGAACGGATATTGGTTCCCCTGCCAGGTCGCGGGAGATCGACAATTCGGCGAAATGAAGGAATATCGCCCCATTCTTCAGAAAGGTGATCGCTTCAAGGTACCCGAAAAATCCGGCCTGCAACGCTACGTCAGTGAGTACTTCACGTGCAAGCAGCGAAAGGTCGGTCCAACTCCACCCAAAGTTCGCCTCATTCGTGAGCTAGGAGGTCTGGAACAAGAAATCGAAGCCTTGCAGTCTAGTCGAACCCCGGAATTCTCATCCGACGATGCAGACCGGTAACCAGTTTCGAACTGAGCGCTCGACTTCAAACTTCTCACTTCAAACTAGTCACTTTTCGACCGCCCAACCCATGCGCCACGTCGACATCTGAGCCAAGCTATCGTACTTGGTCATGTTGAACTGTAGCGGAGTGATCGTGACATGACCAGCAGCTAAGGCATTGAGGTCTGTTTCATGTGTGGTTGGAGCTGGTGGTGGATCGCTGGTGGACCAATAATAATCCCTGCCTTTGGGATCTTGTCGACGCAGATAGCGATCTCCGTAGCGCTCGGTTCCCATCGGCACCCAATGCACCTGAGGAAAAATGCCTTTGTCGAAGTTTTCTACGGCAGTCGTGGGCAGGTTGATGTTGAACAACTGCTTGCTCGATTCAGGACGTTTTAAGAGCTGTGAAATCAAATCGACAGCCATGCGTGCCGCTGTGGCAAATTTTGCATCGGCTTCGTATTCGAGCGAAACCGCAATGCTAGTCACTCGAAAGAAAGCTCCCTCGATCGCCGCCGCTACCGTTCCTGAATACAAGACGTTGATTCCCGCGTTTAATCCACCATTGATGCCAGACACGACCAAGTCGATATCTCCGTTGGCCAGTTCAGTAATCCCCAGTTTCACGCAATCAGCTGGACTACCATCGACTGCCCATCCACGGAACCGACTTCCATCGAATACCTGCTTGCACGTCAACGGAGTCAAATAAGTGATAGAATGCGCCACTCCACTCTGTTCTGTTGCTGGCGCTACGACTAGAACATCGCCCAAGCGTTGCAGTTCCTTCTCCAACGCTGCGAGACCCGGAGCATAAATTCCGTCATCATTGGCAAGCAATATCTTCACGTTTCCCTCCTACGTCTCCTCGCGGAATTCTTGGCAAAAGCTGATGAGAAATGAATCCAACTCGATCCAACTCTGACAAGAAAACTGAGCCAGCATGGTCTTGAGTTTCCTTCTCAGTTTCTCAAACCTCAGTTGCTTGCACATCCCCTGTGACAGTTTGCACGCAGATTCTCAATACCGCAGAATCAATCGCCGACAGATGTCTGGAATGGATGATTCATCATGAAGATGCCAAGTAGGAATCCGATGTCCAACCAACCGACTGGTGGCGGAATCGGCGGCATCGGAAGCATAGTTGTTCACAATTGCCGTCACCGCGAAACCCTGGCGGCGCAACATGGCGAGCGTCATCGCGGCCATTTCATCGACCTCTTGAACCACCACGATCACGGACGCGTCGCGCGGCAGTCTATGTTGAGACTCCAAAATCAATTCTGGAAGTTTCAATCCCGAACTCAGCTCCATCCGAGCCAGCGTACGAAACGCCTCCTGAAAGTGCTCTGCGCCGCGATTGGCAGGCACAATCAAAGGATGGAGTCGAGTATTCTCGTCCTGCATCGCGACGCTCCGCAGGGCCTCCTCTCGAGTGCGTGCATCCGATTCCCAACCTTCGGTCCGAATTCGATCCACAGCATCGCGAGCGTTGCTGACGATCCCAAACTGCTGGCCCATCTGATAAAGCGTGTGGCAGATACTGGCCGTTGCTGTGATCGCTAAATCGCTGCGAACCGGCTCGTGATTCGCCGGATTCGAATCCACGTGAAGATCGAGCACAATCATCGCTCCCGCAACGCAGGTCGGCTGATAGATTTTGCTATGCAGCTTGCCGGTCCGTGCCGTGGCTCGCCAGTGGACCCGATTCATCGAATCTCCCATCTGGTACTCGCGAATCCCGGCCATCAAGGTGGGGTCTTCTTCGCGACGATACGAAAGTCGAATCTCGCCGATAGGCCGACGCGACTGAACATCATAGCCTTGCAATGGAATCAGTTTCGGATAGACCAAAATGAAGTCGGGTTGACTTGCGACTCGATACTTCCGCTGTAGACCAAACATGTCTCCTGATTCAATGACCGTTGGACCAATCTGGTAATAGCCTCGGCGGAGAAAAGTCAACTTGTAGGTCAATAGCCTCGACTGACCAGCACCCAGCCGCATCGCGTAGATCGAGTCACCGGATCGTTCCAGTGCAATGGGCGGAAGCTCGGTTAGCCGTCTCGCGATAACGTCTTCTACAAAAATCCAGGGAACAAACCATTTGGATGAATTCTTCACTTGAATACCGACCGAGATTTCATCGCCGATTTCGTACTCTCCGCCGATCAGCTTGCGATCAACTGTGATTGCCTCATTCCAACGTCTCGCACAGAATCGACTCGTTGCGATGACAGCGATGACAACATAAGCCGCATAAACCATCAAGCTCCCGCCGGTCAATAACCCGATCAACAGAAGCAAAGCTAGTCCCGCGAGAAAGTGCATCGTAGTTGAACCTTAATGATCGTTCATCATTTGCCAAATCGCACGAGCGTTGCCGCTTCTCGCCACCCACAACATAGTAGCCGCGCCGACCGCAGCTAAAGTTTGTTCGGTCCTCGATTCGCCTTGTTGGGGCATTCTTCTTCAGCTCTGATTGGTTGGGGCAACTCAGTATATCGATCGCCAGCGCATTCAACCCAATTGGTGCTCGACCAGCCAGCAACCTTTACGCTGCTAGCACAGGAACAGCCACTTCCGCCAAAATCTGTTCAATCACTTTTTCGGACGTGACCTTTCTCAGACGACTCTCGGGCTTCACGATCACGCGGTGGGCCAACACCGGCTGAACGACCCGTTTGACATCATCGGGTTGAACGAAATCGCCTCCGCGAAGTGCCGCCATTGCCTGAGCGGTTCGAAACAGTGCAATACTAGCGCGAGGACTTGCTCCGAGTGCCAAATCAGGGTGGGACCTCGTCTCATGAACCAATTGAGCCAAATACTGCCGAACTTTGGGATCGACATAGATTTTCTTGATCGCTTGTTGGCACTGTCGAAGCTCCTCCAGCGAAACGACTGGTTCGAGCGAATTGACCGGATGCTCGACTTCGAGCATCTGCAGCATCCGCAATTCTTCTTCTAGGCTTGGATAGCCCAAGCTGAATTTCATCAGGAACCGATCGAGCTGTGCTTCGGGCAGCGGAAAGGTCCCTTCGTGATCGACTGGATTCTGAGTCGCAATAACGAGGAAAGGAGGAGCCAGCGTATGCGTGACCCCGTCGACAGTGACTCGCGATTCGGCCATCGCTTCCAATAGCGCGGCTTGAGTTCGTGGCGTGGTCCGATTGATCTCATCCGCGAGCAATAGGTTCGTAAATACGGGACCCGGGCGGAATTCGAACTCGTTTGATTTCTGGTTAAATATCGACGCTCCGGTCACATCGCTGGGCAACAGATCAGGTGTACACTGAATGCGCTTAAAATTGCCGCCAACACTTCGAGCCAATGCTCGAGCCAACATGGTTTTCGCGACTCCCGGTACATCCTCCAATAAGATGTGCCCTTCGGAAAACCAGGACACAAGAGCAAACACCAACTGCTTTCGCTTACCAACAATGACCTTCTCGACATTCGCAATCAAGCGTTTGGCGGTATCATTTGGAGAAATCGGCATGGAATCGCTTTACAAAAAACAGAGGAGGATACAATCATGGGCAATTCAACTTAGTGCCGATCCCAAGAACATCAACGCGCTAGCGCTTTGCACTTCGATGGGAGAGTTTTTGGCAACGGGCACCAAGCCAAGCGTGATCGACGATGATCGTTTCCTATCAGCGACCGGTCATCTTGAGATACGCTTTTAGTCTGGTTGCAAGCTTTTGAAATTTCAATACGACATACGCTGATGAGTAACGAAAACAGGGTCTGGAAATTTGCAATGTCCGGTCAGTTCGTCTTTGGACGAGGCGCCTTGGCGAACATCGGTGAGTACGCTCGACGATTGGAAGCAAAGCGTTGGCTGATCGTGACGGACGCTGTGCTCGCGGAGCTCGGTTTCCCAGAGCGTATACGCCAAGCATTGGCGGACCATGACATGGATGCCATTGTCTTTCGTGATGGAAAGCCGGAACCGCCCTTCGAGATTGCCGTTGCCGCTGCTCAGTTTGGCCGCGATTCTCAAACTGACGGCGTGATCGGTCTCGGAGGCGGCAGCAATATCGACACGGCAAAGATGGCGGCGGTCTTGCTTCGACACGGAGGTCGCCCCACCGATTACTTCGGATATGATCGCATACCTGGACCTATCGCTCCGTTGATCGCGGTTCCAACGACGGCGGGCACGGGAAGCGAAGTTTCGAACTCCTCCGTGCTGACCGATGTCAAGAACAATATCAAAGTCAGTTCGCTGAGCCCTTGGCTTCGCCCGCGGCTTGCGTTGGTCGATTCGGAGCTGATGGATAGTTGTCCAGCCAAGGTCGCCGCCCATTCCGGCATTGATGCACTGGTCCATGCAATCGAAGCCTATACAGCTCGCCCGTTCTCTCAGATGCATCTCGTCGGTCCCGAAGCGAAAGCCTATGAAGGTTCGAATCCGATGGGTAATCTGTTAGCTGCTGAGGCTATTCGTCTGATCGGTCGCAATCTAAGAGCGGCGGTCAACAACCCTGATCTTCATGAAGCTCGCGATTCGATGGCCTGGGCAGCCAGTTTGGCGGGCATGGCGTTTTCCAATAACGGGGTCGCTCTCGTCCACGCCTTGGAGTATCCGATCGGTGCCAGCGTCCATTGCAGCCACGGCGAAGGCAACGGCGTCCTCCTCCCTCACGTCATGCAATTCAATAGGGTTGGTAATGAGGAGCGATTTGCAGACATTGTCCACCTGCTCGGTGAGCCCTGTGACCCAAACGCACCTGTCGCGACTTTAGCCGAAGAATCAATTCAAGCAATCCAACGAATTCAAAATGACATTGGACTTCGTACTCGACTCAGAGATCTGGGGGTGCAATCAGAGCAACTGCCGGAATTTGCAGAACGTTCGTTTGCAATTAAACGTTTGATGTATCTCAATCCACGCATGCCCGAGCTTTCAGACCTTCGCGCAATACTCGAATCTGCTTTTTAGTGCATGGTCACGGCCGAAATCACTGAATTCTTTATGCGTTCGCACAACCATGGATTGGTTACGAAATGGCGCTCGATCGTTCGAATGCAGCGAGAGCCTCTGCGTTCAACTACGTAAGCAAGCACTCGTCGCCTATCCTACATGCGCACCGAATATTCGCGGTTGGAATGTGTCTCACCATATGCTTAGCACGAGTGTTTCTTTCCAATCAGCTCGCAACCGCGACGATGCGAGTCTCTTAAGCGGAGAGAGACTTCTTGAATGAGTTCATCATCGGATAAGGATGACACTTGCTCGGCGTCAATTACAGGGCCATAGACGACGGCAATGGGATGGCGTTTGGGGATCTTTGTTCCGCGTGGAATGACGTCAAACGCCCCAACGATTGCGACAGGTAGCAGCGGTACTCGGGATCGACGAGCGACGGGCAGAAACCCGGACTTCATTTCGCCAACCGAACCGTCTCTCGTTCGCGTCCCTTCTGGAAACATGAGAACCAATTCTTCCCGCTTCAGGCGACTTAACATCTCCTTCAAGCCAGCCAGACCGCTCCCCTCCCGATCGATTTCGATCGCATCCAAATATCGAATCAATCTCGTGAAGGCAGGATTCTTGAATAATGTTTTTCGTGCAAGGTAGTTGAGACGTCGATTGACCGTCAATCCAACCAAGACCGGATCAAAATTGGACTGATGAGTTGACAGGATAATTCCCCCACCCGCTTCGGGAATGCGCCACCTTCCTTCCGAACGCATCTCAACCGCCGTAATGGCCGCAAAACGGGCCATCAGCCAGAGGATGTCATAGCCGATGCGTTTTCTCCAACTCCGCTGCGATCCCTTATTCAATCTTTGTCCAACCGTCATGATTCGCAGCCCAGGGCTCCGAGATGACTTGATCGTCGCGATTGTCGCGTGCTGGTCACAATTCGGTAAAGTTCATCCAAGACTTCTGACTCGGACATTCCATCCGTGACCACTTCGATCGCATCATTTGCTTTTCGGAGCGCCCCAACTTGGCGACTTCGATCGTCTCGGTCGCGCTGCAACTGATCGCGCAAGATCTCATCAAAGTCCGCCTCCAGCCCTTGAGCCTGAAGTTGAGCGACCCGTCTCCTAGCCCGCTCCTCGTCCGAAGCCGTTAAAAAGATCTTGCATTCAGCTTCGGGAAACGCAACCGTCCCTTGATCTCGTCCCTCTGTCACAACATCGCGTGACATGGCCCAGTTTCGTTGACTCGCAACCATGACCGTCCGCACGTCACTGTTGTCGGCAACTTGTTTGATAGCGCGGCTAACGGATTGATCGCGAATTGCGTGCGTCACTTCCTCACCGTCAAGCCACACGGAAGTGCCATCAAGCCGGATCGAAGCGTTCCTCGCCACTTCCGCCACGCGATGATGATCCGTGAGGTCGATGCCATTGCGTATACAAAACAACGTCACGCAACGATACATCGCTCCTGTGTCCAGGAATGCGAACCCCAATCGTTCAGCCAAGAGTTTGGCGACGGAACTCTTCCCTGCACCCGCCGGCCCATCAATCGCAACTATCATGAAATAAAATGATCCTGAAAGCTTTGTGTTTAGGGCGATTCTGGAGTCACCAGAATCTCGATAAACTTCTCATGCACACTCACGGCAATCAGCTTCCGTTCGGAACTTCGGAACGATTGCGCCTTGCAACCGAGACTGTAAATGATTCAACGCAACTCATCCGAATCCGCAGTGCAGATATCAATCGTAACGGAATCGGCGATGGCTGTGCATTCCATCCTGAAATATTCTAGTCAGAGACGAAACCGAGATGAACCTTCAAAACCACCGTGTTTCGCTGAGCGGGTTAGTCTTGCAATCATGCAGATTCCAAGGAATACAGTGTTCCGACGGAATGCGTTTTTCCCGTTTTTTAGTGGCGGATGTTCATCTCAAACGCACCAACGGGCCGCATGGGCGCGAGAGGATT
>JBBIUE010000004.1:0-99044 GCA_037440405.1 Pirellula sp. | reverse complement strand
ACAACACAAGTCATCGAAAAAGTAGGATCGCCCGCTCGCACGAGCGGGCGCGGATTGAAACCACTCCTTGGAGGATCCGCAATGTCGCACTATCCATCGCCCGCTCGCACGAGCGGGCGCGGATTGAAACTACAAGTACAGATTGGTCGCTCGACACTCTGGGCATCGCCCGCTCGCACGAGCGGGCGCGGATTGAAACACTAACACACGATTCCAGCCGGCTGTCGAGTTTGATCGCCCGCTCGCACGAGCGGGCGCGGATTGAAACACGTGGAAATCGACGGGCGTGTGGGACGTGTGGATCGCCCGCTCGCACGAGCGGGCGCGGATTGAAACTGGATGGAATCGTTAATTGTGCTGAAAGTCGCGCGATCGCCCGATCCCACGAGCAGTGATGGTTAACTTTAACGGCTTACCTCACTTGGTTCCCGATTTCCTTTCAAAACTGCATTCTTTCCATGCTCTACCCACATCCCTTCTGACCCTGTGATCTCCTATGCTTGGGGGTTAATTACCTAGTCGCATCGTTTTCATGCCCCCCCCGATTGCCCCCTTGCATCCTCATGTCGACCGAGAGCCTATCGATTCACGGTTTTGGGGGCCAGCGAAGATGTTGAGACAGAAAGTCGAATGTCCCTTGGCCGTTGATTGTGTGTGGACCGACGAACCATTCGATGCGACAGCGATCGGGAATTGCTAGTTTGGCCGAATAGAGATGCTGGACTTTGGCATACTCCAAAGCGACTCGATGATCGGGAGCAACGCCATCGAAATGGCCTCGTTCGACCATGAACGGTCGGGGAGCGATCAGGTTCGCCATTTCCGCGTAATTAAGCTTCGGGCCCAGATCGAACTCGAATATCTCGTACTCCATCGTCCAGACATAGCTATAGGGGCTGAGGGTCGATGCGTTCTTCCAAACCCAGTCATTGAAATCCGCCGAGCAGATGGACAAGCAATACTCGGGTACCAGAGGCGGAATCCGCATGGTACTCTTTCCGCCATACGACAAACCATAGAACGCGATGCGCCCCGGATCGACGTACGGTAGCGAGCCGAGCCAACGCGCGATTTGGCGATGTTGGGGGACCATGATCGAGAAGAGCGTTTTGCCAAGCGCGTTGCTTTTGCGTTGAAGAGTTCGGAATCGATCTTCGAAGATGTATAAGTTTTGGGGACAGAACACGACGTAGCCTTGTTCCACCAACCGTCGAGCAACATCGTGGTAAGCGGGATGGTCTCCGACGATGGTGTCCGATGGGCGGCCCTCTAACCCGTGCTGGAAGACAACGCATGGACGCTTCAGGTCCGGTTCCAACGTCTTGGGTAGCAACAAAATGCCGTAGGCAACGACATCCGGAAAAACATCCAAGACGACTTCATTACCGGTCCAGTCCGTTTCGTCATATATTCTTCGTGAGCGGGGAGCGGCTTCGAGTAACTTATCATCCCAAGCTCCGATGATATCCTTCTCGAAAACGTCGCGATACGGTTTCACTGTTTGCTCAAATCGATCCAGCGACGAGGTGTCCAGATTCTTCCAGAAGTCGGCACGATCGTACTCCATGCGTTCCAACAGACGCTGGGTGAAACGGTCCCATTTTTCGAGTGATTCCTTGCGTCTCTGAGCGGTTCGATCGTTCTGCGCAGCCATCTCGATCTCGCTGGGCACAAATCTCCACGGAGTCTGCTCGATATTTTGCGGCTCGATATGAAGCAGTGAGAGAAGCCTATCAAATGCGCGACGGCTTCCGTCTGGCGGATTGCCAACCAAGGGTTCCACCAAGTGCAGCGAATCGTGCAGTTGCCAGGGTTGCAACAGCTTGCCGGCACACTGAAACTCTTCTAGGACCTCGGACAACGTTGGACCATGCAGCTTTCCGGGAGCCCCACCGAGACCAGCGAGTTCCACTGAAGGTCCGGGAGTCGGATCGATCACTAGAGTCCGCGGTGCCACCAAGGCCGCTAATTCGGCATCTCCGAAGCGATTAAGCAAGCCGAAGACATTGCGATGAATGGGCTCCGCCCAAATGTTTTCGCGGGGGCCAAAGTGCCCGCTGACGAGGGCCCCATCGATTCGCTCATCGACGGCGGCAGTGAAGAGCGCGATCCAACCTCCTTCACCCCAACCAGCGATCATCAGTGGCTTGTTTGGCTCCAGGTTCAACAAATACTCGGCAGCGGCCATGCACTCGTGAACCTGGTATCCCAATAAATGCCTGCCTAATTCAAATGCGGAACGATAAATGTACTCCTGATCGGTTAAATTCGCTCGGCCTCGTCGCGCCTCTCTGGTCCGGCTTACGACGGATGGAATCAGCACGCGCGCCCCTTGGCTGGCGAGAAAAGCCCCTGACGGAAACGAATCTTTGGCAAATCCAATCAAGTCCTCGGGCGTTTGGCCGGCGTCCGGAACGATGATCGCGGAGAATCGCGGTTCGCCCTCTTTCGGCTCCAACAGCAAGCCGAACGCATCAACACCGGGCAATACAGACCAGCGGACGTCTTCCGCCTGCCAAGAATTGGTTTCGAATCGATGGCCGTGAGTCAAATGTTCCTTCCAAAGGCGCACCGGGACTCGTTCGTCCTTCAGACCAATTCGCTCTGTTAGTTCTCGTCGCAAGCTGGCAGTCGCTTCGGTATACGATCTCCCGTCGTCGGGACGCGGCCACAGATCTGGGCGTCGATTCTTTTGCTCTTCAATCTTGCGAAGCAGAAAGCGATCGACTCCTTCGACCAACTGGGAAGCGATGTCGCCAGTCCAATCCAGTGGCTTCGTTCCAGGGAGAGCTGTCGGCGGTTCTGCTGCGTTCGCTGAACGATCAGCGTCGTCTTGAAATCGGCAACATAGTATGACGGCAAACAACAGCAATCCGACAACATGGCATGTTGGATTCGGATTCCAGAAGGGATGAAGGAGTCGTTTGCTAAACATTCCGACTACTTTCTTGACTGGTTCCCAAGCTCGATGAACGCTCATGATGATTCCCTCATTGTGAGAAAAGGGGTGTGGAGAGCCTAAGCCTAAACCCTCTACTCGATGATGTCTTTGATTGCGACGCGACGGTTTTGGGGAGAATATTTTCGGTAGTCTTAGAAGTACTTTGGGTTTCGGTTGTTCGGAAGGTGAACGCTATCCTCCATCGGCGAGTGGTTGCGAGCTTCGTAGATAGGCAAAAAGGTCTCGAAGTTGTTGCTCCGTTAACCGATCCAGCAAGCCATCCGGCATGATCGATTGGGGCATCGGGCGTATTTCCGCGAGTGCCTCGCGAGCCAATACATGCGACTGACCGTCCACACCTCGCAGAATCACTTGTCGATCATCTTGTGACTCGATGAAGCCGGCAATCAATGTACCCTCCATCGTCAAGGCAGCGTAGCCTTGGTAGCCTTCCCGAATTTCCAGACTCGGTGCCACAGTATTCAGCAAAAGCGTCGCGAGTTGCTCACGCTGATAGCCAGTCAACTCGGGGCCGATGAACTCGCCGCGATCGAACAAGCGGTGACAACGGCCACAGTGTTCCGAGAAGAGACGTTTCCCTTGGTACGGATCTCCTGCACCGCTTTGGATAATCTCGGCGTATTGTTGAACGAGTGCCGTTGCCTCGCTGAAGTTCAAACCTGGCGATTGCGGAAATAGCCGGTTAACCCGCTCTTGAAGCGAAACGTCGTCGAGTAAACGCAGTGCACGTATCGCCTCGATAGGTACATCCGCTTCCGGAATTTCGGAGGACTCCAACGCGGACAGCAATCGATCGGCTCGAGTCGATTTGCTTGCCAGGACGTTCGCCACCATGTTGCGCAGGGGTACGGACAAGTTTGGCCAGTCGCCCAACAATTGCCAATCGATGTTCGAATCTTCGTAGGAGCGTAGCGCGGCGGCGGCGGCAATGCGAACTGGTTCTGATTCCTCCGAGTTCAAGGTCACAAAAGCTAACACGGGTCCGGCATCGGGCTGGGGGAGCTCGCGAAGAATGGTGATCAGTTGCACTCGCGTTTCTGCCATTCCGTGGCTGCTGCGAAGAATCTCGATAGCCTCATGTGAGGCATCGGCATCTCCGCGTCGCAATCGAAGAGCGAGTGACGGCTCCCCAAGCAGGGATACCGCTTGAAGCAATTCGTCCTTCACGCCGTTCAGCGATCGCCCCTCGAATGCCTTTTCAAAGCTTTGGATTGATTCTTTTGAGACCGACTGCTTGAGGTCCTCCGGCAACTCGGAAATTCTCTCGAAGAGATAAGCCGCGCTTTGGTAGGAATCACGAGTACCTTGCATGCACCAACGCTGAATGAGGTTGGGAACCAATTTTTCTCGGCAAAACGCGTTGTAGAAGAGGCTCTGCTCCGCCATGAGAGACCGCATTTCCGCGTGGTCGTCCGCATGTTGTTCGAACAGCCACCAGCAGGCCAAGTACAAATGTCGATCACCTGGGTCCAAGGCTCGCTCCAGAAGTCCTCGAGCGCAGTACACGGCTTGGCGTGCCGGAAGCCTTCGCATGGAGCAAGCGAGCTGTACAAGAACCATCGGATCATCTTCGATCCTGGCACGCTTGCGCAAGCGTTGAGCGGTCTCGGAGTTAAGCTCGCCGTCATCGCACGCAAGCCGGACGGCCCATTCGCGCACAGCAGCTACCGGGCTATCGAAAAATCGCTCCGGTGGAATGTTTGCCTCGGTGCTGCTGGTAAGGCAGTCTTGAATCCACCCGCAAAGATGCAGCGTCCAAAGAGCATCGACTGCTGTCGAGGAATTTTCGTTCGCCATGGCGAGCAAACGATCGCGTGCGAGCGATTTCAGAGGATGCCGCGCGATAAGCTCACGAGCTCGCCATCGCTGCCAGCGCATCGGTGAGCGGAGCTTTTGGACTAGCGCGTCGAGCGTGGCGGAATCGGATGCTTGAGCCCATGCTGGATTCCATGCTTCCTCGGAAGCGATGGGCTCGCAAGGAGCCAGGCGATAAACGCGCCCGTGCTCGCGGTCATACTTCCCAACGTGAGCGTAGATATGAGCAACTTGACTATCGTACCAGTCGCAAATGTAGGCAGCTCCATCCGGACCGTCGGAAACGGCTACTGGCCGAAACCACTTGTCATCGGATCGGATCAAGGCTTCGACATCATTGGTGCGGTACGTTGAACCGACCTGCTCGCGACGAGTATGGAACAGCTTGCTGTGAAGCGGATCGACCGCCAAGAAGCTTGATGGACAACGCTTCTCCAAGGCCGTGCCTTCCAATGCCAGCAACGTATGAGAGAACCGTTGGACCGGCTCGTGTTCCATCTGTTCGATATAACCAAAAGCGAACGGGTTGGATAAGTCCCCGTGCTTAGAAAAACCTTTGCGGTAATAACCCCCTTGGATGTAATGAAATCCTCGCGTATCCCCGCCGTTGTGTCCCGAAAAAAGATGACCGCGATCGTCGAAGGCGACTCCGAAGGCGTTGCCCCCCCCTTCGGCGAAAACTTCATAGCGTCGCAGTTGAGGATGATACCGCCAAATGAGTTGCCCCATCGTTCGAAGTGGAGGTTGATCGGATTGGTAAGGGCGAATACTTCCGCTCACCGTGCTTCCTTGTGCGCCATACAGCCAACCATCTGGCCCCATGCAAAGGCTGTTGGCGACAGAGTGGGTATCTTCCAAGCCAAAGCCCTCCAGATGAACTTCAGGTGGACCATCCGCTTTCAAGTCCTCATCTTGGTCAGAGTAGAACAGGAGATAGGGCGGATTCAGGACCCAGGCACCGCGATATACCGGAACTACCGACGTAGCAATATTCAGACCGTTGACGAAATCGCCGACCAATTCCAGCTCGCCATTTCGATTTCTGCCTTCGAAGATGGTGATCTTGTCAGCTCCAGGAATGTCTTCCCCCGGAGGTTTTGGCGCTCGATCGTAAACGATCCGCCAAAAGTTATCGCGACTGAGGACCTTGAGTCCGGCGGGTTCGGGATATTGAAGATATTGAACGACCCACAACCGACCAGCCGTATCGAAGGCAGTCGATAAGGGTTGGCTGATGGTTGGTTCGGAGAGCAGCAGGTTCCAGCAAAGTCCATCCGCGACATGGAATTGACGAAGCGATGCTTCGGGCGTTAATGCCGGTCCCAGCGGTTGATCTTCGGGAGGTTGTGAGAGTCCACGGCTAGCCGTGAAGAAAAGAATGGCGAGCAAGCCGATGGGTATTCTCATAAGGTCATTCGAAGGCAGCTTGACGGGAGGAAGGATTCAAGGCAGGATGGCGGACCGCTTTCCTGCGGTGCGATACTCTTCGCAAGCGAGGTTTGCGGAGTGGCAGATTTTTTGGGAGGGGAACCATGCTTCGAACATGGATGATACTATTTTGGTCGCTCGCGACGGCTCCCGTCTATAGCCAGATCAGTGAATTCTGGTTTTATCTGCCGACAAATCTGCTTGTCGAAGAAAATGTCCAGCAGTGCGAAGCTTTACTGGAGCGAGCGGCAAAGGCGGGCTACACTCATTGTTTGATCACCGACTCGAAGTTCTGTCGGCTCGGTGAAATGCCCGAACGGTATTTTCAGCATGTCGAGCGATTGAAGAAGTTCGCTCAGCAAGTCAAGATCGAACTCGTCCCTGCGGTATTCCCAATCGGATACTCCAATGATCTGCTCTATGCGGATCCGAATTTGATCGAGTCGATGCCGGTCCAAAATCTCGGGATGACCGTTCGGGCCGGCCTCGCGGAAGTTGACGAACCTACGGTCCGATTGAAGTCTCCGGATTTCGAATCTGGCGGTTGGGATTGGAAGGATGAGGTCGTCCAACTTGTTGATGGCGTTGCCCGAGTCGAGAATCCTCAGGGGAAAGTTGCTCGCATTGTGCAGCGAGTCACGTTGAAGCCTTTCCACCAATATCATCTATCGTTGCGAGTTCGAACAAACGATTTTCGCGGCGTTCCGGAAGTCAAGGTCATCGCAGGCGATCGCATCCTCAATCACGATTACTTAAAGGTCGCGCCTTCTCAAGATTGGAAGGTGCACCATGTGGTCTTCAATTCGCTGGAACACTCAGAGGCAGGCCTGTACCTCGGTTGCTGGGATGGCCGAACTGGGACGCTGGAGTGGGACGATGTTCAACTTCGAGTAGAGCCATTCGTCAATCTGACACGGAGACCAGGATGCCCACTGACGGTCGTCGACTCGGCGGGAAGAGTATTGACCGAGGGAAAGGATTTCGAGCCGCTGATCGATCCGCTATTGGGCACGCAACCCTACGCGGGCTTCTACACCGTGTATCACGAACCACTCAAACTAAGAACCAAGGGATTGGCGGACGGCACAAAGCTGCGAGTGTCGTATTACCATGGTGTCACGGTTCACGACGATCAAGCGAACATCTGTCCGTCGGAGGCTGCGACCATCGAACTACTTCAATCTCATGCCAGGGCGGTTCACAAGCTGTGGAACGCGAATCGGTACTGGATGTCCCACGACGAGATTCGCGTTTACAACTGGTGCGATGCCTGTCAGCGACGCAAGATGACTTCGGGTGAAATGCTTGCCGACAACGTCGCCACGTGCGTCAAAATTTTGCGCGAGATCGCTCCGGAGGTTCGCATCTATGTATGGAGCGATATGTTTGATCCCTACCACAATGCCAAGGACAATTATTATTTGGCGCGCGGAACGTTTGAAGGTTCGTGGGAGGGGCTCGACCCATCGGTCGCCATCGCACCGTGGTATCGCGAAGCTCGCGAGCAGACACTGCCGTTTTTCGCGGAGCGAGGGCACCGACAAATCATTGCGGGATTCTACGATAGTCCGGTCTCGCAAGTTGATGCTTGGATCGAGGCTGCTAAAAAAGTCTCCGGCGTCGAAGCCATCATGTATACAACTTGGGAACGCGATTATTCGCAGTTGGAATCGTTCCTCGAACGAGTTCGCACACAGTTGAGACGCTAAGGGAAGATAAATCGATTCCATCATGCCGGACTCCAATCCAACGGTTCCTCCCTCGCCCATTGCTATCGAAGTCAGCAACTTGAGAGTTCGAGTCGGCAATCGCAGTCTTCTTGACGATGCCTCCTTTTCATTGCGTGCTCAGAAGTTGGCGGTGTTGCTTGGAGCCAGCGGCAGTGGCAAGTCAACTCTGATGCGTATCCTAGCCGGATTGGAAGGGCCGGAAGGAGATTCTGACCGCGTGTGGTGGTCGGGCGATATTCGGTGGCATTCCAGAAGTCATCAACATCGTCTGGGGTTGGTTTTTCAGCAGCCAGCGTTGTTGGATGAACTATCACCGCTCGACAATGTTCAACTTGCCATCGACCATCGCCTCCCCAAATCAGCCCGGAGCGTCAGCGAGGAGACGCCGCCTGCAGCCCGGAGCGTCAGCGAGGAATCGCCCACCGCAACCCGAAGGGTGAGCGAGGGATCCCACCCCACATCCCGAAGTGTCGACGAGGTGGAATCGTCCACCACCCGAAACGGCGATGACTCAAAAATCGACGACCGCTCAGCGACTGGCTTGACCGATCACCGTTCGTCGAGAAAGAAACTCGCGCACCGCTGGCTAGATGATCTGCTCATACCCTGGAACGTGCAGGTTTCGCGGCTCAGCGGCGGCCAGCGCCAGCGGCTGAGTCTGGCGCAAAGCCTGGCAAGCGAGCCAGAACTCATTATTTTTGACGAGCCGACAACGGGCTTGGATGCCTTGTCTGCCCTTCGAGTAGCCCAACTCATTCGACGACTACAGGATGAGGCACACGTCACGAGCATTGTCGTGACGCATGACTATGAGAGTTTCCTATCGTTCGCCGACGATGTCTTCGTGTTGGATACCAACGACGGCAAAGTGAAACCAGTCAAGCCGCCGACGCGAGAGGCGATCCACGCATCGCTGGAATCGCAGGTATTCCACTCGAAATCATCGGGTGAGTCAGTAGTTACGGCAAATAAACGAGCATGGCGATTCCAGTTCCATTGGCTGATTGGAATTCTTGCAAGCGTTGGAGCAATTGTAGAAGCAACCGCGATCAGCATTGCCAATCTCATTCCATGGCGAGGCCGCGTTCGCTGGTACGCTCGGTTCTTCTTGCATTTCGCACGGCTGGTCAGCGGCTTGACTGCCGTGGTGTACCTCGCGGTATCTGGAGCGATCATTGGGTTCGTTACGACTTACTTTACCTTGAAATTCATGCCCTACAAAATCTACACTCAACCGTTGTTGATTGAAGAGCTGGTAGGTGCGGTCGGTTTTGCACTCTATCGCATTCTCATTCCGGTGCTCACGACGATCTTGATCGCGGCTCGATGTGCTGCCGCCGTCTCTGCCGACCTGGGAAACAAACGTTACGGAGGGCAATACGAATCCCTGAAAATGATCGGCGTTCCGGTCGCGAATTATTGGCTATTTGGGACGCTCTGGTCCTTTCTTCTCGGCAGTTTACTGCTCAACCAAGTCGCGTTTTATTCCGCAAAGTGGACGAGTGCATTCGTCTTCTGTGATATGTACCCCGAGTTGGGTGTGATTTTTTGGCAAACCTATTTTCACCGCACAATCGAAAAATTTGCGCATTGGTACTATGACGGAGTAGGTTTTGTCGTCTGCCGATTGCTTTTCAGCGCTTTCGGAACCGCAGCCATCGCCTACCATCTTTCGTTGCGTCCGAAATGGGAAGGGCCGGACGTCAGCCGTTCGATCACCACGACCATCTTGTGGAGCACCCTATGGGTTCTTGCTGTCCACCTCATCATCTCACTCGTTGAATTTCGGTGAGGCATCGGTGCTGTCGATTCCTCAACAATTGGCGACGATAAAGTAAACCGTTCATGCTCACGTGGGAGGCTGCAAACTTGGCGAGCAAAATCGATCCATCTTCGCGAGGTAGTTCCTCGCCAAAGTTGCTCGAACACATAGGTTCAACGATCACAGCGCCCCTGCTTGTGAACAGATGCTCTTATGTGATCTCCCTGGGATTGGCATGAGTCAATGAGAAGCCTGCCAAAATCATCATGCAGCGAGTTCGCGCTGATGGCGAATTCAAGAAAAAGGCATGAGAACGGTGCAGAATGAAACGCGGCAGAATACAACCATTGCGGCGTAGCTGATGACTGAATTTCATACTCGCCGAAACATCGTGTGCTCGGCGCGCAGTCCATTGCGAGACAGAAGCATGGCTTGATGCAAGCTCAGGAGGCGATGCCAGCTCGAAGATCTTCCACCACCTGCGCTCCATGTACGGCTACGTTCACGTCGGAATACACCTTCTTGATCAGACCGTCGCGGCCGATGATGAACGTCATACGTTTCGCTATTGGGTCGCCTCCCGCTGTCTCCTTCAAAGCACCGTAGGCCATCGTGACGGCATGTTCGGGATCGGCAAGGATGTCGAACTTGAGCTTGTGAGAGTCCGAAAAATCGCTGTGGGATTGAACAGAATCGAGACTGACACCAAAGACCTTGGCGCCGAGCGATTCGATTTCCACAGTTCGCGCGCTGAAGTCGAGCGCCTCCGCCGTGCAGCCCGGAGTGAAATTCTTGGGGTAGAAATACAGCACAACTGATTGCTGGCCCAGAAAGTCCGACAAGTCAATCGCTTCCCCTGCCTGGTTCGACAGACGGACTGGCGGAGCGACATCGCCAGCATCTAACGTGTTGAGGGACGTAATAATGAGCAAGACGTCCATCGGCTCAATTCGGCCATTGCCGTTGGTGTCAAAATAGCGTAACGCGACGGATTCGCTTCGCTCTCCAAGCGCACGTGAGCCGGCCCGATTCAATTCGGTAATAACGATGAGCGCGTCCCGAGGTTCAACACTACCGGAACCATCCACATCGTAGGGCAGCATCGGATTCTGCCAGTCCGACGCGCAGAGGTACCGCGATTCTAGACGTTCCAGCCGCCATGATCGAGGCATTTTGCGTTTTGACCTCATCTCGTCTCTCCAAGTTTGGATTGTCGGCATATTCCGGGCGATTTGCAATGGAAATTTGGTTCATTTGCCAGAATTTCCTGACTTCCACCATGTACTCCTAAGCGACGTCATTCGGCGAAAACGCCTTTCAAGACATGGGCGAGATCGCAGGACGCGGGCGACATGACTTCGGCAATCCTGTCTCGGTGGCTCCGAAACCACCTTTCGTGGAGGAATCCAAGGAATGCAGTCACATCTCACTGACGCTTTTTAAAGTCGCGATTGTCGAGATCCAACTTGAAAGGCCGCGACCCACAGCGTTTGCGAGGAACTAATCAAGCCCCAGTTTTCCAGCTTAGCTGCGGTTGAGAGAACTTGGGGCTACGGAACTTTGGGTTAGGGAGAACGTGCATTTCCAAAACTCATGTTTCGGGCCCAATTTGCGAACCCATCACGACCGAAGCCGATTTTATCGTTCAACAACCGGACCGGAGCTCCATTGGCGAAGGACAACTTTGAAACCTAGGTATATTCCTCGCGCCGAGTTTACGGCGGACCGCTCTTAAAGCGTGAGTGCCGACGCTACAAGTTCACCTTCCGCTCGCTTGAGACCATTTCAAAGTGCGAGAATGCGGAGAGTATGGAAACTTGGTCGAATATGCAAGTTTGAATGAGTTGTCCGACTGCGCGGGTTCTGATGAATCTATCGACGCGGAGTCACTGTTTTTCCTTGCGTTTTCTTCAGTTTTCTTCAAGTCCCTTGAGTGTTTTTGCATCAAACGGTAGCCTCAATCGTTGTTTCGGTCTAATATTGGAATGGTCGAGTGAGTTTGATTTGGTGCCCTCAATTGAAAGTCCATTTTTGGTGATGCTTATGTTGCGAAAGATACTCGCCGCAGTGGCTGTGCTTCCGATCGGCATGGTGGCTTCGACGCTTCAGGGGCAGTCGTTTGATGCTTGCACGCCATGCTATTCATTGGTTCCGACTCAGGTGATGGAACCACAGACGGTAACAACTTATCGACTTGAGTACGAAGATCGTTTTGAAGAACGGCAAATCGTTTCGTACAAGCCGATCGTTCAGGAACGTGTTGAGAAGCGACAGTACACCGTGCGGAAGCCGGTTGTCGAGACCTCAACGATCAATGAAACGTATACCGTTCTCAAGCCCGTCTACAAGACCAGTTACGTCGACCAAAGCTATACTCAGACCGAATATGTTACGGAGACTTCGCAGCGAGAGGAAACCATCACGTCCTATCGACCGGTCATCGAGACGCAGCTTCAGACTCAGCATGTCATCGTTCAGCGTCCTGTAACGGAGACGCAGTATCAAATACAGAATTACACAACCTATCAGCCGGTGACAACGATGCAGTCGGCCGTTGTTGATCAAGGGGGTTATGTGGCGAACCAGTATTATCGCCCAGGAGATACGAGGTACCACCTCCGATGGATGTCGGGAGGCCAGTATGTCGATCCAATGTCGGGCACGGCTGGTTATCGTCGTGGCGGGCTGGGATGGGTTCCGTACACTTCTCAGGGGCAAGTCCAGACTCAAATTGCATACCGTCCCAATTATCAACAGATTCAGATTCCGCAGACTTCCTACATGCCGCAAGTCGTGCAGCAACAAGTGCCCGTCCAAGTGACTCGCATGGAGAACCAGATCATCGAACAGCAGATTCCCATACAAGTTCAGAAGATGCAGGCATTTGAAGAGAAACGAGTTGTGCCCTTCACGGTTCAAAAACCTGTCACGAAGGTCATTACGAACAAAGTTCCTGTTCAGAGCGTTGAATGGGTCCAAGAGCAGCACATGCGTCCAGTTACAGTGCAGCGTGAGTCTTACAAGCTGGAGACCTACACAGAGGATGTTCCTATTCGAACCTATTCGACGGAACGAGTTGTTGAAACGGTTCGCGTACCTGTCCGCACAGTCCGCCGCGTTCCAGTTCAAGAGGTTCGCATGGTCCCAAAGACTGTTTATTCCCACATGCCGATAACTTATTCGAGCGGATATTTGAGTCCCGTTGTTGATCCGTACATCAGTGGAGCGATGTCATCGGCCACTCCTTCTCCGAACGTGCAGGGGCCCCCTTCCGAAACTTCGCAAGGATTTTCGAGCGAGGGTCAGCGGATCGATGCCTCGAAACCGGAGGTGGGAAACAACGACGAGAAGCTTCCTAATGGCGAGAAGCTCCATCCACAAAATGAAAATGAATTGAAGAATGAGGACTCAGGATCAAGCTCGCTCCAACTTGGACCCGAATCGACTGATTCGAGTAATTCGGGGGAATCCGGCACTGGGCTTCGCTCCAGCACGTTACCTAACAATCCACGGACGTAAGTCTCAGCTGCTTCGAAGGTGTTTTCACCAGTAGGTATCCTTCTCAAGTCGGACCTCCTATCGGATACTGTTAGCTCGTTTTCTATTCCCTTCTCAGAACAATCGATGGAAAGTTGAACGATATCCTCCATCGAATCTTTCTTGTCGTCTGAATCCCTCCGAGGTTAACTTCATGAAATTTGTTCCAGGTCGAATCACGAATCGGCATGTTTGGAGTGACGGTTTATTCACATTGACCATCGAAGTACCTGGGGTCACCCCATTCGAACCTGGACAGTTTTTGCAAATCGGTTTTGATGAAGGGGAATCCCATCTGCACCGACCTTATTCCGTAGCTTCGCCACACGGCGAGATGCTGGAATTTTTCATCGTTCGAGTGGATGGGGGGGCTTTGACGCCTAAATTGTGGCAACGTGCGGTTGGGGATCCCATTGATGTCTCACTGCGAGCTGCGGGGAGTTTTACGTTGAAGCACGCGATTCATTCTGAATGCTTGTGGCTGATCGGCACCGGTACTGGATTGGCACCTTACATTGCTATGTTGCGAACGCCTTCAACTTGGGAACGCTTTCAGCGAATCGTCGTCGTGCATGGAGTCCGTTACGCATCGGACTTGGCCTATCAGGAAGAGATGGCGGAATATCGAAACAAATATGGCGAACGATTCTGTTACATTCCCGCTGTCTCGCGTGAGGCGGTCGAGGGGGCGCTACAAGGCCGCATTACAACGTTGCTTGGCGACCGCTCGCTCGAAACTCAATCCAAGTGCGAAATCCACCCAGATCATTCCTCGATCTTTCTTTGCGGCAATCCAGACATGCTGGACGACATGGAAAAAATGCTGGGAGAGCGAGGATTAATTCGAAATCGCCCGAAGAATCCGGGGCAGATCGTTGTCGAGCGATACTGGTAAGTGGCCTACCGCTTCGTTCTCTTGTGCTTAGCATTTCCTTGCCGCACTTTGTAGCGTGGATTGCTCTTACAAATTACGTAGATGCGTCCTCGACGTCGAACGACTTGGCAGTCGGGATGCCGATACTTGAGCGTTCCAATGGATGATACAACTTTCATGTTCGCCTCCAAGTCCTAACGGAGTCGAGCCCATAAAAGACCGCACTCCGGCTGCACTGCTTCTTCAGAAGTCGATAGATTGTATCGATCACCGTTGCCTCTGCAACGGCAAACGGCAGCAGATTTTGACCATTTTTGAAGGCTTGATTGATGCGAATTGCGTATCTCGATTGTTTTTCAGGCATCTCTGGAGACATGGCACTTGGAGCGCTCATCGATGCAGGTGCCTCGGCCGAGCGGATTCAATCGGCGATCGAATCGATGGGTTTGACCCAAATTCGCTTTCGAACGGAAAGAGTACGCAAGAAGGGATTTCGAGCCCTTCGCGTCGTGGTCGAAGCACCCGAAGAGCATTCCCATCGCCACCTCCACGATATTGAAGAACTCATTCAATCCGGAACCTTTTCGGATGCTGCGAAGAAGATGGCGATCGCCATCTTCCGTCGTTTGGCGAAGGCGGAGGCCAAAGTACATGGTACGTCCGTCTCCTCCGTCCATTTCCATGAGGTGGGAGCGGCAGATTCCATCGCGGACATTGTTGGCTTTGCGGTTGCTCTCGATGAACTGAAGATTAAGCGAATCGAAGCCTCTCCTGTTCCCGTTGGAACCGGAATCATTCAGATTGCTCATGGTGCTGTTTCGCTTCCCGCGCCAGCAACTGCACTGCTGCTGAAAAACGTTCCAATTGTTGCAAGCGAAATTCAAGCCGAACTGACGACTCCTACGGGAGCAGCGATTCTCAGCGAGTTGGTTTCGAATTTTGGATCGATGCCGTCCATGACCCTCAAACGAATTGGTTGCGGCGCCGGTTCCAGAGACCTCAAAGAACAGTCCAACGTTTTGCGAATCTTCATTGGGAAAGTCGCAAAGACAGCTTCCAAGGATACTGTCATCCAACTCGAAACCAACCTGGACGATATCAGTGGCGAACAAATCGGATTCACGATCGAACGACTCCTTCAGGCGGGAGCATTGGATGTATTTACCATTCCCGTACAAATGAAGAAGAACCGGCCTGGAGTCATTCTTGGCGTGATCGCACGTCCAACCGATCAGCAAACGTTGGAGACTATTTTGTTCGAGGAGACGAACACGCTAGGTGTGCGGTCCATCCCCATGCAGCGAACGATATTGCCTCGAGCGGAGATTGTCATCGCCACTGAGTGGGGAGATATTCGGGCAAAACTTGCGAAGCTTCCAAGCGGCCGTGTTGTGTGCTCTCCGGAGTACTCCGATTGCCGCGAAATCGCATTGAAGTTCCAGGTGAGCTATGACCAAGTCGTCGCGAATGCTCTCCGGTCTTACCTTGAGTCGGATTCCAACCAGCGAAAAAAACCGTCTTGACCTTTGACACGGCGTTATTCCTTTACGCGGCCCTTGGATTGTGGGGAAGTACAAGCGGTCCGCATGACGAGTCCGGTACGATTTTTTTGGCAGTATTCGGGGTGTGTCCCCTGTTTGCTTCCGACTCAAGATTCCCCATCGTACTTCTCCGGAGCTAGTTAGGGGGGCTCGATGGCCCAGACGCTGCACCTTTCCTGAGTTTGCTATCAAATTCTGGTCTTTGGTTTGGGCCTGGCCACTGGGTTGACCTTGACGGGCAGTCGTTTGAGTTCGTAGATTTCGCTGGCCTTATTGGAAGATGCCGATGATTTTATCGTCCGGGGTGATCGAGTAACCGGACATTCGCCTTAGCCCTCAGGAATGGATTCCATGCGCGCAATGCAAATACTGATTGCCGTTGCCGTGCTACTAATGTCTGTATGGCTACATGGATGTGCCGCACCATGGACGAAGAAAGAGCCGGAACGCCCCTTCGAAAAGCAGGAGGAAGCGATTAAACGGCTACTGGAATCGGATGATCGTCCCAAGGTCATCGGTGAGATAGCATCAAAGATTGATGCCATGCTGGCACCGATTGCCTACGAGTACTTTGGATTTGTTACCGGCCTAATGAACACGGGCGGGGATACAAAGCCAAGTCCACAGCGCGAAATTATGTTGGATGAGATGCGAACGGAAGGGGTCACGAATCCTGCGCAGCTCATGATGTCCAAGGAGACCGCTGTTGTCAAAGTACGTGCCGTCGCCTTGCCTGGCGCTCGGCGCGGCGATCTCATCGATGCCATCGTCGAAATTTCAGACATGTCCGAGGCGACGAGCATTGAAAATGGAACGTTGCTCCGCTCCCGATTACGGGAAGTGGCGCTGTTAAAAGGAATGGCGCGCGAGGGGTTCGAGAAAGCTCATGCACAAGGACCGATCGTAACTTTGCCATTAGCCTTCACAAACAAAGACGAACTAAATGTTCGGCAAGGACTGATTCTTGGCGGCGCGAGAATTCTCGATACCCGACACTTGGGCATACGAATGCGGGACACCTTCGCTCATCCAGCAGCTTCTGGGCAAGTCGGAAAAGCCATCAACGAGCGTTTTTTCCTCTACGACGGCTCGACTCGTCGCGGCGTGGCGATACCCAAAGATGACGACTACATTCAAATCGATCTTGCCCCAAAGTACCGCTATGATTGCGATCACTACATGAACGTGATTCTCAATATTCCGTTTCTCGAACCAGCCTTTGATCGCAAACAGCGGATTGAACGATGCCAGAAGCTGTTGCATGAACCCACCACCTCGAAAACGGCGGCTTGGCAATTGGAAGCGATCGGAGTGGAGGCCAAAGAAGCGTTGAAGGCTGGCCTGAACAATCCGGATCCACAAATTCGGTTCAATGCGGCTTACTCACTTGCATATCTCGATGACGACGATGCGGTGCCGGTCCTGATGGGATTAATTGAGGAAATGCCAGAATTGAGAGCCCGAGCGCTGCTCGCACTAACGATTTTGGAACCATTGGCCGCAACCGAAGCCCTGGAGATGCTCCTCCAGAATCCAGCGCCCGACGTTCGGTATGGCGCTTTCCACGCACTCTATCGAAAAAATCCTCGCGACTCCAATGTGATGGGCGAAGTTCTGGGAGACAGCGTTCGGGGCCATGTGGCAAGGATCGTGCAGGTACCGAGTGCAACCCAACTAGTCGTCGTTTCGCTTCGCGATCGGCCGGAAATTGTGTGCTATGGTCCGGTGCCGATCATCAACCTGCAAACGATGGTAGAACTCAATCCGCGACTCCTGATTCGTCCCGATACGCAAGGCAACATCCGCGTGGTTCGCTTGGAGAATTCGGAATCGAACGACGTGCATTCTGATAATATCGCCATGACGACTCCACCGGATTTGTGGAACGTCCTGCGCGCGATTTATCGTGTTGGCGGCTCGTACAATGACATGGTTCGTCTCATGGACACGGTCGTACGACATCAATGGATGGATGCAATGATTGCCTTTGATCCTCGACCTGGCTCGGAGCGCCTTCAAGAGCGTTTGGCTGGGATGAATGGATCGATCCACGTTCCCGTCTATGATCCGATTCTCGACGAAGTGCATGTGAACAACTCCATCACGGATCGCCCTCAATACGGATGGTGGAATCCTCGCCGATATTTTGCTACAAAGAAGTGATCATCTCCAATGCTCAAGGCTCTAGAATTAATCGGCTTTAAGAGCTTTGCGGACCGCACCCGCTTCGTTTTTCCAGAAGGGATCACTGTCGTGGTTGGCCCCAACGGATCGGGCAAGTCGAATATCGTGGACGCCATGAAGTGGGTCCTTGGGGCTCAGAGCGCCAAGAGCCTTCGCGGAGCGGACATGGCGGACATCATCTTCAAAGGGTCCGCAGCGGGAGGAAGGAAGCCTGCCAACAGCGCCGAAGCAACTCTCATCTTCGACAACTCCAGCGGGGTGCTGGGGATTGACTCGCCTGAAGTATTGATCACTCGACGAGTGTATCGCAGCGGCGAAAGCGAGTACTTGATCAATCGCTCCCCTTGCCGATTGAAAGACATCAAAGACCTATTTCGCGGCACGGGAGTTGGCGTCGATGCTTACAGCCTGATCGAGCAAGGAAAAGTCGATCGGATGCTTCAAGCCAGCCCAAAAGACCGCCGAGCGATTTTTGAAGAGGCTGCTGGAATCAGTCGTTTCAAGGTCAAACGGGTAGAGGCCCTACGACGCCTTGAACGCGCGAATCAGGACCTGACGCGCCTGAAGGATATCGTTGAGGAAATTCGCTACCGCTACGAAACGCTGCGCCATCAAGCCGAAAAGGCGACTCGATATCGAGAAATGGTGCAACGCTTACATGTTCTCCGCTGCCAGATCGGATTGCGGGAACAATCGCAGTGGGAAAACAAAAAGAACCAACAACTTGAGAAACTCGAACAACTGGAAGCGGAACAGCTTCAGGGGAAATCGGCTCTCGAAGAAGCCCAATCTCAATCACAACAATTCGAATTGCAACTTCAGGACTTGGCTGAACAAGCACAGCGATCGCAGGATATACAGAGCTCGTATAAACACGATATCGCGCTACTGACGGGGCAGAACGAGCAACTCCGACAGACCCTCCTGGAACTCCACGACGGCCATGCGATGTTGGTCGAACGATTAGAATCACTTCGTCAACGAGCCGTATTGACTGCCGAGGAGGCAGAAATACAGAGGCAGGCTTTGCGTGACCTCGAAGGGCAATTCGAATGCGCCTCCGAATTGATCACTCGGTTACAACTTGAGCGAGATGCGATCGCAGCAAGCCGCAGTGAAGCGATTCAGACAACCCAAGCCCTCCGCTCGGAACACAATGCGTGTCTGCGGGCGATCATGGAACTCGAACAACGACGTCACCAAGGCAACCACCGAATCGAAGAATGGAACGAGCAAGTTCAATCCTTACGGAGCCGATGGGGACAAGCGCAGCATGCCGCCCAAGTCCTCGTCGATGAACACGCACAGCAGAACTTCGTCTTAAGCAAGTTGCAGGAAGAAAGTGAAACCGCCCAGCGAGACTGGGCCACGCGCTTGGAGCAACTGGAATCGGTACGTCAATCGCTAAGAAACTTGCAGTCGGAGGCAATTCAATTGCAAGGAAAGAGAGAAACGGCCAAAGACCGTTTCAATCTCCTGCAACTTTGGGAACAGCAACTTGAGGGAGTTGGACTCGGTGCGCGGCAGATGATCGCAATGGCTCATGAGAACACCTCGCCTCCTTGGAACTCGATTCGAGGATTGGTCGCCGACCTGATCGAAGTGGATTTGTCCTTGGCGCCGCTCATCGACGTCGCACTGGGCGGAATGTCCGAAACCATTGTCTTGCACGACGGTAGCTTGATCGATTACCTAACCGAAGGCGAGATTCCAATCGAAGGCCGAGTATCGTTGCTGCGGCTCGACCGCCTTTGTTCGAGGAAATCCGGCGAGAAGATTCAATTGGATGGATTGCGAGGCGTTCTGGGAAGGGCGGACCGACTTGTTCGATTCCAAGCAGAGTATGACTCGCTCATTCGGTTCTTGCTTGGAACCACCTGGCTGGTCGACTCACTTCCGACCGCCCTTGATTTGAGCCATTTGCGGGGATCGGGACTGAGGTTTGTTACTACTTCTTGCGAACTTATCGATTCCGATGGAACGTTGACGTATGGCACACTCCATTCGTCCGTAGGAATTGTTTCTCGGCGCAGCGAGCTTCAACAATGCAAGGAAGAAGTTGAGCGACTCGACGCGATGATTCAGGCTCACGCGCAATCAGCATTGCTGGTACAACAACAACAGTCGAAATTGGAAATGGAAGTCGAGCTGCTTGATCCACAGGCCAAAGAAGCGGCAAGACGATATCTCGAAGGCTCGGTGCAACTTCGAGCCCTCGAAGAGAAGATCGCTCAGAATGCCGTCGAAAGAGAGCGACTGGAGTCCGCATCCTTCGAATTGACTGAGCGAATGGAGTCTTCCAAGCTGGCACAATTGGAATTGGATCAGGAGCTCGATCAAGCGAACGAGCAGGGCAAACTCCTCGAAAGCAAATTAGCCAGTGCATTGGCAGATCAGGTTACTTTGGACCAAGAGTGGAATCAGATTGGTGAGGAAGTCACTGCACAACGGATTCAACTAGCCAGACTCGAACAGCGCATGGAGGATATTCGAGTCTCTGTCGAACAATTGTCACGCGACCAACATGAGAGATCTGCTGCCGTTCTTGAGACCGAGCAGCAGCTCCAATTCAACCTGCAGAGGCAACAAAGGACCGAGCAGACAATCCTCGAGAATACGGAACGAACCTCGACCATCCAATCGTCTCTTGAGCAGATCAGCGATCGGTTGGTAGAGATGGCATCGCAAATTCAGGAACTGCGCACGTCTCGACAACATGCACAAAAGCAAACCGATATCCTACAGCGACAGCACGATCGCATCAGAGATCGTTACGTGCAAGTGGAATCAGAACTTCGATTTACTGAGGCCAGTCTGCAACAATTGCGAACGAGGTACTGGGAAGATTATCAGATTCAATTGACGGACGAGCAGTTGTTGCAGGACAGTCCTCCACTTGATCCTGAAATCGACGCCGATGCACTCGCCTCCCAATTGAAACTTGAAATCTCGCAGGTCGGTGATGTCAATATGGAGGCTCTCCGGGAACTGGATGAACTTCAAGCTCGCTATGAATCGCTGCAAGCGCACTACGACGATCTCTGCGCCTCTCGTGACGATATTCTTAAAATCATCAGCAAGATCAGCCAGGAAAGTCGTCGCATCTTCAATGAGACGCTGGAGGCTATCCGCATCAACTTTCAGCAGCTTTATCGAAAGTCGTTTGGTGGTGGATCTGCCGATCTCGTCCTGGAGGAGGGTGACGATGAACTCGAATGCGGCGTTGAGATTCTAGCAACTCCTCCTGGAAAGACAGCCTTTTCGAACTCCCTTTTAAGCGGTGGGGAAAAGGCATTGACCGCAGTCGCACTGATCATGGCCATCTTTCAATTTCGTCCCAGCCCATTCTGCGTCCTCGATGAAGTCGATGCCCCTTTTGATGAAGCGAACATTGGCCGGTTCGTCACCGTACTAAAGGAGTTCCTGCATTCGACGAAATTCATCGTCGTCACACACTCGAAGAAGACGATGACCGCCGCCGATACACTCTACGGCGTTACCATGCAGGAGAATGGTGTCAGCAAGCAGGTCTCTGTGCGTTTTGAAGATGTCGGAGACAATGGCGAGATTCTCAGCGACGGCACGAATCCCTCTCGAAGTCGCGCCGCCTAGCAGAAGGCCTCGTTCTGGAGTCGTCAGACTTCTAGGAACGGCAGCCCATTAGATCGAGTGCGGATGATTCTTGTGCATCCAAAGCCCAAGCCCGGGTTCCGTGACAACATAACAGCGCTCTCCGCTCGCAGAGACATTCCATCCGTCTCGCATGGTGTCGATCGGAAAACGTCGGTAGATGTTCTCGATCGATTCGTATTGATAACCGACGCTTTCAACTTCGGATCGAGTCAGCTTGCCTGGAGCGTAGACAACTTGAAAGCGATTCTCCGGTGATCCGTGGATCAAATGGGCAGCAGCGGAAAGCGATGTTCGAAGATCGTCGTTATCACGGACCATGGCGACAACTTCGGGGGTGGTTCGATACCCATAACGGCGGATCAGCAAATCTACAGCGGAGTCCTCTCCAAATGCTTCCACACCCGGAGAGACAACGCAGATGGTTCCGCCATTCGCAACCGCCATCCTGCATCGATAGATTGCTTTATTTGCCAACCAAGTCGTTGCGTATTTCTTCGGATCCATCCAAACGACCATGATCTCGGGCGCTTCGTCGAGACGGAAGCAATTGACTTGTGCTGCCAAGTCCCCGGCTTTCCAGAAAACATCGTGGTCGGAACCAACAAAGATACCCCGCAGATGCTTTTCTCCAGACACGGTCGCTTCGATGACGGTCTGCACATAAACGATGGGCAATGCGGAACAAAAATGTTCCGACGCATAGTTTAGGATTCGTCGAAGTGGAGTATCGCAACGCCCCATAATTCGCTCCATGCCATACAGCGCGCTAAGATAGTGGCTGTGATCGATTCCATCCTTGCCTCCGACACCGACAAAGATGTTCTTGTTGTAGTTGGCCATGCCAATGACTTCATGTGGAACAACTTGTCCAATGGACAGGATCAGGTCATGTCTACCCTCAAGCAATAATCGATTGACTTGAGCCGTCCAATCAAAGCGGTAGCAACCTTCAGTGACTTCTTCAACGAACTCGCTTGGAACCTTTCCCAAATCTTGAACGTCCGTCCGCCAGCGATGCTCGCGAAACAAGTTCAATGGGACCTCTGGAAACATCCGACTCAGGCGTTCCGGCGTCATCGCGTGATGAGTTCCCAAGGCAGGCATGACATCGACTAATCGATCGCCGAGACGCTTCCAGAGCACGGACACAAACTCACCAGCTCGGCTGTCAATTCGCGTGTGATCTGGAGGAATCGCCAACACCCTGCGAAGACCTTGAAAATGCTCCAGAATGGCTTCGATCGCTTCTCGGAAATCGTCCGCAGTAAGTGAGACGGTTGGACTCCCACGCTCGAAGATGATGCTCATGGCTTTGCAGAGTTACGCTGAATCCAAGTCCAAACAACATGTATCACTTTGCAGATCGATTCTCCGCTACACTTATCCGGAGTATCTTGCGTCGTGTGCCAGTAGCTTTGGGTTCGCAGACCGGCCCGCGGATAGTCGAAATCGATGATATTGCAAGCCGGAATCTTGGCGATTTGGATAAGCGGCAGATGGTCGTCGCGGACCTCATGTCGAACGCGTGGGACAAACTCTTTGACCTTCAATTCGTCTGCGATCATCCAGAGTTCGCGTGTCAAATCCCTGGCAAAGTTGAAACTGTTCTTTTCGTAAAAGACTTGAAGCTCTTTGTCGCCGATCATGTCCAACAGCACGGCCCCGGTGTACTCAATTTCATTCTTGTTAGCGACGTAGGAGCGAGCAAAGTGCTTGGAACCGAGAAAGTAGTTCTCCCTGTCTCGATTTTCGTCGAAAACGAACTCTTCGCCGTCGAAGAAGATCAAATCGACGCCTGCCGTGGAAGCCTGAGACGTCAGCGCGTGAGCGAGTTCGAGCAATCCGGCCGTGCCACTCGCCCCGTCGTTGGCTCCCAGAAAGATCCCTTGCGGCTGTCTTGGATCGCGGTCCGGAAAAGGCCGTGTGTCATAATGAGTGCAAACAATCAGACGCTTTTTCTTTTGAGGATTCCAGCGGGCAATAATGTTCTTCATCTCCACCGGCGCACCAGTCTGGGGATGTCGAATCTGGAAAGTTTGTAGCTCGACCTCCAACCCAAGGTCGCGTAGGTACTTTTCCAGGAAAGCTTGTTGCTCAGCCATACCCTTGGACCCGCTTGGCCTTGGTCCAAAAGAGCAAATTCTGACTAAGTTCTCGAAGGCCCGCTTCGAACTCAAGAAGTCAGGCGGCCGCCATTCCGTGGCAGATAGCTCAGAGGATTCGATCGAACATCCCGTAAGTCCCAAAACCATCACGCTGAGAACGATGATTCGGGCGATCGAGAAATTCACTTCAGTCACTCAGAAAATAAAAAAGCGGCATCCTGCCGCAAGAACCTTCATTCCCTGAAAGCTTCCATGTCAAAAAAGGCCGTCCCTAGCCAACGTGCCGTCCCTGAGGAGATGGACGAAATGATGAATGAGAAGGAATTGTCCTGCCTCAAAAGCATTTGTCAACCACACTATCGACACTTTTTCCACGATTAGGGAACGAGATCATTTGCTGGAACTTGAAACAATGCGTCCGATGCGATAGCTTCTGCATTGACGCAAAGAGTAGACTCATCAAACTCCCAACCGTTCGAGAGCAATTGTCATGCCGAATGAATCGTTTCGATATTCTTTGAACGCTGCTTTCCTAGCGGAGATCAAAGAACATAACGCTCTGTTCCATGTTGGGAAAGCGAAACTAAACGAGTTTTGCTCAGTAGATTTTCCCAAGGAAAAATTTCAAAGTGAATGCGGATTCTTTCTTCATCAACTTCGCGAAGCATTTTCACGTCAGTTCGACATGGAGGAAACGTACGGATACGTATCGCTTCGCGACCCCAATACAGCATCGCTAGACGTCGATCGAGTCACGAGCTGCCGAGCGGAACACCAAATGTTGATGGTTTTCTTGCAAGAGCTCAGCGAACGTTTCGATGGCTTACAGTATCAGGGGACGCTTGAGCGCGAACTAGAAGATTTTATTGGCGATTTGCGGGCCTTTCGTGCAAAGTTGATGCAACATGAGACCACGGAACAAAAGTTGATCCAAGATTTCAATGCCGGATCCGAGGAGACTACGTAATGACGATTGTGGTTTATGAGGACGCCGCATGCGATCGGCTGGCTCCCATTACGACAGGTCGCCTGGCGTTCACTATTCGATGTGGCGGAACGCGCTTGTTGGATGTATTGAGCCGTTTCGATCAACCGATCCTCGCCTGCCATCGCCCCTACCTTGACCCGATTCGACGGCACGATTATCCATCCGTTGCTGGTGCCTTTGACTCCGAAGTAAATTCGTCTCATCGTCCCGAACTCCTCATTAACGCAAGAGTCGTTCCTGACATTCGACGCCTTCTGCATCTTCGATCCATGATGGACAACGTTTCTCGCGATCAGCCGACGGTCCTGTGGGATCGCGACCACGTGGCCGCAGTGCTTTATCCTTCATGGACTATTAAGGAGATTGCCGAACGTGTTGCAGCAGGAGCTGGCTCTCTTGTTGATGAGTTAAAAATAGCGCAGCGTCGAGATGACGAGCTTGCCACGTTTGATGCTCCTCACGAAGTTATCCAACGACACATGGAGATTTTTAACTCGAACCTCGAAGTGATGATCTCTGATGGCCCCTACACTCAACTGCAAGATGGGCTTTTCGTCTCTTCTCAGGTTCGTATCGGTGAACACGTGGTGGTGGATGCGAGCAAGGGCCCAATCGTGCTGGAAGCGGGAGTGGATGTCGGACCGTACACCTTGCTTCGCGGTCCAATCCTCGTCGAACCGAATGGCCGCATCCTCGAACATGCAGCTATCAAAGACGCCGTGGCCTTGGGGCACACAACGAAAATTGGCGGCGAAGTCGAGGCTTCGATCGTCGAGCCGTATTCCAATAAACAGCACCATGGATTTCTGGGGCACAGCTATCTCGGCAGCTGGATCAACCTTGGTGCAGGTACTTGCAACAGCGACTTAAAAAACACCTACGGCAGCGTCAGTATGGATTATTCGTTTGGCAAATCGTCGACGGGAATGCAGTTTCTCGGATGCATCATGGGGGATTACTGCAAGAGCGCTATCAATACCGGCATCTTCACTGGCAAGGTTATTGGTGTTTGCAGCATGATGTACGGATTCGTTACCAGCAACGTACCGAGCTTCGTCAACTACGCGCGTCTGTTCGGACAGATTGCGACACTGCCACCGGATGTCATGATCGCGACTCAACAGCGCATGTTTGCCAGACGTAAAGTCGAGCAACGACCCTGCGATATCGAACTCATCCAAGAAATGTTTCGAATGACGCAAGACGAACGCGACCGATTCGGCGACGCATTGGCGTTCTGACGCCCCTGCTGTCACAATTCATGACCGCCGGCTGACTCTCTAGCGCTTCTCAGAGATCAGCAAGCACCTTCGCAAAAGAGCACTACGCGAATCGTGCGTAAGAGGATATACGAATCGAGCCACAGGCTCCAGTTGCGGACGTAGTAGGACGCATAGATCAAGCGATGCTCGTAGGCCGTTTGATTCCGTCCGTTCACCTGCCACAGTCCCGTGATTCCAGGCTTGACTCGACAATAAACAGGAAAGGTCTCACCGTACTTGACCTTTTCCTCCATGAGAATTGGGCGAGGTCCAACCAGACTCATGTCGCCGCACAAGACATTCCAAAGTTGAGGGCTCTCGTCGATGCTAGTCTTGCGAATAAACTTCCCTATCCAGGTAATTCTAGGGTCATTGGCCAGCTTCTGTGTTCGGTCCATTTCTTCGCGGAGAGCTGGGTTCCTTTGGAAGTGTTCCTCGAGAACACGATCCGCATCTTTCACCATCGATCGGAACTTCCAGACCTTGAACTTCTCGCCATCGAGGCCATAACGCCATTGACTATAAAGGATCGGGCCCTTAGACGCGAGCTTGATGCAGCAAGCCACGAACAGTAGCAAGGGCATGAGCATGATCAAGCTGGTTGCCGATACAACAACGTCCATAGCTCTCTTGGTCAACCGTGGCAAGAAAAGTTGCAAACGATTTTGGTGAATCGTGCCCTGGAGGCCGCTGCATTCAGCAGCCTCGGTCAGCAGGGTTGGCAACGATTCGTTACCATGAACGACGATCATGCGAGGGAGATACGCCAAATTGCGGTCCATCAGTTTTTTTAGAAGTTGCGCTCGCTGATCGTAGCCTTCGACGACACCCCAGAAAATCTTGTGTCGATCCGAAAGACCGGGAACATCATCTTCAATGCCAACGTAGTGGTGATCCAGATCGGACGATTTATCCCACTCCGCAAAAAAATCTTCGATGATGCCGACCGGACGCCATCCCAATGATGCTTGCAAACGCAGGTTGCGCCATACCATTTCCGAGGACCGACTACCCGCGAAGAGCAACACGGGTATCGGCCACCATTTCGTGCGGCTTAGGTAGTCCCTCGCAATTTGACGAGACGCAGGAACTGCAAATACAGCAAGCAATCCAGCAGCGAGTATCAAAAGATGGACATGAACGGGAGGTGCCAGCGTGACAGCAATCATGATCACGGTGATTAGGTGCGCGCCAACGACTGAGAGAACCGTCTGACGAAGTTCAAGAACTGGTTGCATTCCAATTCCAGGATAAAGCTTGAGAAACGCACCAACAAAAATCGTCAAGAAAATGGGTATGGAGGAGGTCTGAACGATTCGGGATGCATTCGCCTTGGTGCTGAGGATTTCCATCAGCGAAGTCACTGCGGCGTGGCAGCAAATCAGGGCCACAAAATCACAGAAAAGCAACGGTGCCGTGAATTTCGCGTTCTGCCAGAAGTACTGCAATTGGCGTCGGACGGGCCATCGCGGGTTTGCGGCCAATACTTCCGCGTCGACCGGTCGAGCATCAACTCCCTTCGATTCAACCGCTTTCGTCGTTTCGTTTAGCTCGTTCAGTTTAGACATACTCTCTCGCAGACTGACAGGATTTTTGCTCAGATGGTAAAACCAGCGTTCCTCACTGAGCCTTGTCGTTTTGTAGTACTACCTAGTTTGACCAGAGTGGCGGCTGGATTCAACTTTTTTTGTTCGACGACGAGCAGCTGGCCGCGTGTAATAGCCATTTGCTCGCTGTCCATAAGTTCCATAGCCGTACCCCATGTAATAGCCATCTTTTCCGACAGCTCCCTCGTCCTCCAAATGACTTGCGTTCACGATCGTTCCCACAATCGTGGCTTGAACATCTCGAAGCATCGCCACAGTCCGCTGAAGTTCGACCCGACTTTTCGGATTAACGCGAACGACAACGATGACGCCATCGGCTACATCGGAAACAATGCACGGATCCGATACTGCTAAAACAGGCGGGCAATCAAGAATTACGAAATCAAAATCTTCTCGTAGCTTCTCGATCAAATTTCGGAATTCAATCGATCCGAGCAATTCTGCGGGATTTTCAGGTGGACTTCCCGCAGACAGTACAAAAAGATTATCAACTTCTGATTTCTGAATCGCGTTTTCCAAAGAAACCTTACCGTTCAGGAGTTCGGAAAGCCCCTGATGATTTGCACAGCCCAAAAGCGCGGCAACTGCCGGACGTCGCAAGTCACATTCCAATAGAATAACTTTGCGCCCGGACTGAGCAATCGATGTTACCGTATTGGCCGTCATGGTCGACTTGCCATCTCCACTGTTCGCGCTGGTTACTTCAAAAACCTTGCCCCGAATTTCGGCACTCTTGAAGAAGAGATTGGTTCGAAGGCCTCGGAAGATCTCCGCCTCTTGGGAACGAGGAGCATGAACCGTGTAGACGATGGGGTGAAGTCGAGAGCCGGAATCTTCGATCTCTTTTAGGTATTCTCGGTCTTCATGGTGATGAAGCCGCGGTATGTAGGACATGATTGGCACACCCGTAATCGTCTCAATCTCGTCGGTTGAGCGAAGCGAGCGATTGAGTAGCTCTGTAAACGCGATCCCAGTGGTCGACATTCCGAAACCAACCAACGTTCCGAGAATCAGACAGATTGTCAAGCTCGGCCAGACTTCCTCACCGTCGCTTGCATCGCGCAAAATCTCATGAACATAGCCAGCGTAATCCTTGGTCAAGTTGATATCACGCAGTCGGTTCAGCGTCTCGTTGAACAAGTCCTGCTTTTGTTGAAGGTTCTTTTGAAGTGTTTCACCTTCGACCTCGAACTTCACAAGCTTCTTGGCTTCCTCCCTGGCTACCTCACTCTCGTAAGTGAGTCGCTGCTCATCAACCTCGAGTTGAAGAAGATCCGTCTTGAGCATTCGAATGTATGCTGCAACCAATGCTTTCGCGTCAAACTGGGGGCGATTTTCGTCCAATTGAACCGACTCGCTAAGCTCGCGAATCCGTTCTTCGGCCTCCGCAATCTTCGCGCGGGTCGATTGAATGACGATATTCTGTTCGCCCAAGGTTGTGGCTTGAGCTGATAACTCACCTTGTAGATTCGTCAATCTCGCGCGTTCGGTCGCCAGCGCCATTCTCAATGGCTGATCGGCCATGAACGTTGAATTGTGAGAATCATTGACAAACATATTGACAATGTAGTTGAATCTCTGAGCACTCTTGTCATCGACTAGGGCCAACCGCATCGCATCAGGCAAATGCTTCTCATCGATCTCCTTGATCGCCGTTTGCACCAACTCGAGACGGTTCTGCACCTCGATCTTCTTGCTCTTGATTTCACGCAGACGAAGCAACAATTGATCGAGTTCGTCTTTGTGCACATTCGATATCTGATCCTTGGACCACAACATTGGCGATTCTTGTCGGAACTTCGAGTATTCCTTCGTCGCATCTTCAAGCTCTCGGCTCAATCGCGTCGTTGCATTCTGAATCAGCATCGCTGCTTGATTATTCTTATCCGCAAAGTTTTCGCTCAAATACCGTTGGAACTCTTGCATGATCCCATCAACGACCAATCTTGCGTCCTCGGCGTTCGAATGCTGAAATGCGATCGTCAAGACCTGTGCGTTTCGAGATTGTCCTTCTCCCCCGCGAGTGACCGTCAGGTTTCGAAGTACATAATCAGCAACCGTCCGATCTTTGTGCGATTTCGCACTGACGAGACTTTCCAAATCCTCGAGACGAAGCGATTTGATTTCCGCAGACTCGATCTCCGAAGAGTCTTCGCCGTCGCTCAAATCAGAGCGATGCGAATCAAATTCGGTCGCTGAGCTTGCCGCCACCTTGTCAGGAAAAGGTGACGTAGCGGGCTCATTCGAGAATTCATTTTGGACTGCGATGCCACTAGCCGGGACGGTTGCAGTCAGGATGCCTCGAGACGCAGAATTCTCCGAGAGCTTCACGCCGTCGGTATCCTGGTGATGGGAGGTAATCGGATGGGATGCCTTCGACATGCTCTTCGGTAGCATGACGACCTTCCCGTCCACAATCTGTACATTGCGAACCTCCGAAAGTGCAGTTGAGACAAGACGGTGGCTTCGTATCAACATCACATGCGTTGCAAGGATGTCCTCCGCAATAACTCCGCTGGTGTCCCGACTCCCCTCGACGCCCTTTGCAGTTAAAGTCGTATCCTTAGGGATGAGCATGATCGACGCCTTCGACTCGTATGTCGGAGGAGTCACAATGGTATAAGCAATTGCTAGCATCCAGCCCGCTACTAGGCAGATGCCGATCAACAGCCAATAGCGGCGCATTAGTCTAATGACGTCAAAATCGCTTCGGTCCGACTTCGCTTTGACTGGACGCTGAACACGCGGTTGGCGAACGTTTTCAATCATGAATCAGTTTCTTCAAAGATCGGAAAAAAGGTTCCAGCAATGTGGGTTCCGGAGAATACGAGTTAACAGGAGGCTAAGCAGCGATCCCTCACACATTTACTCATCTACTCACCCGATTACCCGACAACTAATGGTAACAGAAATCGTCACACTTTCCCAAAAATTTTGACGGGATAAACCGCAAAGCTTGCGGCCTCGATTCAGCAGGTTAACAATGGACTCCCGCGAGCATCGAAGAATTCCCTTCGCAATTTTGGCAACAACTCCACTGAGTTATTCGTCAAAGAGAGTTGAAGTTCGATATGGCTTCAGAGGAATTAGTTCCGGTTTACTAGGCATTTCCGCCAGAACCGATTCGTTCGTTACAATTACACACAATGTTGACGAAAAGTGAAACTGGCAAAAATGGAAAAGATGGAGGATTTGGCTGTTTTTTCCGCAGACTGCGAGGTTTCTGCGATCGTCAACTTCGGATTTAACAACGCAAGAAACGAGAAATAGCCAAGTTCATGTTGGTTGTTCAACGGCCCATGTCACTGATGTCGAAGCGAAGGATAGCAGTTTGATTTCCTCAATCACCGATAAGCAATCTATTCTTCTGACAGGAGCGACCGGTTTCGTCGGCCAGTTCATTCTTCATCAATTGCTCAAGGATGGAAGAAACGTCGCAGTTCTAACCCGAGAACGACACCAGAAGTCCTCCTCTCGTCGCATCCATGCATGGATACGATTTTGGGAACAACGAGATTATCGCCTTTACATTCGCCCCAAAGTGATAACAGCGGACCTTAAGCGAGAAAACCTCGGTCTGAGTCCGTCCGACAAGGACTGGATCAAGCGTTCGGTGGGGGTAGTATTGCATTGTGCTGCCAGCGTGCGTTTCGACATGGACGAGCGCACCGGCGAACCATCCACCTCGAACGTCTTTGGAACTCAAAGGATGTTGGATGTGAGCATCGATTGCGACGTACCCAACTTCCATTACGTTTCGACGGCTTACGTCGCCGGAGATCGTGCTGGCCCCATTATGGAATCCGAACTGGCACAAGGTCAGCAGTTTAAGAACGCGTACGAACGGTCCAAATTCGACGCGGAATTGTTGTGCGACTCGAAACGAGACCAATTCAGTTCCTTAACCATTTATCGCCCATCGATTGTCATTGGCGATTCGCACACTGGATTCGGTTCTGCATTTCACACTATTTACATCTTACTTCGACTAGCTCGCGCGCTCTCCATCCGACGAGACTTGGAAGACCATTTCTTCGATCAAATGAATCTTCGTGGCGATGAACGGAAAAACGTTGTAACCGTGGATTGGGTAGCAGAACAGATCGTGCGGCTCACGTACACGCCAGAGGCATGGGGGAAGACGTTTCACTTAACACATCCACGACCGGTTGATGGTCGGACGATTTTTCGAGCCGTCTGCGATGCGGTCGATCGTGAACGCATCGATTGGGAACGAATCGCATCGTGGTTGCCTCCCATTGATTTTCAGCAAGCTCTCTCCACGCATCTTCATAGCTATCGCGATTATATCAACAACGATCCAGTTTTTGATCGAACCAACATCCAGTCACTTGAATCCGTTGCACCTCCAGAAATCTCTCAAAAGCGATTGGCATTTGCTTTTGGCTACGCCATTCGCCGGCATTTGCAGTCCTTTTCGCCTGCGGAAAAGGAACCGGAGTTTCCTCCACTTCAAAACATCCTCGATACGGAACCATTAAGTATTGCTCCCGAGGACAGCGACGGAAGTTGCTTATCGATCCAGGTGAGCGGGCCGGGTGGAGGTTCCTGGAATGTTGACTACTCCGGACGGTGCTTCGCTGATTGGAAAAAGCCGACGGCAAGGGCCCATTTGAGTGGCTGGGCTTGGGCAGAAATGATCCAAGGGACGATGCGCGCAAGGCAAGCCTACGAATTGGGCAAGCTTTTGATTGCAAGTCCTTCGTCGCACGTAACCTCGATCCTCGAACTCATCGATGACCTTGCGATTCGATCGCGAGCATCGACGGAACCACACTTGAACCGACCGCAAGCGCAGATTCCGCTGGCTCGTACAAGAAGGGGCTCCACGCATGGCTGAATCGCTCATCCAAAATCCGTTGGCGATCGTGGGAATGGCATGTCGGCTTCCGGGGGCTGATAACCTTTCGGAATTCTGGACTCTCTTGGATGAGGGCAGATCGGGAACTGGTCGATTTCCCGAACACCGTCTCAACAGGTCCCTTTACTTTGACGAAAGGAAGGGGCAAGTAGGTAAGACGTATACCGACCTGGGGGGGCTGATTCGGGAACGCCCCTTCGACCCATCGCTGATGCCTTGGGATGAGTCCCAACGCAAGTCCTTTGATGCGAGCCATTTGATCTTCGCCGAAGTTGCTGCGGCAGCCGTCAGAGATGCCGGTTGGGCGACGAACGAGCTGCCAAATTCTCGGATTGGTGTCTACGTGGGGCACAGCGGAGGGACGCGCAGCGGCGGTGATTTGCAATTGGCCACCATGGCCGAACAAACGGCGGACCTGTTGAATGAGCTGTCGAGCTTTCAAACTCTCGATCAACGAGATCGCGATCGAATCGTGCAAGAGTTCACGGCGGCATTGCGAAGTGGGAAGCCACGACGGGAAACTCGTCAAAACTATTTTTTTGAAGCGAATCGGGCTGCTCGATTGACCAGCCAACTTCTGGGGTTCATCGGTCCTAGTTTCGTCGTCGATGCTGCTTGCGCATCGTCACTTGTGGCACTGAGCCTAGCAGCGATTGACCTTCAGTTGGGGCTCACCGACGCGGCCATCGTCGGTGGTGCTTCCTACAACAAAGCAGATAATCTTGTTTTGTTCTCGTTTGCTCAATCCTGCAGCGCAACGGGCTCGCGTCCCTTCGATGAGGACGCTGACGGGTTGATCAGCGCTGAAGGCTACGTCGCGATCGTACTCAAGCCATTGGAGGCTGCATTGCGATCAGGTGATCGGGTCTGGGCGGTCCTTCGCGGGTTGGGTATGTCATCCGATGGAAAAGGGAAGAGCCTCTGGGCACCTAGACGCGAGGGACAGGCAACCGCCATGCGGCGGGCCTATCACGACGGAATTCAGCCCGACCAAGTTCAATATGTGGAAGCGCACGCGACCAGCACGCAAGTCGGCGATGCAACCGAAATGGAGGCCCTTGCGGATTTTTTCCAGCCGGTGCTCAAAAAGAAGATTCCCGTCGGAAGCGTCAAGGCCAACTTGGGACATACTCTGGAGACGGCTGGTCTTGCCGGTCTCCTAAAGACGATTTTGTCGATGCACCACGGCCGCATTCCACCAAACATTGGTGTCAGCAAGCCCAATTCGACGATACCTTGGAACCAAATCCCGTTCAGGCTGCCTTTGCAGCGTGAACCTTGGGAAGTTCCCGCAGGTCGACCGCGATGTGCGGCGGTCAACGCATTTGGAATCGGCGGTTTGAATGTCCATTTGGTCGTTGAGCATTTCTCGGCAGAATATCACAAGGGACTGCTCACGGTCCCCACCGAACCGCACTCTCGAAGGGAGTTGCAAACAGCGAGCCGACCGAACACTCAATTCAAAAATGACGAGCCAATCGCGATCGTCGGGCGAGGAATCATTGTTCCGGGAGCGGATGGATTTGACGCTTTCTCTCAACTTCTGCGCTCTGGCCGTTCTTGCCTAGTTGATGCGCCTGCGGAGCGATGGCGCAAGCACATTGGAGTAGAGGCGCAAGCTCAACTGCCTTGGCGTGTCCCTTGCGCTCTGGGTGGATTCCTCACGAATTACCAATACGACTGGAGAAAGCATAAAGTTCCTCCAAAGCAAGTCGAGCGAGCCAACCCATTGCAATTTATGTTGCTTGATGCCGCTGGACAAGCGATCGACGATTATCAGAAACAGATCGAACGATTGCCTCGCGAGAAAACAGCAGTGGTTGTTGGAACCATCTTCGGTGGAGAATTTGGCACTCAGCTTCAATTGGGACTTCGCCTTCCCGAGATCCGCTGCGATCTGAATCGTTTGTTGGAAGCTTCTGCGCCCAACTGCGCCGTCCGTCAATCCATTCTAAGCGAGTTTGAAACCAAGTTCCTTGCAGCTAATCGAGCGCTCTTAGACGAAACGGGGAGCTTTACGAGTAGTACGCTTGCTTCGCGCATTACCAAGCAGTTCAATCTGATGGGTGGAGCGATGGCAATTGATGCAGGCGAGGCGTCTGGCCTCAATGCGCTGCAAGCCTCATGCGGAATGCTGCGTGTTGGTGCCGCAGATGCAGTGATTTGCGCTGCAGGTCTGCGTTCGATGGACCTTTCAACGTATGAAGCGCTTTTTTCGTTAGGACGACTCGACGCGAATTCTATGCCACCCAAACTGCCAGGAGAGGGAGTGGTCGTTTTTCTGCTAAAGCGACTTTCCGATGCTCGACGCGATGGCGACCAAGTTTATGGCACCATTCGGCAAGTCTCCAATTGGTACGGAAAAGTCGATCCGAATCGAGCTTATTCGTATCTTCAATCAGAGGTCAACGCATCTCAACGTGTGCCAGCTCCCGTCGAAATCGTGGTCGGATTAGAAAATGGCTCTCTTTCCAAGTTCGAACATGCAAGGTTCACCAGAGATTTTCCCGGAGCTCAGCTCCAGACGGCAAAACACATAGCCCAAATCGGAGATCTCAAAGGGGCGAAAGGACATGTCACATTGATGGAACGGCTTGCCACTACTGGATCGAAATCTGCAAAGAATGAGCGTATGATTTTTCTCAGTGAGGATGACGACGTGTGCGTAGTCGATTATGGAATTGGATCGGTGGATGAGAATCGAATCCATCCGCAGAACTTGGAGAATGCCGAAGAGTCATCGCATGATACGAAAGCGATTGCGAAACCACATCCACTTCAAGAGAGAGCTTCGGAACCATCCATGACTTCCAGCTCTCAGGGACAGAAACGAGTTCCGAACCAAGCACAACTCATGCCGATCGCCCGACTTCATCTGCACTCCGATTCGGCGGAGGGATTGAGGCTTGCGGCTAGCGATATTCGTCAGGCAAGACACAGAATGCTGAAGCCGCCTTCAAAAGAAAGCGGACCTTTTCAAGCGATCATTGTCGCTCGAGGCGAGGATGAACTTCAGGACCGCTTGAAACTGCTGGCGGATTCGTCGCTGGATCAACTTCACCGATTGACTGTGAAGGGGATTTTCGTCAAGGAGCCGACCGCGAACAACCAGCGCTCAATCGTCGCCGTTTATCCGGGTCAAGGATCCCAATCCGGAAAGTTGGTCGAGACATGGACGCACTTCTCGCTGGATGCTAAGAATGCGCTCGAAGAGGCGAATGCGATTCTCCAGCATTTGGGCAGCCCCGTTTTTGACGAGTTGCTCAAGATGGCAGGTGGGAGTGCGAGTTCAACTTGGCCAACGCAAGCATGCATGTTGGTGGCTGAGTACGTATTGATGAGAGCCCTGCCCATGCGCAGCATCCCCTGGCACGCAGCCGTTGGCCACAGCTTGGGAGAGCTGGGCGCAATGATGGCCGCCCAGTGTTGGGATTTAGCTGCGGCTCTGCGGTTCGTCCAAGCGCGGGCTGCGGCTGTCGACCGTATTCCCAATCGCGGTGGACTCGTTTCGGTCGCGTCGGATGCAGAATCCGTTCGAGGTTTGTTGGCGACGTACCCGGCTCCCATCTGGTTGACTCACGTCAACGGACCGAAGCAGGTTGTTTTTGGAGGGGCTTTGGATGAGCTCAAGCAGTGGTCTGAAGCCATGATGAAGAAGGGAATCGCTGCCACTGCACTGGCAGTTCCAGCAGCGTTTCATACTCCCATGATGGGGGCCGCTCAAGTCGAGCTGAGTCCTCATGCTCGCCAAGCTCCGATTGCGCCACCCGTTTTCCCGTTCTTCAGCACGATTTCAAACAAATATGTTGCTGATCCGAACGAGATTCGACGTGGCTTGATCGAGCAACTGACGACTCCTGTGTTGTATCGCGATGCGATCGAACGTCTCTATCAGGATGGTGGAAGAGCGTTCGTTGAAATTGGGCCAGGACAAGTGCTAACCAACCTGAACCGAGCTATCCTGGCAGATCGAAACGTCACGCTTTGGTCGCTCGAACGTGCCGACGGGGATTGCGAAAGAAGCCTTGCCGAATTGAACGCCATTCTCGAACTATTCGGTGTCGCACCAGCAACCTCAGCTGGAGATATCTCCGAACATCATTCCGCGTTCCAGAATTCGCAACTGAGACCAAACTTGCAACCCATTGTGCTCGACGCAACCCAGCGACGTCGGCAACGATTGCGCGAACGAGCGACAGTGCAAGCTCGGAGTGGACCACTCCATGAAATACCGCAACCCATGGACGACGACCATTCGAGTCGTGTCGGCTCCTTAGCATCGGTCTTGCCCCCCCAAGGGTCACCGGGAACAACGGCGTGCGATCCGGTCACAGCTAAATCCACAAAAGTTTCCATGAATCAGAATTCTGCTGGAATTTTCAGTGACGCTCAGTCATTGGAGGCGTTCCTTCGCGACTTCATCGTCGAACAAACCGGCTATCCGCCCGACATGATTGAGTTAGATTGGGACCTCGAAGCCGATCTTGGAATCGACAGCATCAAGCAGGCTCAGCTTTACGGCGAACTGCGCGCGATGATCGAATTTGATGTTCAGCCGCTATTGGACGGCAAAGTCCGGACGCTTCGACAAATGATCGAGTTTCTTGGACAAAGTGCACTGGGACACGCGACGAATCAGCAAGACTCTTCTACGGCCGAACCAGATCAGCCCATAGTGATTGAATCGGTGCTAACGAATCATGGCGAGACGACCCCAACCGCTCTGGATGTTTTGTCGAACCCGTTGGAAGCCGAATCCACCCTCGTTAAGACGCTTCTTCCTACGCCACACGCGAATCGGGAACCCGTAGCACCACTTGATCCGACGCATCATTTAGTGGCGGCAAGTGCTGACACGCTCGATTGCTCGACTTTCGATTTGTCGAGTTCGACGGAACGCTGGAAAGTTGTCCCTGAAGCGGAGCTGACAAAGTTTTTAGTTGATTTTGTTGTCGATCATACCGGGTATCCTCCTGATGTTGTCGAACTCGACGCGGACTTTGAAGCTGATCTGGGCTTGGACAGCATCAAACTCGCTCAATTGTTTGGAGAAATGCGGAATCACTATCATCTTGCGATCGAGCTGTCGGACCGAGAGACGCTCGCTCAATGTCGGACCTTGAATCACATCATTGGCTTATTCGCCAGTGACAGAGCGCCGCAACAAGCTGAGCCGTGCCAGCCAATCGAAACGGCTCCACGAACTTCGCAGTCGAATGGCAGTGCAGAAATGGCCTCCGGAGAAACTTCTGCCTTGCAGGTGGATCGCACACCGGAGTATCGGGAAGCGTATCAGTGGGCGCAGGAAAACGGACATCATCTTTGGAACTTCCTGACGCATCACGCAGATCACAAACCCACCGTGGAACAGCATCATGGAACGCTTACGGCAACCGAAGAATTGCCTCCGCCAACTCAAAACCGATTGCGAGGGCTGGCCGATGGCTCCGGAATGAGCATTGTCAATATTGCTCCAATCCTGCTTCGATCAAGTTTCATTGAGGATTGGACACAATTCATACGTTGCGTTGAGTCCGCCCCTCCCGTTCAAGTTCGCGAGACAGAAGTCGGTAGCGAAGAATCGAATGGTTCGGCCTCGAAGGACGTCTGTCGGCGCTTTGTCCTCCGTCTGCATCCAGCACGCAAAGCGAGTCGATGGTTTGCCAAGCCTGAATGGACAGGAGCCGCCGTTGTGCTCGGCAGCAATGCGCATGCAGACGCGATGGTCTCACAACTAAATCGAGACGGCGTCGCGTGTTTGAAGCTTGAGAGCGCTCTGCCACTGTCTGAGGCCATTGAAAAGTTTGATCGTTTTTCCGCCCAGCATCCTGTGCATCATTGGTTCATTGCATCGGCCCGTGACACTGCAGCATCGACGCAGTTCGAGCCGACTTGGTGGCAATTACGGAAATCGAGCGGATTCCGCTCCATCTTTTACTTGAGCCAGCGATGGTATGAGCGAGCGCTGGCAGGAAAATTTGCGGAGCAAACCACGCTTGTCGCGTTGGCTGGGCTCGGTGGAAGTTTCGGACTTGAAGATAAGATTATCGCGGTCGAAAGTGGCGGTATTTCAGGACTATTGAAAGCGCTGCAAATCGAGTTTTGGGTCAATGGCTACACAGCGTTGCCGATCAAGATCATCGATTTGCCTCCTGACGCGAACCCGCAACAGGGCGTTCGCATCGCGTGGCAGGAATTGGCGAATTCATCTTACGAGAACGAAATCACCTATCGCAACGACGAACGCATGACGGTTCGCATCTTCCCAAAGCAGCTTCAGGTAGCGACTCCGAAAGTTTACACCCGAGGTGGAAACTGGATACTGACTGGCGGCGCACGGGGTATCACTCAATTCACTGCGAGGAAAATTGCTCAACGGTATGGTGTGCATGTTCACTTGATCGGGAAGACACCTTGCCAACAACCACAAGCAAATTGGCACCCGCAATCGGAAGAGGAACTCCGTCAGTTCAAAGTCAAGTTCATGGATCAGGCCCGCCAGCGAGGCGAGAACGTTCTCCAGTCTTGGCAGCAACAAGAGAAAGTTCTTCAGATTCAGAAAAATCTGTGGGAGTTGCAACAAGCCGGAATCGAGGCACATTATCACTCGTGCGATGTCAAGGATTTCGCTGCGCTCGAGAAAGTGATCGAATCCATTCGTCGAGATTTCGGACCGATCACGGGTGTCGTTCATGGCGCAGGTGCCGGTCAAGACGCACGATTTGACAGAAAACGCCCTGACAAAGTCGAGGAGTGCTTGGGTCCGAAGATTGAAGGAACGATCAACCTCATGTATCTCACGATGCACGATCCGCTGGAATGCTTTGTGGGATTTGGTTCGATCAGCGGAAGATTCGGTGCGAATGGCAATTCGGACTATGCCGCTGCCAACGAGATGCTTGCAAAGATTGTCGATTGGTACCGCGACATTCGCCCTGAGGTTCCTGCGACGACCTTTCATTGGCACGCTTGGGACGATGTGGGGATGGCAACGAAACCTGGCACTCGTCTCGGATTAGAACTGGTTGACATGCAGTTCATGCCAGCCCGCGAAGGAGCAAAACATCTGATTCGTGAATTGGATGCGGGATTACCTGAACGGGAAATCTTGATCACCGATAATCGCTATTATCGAGTGTTTGTCCCAGCAGAGACTCGAGTGCGAGAGACAAACGGATCGGCTCGAGTCGTTCACCATCGAAGCTTGCTCTGCAATCCATCGGAAGCCATCGATGCGAAAACAACTCGCGATTCGTGCGTCCTCGACCCCAAAAAAGAAACGTTTCTTCTGGAGCACTGTTTCCAAGATCGCCCGCTCCTCCCCGTCGTTGTTGGTCTGGAGCTACTCATCGAACCGGCCCTCGGCGCGCTGAGGCTGGAGGATTGGCGTTCCAAAAATCGCCCTGTTCATTTCAAGAGCATCGAAGTCCTCCGCGGGCTACGATTCTTCGATGACCGCCCACTGACCGTCGAAGTCATTCGACAAATCATCGACGCCAATCGATGCTCCGTGGTTCTACGGTCTGACTTTCACGCCAGGAACGGCACGCTTGTCGAGAAATCTCGACCCTACATGAAAGCGGAAGTTGCAAATCTAGCTCACCGTGAATCGCTCGACTGGAACGTCCCAGACATCAATTCCCTCCCTTGGGAGCGAGTTCGGTATCCCGAGAAGAATCCAGCTTTCTATGTTGGTCCAAGCTTTCAAGCGCTCAAGAAAGCTTGCGTTTACGGAGATCGATCCTATGGCTTCATTTTAGCTCCTTCATTGGTCCATTTGGCCGGTTTGCACCGAGAAATAGAAGGTTGGAACATTCCGTGCGCTGCACTCGACGCATGCCTTTTTTCGACGGGAATTTTGGCCTGGAAGCATGTCCGGCAAGGAATCAGCCTACCGGTCGGATTCGGAGATTTGGTATTCCATGGGCTACCTCAGCCAGGAGAAACATGCTTGGTTGAGTCTCGATGGAAGCGAACTGAAGGACGCCATGCGTGGTTCGATTTCCGGATGACAACTAGCGACAATACCGTTCTGATTGAAGCCATGAACTATCAAATTAGTTGGCTTGAATCATAGAATCAAGCTGGCGAGAATCGGAAGTATTGCAATGGAAGAGCTGTTGGGGAAAGTTGCCTTGGTGACCGGAGGTGCTCGCGGTATCGGGCGCGCCACAGCGCTGCGACTGGCGCGTTCCGGTGCCGACATCGCGATCAACTATGTGACCAGCGACGGTGCGGCTCGCGAAGTGGCTCAGGCGATTATCGACCTTGGACGCAAAGCCATCGCCGTCAAAGCGGATATCGGCGAGGAAGACGATCTTGCTCAGATGGTGGAGATGGTTCGTGAGCAATTTGGACGCTGCGATATTCTAATCAGCAACGCAGCCTCGGGCGGATTTCGAAATGTCATGAACGCAAATGCCCGTCACTTCGATGCAGCGATGCGGACCAATGCTCGTGCATTGATGTTGCTGGCTCAACTCGTCGTTCCTATGATGCGAGCCTCCGGCGGAGGAAAAATCGTCGCGGTATCCAGCCATGGTTCGATCCGAGCGCTGCCGTCTTATGGAGTCATCGGAGCGTCGAAGGCGGCACTGGAAAGTCTTGTTCGACACTTGGCATTCGAACTTGGACCACATGGAATCAATTGCAACTGTGTGATGGCAGGGTTGGTTGCCACGGATTCAACCAAAGTTGTTCCACAAGAGCTCTTTGATGCAGTTCAGCAACGAATGCTGGTCCCTCGCGACGAAAGACTCTTACCCGAGCACGTCGCCGACGCCATCCATTTTCTCGTCGGCCCTGCGAGCAAACTGGTGCAAGGTCACACTCTGGTGATCGACGGAGGCGTTTCGCTCCACGGTTAGTTGATACGTTGGATGCTCGAGAACGGAACAATCGTGACAAGAATATAACAAGGATGAGTTCACGTGCTCTTTGACTATCGACGAAACAAACAGCAAAGCGGTGAGGTGATGACTTCGTCTCCTACGATGGAGATCTATCGAGAGGATGTCTTGGGCCACGAGCATTTCCCATTGAAGTTGGGACGGATGGAACGCTACATGCTTTGGGATGACTTACCGGATTATCCAAAGCGTTTTCGGGTGGCCAATCGATTCGAAGGAACGGTAGACGAGCGAATCCTTCGAATCGCTGTCTCGATTGCAGTCCGGCGACATGCCTTGCTTCTCGCGGTTCCAGATAGCAAAGACAATCCACGCTACTGGCAACTACCACCGGTTTGCCGATGCGACGTTTTGTGGGGAGAAGGAACCTTTCACGATCCGCCGCAATCGATTCGATTTGATTGGACCTCCTCGGAGGAGTATCGCGGACTGCGAATCTGGGGACGCAATAGCGAAGGCGAATCTGAGATCGTCTTCGATTTTCATCATGCGAATTGCGATGGCCTGGGTGGACGCACTTTTGTCAAAGATTTCTTGCTGGCGTATGATACTCTCGTCGAGTCTGCACGATCGAATGGTCTACCGGATGCAGGAAATAGGACATCGATCAGTTCAACCATTTCCTGGTCGAAGATCGATTCAAAGCTACTCGTCGATCGCGACCAATCTAGGAACATGTTATCGACGAACCAATCGCGTCCTACGAACCTCTTCGAGAAACTGATCAATGCATTCAAGTTCCACGCTTTCAATCCGAAACCCATGTTTCCGAATGCGAAGCGGCAAAACACATCGGACAACTCGAATCGATTGAGCCAGACTTTTTCAGTGCGTCTCCATACGTTCTCGCAGGAACACACGGCAAGGATCGTGAAACGATGCGAACATCAGAACGTACGTTTGAACGATCTGGCAGCATGCTTGCTCAGCAAGTCGATCATCGAATGGAACGTGCAGCAACGTCCTGAGTCACGCAAGGATCGCGTTCGCATCCTCATTCCAACGGATCTCCGCACCATTCGTGACCGCTGTTTGCCAGCAGCGAATCGCTTTGGATTTGGTTTCGTTGTTGTCACTGGCCGCGACTTAGAATGCTGGGATGGCCTACACGCCTCTGTAAGCCGTCAGCTTGATCAAATTCGACGATTGCGGCTGGCGCAAGATTTTGTGACCATACTCGGAATCTTTCAGAAGCTCCCTGGAGTCCATCTCTTGGCTAAGCATTTTCTCCGCCTGCCGATTCCGCTGGCGACTGCGGTTCTAACCAATTTGGGAGATGTTTCGCGACGGCATCGACGACGTTATGAACGCGATGAACAAAGCCCCGTAATCGGTGGGATGCGTCTGTTGCAGGTCTACGCCATCCCGCCGCTTCGCCCAGGAACAGGTCTCGGCGTTGGACTCGTCCTCACAGCTGGTCGACTCTCGCTCTCCGCATGCATGGATCGATCCGTATTCGGAACAGAGTCGGACAACTTCTTTGCGTCTTTGGTTCAAGCCTGGACCGATTGGATCGACGAGAACCGCAACGAGCATGGAACGCTGACTGGTTCCGTAAAACAACGTGGGTGATACGTCATCGACCTTGCGAATCCCGACAATCGAATTGAGTTAAAGAATGGCAGCTTGGATTGGAACCGTCGTCGTCATCGCACTGATTTGGATTTGGGCGGCCATCAAGGTCACTCCGCAATATGCCATCGGTCTTGTCTTTCTTCTGCTGATGCTCGTTCCGGCGTGGTCTAATATCGAATTGTATGGGCTTCCCTTTTTTGCTTATCATGCAGCGACGATTGTCTGCCTTAGCATGTATTGCTTTCACCCTCGATCGAATTTTCCAATTCGGTTGAACGTCGTTGACTATTTCGGATTAGGCTGGATCGCCGTCCATGTCGTTTCGGACACCATTCACGATGGCTGGACCTTTCTTCATGTCGCCCGTGCCTACGTTGAGTGGGCGGTTCCCTATTTCGCGGGCAGGCTTGCATTCCAGCGTTGGTCAGACGTCGAAAAACTGGTGCCGATCGGAGTTGCCGCTTCGATCATCCTTGGTATTGGGAGCGCCATGGAGTCGATATTCGGCATTCATCCTTTTGAATGGATCCACGGAGAACGACCGTTTGAGAATATTGGGCGTGAGACAGCGCGATGGGGACTTTATCGAGCTTGGGGAACTCGGTCGCATCCGATCTATTTCGGCAATGTCCAACTGATGCTGCTCGCCTTCCCTATGTTTGCCGTCTACAAAGCCCTCCGAAAAGACTGGGCTCCGTATTGGATCCTGTCGCTGATCATTGCGTGCGGTGGAATCTTCTTCACCGTATCGCGAGCACCAATCCTTGGTGTCGTTGCGGCGTTCGCGATCGCCATTTCCATTTTGATTCCCAAATCACGAATCCCCATCGGAGCCGCGACCGTAGCAGTCCTTCTGCTCGTCGTCTTGTTTTGGCCGACCGTCAAAGATGCCATGGTTCAGTCGGGTAGAATTGACGGATTCCGAAAACAAAACGCTTTGGTGAAAACCGACGAAGGATTCGTCGAAACATCAGGAAGCATGACGCGGTGGTTCGAACTGAAACTGTATGGCCCCGCCGCATTGCGTGGAGGGCTATTCGGTTATGGAACTTCGAACGCTCTAGTCTTCCCGCCGCGAGTCGGAGTTCAAATCGCGGACCCAGCCGCGCTGAAGTACTGGAAGTTCGTTGACAACAGTTACCTTCTCATGATGTTGCGTTTTGGTTGGCTCGGAGTGATCTGCTTCGCCGGGATGCTCGCGGCTGCCTTCGTGCGATTGGTGCTCCGAAGTATTGCTTCCAACGGAGACGTTCGAGCATTGACCGCCTTTCTCGCAGCATCGCTCGGTGCCATGATTCTCGTGATCGGTACGGTCTGGCCAGCTCCCGACTATCAGTCCGTGTTATTTTGGATGCTTGGAATTGCTTCTGTTCCCAAGATCATGCAGCAAGAACGGCAGCCACTACGACGCAAGTCAGTACAAGACCAGTCATAAAACCATCCGCAGTCCAAGCATACGGATCGTCCGTCATTGATTGGAATGATCGACCACAAGGACTCATACTGGTGAGGAGATCTTGAGTGCCGCGAGGACAAGCCGCATTGCTTGAGCACACGGTTTGAGCCCGAACATCTATAAGCCAGTGCGTTTCCCTTAAACTCGAGATCCGACGAAGTTTGGATGGACGAAGAACCGGAGAATCATTGATGGGCTAGTCATTCATGGGCTAAAGAGGCTCCGCTCTCGATTCCGATCCGCGAAGTCCCAAGTTCCCATATCGATGGTAGTCGAAAGAAAGGCTCTGCTCTTCGACATACCAGAGCAACTCGATTCGTCCGTGCAGCGAAAGCGGTCGATCCGCAAGGTGGATATGAGCTTCGAAGGCTGCTTGCCTCACGCGATCACTCACGCTGTCTGCATCCAAAATACGAAGGCGGTCCACTTGTCCATTCAAAATGGCTTGAACCAATTGATCCTCATCCTCTTCGATCATTTCCATGCGACCCGCCCAATCATGGGTGACATCTTCCAGAAGCTGCAGCGTATCGAAGTGGACTCCCTCCGCATGACTCACAATGATTCTCGAACCGCACGCCACTGCGGCGGCGCATACAGCGAACACCATCCATGGAGCATCGTTCGCTGAGATGCGGTAGCGAAGCTGCTTCATGGGCAAGAAACGACGCAGGTTATCTTGGCCCAGCAGTCGCACATGGTCTTGAACAGTTCGAATCTCGTCGCGCGCGAACTGATCAAAACTGATGATGGACGAAATCAGAAACTGAAGTTGCGTTTCCTTGTTATCGGGAAGGGCCAAGAATCGCGATCGGGCAGTTGGACGTCCCAGACTCGACAATAAGGATTTCAGCAATTCAATCTCAGGCAGCGATCCTGGTTTCAGAGGTCGGGCATTTGCAGAGAAATTCCCAAGTGGGATAACATAGTTGGGGCCTCCGGCTTTGATACCCGGTCCAAACGCGCTTTTACCCATGCCTCCAAATGGCTGTCTGAGTACGATCGCTCCCGTGGTCGGGCGATTGATGTACAGATTACCTGCACGAATTCGCTCCTTCCAAATTTTTTGCTCCCGGTCATCCAAGGTCTCTAAACCGCTCGTCAAACCGTAACCTGTTTCATTGACGCTCTCGATCGCTTCTCCAAGCTTCTTGTACTTCATGACTCCGAGTACGGGGCCGAACAGTTCGGTCGTGTGCGTAAAGCTTCCACGAGAAACGTTCCACTTGATTCCTGGTGTAAACAAACAGGGGTTCGATTCTCGAGTCGTCGGCAAATTGACCCAAAATTCGCCATGCTCAAGCACCTTCAGGCCACGAAGGAGATCGCCTTCTGGAGGACGAATGAGCGGCCCCATCTTAGTCGATAAATCCCATGCGCTGCCGACCTGTAGGCTCGCAGCAGCATCCGCAAGCTGATCTCGAAATGAGCTATCGTGAAAAACTTCTTCTTCAAGGAGCAGCAGCGAAGTCGCACTACATTTCTGCCCGCTGTGCGAAAACGCAGAGTGAAGAACGTTTTTAATTGCCAAGTCTCGATCGCTTAAACTACTGACGATCGTCGCATTCTTGCCACCGGTCTCTGCCAATAACCGCAGCTTCGGCGTTTTCCTCAACATGCGTTTAGCCGTTTCCGTCCCGCCAGTCAGGATCACGGTCCCCACCTCGGGACGTGGCAGGAGATAATCGCCGGCAGCCGTCCCTGAACAGGGTAAGAATTGCAGAGCGGACCTAGGAACACCTGCGCGCCAAAAGCATTCACAGAGCACCCAAGCCGGAAGGACCGTGTCCGATGCCGGTTTGAGGATGACCGAGTTCCCCATCGCCAGCGCTGCAGCAATTCCTCCACAAGGAATCGCAATCGGAAAATTCCAAGGACTGACCACGACCACGATCCCCATGGGCTGGCAACCTAAGTCCTGCTGCTGGCATTCAAGTGCACAGCGCGCATAGAACTCAACGAAGTCGACGGCTTCACTCACTTCGGGATCGCTTTCGGCAATCGTCTTACCACCGTCCGCCAGAGCGGCTCCAATGAGGTCTCCGCGAGCCACCCGAATCTCCTGAGCAACTTGGCGAAGAATTCGGTAACGATCTTCGGCGGGCCAATGACGCCAGCCAGCATCGTCGCGGTTGGCATCATCCACGGCTCGACTAATCTGCTCTGGGGATGCCTGATTGTACAAGGCCACCACCACGCCGGGCCGAGACGGATCCATCGAACGAAACTCAGCTCCATTCCCCGCTTCTTCACCTGAACCAAGGCTGAGTGGAATTACCGTGCAATGGGCATCATGTCGCGGTTCCCAGGAAGCGATTATCTGTTCGGCCCAAGCTCCGTTGTGCGGTAGGGAGAAATCAGAGTCCGGTTCGTTCACATAGTCTTGCCAACGTGTTGGAGCAGGAGGCTGGAGCGGCGGTTGATTTCGGTTCTGTGTTCTCCTCGGAGTCAAAGCAACTTCTTCAGACATGTTCAGCGACTGCAAGAATCCATTCTCCAGTCGTTTCCAAGTCCCACTTTCGGCTTTGATCTTGAACGCATGACGAAGAAAGTTGTCGGGGCCCGTGTTTTCATCGAGCCGACGAATCAAGTAACCGATCGCGTTGATGAATTCCTCGCGGCGACAGGCGGGTGCATAAAGAAGGACATTCCGACAAAGTTCCTGAAGAGCACGGCGCTGGTGGTTCGCCATGCCCTCCAGCATTTCGAATTGCACCTGATCGAATGCCTGACTTAGGTACGCCAGCGTGAAAGCGTAGGCCATATCGAACAAATTGTGCGAAGCGATGCCGAGCCGAACCGCTGCCAAGTTCTCGGTCTTCATGCCGTAGTGGAGCATGCGTTTGAAATTGGCGTCGCTTTCGATCTTTTGCTTGTAGGGAGCTTGTGGCCAACCTCGAAGAGAGGCTTCGACTCTCTCCATTTCCATGTTGGCACCTTTGACAATTCGAATCGTCGCTGGCGTCCCGCCTCGCTGCATGCGACGGATCGCCCATTCCGTTAGTTCCTGTTGCACAAGAAAGGAATCCGGTATGTAAGCCTGCAGTGCAATGCCAGCCATGACTCGCTCTAGTCCGTGGCGATCCAATGTCTTCATGAAGGCCTCGGCGGTCAGCCTCATGTCTCGATATTCTTCCATATCCAAGTAGACAAATTTGGGAACAGACTCCCCATCTGCTTTTTGATACGATTCCTTGGCGGCAGCACGATACAGCAATTCGAGTCGATCGCATAAGACATCAACAGTATTACGGCGGGCAATTGTCGAAATCTGTGAGTAGAGGGTGGAAATCTTGACGGAGACGCATTCGATCGCGGGCCATTGCAATGCCTCGAGATAATTTTCGAGGCGACGGCGAGCTTCCTGTTCTCCTAAAATGGCTTCACCCAGAAAGTTGACGTTCATTCTTAGCCCATCGCTTCGCCGTTCCATCAAATGGTGGCAGAGCATGTCTCGTTCCGCTGGCAGAATGACGTTGGCGGTCTCTTTGCGCATCTTCTCCTTGACTAAAGGGACAGCGACTCCAGGCAGATATTCTCCGAAGCTCTGAAATCCCTTCAGCAGCGTTCGATCAAATGGACTAAAGAATCGAGGCACCCCTTGCACGTCGAGAATGTGTACCATCTGGTCGACGATCCGATCCGCCGAATTGCTTCGGAACCCCTGATCGGTCATCTGCATCAGAGTCGCTTTATCCTGTGGATGCTGGATCATTCGATCCAATTCAGCCTGCTGGCGACGTTCTGCCGGCGTTTGCAACTCCATCGCTCGCTCTTGGAGCAGCTTTGCAAGTTCCAAAGCTGCTTCGACCCGCCTCGATTCGGAAGGTACCTCCTTCAGAGATTCGTTCTCGCGCAGCCATCGGTCAAAACAACCAATAGGGGTAGTTGTCAGCGTACCGTCCGAACCGGAGATTTTGTTCATGAGAATCTGTCGTTGATTACGCTTGGTCTTCCAATTCCATTCCTGCGATCGACCAATAATACATCTTCGTTTCGTCTTTCCTAGCGTTCTCTCGCATCATCATGATGGCAACGGAACGAGGATTACTTTTGGACTTGTCTTGAAAGACCAGACGTACAAAGTACCCTTGTGCTTCCTTCCGGACACCGGTCGATCTTACGAACTGCCAGTCTCCAAGAGCACCACGATCCGTGACCTCGCGCCTGGCTGGGTTATTGACAAATCCGGACCGCGTGATCTGTGCAGCTTCCACCGTGTTGTACATGCTCGGATCTTCTTTCTCGGCATTATCGAGCCTGTCAAGATCCATCCCCATTCGAAAGGCCAAGTCCAAGTCACCTCGCTTAAGAATTTCGAAGTAATCCAGAGCGAACGTGATTGCTTGGCGCTCCAGACGTTGATTAAAAAGTTGCTGACGAGCGAATGACCAACAAGTGAAGCAAAGTCCACACGAGGTCGCAATGAGCGCCAACATGATCGAACGGCTCGACAGATTCCACCGATTTGCCGAAATGAGAGGAAGAAACCCGAGAATCACGGCCAAGACTCCGAGAATCGACATCTTGACCGAGACCAAAGCAAAAACGCTTAGAAGTCCGAAGCAAAACGCTGCCAATGCGAGTGGCGAAAACTGCATTTCTGGACCAGCGAGTTCGGGATCGTACTCAGAATTAATTGTGATGTTCGTCATGACCATGTTCTCCGAAGATAAGGCGGTGAATTTTCGTTGATCGCAAATCGCAATGCCTACCAATTGCGAACTACGTGTCTCACCGCGTAAAAGTTTACTTCCCCTGCAGCATTCTCTGAAGTTCTTGATAAGAAGTATGGCCGAGCGCGAACGCGAGTATACATTCCTCTTTGAAGCTGCTGTGCCCCTGTCGAAGAGCTTCCGTGCGAATGGCTTCGGCTGTCGGGTTCTTGAGGATCGTTTTTCGAATGGCGTCGTTGACAACCAATAACTCAAAAATGGCCATCCGGCCATAGTATCCGCGCCCTTTGCATCGGGGGCAAATGGGAATCTCAATCGGGTTCCCCTTGGCGTCGACCCTTTGCTCAGGAGGGGGCAAAATGAATGGCTGATACAACTGCCGCACGCGGCCCGCCGGAATTCCAAGGTTCTGCAAGAGTTGAGGCGACGGTGCCAGCGGCTGCCGACATTTTTCGCACAGTCGTCGGACCAATCGCTGATTCAACACGACCTGCAATTTGCCGAGAATATCTTTGACTTGCTTTTTATAGGTCGTGATCAATTGAATGATTGCGTCAGCAGCATCGGTGGCTCCGACTTTCAAAATGGCGTGCTTGCCGTGATTTTGAATCTCTGCGAGCACCATTTCCATAAATGTTGGCGGGAAGAATTTACTCACGATGATGCAATCTGGCTGTTTCAACAGCGCTTTCTCTAAGATCTGAACCGGGTTCTGTCCTCCAGCCAGATCTATGACGTTCTTCGTCACGTTGATGATTTCCGGATCCGGGTCAGCTTTATCTTCAAAGGAGACGTAGTCGCGAACGAATTTATCGGCGGCTTCCAAAGCAACTCGCCAAGTTGTCGGCAAACCGTGCCCCGGCGGCCCGCTGATGACGGCGATCCCGTTATTCCCATTCAAATAGGACTTCAACGACTCCTGCATCTTCTCGCGCATACCCAAGTCGGTCAGCGTTTTGAGAACGACCTTTTTTGGATCGATGGTGATCAAGACTCGCTCACCCGTCGGTACGCCTTGACTCATGCACTCGATGATCCAGTCAGTACCTGCTGCAACTGCACCAAACTTACCCACTTGTTTTGCGCGGCGTTCCGTTGGATTCATGCCGCTCATACGCTTGAAGACGACAAGTGTCGAATCGCCCATGGCACGATCGAGCGGAGGCATCGCCTCCCATACGCCATCGACTCGAAATCGAATCGCCACTCCCTGCGCCGTGAAATCCATTAGGATGCGGTCAACCCGTTCGGTAAGGGCTTTCGCCAACAAACCCGAAGCAATGGTGTGCCCGGGAAGCTGGCGAACGGCAATCATCACCCCCTGCGCCTCGTCCTTGCTGTACGCACTTAATTTGTAGTCGATCGGAATAGCGGGAGCAGCCAGAGGATCCAAACCCGCTTTTTCCGGTTTCTTTTTCGTCGCCATAACTCAAGTTCTCAAAATTCCATGGGGTTCGAATCAAACACCTTCATTTTCAACAATCGGACCGCGAAACGATCGCCATCTATTTTAGTCTGGCCACCCTGATTGCAAAACGCGACGAGAGGGACACAGCAAGTTTGCAATGATCTAGATGATGCCTGGCTGGCTGACGTTGATGCCCTTGAGCGCCATTTTCAAGGCATCCTTGTTTGGAGCGACTTCGAACGCGGTCGGGCGGTCGATCAATTCTTCATCGACAAGCTGTTTCAGACTCATTGTAAAATCTTGCATCCCTTCAGCGGCACCGATCCGGATGGCATCTCCAAGCTTTTCGTCATGGCCTTCGAGAACCAGTTTTCGAATCATTGGGGTAAACGTCATGATCTCGCAAGTCGGCACTCGTCCAACTCCCGGCTTGATTGACCTTAGCAGTTTCTGGGCGATGATCCCCTTCATGTTAAAGGCAATCGCATTGCGAATGGCACCGTGCATTTCTTCCGGGAACAGGTCGAGGATTCGACCAATCGTTGTAGGAGAGCTCGAGGCATGAATCGTGCCAAAAACGAGATGTCCTGTTTCGGCGGCGTGGATAGCCGTCATAAAAGTCTCTTGGTCGCGCATCTCACCAACCAAAATGATGTCCGGGTCTTCGCGCACCGCGTGTTTCATTCCGATCTCGAAATTGCGAACATCCATGCCAACTTCGCGCTGGTTGATCAAGCACTTGTCCTCGGTGAACACAAACTCGATCGGATCCTCCAAGGTCAAGACGTGCTTTCGATAGTTCCGGTTGATCCAATTCAACATCGAGGCGATGGTCGTGCTTTTTCCGGATCCCGTCACGCCGGCAAGCAAAATCATGCCCTGGTCATACTTACAAAGCTCCTCCATGATTGGAGGCAAGTGTAGCCCTTCAAAATTCGGAATGTGGTTGTTGACGCGGCGTGCGACCAAGCCGATCTTGCCCAACTGCTTGAGCATGTTCACGCGGAACCGCCAATTGACGCCATCAACGTCGACGACATAGGCGAAGTCGGCCCCCCCATCCTCTTCAAAGATTCGCCTAGCTCGATCGTCCAACATCGGAACCAACAAACGCACCATCTCTTCATTATCGATGGGAGGACGATTTAACGGTCGAAGTTCACCATGCACACGAACAATCGGAGGATTGCCGACCTTCATGTGCAAGTCGCTCCCCTCCAACTTGACCAGGGCGCGAAAAATCTTATCGACTTCCAGTTCCTTTCGCTTTTGGAGCAGCGAACTGGTCAATCGATCGATCGAGGACGCAACGGAATTATCTCGTTCTGGTGCCGCCATAAATGAAACTTCCTTCTCAGTGATTCGCAAGCTGAGGAATGCGTACTGCAATTCCTCGCCGCTGCATAAGCTGTTTCGTTTCCAAAATAGTGAATTCGCCGAAGTGAAAAATGCTTGCCGCGAGCGCCGCATCGGCCTTTCCAAGCTCGATGACATCGGCTAGATGCTCGGGCCGTCCCGCACCGCCGCTTGCAACGACGGGAATCGATACCGCTTCGCTAATCGTTCTCGTCATCTCTATGTCGTAACCATCTTTTGTTCCGTCGCGATCCATGCAGGTCAGCACGATTTCTCCGGCGCCAAGCGATTCGACTTGCCTCGCCCAAGCGACTGCTTCGAGTCCCGTCGAAACGCGCCCACCGTGACTGAAAACTTCCCATCGTTCACCGCTGTCTCCTGGAATTCGTTTCGGATCGATGTTCACAACGATGCATTGACTACCAAACCGATCTGCCGCGCGTCGAACGAACTCAGGATCGCGACAAGCTGCAGAATTCAGCGATACTTTGTCGCAACCCGCCCGAAGCAGTTCCCGAATCTGTTCCAACGAATTTATTCCGCCGCCAACGGTCAGCGGCATGAAAACCACTTCCGCTGTCCGACGAACCACCTCTATCATAATCGAACGAGCTTCATGGCTGGCAGTGATATCGAGAAAAACCAGCTCGTCCGCACCCTCGTTTTCGTAACGTAACGCGACCTCGACCGGGTCACCCGCATCTCGAAGCTCGACAAACTTCGTTCCCTTCACGACGCGACCGCGATCAACGTCGAGACAAGGTATCACTCGTTTGGCAAGCATCTCGATTCTTGTCTCCCTCGTTCCGATCACGCTCTGATAATTGCGGGCTAGAAATCAATCCTGCAAGAGGAGTATCGGTTCATCGACCGATTCCAAGGAACTGGATGCGAGAGGCAGATGAGAATGGTTTCCCCAATCATAACGCTGCCTGGACGTAGGATGAACGTCTGTTCCCCTGTAACGTATCGGGCAGATAGATGCTCACATGCCGTTCGCCTCACACGATGAGTTCATTTTACGCTCATTCTGAAAATCCGGTAGTCGAAAGCTCACCGACTTCTACTGAGAAAAACGATATCGAAGCGGTTTTCCGTTTGTATAAAACCATTTTTCAGTGCCTCTTGAACGAGTCGACTCGTTTCTTCCTTCGATTGCTGAAACGATTCCAACAAATCAACAATCACAATATCGAATCGGCGAACTGGCGATCCTCCAGCGTCATCAAGAGACGCCAGCTGTTCATAACGCTGCCAGAATTGTCCTACCGTTTCGATGTCCGGCATGCCCACGAAATGCGACGCAATCCGTCCAGTCGCAAGAACGCGAGGTCGATCGGCTCGCACTCGGTCGATCTGGCGATGAAGCCAGGTTCCGTCCTCGCGATCATACCGCCTCGGTGTAGGTTCACCCAGACCGTACGTCTTCGCCGTTACTTCGGGCAACGTTGGGCGACTCCATGGCATCTGCCCCACGTAGAAGCTGAGGACCCAACAAGTTAGAACAGCGCCTATAGAGCAGCTTGTCGAACTTCCACCGCAAAACACCTTGCTCAGAATCGCCATTCGATTCCTTTGCGTTGTTACGCCCTTCCTCATTCCTCCGTCGATCGCTGCCAAGATCAATACAGGAAGGAGCGTGCTTGAATACTGAAAAGCGATGCTTTGCGCCGGCAAGTGTTGCCACAACCAAAGTACTCCCATCGGCAAGGATATCGCTAGCAGATGCCAATGCGATCGCCATAACGCCGGAAGGAAAAGCGGAACGCAGAGCAGCATCGTGAAAATGAAGTTCCGTTCACGAAAGAAATCATGCCAAAAAACTCCGGGCCGCAAAAAAGGAGATAACAGGATTTGCAACGGCGTTGTTCCCAGCGATGCAAAACGCGCCGTTTGGAATTCGGCCAGTCCGCTGAATCGATAGACGATGACGAAAGTGATCGCACTCGCCAAGAACAATCGAAACCACACGGCCGGCCGTAGTCTCTCGATGCCGTGAAGTTCCATCACTTTCTTGTCCGACGTTCGCTCCATCCACATAGCCCTCAATCCCATCGCCGCAGCAAAACAGCCAACCACAGCAATGACACCTTCCTCAAACGACATGGCAAGCACCAGTGATGCCAAAGCGAATCCACCTTGACCACTCATTTGAAGTCGATACGCCCCGAGCAGGAACGGAATCGCCATCGAGATCGGGTGCCATCCGTAGGTGTATGCCAGATTCATCTGCCCCAAAGAAGGTTGCAATAGCCAGACGCACGCCCAACACAAGCCGGTCTGTGGGGCCAGTCCATTTCGTTTGGTGATCGAATAAACCAGTATCGCAGACATTGCCAAACATCCCGCTTGAATAGCAAAGATCCATTCGACGTGCGGCCACAATTTCCAGAAAGGGACGAGCAACAACAAACCTGGATTGAAATGGTCCCAAAAAGGTGGCAGCACTGGACTTTCGAGGAGCAGTCCGCGCCCCTCCGCCGAATTCGCCACACGCTGCATGAAGTGCCCAAAGTCGTTAAATCCCAATTCAAAATTCAAGTAGGAACGCTGGCTCTGCCCAAACCACCAGAGTGTCGCCATGCATGAAGCGAGAAGCACGAATGCAGTGCATCCATGATTGGTCCATTGGTTACGAGTCTTCCCTGAATCATGGACGCGCAATGGTTCGTCGGAACTAGCAAATTTCGCCACCGCCATGCCTGAAAATGACGCGAACCAAATCAACTCCCAAATGGAAGCCGGCATCATAGGCAAACTGACTGATCGGGCAATGGCCATGAAGAGAGGGAAACTTGCGACGAAAAGACAGATCAGTCCGCTGGGAAAATACTCGGATCGCTTTCTCGCTGCACGAATCGCCGAAAAAGCTATTGCAGTCGCTGTCAGCACAAAAAGAAGTGCCTGATGATCGGGAGCGGCCAAGATCTCATACAAAGGTGCCGCCAGAGTTAGGGTGTCATAGGTGAACACCAACTGAAGACGGCTCAATAACGAGCAGCCGGTCGAAAGCCAAAGGACGGCGGCCAGAATCACCGCCGTCGATTTTCGTTTCTGCCAGTGGTTCGCGCTCGATGGTATCAAGGCGTCAGCCAACCTTGCTGCCTCATCCAAGCTTCTGCTTGATCCGTCCAATGTGTCACAGGATTATCGGTCCGACGCAAGCCATAGCCATGTCCGCCGGTCGGGTATAGGTGAATCGACATCGGAACTTTCTCTCGCCTCAATACCGCAGCCAAGCTCAAAACATTCCGCGCGTCCACCGGATCATCCTGAGCCATCGTCATAAAGACCGGCGGAAAACTTGAAGTCACTTGAATTTCGGGAGCCAAATCATCGCCGGGACGTTCTCCGACGAGGTAGCCTGGGTACACAAGTACAACAAAGTTTGGCTGACATGGAAGCTCATCCGCTGCATCAAGCCTGTTGTAAGTCCGCTTATCATCGGTCAGAGCCAACATCGTTGAAAGATGGCCTCCCGCCGAGAATCCCAGAACACCGATGCGATCAGGATGGATTCTCCATTCCTTGGCTCGTTCGCGGATCAGGCCCATGGCGCGCTGAGCATCTTCGAGAGCGGCATCATGTTTCGCTCGGCCTTCTCGACGGGGAACCCGATATTTCAGTAGGCAAGCGTTGACGCCGATCGAATTCAGCCACTCGCACACCTCGGTTCCCTCAAGGTCTAAAGCAAGTATGTAATAAGCCCCGCCCGGACAAACCAACACGGTTGTGCCAGTGTTTTTATCCTCCGGTGCCGGATAGAAAGTGAGCGTCGGTGTCGAAACATTTCCAAGCCGGATGACCGGTTTTCCCGCAATCAAATTGTCTGTAGGCTTCGTCAGGTCGGCCTCTTCCGATTGCAGGTTTTCACTGGGGCCCGGGGGTGTTTCCCACAATCGAATCTTGGTTCTAGATTCCTGTGCCAGGATGCTCGGTCCGATTGCGAGAACTGCCAAAAACACAGCAATTGATAACCACGGCCCTTTTCTTTTGCTGCCTAACTTGAATACACTGACTGCGACTGTGGTAATCTTCATGGTTATTCTCCTCATCACCGAATTGCTCTCACGATAGCAAACTTCTGAATCTGTATATGGCTATTGTAACGCGAGTTCCAAAGATTACGGTTCGTCGCACTGTAACGAAAAATCTTTTGGTGCAGAGTTCCGATTTTTCCGGATGTCAACCGAACGATCCGAAAGTCGGAGACTTAGAGATTCAGCGCCGTTGAGCAAAGTTAATTTCATAACCGCCTGCGCTCAAAAAATCAGTTTCCGGGCGGTCATCGCATAGCTAAAACGTTCCGATATGGTGTCTGTCGCGAAAGGAAGTCGCGGGCAAACGCCATCGGAATTGGGGACAATCAGAATGGACAGAAGCTTAAACGTCCTGGCCTTAGTCAAAGGAGAAGAGAGGTATATCTTCGTCTTCGATGACGAGAACCGCGTCAACACGCTACGGATGTTGGGCCGGTACGCTGCTGACCCTGAACTTTCGTTTTCTTGGTATGATGCTGCGGTTCTAAGTCAGCGGATTCGCGAAGCGAGTGAATCCGCTCCCAAGGAGCCCCCGCAGCTTGGACCTCACCATGGGACTCGATTTCGATTGGGAACCGCTGGCGAAACGCCGTTATCTGGTTGATCCTACTTCATTGGCGAGCCATGCAATCAGAGATCGGGCAGTTTCTTCGCTATCTCGGCATCGAACGGAACGCCTCCGAACTTACGATCAAATCCTACCGCGAAGACTTGCTTGACCTCGCCCACTTTCTGACCGAAGAAACCCCGGCCAGATCGTTAGGTCCCAACGACGTCACTCCCACCGACCTCCGTCGATATGTAGCGGCGCTCCACGAAGCGGGCTATGCGAGAACTTCTATTTCGAGAAAACTGGCGTCGCTGCGGAGCTTCTATCGCTTTGCTCAGAGGCAACAGCTAGCCGATTCCAATCCAGCCAAAGCTCTCAGGAACCCGCGCGGTGCCCGAAAGCTGCCCCACTTTCTTACTAAAGACGAAATCGATCGGCTTCTTCGAGCTCCCTCCATCGACGATGCTATGGGAGCCCGCGATCAAGCCATTCTCGAAACGATGTATACTGCAGGTTTGCGAGTCAGCGAAGTTGTTGGGCTCAACGACGGCGATTTAGATTTCGACCAAGGAATCGTACGCATTCGAGGGAAAGGCAGGAAGGAACGAATCGGCATGCTCGGCAGCTATGCCATTGCGGCGATACAACGTTATCAGCGTGTGCGTGTTCTCGCATCGAATGCTCCACAAGGACGGGAGGCACCCGTATTTGCGAATCGCTTCGGAAGACGGCTTACGACCCGAAGTGTCGCACGCATGTTGGAAAAGTATATTCGTCAAACGGGACTCGACCAGCGAACATCACCGCATACGCTTCGCCACAGCTTCGCCACCCACCTGCTCGATCGAGGCGCCGATATCCGCAGCGTCCAAGAACTTCTCGGACACAAGAGCCTCGTCACCACACAAATCTACACGCACGTCAGCACGGCTACCCTCCGAGATGCCTACGCCAAAGCGCATCCCCGAGCCAAAAGATCAAATTGAAGCTACTTCGACTCTTCCCCATGAAGCAGTTTCTGCCATTCCGCTTCGAGTACGAGCGACAAAAACGGCTGCTCGCGTCGTCTCGTTCGAAATTCAATAGGCGTTTTCCTGCCGCATGACGACCGCAATGGTTCGCAAGAGGATTTTCAGATCAAGCCACAATGACCATTCGCGGATGTATCGATGATCCAGCGCGATTCGCAACTGCATCTTTTCAGGTGTGTCCGTTTCGCCCCTGGAACCGCTGACCTGAGCCAAACCGGTGATGCCTGGCTTCACTTTGTGACGGAGCATGAAGCCAGGAATCAGTCGGCGGAACTGTTGATTATGCGCGCTCGCCAAAGGACGAGGTCCAACCAGCGACATGCTTCCACCGATTACGTTGAACAACTGTGGCAGTTCATCCAGCGATGTTTTTCTCAGGATGGCACCGATCTTGGTGACGCGAGGGTCGTTTCGCGTTGCCTGTTTCACATCCGCGCCGTTTTCGCAGACGGTCATCGAGCGGAATTTCCAGACCTTAAACTCGCGTCCGTCCAGTCCGAACCTTTTCTGAAGGAAGAATATCGGACCTGGCGAACTAAGCTTAACGGCCATCGCGCAAATCAACATGATTGGACAGAAAAGTACTAACGCGATCGACGCCAGGAGCATATCGACGATCCGTTTTGTCCATCCATCCACGCCGTAAATCGGAGTGTCGAAGATACTCACGGCGGGAAGCCCACCAATCTGCGTCCACTGGGAGTGGAGCAATTCGAACACGAAGAAGTCGGGAACGAGATAGACCGAGGCCGAGGTATCCGAAAGCCGTTCAAGTATCCCTCGAATGCGTCCTTCTGCTTTCATCGGAAGCGCAATGAGAACCGTATCAATCTTCCCTTCCAAAGCCAGCTCGATTAGTTTCTGACTATCTCCGATAAAAGGCGGCATGTTTGGACCGGAATTCGAACGACGAGATTCTTCTCGATCATCAAAAAATCCAACCACCGCCATTCCGCATTCGGGATGGTTGCGAGCATTGTCAGCAATTTGCAGTCCCAGTGGATTCATTCCGACAACAGCGCATTTGCGGACACCGATACCGTGTGTTGCCATGCGTTCATAAATCACTCGCAGGACGGCTCGCCCCGTCGCGACATGCAAGCCTCCAAGAAAAAACCACGCGACGACGCTACTTCTGGGGAAGCTGTCGGTCAAGCGCGTTGCGAATCCAATGACGACCAACCCAACCAAGGAGAGCCCCCAAGCTACCGCAACTGTCGTCAATTCGTTCTGAATATTGCGCGTCGAAAAGCTTCGGTACATCCCACAAAGATCGCCGACCACATAGAAAACAAGGACGCCAATCAAGCCGGCCAGCCACGCGCTCTCATGGATGGGCTGGTTCAATAAGTACTGGGCCATGGGGAGCGTGCAAGCGATCGATACACCATCGACGATGTGTTCGATGAATGGCCGAAGTGATGTCCTTGGTCGAATTCCTAGTGCGTTCATGGCTAGTTCTCAGGTGATTTTCTTTCACCCATAGCCTAGCCCGCAAATTCAAAGAGACCAATCTAAACCCAAATCAAGCTGCACGGCGGAATGAGTAAGTGCACCTACGCTAATACGGTCAACTCCGGTTCTAGCAATTGCAGCGATCGTATCGAGTCGAACGCCTCCCGATGCTTCCAATTCGATATTTGGTGCCTCGCGATCGCGCAACTCAACACAAGTCCGCAAGTCTTGAAGGCTCATGTTGTCCAAGAGAATGATGTCCGGCTTGGCCGTAAAGGCCTCTCGCAATTGCCGCATGGTCGTGACTTCAATTTCGATCAAGATGCTCGTCGTCGATGCAACATCGAGAGATTCGACAAACTTCCTAGCTTCCACCACGGCCAACGCGGCAGAAAGCTCTTGCCCGGAGTCGCTTCCACGTGCCGCCAAATGGTTGTCCTTGATCAAGATAGCGTCATAGAGTCCGGTTCGATGATTGAATGCTCCACCACAACGCGTCGCATACTTTTCCAACCGCCTCCAGCCGGGCGTCGTTTTGCGCGTATCATAAAGGCGGCACTTCGATCCCGCGATCTGATCGACAAATCGCTTCGTCCCAGTCGCCACCCCACACAGCCGACATGTGAAATTGAGGATGGTGCGTTCGCAAGTCAGCAAGTCTCGAGTTTTTCCTTTCAACTCCGCAACGACCGCCCCCGGTTCGAACCTCTCGCCATCGCGAACAAACTGCACGCATTCAATCTCGGCATCCAATTCGTCGATGATATGCGGAATCAAATCGATGCCAGCCGCCACTCCTCCCGGCCGTGCTATCAACCTTGCCGAACCGCGATGATCAGGAGGAACAAGCGCGACGGTTGTTAGATCCCACGACTCTTCGAGGTCTTCTCGAATCGCCAAGCGCACCAACGCTCGCAAATCCTCAAGCAAGGCCTCATCGATTCTTTGCGACTTATAATCCAACCGGCCATTTCTGAGCAATCGACGATCACCTTCCACTCGCTGCCTCGCGCTAACTACACTTTGAACGTTCTCCACGAAGTACGGTTAATCGTAGAGAGTCGAACAAGCTTAGCAAGCCGCATTGCAGATGGATTCTTTGACGCAAGATTGTGCATCCCGACGGCGTGCCTCAACTTTGACGATTCAAGGCTTCGCTCCAGCAATCCCATCAGTTCATACAGGTTTGTACCATGGTTCAAGAGTGCTATCGCTTGCGATAGACCTCAACATGGAAGGGTCCCAGAAACTGGAGAAGCAGCGCGTTTGGGCGAGCATGGCGGCGAAAAACTTCTTGGATAAAGTGAGCTTCGCCAGGCCAAGGATACGAAAAAATGAGCGCGAAGTCATCGATGCCTGAATCGTATTGCTCGTAGGCCGGTGGAACGTGATGTCCGAGCGAAGGATGATCGGCTTGATCATCCGCCATGGATTCCGCTGTCCGGGGCAAGAAATTCCCCTCCCAGATCTCCGCATGAAGACGATTTCGTTTGAGCAGCTTACGAGCTTGCCCGACCAAGAACGGCTGGACTTCTATTCCGATCGCTTCAAAACCCAAGATGCTAGCGATACCGGTAACGACACCGAATCCGCATCCCCATTCGCAGAACATGCGACCATCGGCGAGACGATGCTCAGCGATGGCCCGCAGGGCCATGGCGACATATCGAAAGTCACAAGCAACATACTGTTCGATCGGTTGTTCCAGCCAGCGATCCCAGTATTCCTGAAGCAGTTCTTCGGATTTGGAAATCCAGTTTTCGACCGCCGATTGCAAAGGCCGATCGTCATCGATCTTCAATGGCAAAAATTCGAGTGTGTTTGGCATTGCGCGACCAACTAGCCTCGGACGATGTGCGAGCTTAGAGCATGTCCAAGAGGATCGAAATCCTCCGGACCGAATCCGAGCGTACAACGCCGCCGCCAACCTTCGGCGAGCGCAAAACGTCGCGACATTTCGCCGACTTGTCGAGCATAATCGACCATGGTTTGCACATAAGAACTCATCGATTGAGTCACATCCAACCAGGTTTGTTGACTCCGATGACACTCAAGCAATTCTCGCTTCCGCTTCATCACCGAATCGATATCGACGAACATCTCGGGCTTCACGATTTCGCCGAGCGGCGTTCGATTGCCATGCGGCTGAGCGTGATAGATGGCGACGGGTCCGCTGCATGCAGGCAACGCCGGATCGGAAAACGCGTTGGGCATGTTCTTGACAAAAGTTGCTGAAACAGCCAGCCGACAAGCGGTCTCATGGTCCTCCATGTAGTCGGTCGGCGAGTGGGTTAAAACGATGGTGGGATTCGCCATGCGAACCACGGCAACGACTTTCGCCAAGATTTCAGGTTGGTAGAAGATTCCCAGATCATCGCAAATGGGAGGATAGAAGTGAGCGCTCAATTTCACGGAGGCGGCCTTGGCTTCGCTCAGTCGGATGCGGGCCGTTTCTGTTCGGTCGGTATGCATCGCCCCCATGCAGCCGTTGGCCAGATTGAAGTAGTGGATTTTCCAACCACGCCCCAACAAGAGGAACAAGGTGCCAGCCATTCCGAATTCGATGTCATCTGGATGAGCCGCAATGGCAAGGACACTCGACATGCACGAAATCCTTCCTATACAAATTTGCTACAATGAAATCCTCGTTGTGGCAATTCTGTTCAATCGCCGCTTTCATAACCTACCTGAACCGATTCCTTCTCGAAAGCAATCTGTGCCTACCATGCTACTGCGAATTCACGATTGTACGATGCCGGCCTGCAAAACAGGTTTAATCATTCTAAGCGTTCTGTTGTTCTCCGGCTTGCGGGTGCATTCGGACGACCATCACACCCCCAAGTGGTCGACACAGGCTTTGAACGTGGATGCCAATGAGGGAATCGCAATCGGTGATCTGAACAACGATGGCCTGCTGGATATCGTTGCTGGACGAAACTGGTATGCCGCACCTGCATTTACACCTCGTCCATTGCGAACCATCGAAGACTGGAACGGTTACGTGCAAAGCAACGGCGATTTTCTGTTTGACGTCAATGGCGATGGTCTTCTGGACGTCGTTGCCGGTTCGTTCATTCCCTCGCAAATTTGCTGGTATCAGAATCCTGGTCCCGAAGGCTGGCGACTGGGTCATCTTTGGAAACGGAATGTGTGGATCGACACAGGGCGCAGTGAAAATGAGGCGCAACTCTTTGCGGATTTGGACGGGGACGGAGTCCCAGAGTGGATTGTCAATAGTTGGAATCAGAACAACCCGGTCATGGTTTGGCGGGTTCAACGGCGTGAGACTCCCGACGAGCATGGAGCTATTTACGAATTGCTCCCCGCTGTCATCGCGGAGACCGGTAGCCGACATGGCATGGGCATCGGCGATTTGAATGGCGATGGGAGAATGGATATCTTGACCGGAAGCGGTTGGTATGAGCAACCGAACGATCGCCCTTGGGAACAGCCATGGAAGTTTCATAAACAATGGAGTATCGATTCGAGTATCCCCATGTTGGTTCAGGACCTTGATGGGGACGGTCGCAATGACATTCTCGTCGGCAAGGGACACGATTACGGTTTGTATTGGTGGCGACAGCTCGCTTCCATGGATGGCAGCGTGTCGTTCGAAGAAATCCTCATCGACCGCAGTTATTCTCAGCCGCATGCATTGGCTCTCGCGGACTTGACAGGTGATGGCAATCTCGAACTGATCACGGGCAAACGATATTACGCGCACAATGGTGGGGACCCTGGTGGACAAGAACCGCCGATCATCGTTTTTTACACGTTCGACCGTGAGCTGAAAACTTTTACCAATACAGTCATCGAAGAAGGACACGTCGGAATCGGCTTGCAGATTGCCACGGGAGACTTGAACAACGACGGCAACGTGGATATCGCGGTAGCCGGAAAGAGCGGAACTTACATTCTGTGGAATTCGGGAGGGAGTAAAAATGACCATTGATGCTTCCAGCCATGACTTGACGATTCGCGATGCCCAGCACTGGGTAGATGAGTGGATTCGAACCGTGGGAGTGCGGTATTTCAATGAGCTAACCAATCTCGCACAGCTTGTCGAAGAAGTCGGCGAACTTGCCAGGGTCCTATCAAGAACCTACGGAGAGCAAAGCGCCAAACCTAGCGAACCGGAAAGCAATCTTGCCGACGAAATGGCGGATGTGCTCTTTGTTCTCATTTGCTTGGCGAATCAGACAGGCGTTGATCTCACGGACGCTCTGATTCAAAATCTCGAGAAAAAATCAAATCGCGATGCTGCGAGGCATCGAAGCAATCGTAAATTGACTGCCGAATAACAGACAGCGGTTCTTGGACATCAAAGAAGGACAGAGGAATGGGTTTGGAAATAATGCGCCGAATCAAATTCTGCGCTGGGCATCGATTGCTTGGTCACGGCGGCAAATGCGAACATTTTCACGGCCACAATTACGTCGCGGAGTTCGTCGTGGTTGGCGAAGCGCAGGATGACGTGGGGCGTGTGATCGACTTTGCCGAATTGAAAGCTCGCTGCAAAGGTTGGATAGATCGCTATTGGGATCACAGTTTTGTTGTTTGGTGTGATGATCAAAATGCAATTTCTGCTCTCCAATCCGTCACCCCGACTCGGTATTTTCTTCTACCCTACAATCCGACGTCAGAAAACATGGCGCGCTACTTGTTAGAAGTCGTCTGCCCGGAAATTCTCGTAGGAACAAACGCGAGGGCCATCCGCGTGCGAATTTGGGAAACCGATGAATCGTATGCGGAGGCGATTGCGTAGTCGGAGCTTCGATTGTTTGGGCTCCCGAGCAGAGCAGTCGCCTCAGCGTGGCTTCCTATCTGCTCAGCAATCCTTGGCCATCTCGCCGCCTTGGTTGAACTGCGAAAGCCGCGATTGCGTTGCCATTTTCGACAGTGCGTTCAACTCCGCTCAATTCCATAGGTGGCGAGCTTGCGATAGAGCGTCGCTCGGCTGATACCAAGAAGTTCGGATGCAGCGGGAATGTTTCCGTTGGAGCGGCTGAGTGCTTCTCGGATCAGACGCTTCTCCCAAGCCTCGATATTCAAACTATCCTCGATGGATTCTTGCGCTTCCTGCAAGCCTAAATCGGTGACTTGAATCTCGTCACTCGAAGCAAGAACCACCGCCGAGTCGATAACGTTCCGGATTTGACGGACGTTGCCTGGCCACGGAGCACGTAACAGCCGTTCTCTCGCACGCTCACCGAGTTTGAGATTCGGTCGTCCGTGAATCTTGCGGAAGTGATCAAAGAAGTGATCGACGAGCAGGCCAATGTCATCTCCACGATCGCGTACAGGCGGTATCCAAAGTTCGAAGACGCTGAGGCGATAAAACAAATCCTCACGGAATCTTCGTTCCCGCACAAACTCCTTCAAATCGCGATTCGTAGCTGCGACGACACGGACATCGACTCGAATTTCTTTCGTTGCTCCAACCGGAAGAAACGGATGCCCTTCAAGAATCCGCAACAATTTCGCTTGGCCTTCCAATGTCAGTTCGCCAATTTCGTCCAAGAACAGCGTGCCTGTGTCGGCTTGTTGGAACCAACCGATATGGTCCTTGTCGGCTCCGGTGAAAGCTCCCTTGCGATGCCCGAATAATTGACTCTCCATCAGCTCTGATGGAATGGCAGCGCAGTTGACACTCAGCATCGGACGATTCGCGCGAGGACTTGCACGATGAATCGCGCGAGCCACGAGTTCCTTTCCGGAACCGCTCTCGCCGCGTATCAGCACGCAACCGCTAGCTGCTGAGACTCGAGCAATCTTCTGCTTCAATTCTCGGATCGGGTTGCTCGATCCAATCATATCGTCGAACCACGCATTTTTTTCGGCGAGCCGATCGCGATTCGCTTGCACTGCCTTTTGATTCTGGGCGCGCTCGAGAGCGACACTAATGACATTGGACACCGTCACGACAAAGTCAAAATCGTAATCGGAGAATTCACGATTCTCGCGATAAACGTGGATGGCTCCAATCGTTTTCGATTCCCGCAAGATGGGAGCGCAAATCGCGTCGGCGAAAAATTTGGAAATCTCATCGCTGAACTTCCGTTCGTTCTTGACCCATATCGCGCGGCTGCCATGGCAAACCAAGTCCGTCAGTTGTTTCGCCAACTTTAAGTGGTTCTCGCCGGAAGGCGGAATGATCTGGTGCGGTCGCAGCGTTCCCTCGGCATCGGACCACAAAACGCCAACCACGGTGGCCTGTGTCCGTGCCTTCAAAACCTCCAGGCCAAGTTCCGTTACCTCGGTTGGCTCGTACACATTGAGCATCCGCATCGAAAACTGAAACAAGTCCAATAGGTCCTGAACTCGTTTGTTGTCGTGCAGAGCTTTGACCGCAGAGGATGTCGTATGCTCCTCGGACATCGGAACTTCTTGAACTAGCTTCTGAGAAATGATTTGATTTTCAGAAGTCGAGGACTCCGAGGTGATTTGTTCGATCAGCTCGAATTCGAAGTTGCCAATCCGAATTCGGCTCCCCGAAGCGAGTCGCGCATCGTCAATCTTGGAACCATTCACGAATGTTCCGTTCCGGCTTCCCGCGTCTTGAACATGCCACTTGCCTTCTTTGGCAACCAAGATTGCGTGAACCCGCGATGAAAGCGGATCGCTGATTTGGATTTCGCATTCGGTGCCGCGTCCAATTCGATAGTTTCGAATCGGGTCTAACTGATATCGATTGCTGACTTGTTTACCGCGAAGCACCACCAAACTTGCAGGCATACCGGAACCTTTTAGCTCAAGGAACGTTTCATCTAGAAGCTTATTTCGGCGGAAACGGAAAGAGACGGCCTTGATTCTCCAGATAACCACCTAGAACTTAACGTCCGGCCAGGAATTTGTACAAGAGCATCCGGTTTCCGCCGCACCAAGTTCAAACCGCGTTACGAAGAAAAAGTTTTGGGGTAAAATCTGGTTTTACCCGCAATCCAATGAATTTCGGTCCATTCAAAGAAGGGAATACGGGTAATCGAAGACAATTGTTCAATTGGTCAGCGACGCACGGGGTTCTAATGGATGGTCGTTTCTCCCTCCGAGACGGCCCAGCTGAAACGAGAAGAAGGTTTACCGATTTGGAAAATCAGGACTCCCCGCCAAATGGCTATCATTCGGACCCCGATATCGATTTGATGTTGCGCGTTCGCGATGATGATGCAGCCGCATTTGAACAACTTGTAGATCGGTACAAGAACCGTGTGTTTCGTGTTATGTACGGATGGACCGGATCCCGTGATCAAGCAGAAGACCTCGCGCAAGATGTTTTTCTCCGCGTATTTCGATCCCGCAAGACATACTTGCCGACTGCGAAATTCTCCACTTGGATATTTCGAATCGCAACCAATCTGGCCAATAATGCACTGCGCGATCGATCTCGGAGAAAGGAATATCAAGTTTCAACATCCGAGAGCATGTCGACCACTGGGCTTGCGATTGAGAACCTTGCGGTTGCAAACAGTGCAAGCCTCCCCACTAGGCGAATCGATCGCTCTGAACGTGCTGCGATGGTGCAGCAAGCGATTGAAGCCCTCGGTGAGCGTCAGCGCATGGCCCTGCTCTTGTGCAAATTTGAGGGACTGAGCTATCAAGAGATTGCTGACACGATGGACCTTTCTGTCAAAGCCGTCAAATCCCTATTGAGCCGCGCTCGAGCCAATCTGAAGCTCATGCTTCAACCTTACATGGAAGAAGGACTCATTCAGAGTATGGAAGTTTCAGACGATGAGGGGGATCATGCGTAACCCAGAACAAATGGAAATCGATGACGAACTGCTAACAGCGTACTTGGATGATGAGATTTCCGAATCAGAAAAGGAAATGGTACGCGCTCGATTGGTTCGTGAACCCGACTTGAGCAAGCGACTGGGCGAACTGCAGCGTGCATGGGACGCTCTGGATGATTTTCTGCAAGTAGAAGCTGGCGATGAGTTCACTCGTAGCACGCTCGAATTGCTGACTGCAAAACTCTCTGGACCGGAAGACACGGAGTCCCTGCGGCAAAGCAGTGTTTTCAGTTTAACTTTCAAACGCTTTTGGCCCGTTCTGTTGGTGTTCTGCTCAGCGCTGCTGGGGTCGATCGTAGGCAATGTGACTCGAATTTCGAAGGACCGTAACCAGTTGCGTGAATTGGTGCTGATCTCCAATTTACCTGGGTTAAAAGTGGCTAGCGAATTGGCCTCTCAACCTGCAGATCTCGAATCCATCATTCGCACGGTGACCAGCGTTCCCAATTGGAAGATTCTGGTCGATCATCAATTCCAAGAACGCATTCTCCCCGAAATGCCGCGAGAATTGGATCGCCGGGAGAGCTGGCTCGCGGAACTCACCAATGATCAAAAGGGCATTATGTGGCGCCGCCATCGCGAATGGAGCCGAATTCCATCGGAACAGCGTAGCGCTCTGACGTCAGTTCAAAAGCAAATCGCAAATGAGGCGGACCCCGAACTTGCACGTCAAGTGCTGACGGTCGCTTCAGAGATATTGGAGTCTATGCCAGACAATGAACGCGGAATGTTTCAGTCGCTGCCGAGAGATGAACAACTGGCTCGGCTTCGTGAACTTTGTTGCATGTCCGTGCTCGATTGGTACTTGCTTGAATGGGACAGCGACGAGCCGGTGGAACTCGCACAATTGGAGTACCAAAATCTAGAAGAATGGCTCGATAAACTGCCACCGTTCTTGCACGAGCAGTTCCGACGAATGGGATGGTTCGCCAATCAGCCGTCTTGGGAAAACCTCCTTTCACCAACGTTGTCCGCAGAAGTGAGAGAACTCTTTGCAAGCTTGAAGGATAAGGACCGAAGTGAAAAGTTTCGAAACTGGTTTATGCTGCTTAATCGCAATGTCACGATCGGCAGAATAAGTGAAAAAGCCAGCTTCGAGGCTTATTTGAATAGCGACGCCGCACGCCGTGAACTCATGGATTTGCGCAGTCCGGCGGATATTCAACGTATGCTGATGCCGCAAATCGCCCGTCCCAACCGCCCTCAGGCCACTCCGCCATCACCGCAGAACGATGTAAACTCACAACCGCGAGCCTGACCAGGTCAGCGTTTGAATGTCCAAGTTTTACGGATTAACCGGCATGATCGCAATCCTCAGCCGGAATGCTGGAAGAATCATCATCCGTAATTCCTTGCGTACGCTGCAGGCTACGATTGTCGCTTCTGTTCCATCCATCGACTCACTGCCTTTGACTCGCAGTGGTGTCAACTCAGAATCGACATAACCTGAACCTGAGAGCTTTTGGGGTGTCTCTACACATGCTTTTTTGACGAATGGGCATTGCATGGTTGCGCGAAATTGCGACAATTCTTGAGTCTCGACATTTCGGAGAGGTGGCTGAGTGGTCGAAAGCACCGGTTTGCTAAATCGGCGTAGGGGTAACACCCTACCGCAGGTTCGAATCCTGTCCTCTCCGCTTGTTTTCAGAAACCGCCCTTCGACGAGAACGTCGAAGGGCTTTCATATTTGCGGGCCGGGGACTTGCGGATCCGTAGATCGGGTTCAAAGAATGCAGCATCATGGTCCGATGTTTCAGATCAATTGACGCAACCTCTTACGGCGCTGCTCGATGGGCGGTTCAAATCCAGTCGCTAGTTTCAACAGCAGGTCTCTGAGCCATTGCACGCCAGGCTCACGATATCCGTGACCGATTCGCCAACAGGGGGCGCCCGGATTGGGATTCCCTTCTGGGAAGTTGACGGATTCCCTCTTGACAAACCGATAGTTGCATATACAATTAAGTTGAGGAGGCCTGAAATGGGAGCTGAGCCTATGCAAGCAATGATTGACAAGGTTGCCAGCGAGTGCGTTGCCGTTCGGCTGCGCATGTTGAATCGCATTGTCACCAACATCTACGACGACGCCTTGCGGTCGCTCGACTTGAAGGTGAGCCAAATGAACATTCTCGTCGCCGCCGCCAAGATGGGTACCGCTCGCCACGTTGAAGTTTGTGAACATCTCCATCTCGACGTTTCGACCCTCAGCCGCAACGTCGAACGAATGAAGGCACGCGGCTGGCTGGAAGTGGTGCCCGACGAGGATGGCCGTTCGCAGCCTTTTCGCCTGACACCACCGGGACGCAAGCTCCTGGAAAAAGCGATTCCGGCCTGGAGCGAGGCGCAGCAGCAGGTCAAGAAGGTTCTGGGGGAAGGGTTCGTGGTGCAGTTGAACCAAGCCATGAAACGAGTCAGCCAAGGGGCCGCCGCAAGCTGATTTTCTTGCCCATATAGTTGCATATACAATAAGGAGGTAGCCATGAAGCTCGAAGATCACCCGACCGTGCAGCGGATTTACCTCAAAACCGTATCTTCCGTTCCGCCTTAGAAGGAGTCGCTGGATGCCGGATGGCTGAAGCAACTGGTCCTTGAAGCTGGTGCTGATGACGTGGGAATTGTCGAGATCGGCAGACCCGCTTTGGACGATCAGCGCCAGGACATCCTCAAGGCGTTCCCCCACACCAAGACCCTGATCAGTTTCGTGGTTCGCATGAATCGAGAGGCCATCCGGACACCGGCTCGCTCGGTCGCCAACCTCGAATTTCACCACGGCGGGGATGAGGTCGATGACATTGCCCGGAGCGTGGTTCAGACTCTGGAAGACCGAGGAATTCGAGCCATGAACTCGGCGATGGGCTTCCCGATGGAGATGGGCCGATTCCCCGGCAAGGTGTGGGGCGTGTCACACAAGCCGGTCGCGGTGGCGGCAGGGCTGGGAATGATGGGCATTCACCGGAACGTGATCCACGAGAAGTTCGGCAATTTCATCCTGCTGGGAACCATCCTGCTGGATGCTGAGGTTTCAGAGACGAACCAGCCGATCAACTACAACCCGTGTCTGGAATGCAAACTGTGCGTGGCCGCTTGTCCTGTCGGGGCAATTTCGTCGGAGGGAGACTTCAACTTCTCGGCCTGCTACACCCATAACTACCGTGAGTTCATGGGGGGCTTCACCGACTGGGTCGAGCAGGTGGCCGACAGCAGCAGCGCCCGCGACTACCGCAGTCGCGTTAGCGATGCGGAATCAGCCTCGATGTGGCAGAGTCTGTCCTACGGTGCGAACTACAAAGCGGCTTACTGCCTGGCGGTCTGCCCGGCCGGAGAAGTCGTCATTGGGCCGTTCCTCGCGGATCGGAAGGCCCATCTCAAGGAAATCGTCAAACCCCTCCAGGAGAGGGAAGAGACGATTTACGTCAACAAGAACTCCGATGCCGAGGATCATGTCGCGAAACGGTTCCCCCACAAAAAGTTCAAGCACGTGGGCAACACCCTGCGGCCGAACACCATCGAGGTTTTCCTGAAAGGAATGCCAAACGTCTTTCAGCCAGGCAAGTCGGCGGGATTGAGCGCCACTTTCCACTTCACGTTCACCGGCAATGAGCAGCGGCAGGCAACGGTCGTGATTCAGGGACAGAAGCTCAGCGTGAAAGAAGGGCATGTCGGCCAGCCCGATCTGCACGTGACCGCCGATTCGCAAACGTGGATCGGCTTTCTGAGGAAGGAAAAAAACTTGGTGTGGGCACTGCTGCGGCGGAAGATTCGTGTCAAGGGGTCGCCAAGGCTGCTGGTCGCCTTCGGCAAGTGTTTCCCGTCCTGACGACCGAAATTCCCAAAGGAGTACCACATGAACGACTTTGCCGTCCGCTTCGGACCTTGGGCCGTGGTGACTGGCGCTTCGTCGGGGATCGGCGAAGCCTTCGCCCGACAACTCGCTGGCAAGGGCATCCACCTGGTGCTGATCGCCCGGCGTGACGACCGCTTGAGAAAGCTGGCCGACGACCTGCAAGACCGACATTCCGTCAACACCCGAATCGTTCCAGCCGATCTGGCGGCGGACGACTTTCTGCCGGTCGTCGCTGAGGCCACGCACGAGCTTGACATCGGTCTCCTCGTGAATAACGCGGGTGTCCTCAGGGCGGGACGGTTCCTCAACCACGAGCTGCACGACGAATTGAACCAGTTGAACCTCAACACCCGTGCCATGTTGGTGCTCGCCCACCATTTCGGACGACGGCTGCGGGAGCGGGGGCGGGGCGGGGTTGTCTTCGTGGCTTCGACGCTCGCCTTTGCCGGAGTCCCCGGCATGAGCGGATACGCCGCATCAAAGGCCCATGCCCTAACCTTCGCCGAGGGATTTGCGAGTGAGGTTGCCGGTGACGGGATCACCGTCCTTGCCCTCTGCCCAGGACCGACCCGCACGGAAATCTGGCCGAGCGGTGCCACGCTGAGCTTGCCCATGCGGCCGGGGGCCGTGGTCGAAGTCGCCCTGCGGAAGCTCGGCAGGAGGACGACGGTGGTCGCCGGCCTGCTGAACCGATTGACTACGACATCCACCCGGTTCGCCCCCAGGTGGATGAACTCCCTCATCTTCGCGAAAGTGGTCGGCGGGATGTTGAAGAACGTCACAGTGGCGGGTTCACTCCCGGCTGTTGTCAATCTCGTCACCGCAGTCGTCGACACCGTCCAAGATTGATATCGCGCCAGTCCACTCGATGGATTTACTCGATCGCGAAAAGGCAACTTTGAACCTGGGCGCGTCGGTTAGGCGCAGCGACTGAAACCGAGACGACGAATGGCTGAGTACCCCAAAGCGGCGACGATTACGCAGCACACCTTCCCGCACTGCTATCTGCTCGGTTCGGCGAGACCGATCGATTTCAATGTGTCATTGAAGCGTGAGTCCAATGCCAGTGCCCTGGTGCCGATCAGAAAAAGTTCAATTGTCGTCCTGTCCTCTCCGCTGGATTTTCTCGGTGGGAATGCTGAGGCTAGATGCACCATCCTGCAGCGTTCCATGATCTTTGGAATTACTAGATTTCTTTCTTGGTGGCGGCTTTTCCTTGTGCCCCATTTCGGCGGACTGCTGCACCGGACTCTGCACCGTTTTGTCGGACTCTGATTTCACCTCTGTCGCCTGCTCGAGGTTGGCATTCGTCACCAGCAAGTTGTGCTATATCGCAGTCGTTAACGAATTCCCCAGCCACGAAGTCACCGAGAATGACGAGGTGCCGTCCAACCGATGTCGGGTTTACTAGGCGGAAGGTCTGGCAGAATTCGCGCCCCACATGCCGAGGCTAAGTCCATGACCAAGTTATCGGATAACATGCACACTTCGGAAGCAACCGATTACCTCGATACGAGCGACAAAAGTTAACTTGCCTTTGGTAAGTGCTCGTAGTTGCCCTTTTTTTAATGAGCAAAGTCCTGAAATCGTGCCTTGCTTACGCTGCGGGTGACTTTTGTCACTTCTGTCTACCTCGGCGTCCACCACGATACCATTCGCATTTGGGCATCCCGCGACGATATTCCCATGCACGGGAACCCAGCGAATTTCGCGCATGAAGATGATGGCCAGCGGCAGTGTCGGTGGTGACAACCCCATACACCGGCCCCCGAAGAATTTCGCGCATGAAGATGATGTCCAGCGGCAGTGTCGATGGTGACAGCCTCATACATAGGCCCCCGGCGAATGGATACCGACTATTCATACGCAACAACCTGGACAAGCTACTGAAGAAGGCCGCCAAGCCAGAAAAGCCCAATTCCTCAATCAGAAAGGAACAAATCTCGTTTAACCGTCAGCCGCAGGCGTACAAGAGCGGTAGACGTACAACTCTCGTTTAACAGTTAGCCGCAGGCGTACAAGAGCGGTAGACGTACAACTCTCGTTTAACAGTTAGCCGCAGGCGTACTCCCTGAGTATAACATCGCAAATCGTACCCGGAGCCGGTTGTTGTCGCGTACGCCTGCGGCTGACTGACTGAGCGTACGCCTGCGGCTGACTGACTGAGCGTACGCCTGCGGCTGACGGTTAAACGAGTTTGCCGTATAACACACTCCTGAGGAACCGCGAAGTGACACATCACGAGGGAACAATCAACAAATGACCGGAGCGCAACAACGTGCCGCCCTGCAACGCCAGATCTGGCAAATCGCCAATGATGTACGCGGTGCGGTGGATGGCTGGGATTTTAAGCAGTATGTCCTGGGCACCTTGTTCTACCGCTTCATCAGCGAGAACTTCTCCAGCTACATCGAAGCCGGTGACGAGAGCATCCGCTACGCCGAACTGCCCGATAGCGTGATCACGCCGGAGATCAAAGATGACGCGATCAAAACCAAAGGCTACTTCATCTACCCCAGCCAGATGTTTGCCACCATCGCCAAAGATGCCCACACCAACGAAAGCCTGAATACCGATCTGGCGGCAATCTTTGCTGCCATCGAATCTTCGGCCAATGGCTATCCTTCCGAAGGGGATATCAAGGGCTTGTTCGCCGATTTTGATACCACCAGCAACCGGCTGGGCAATACGGTGAAAGACAAAAATGCCCGCTTGGCGGCGGTGCTGAAAGGCGTGGCTGGGCTGGATTTTGGCGAGTTCAACGCCGGTGACTTTAACGGAAACCAGATCGATCTGTTCGGCGATGCCTACGAGTTCCTGATCTCCAACTATGCGGCCAACGCGGGGAAATCGGGGGGCGAATTTTTCACGCCGCAGCATGTCTCCAAGCTGATTGCCCAACTGGCCATGCACCAGCAAACCCGCGTCAACAAGATTTACGACCCCGCCTGCGGCAGCGGTTCGCTGTTGCTGCAAGCCAAAAAACACTTTGATGCCCACATCATCGAAGAGGGTTTCTACGGCCAGGAGATCAACCACACGACCTACAACCTGGCTCGGATGAACATGTTCTTGCACAACATCAACTACGACAAGTTCAGCATCCAACTGGGCAACACCCTGATCGATCCGCACTTTGGGGATGAAAAACCGTTTGACGCCATCGTCTCCAATCCTCCCTATTCGGTGAGATGGATCGGCAGCGACGACCCGACGCTGATCAACGACGATCGATTTGCTCCGGCGGGAGTGCTGGCCCCTAAATCCAAAGCCGACTTTGCCTTTGTGCTGCACGCGCTGAGTTACCTGTCCAGCAAAGGCCGAGCGGCTATCGTCTGCTTTCCCGGTATCTTCTACCGTGGTGGAGCCGAGCAGAAGATTCGCAAGTACTTGGTGGATAACAACTACGTGGAAACGGTGATCTCGCTGGCCCCGAATCTGTTTTATGGTACCACCATCGCGGTGAATATCCTGGTGCTGTCCAAGCACAAGACCGACACGACGACCCAGTTCATCGATGCCAGTGGACTGTTCAAGAAGGAAACCAACAACAACGTGCTGCTGGATGAGCATATCGAAACCATCATGCAATCCTTCGACAGCAAGGCGAACGTCGATCACTTTGCCCGCAGCGTTGATTTCGACGCCATTGTGGCCAACGACTACAACCTATCAGTCAGCAGCTACGTCGAAGCCGAAGACACTCGCGAGCGGGTAGACATTGCCAAGCTCAACTCCGACTTGAGAGCGACGGTAGCTAGGATCGATCAGTTGCGATCAGAGATCGATGCGATTGTGGCGGAAATTGAGGGTGATAACGAATGAACGAGACAACGACTTCGCTGATTCAGCCACCCGACGGTTATGGAGAATGGCTGGCCGAACTGAAAACCAGAATTCATAGCGCCCAACAACGGGCCGCGTTGGCCGTCAACCGAGAGCTGATCGAACTGTATTGGCAGATTGGGCGGGATATCCTGACCCGCCAGGCCTCACAAGGCTGGGGGGCGAAGGTGATTGAACGACTGGCGCATGATTTGCGCAGCGCTTTTCCCGAAATGACCGGCTTTTCGCCACGCAACCTGAAATACATGCGTGCGTTTGCGGAGGCTTGGCCTGATTCGCAAATTGTGCAACAGGCTGTTGCACAATTACCCTGGGGGCACAATCTGGTGCTGCTCACGAAACTGAAACAGGAGCACGAGCGGCTGGCTTATGCCCAAAAAGCCCTGGAAAATGGCTGGTCTCGCAACGTGTTGGCCATTCAGATTGAAACGCGACTGGTCGAGCGGCAAGGGGCTGCGGTAACCAATTTCGAATTTCGGTTGCCCAAGCCCCAATCGGATCTGGCGATTGAATCGCTCAAAGACCCTTACCGCTTTGATTTTTTGAATCTGGGTAGTGAAGCTCAGGAGCGAGAGATCGAGCGTGCATTGGTGCAGCATGTTACCGACTTCCTGTTGGAACTGGGAGCTGGTTTTGCCTTTGTCGGGAAACAAGTCCACATCGAGGTTGGCGGCGAAGATTTTTACATCGACCTACTGTTCTATCACCTCAAGCTGCGATGCTACTTCGTGATCGAGCTGAAAGCGGGTGATTTCAAGCCAGAGCATCTGGGCAAGCTGAGTTTTTATTTGACCGCTGTCGACCGTCAGATGAAGCATGAACAAGACCAGCCCACGATTGGATTGTTATTGTGCAAGAGCAAGAACAAAGTGGTTGCCGAGTATGCGCTCAGCGACAAAAGCCAGCCGATGGGCATTGCCGAATACAAGCTGCAAGAAGCGTTGCCGGAAGAGTTAAAAACCAATCTTCCCAGTATTGAACAGATTGAAAGAGAGCTGCAAGGAGGCGGGCAATGAGTGAAACGAGTTTTTCATCCAAAGGCAACAAGCTGAACAAGCTGCTCGATGGCGTAGAGGTGGAGTGGAAGCCGCTGGGGGAGGTCACGTTACCCACGAGTAACATTAGATGGCGGGATGTAGATCGCAATTATAGGTATATCGATCTCACTTCCGTCAGTATCGAGACAAATCGCATCAATGAGACCATGCTCATTTCGCCCGATAACGCTCCGAGCAGAGCGCAAAAGTTAGTCGTAGAGAACGATGTAATTTTCGCAACAACTCGCCCAACCCAGCAACGATACTGTTTGATCGACGCTGAATATGCAGATTCAGTTGCAAGCACAGGATACTGCGTCCTGCGTGCTATGCAAAATGAAGTTTTACCAAAATGGATACTCCATTGGATAGCAACTACTGACTTCAAACTTTTCGTTGAAGAGAATCAAAGTGGCTCCGCGTATCCGGCGATCTCTGATGGGAAGGTAAAGGAGTTCAAAATCCCCATCCCCTGTCCATCGAACCCGAAGAGATCGCTGGAGATCCAGGCCGAAATCGTCCGCATTCTGGACACCTTTACCGAGCTGACCGCCGAGCTGACCGCCGAGCTGACCGCCCGCAAGAAACAATATAACTACTATCGAGATCAGTTGCTCCGCTTCGATGATGGGGAGGTCGAATGGAAAACGCTGGGGGATGTGGCACAATTTCAGCGAGGAACTGCAATTACTAAGCACCAAACAACACCTGGCCAGATCCCCGTCGTTGCCAACGGGCCTGTACCAACGTACTTCCACAATGAAAAGAATCGAGAAGGCGAGACGATCGTAATCGCGAGATCGGGAGCGTATGCGGGGTATGTTGGCTTTTGGAACGAGCCTATCTTTCTCACAGATGCCTTTAGTGTCCATCCCGGCAAGCTTCTTACGCCAAAGTTCCTTTACCACATTCTTCAAAATAAACAGGATAGTATTCACGCAATGAAGAAAGGAGCTGGCGTTCCTCACGTTCGCGTTAAAGAGTTTGAGTCATACGATGTGCCGATTCCTTCTTTGGCCGAACAAGCCCGCATCGTTTCCATCCTCGACAAATTCGACGCGCTGACCAACTCGATCACCGAAGGTTTGCCGCGAGAGATTGAATTGCGGCAGAAGCAGTACGAGTACTATCGCGACCTGCTGCTGAGCTTCCCCAAACCTGCAGAGGTGGAAGCTTAAAATGAGCGAGGCGTTCCGATGACAAAAGATGAATTGAATTCCAGCGACTCAAATCACGACTTTGCCAGTCTCGTGTCCTCGATTGAATCGATCCGCCATCAGAGCTAGGCACAAACCGCCAAGTCGGTGAATGTCGGACTGACGGCCAGCAAGCGGCGGCTGATCGGTTGCAACATCTCAGAATACGAGCCTCAAACGGTCCCTCCGCGCCAAACACAACAAGCCGCTGACGTCCAAACCTCGTTTAACAGTCAGCCGCAGGCGTACAAGAGCATAGCCGCAAGAGACTCGTTTAACAGTCAGCCGCAGGCGTACAAGAGAACGGACGCACTCGCGCATGTCAGAGCTCTATCTATCGATCCAGGCCTGCTTGTTGGTTATGGCGATGTAGAATGATTGCTGCATCATGTGAGAGCTAGTACAATCGTGGGAGCACGCCTGGGGCTGGCTTTTTGGGAGTACGCCTTCGGCTGACTGTTAAACGATACTGCGGCTCTTGTATGACTGGGGCTGGCTGTTTGTGGATACGCCTGCGGCTGGCTTTTTGGGAGTACGCCTTCGGCTGACTGTTAAACGAGAGTGGGGCTGGCTGTGGAGCGAGGAATAATGATCGAGATGTGAGATGGTTCATGGTTACCATTTGATTCTGCCGCATTACGGGTTTTGGCTGCCGAACGATCCACGTGGATCGTGGTCGGAGTTCGTCGCAAGTTGGGAGATTGCTAAGTTTGGCGAAACGACTCGGCACCTTGAGCAACGCACTTTGGCGATGTTGTCCCCCGATGAACTCGCTCTTCGTGAGGCGGCACGAAAAGCGTTGAATTACCCACCCGTGACCCTGACGGGCAATCAAGCGTTGTCGATCGCGAACGGTTTCAAGGCTCAGGCAATCAACAGCGGTTATGCGATTTGGGCTTGCTCGATTCTTCCCGAGCATACGCATCTTGTGGTCGCTCGCCATCGATACAAAGCGGAACAAATCGCAAACTTGTTAAAAGGGGCCGCAACACGGCAACTGATCGCCGACGGTCTCCATCCGTTACAGCAATACGCCAAGTCAGACAATCGACCTCCTGGTATGTGGGCACGTCATCAGTGGAAATCGTTCCTCGATAGTGATGCGGCGATCGAGAATGCGATTGCCTATGTGATCGAAAATCCAATCAAGGAAGGTAAGCCGAGACAGAACTGGAATTGGATTACGCCTTACTCTGGCCTCGAACCCGGCTGGACGACCTATCATTGAGCAATCACCACGTTTAACAGTGAGCCGCAGGCGTACATGAGCATGGGCGCACGAGACTCGTTTAACAGTCAGCCGCAGGCGTACTAGAGCGGTAGGCGTACAACACCTACGCATCTCAAAATAACTCCGTTAATATGGTTGGAGGAGTACTTTTCGGTACTTGGTACGCCTACGGCTGACTGTTAAACGAGAGGGGGGCTGATTGTTTGGGAGTACGCCTACGGCTGACTGTTAAACGAGTATGATTGAATACAACCCGATCGCCGAATCGAACAACTTCATCATCCTGGACAAGTACATCCGGGAATGGATGGTTGCCGAAAGCTACCAAAGCGAAGGCGATCTGGAACGGGAGCTGATCGCCGATTTGCAGAATCAGGGCTTCGAATTCCGGCCCGACCTTAACTCGCAGCAGGCCCTGCTGGCCAATGTTCGCGCCCAACTACAAACACTCAACAACGTGCAGTTCTCCGAGGGGGAATGGCTTCGCTTTCTGGAGACCTATCTGGATCGCCCCAGCGAAACCATCGTCGATAAGACTCGCAAGATTCACGATGACTATATCCATGATTTCGTGTTTGACGATGGCCGTATTCAAAACATCTACCTGCTGGACAAAAAGAACTTGGCTCGCAACAAAGTCCAGGTGATCCGGCAATTCGAGCAAACCGGCAGCCATGCCAACCGCTACGATGTGACGATCCTGGTCAACGGCCTGCCGCTGGTGCAGGTGGAACTGAAAAAACGGGGGGTGGCGATCCGCGAGGCCTTTAACCAGGTGCATCGCTACAGCAAAGAAAGCTTTAACAGCGAGCATTCCCTATTCAAATTCCTGCAACTGTTCGTGATCTCCAACGGCACCGACACCCGCTATTTCGCCAACACCACCCAGCGGGACAAAAACAGTTTTGACTTCACGATGAACTGGGCCAAGGCGGATAACAGCTTGATCAAGGATTTGAAGGATTTTACCGCCACCTTCTTTCAGAAGAATACTTTGCTGGAAGTGCTGCTGAAGTACTCGGTGTTTGACGTAAGCAACACGCTGCTGGTGATGCGGCCCTATCAAATTGCCGCTACCGAGCGCATCCTGTGGAAGATCAACAGTGCCTTTGCCGCCAAGGCCTGGAGCAGGCCCGATGGCGGAGGATACGTCTGGCACACGACCGGATCAGGCAAAACGTTGACCAGTTTCAAAGCGGCTCGACTGGCCACCGATTTGGACTTTATCGATAAAGTGTTTTTCGTCGTGGACAGGAAAGACCTCGATAACCAGACGATGAAGGAGTATCAGCGTTTTTCGCCCGATAGTGTCAACGGCTCTGAGAGTACCGCCGTGCTAAAACGCAATCTGGACAAGGATGACAACAAGATCATCGTCACGACGATTCAGAAGCTCAACAACCTGATGAAAAGTGAAGGGGACTTGCCGATCTACGGCAAACACGTGGTATTCATCTTTGACGAGTGCCACCGCAGTCAATTTGGTGAGGCGCAAAAGAATATCAAGAAGAAATTCAAACGCTACTACCAGTTCGGCTTTACCGGCACGCCGATCTTCCCGGAGAACGCTTTGGGAGCTGAAACCACGGCCAGCGTGTTTGGCCGCGAGTTGCATTCCTACGTGATCACCGACGCGATTCGCGATGAGAAGGTGCTGAAGTTCAAGGTGGACTACAACGATGTCCGTCCGAAGTTCAAAGCCATCGAATCAGAACAGGACGAGAAGAAGCTAACGGCGGCTGAAAACCGGCAGGCGTTGTTGCACCCCGAACGCATTCGGGAAATCTCGCAGTATATTCTCACCCACTATCGGCAGAAGACTCACCGGTTGCGACCGGGCAACGCGGGATTCAATGCCATGTTCGCCGTCAGCAGCGTGGATGCGGCGAAGCTGTATTATGAGTCGCTGAAGCATCTGCAAGCCGATAGCGACAAACCGCTGCGGGTCGCCACTATCTTTTCGTTTGCCGCCAACGAAGAGCAAGATGCGATTGGTGATATTCAGGACGAGAGCTTTGACGTGTCGGCGATGAACAGCACCGCTAAGGAGTTTCTGGATTCCGCCATCGCCGATTACAACACGTTTTTCAAAACGAGCTTTAGTGTCGATAGCAACGGTTTTCAGAACTACTACCGCGACTTGGCCAAACGGGTGAAGTCACGCGAGATTGATTTGCTGATCGTGGTCGGCATGTTCCTGACCGGTTTCGATGCGCCAACGCTGAATACTCTGTTTGTCGATAAAAACCTGCGCTATCACGGACTGATCCAAGCCTATTCGCGCACGAACCGGATTTATGATGCGACCAAGACGTTTGGCAACATTGTAACCTTTCGCGATCTACAGCAAGCGACCATCGACGCCATTACCCTGTTTGGTGACAGCAACACCAAGAATGTGGTGCTGGAAAAGAGCTACAAGGAGTACATGGAAGGCTTTACCGATTTGGTGACCGGGGAAGCTCGGCGTGGTTTTAAGGAAGTGGTCGCGGAGTTGGAACAGCGATTTCCCAACCCGGAAGAGATCGTCAAGGAGAAAGACAAGAAAGAGTTTGTGAAGCTGTTCGGCGAATATTTGCGAGTAGAGAATATCTTGCAGAACTTCGACGAATTTGCCAGCCTGAAAGCGTTGCAGACTCTTGACCGGGATGATCCCCAGCAGGTCGAATCCTTCAAAGCAGAGCACCACCTGACCGATGAGGATTTTGACGCGCTGCAGGGGATCAAGCTCCCTTCGGATCGCAAGATCCAGGATTACCGCTCGACCTACAACGACATCCGCGACTGGTTGCGGCGCGAAAAGGCCGTTATTGACAAAGAACAGTCCACTATCGATTGGGCGGACGTGGTGTTTGAGGTGGACTTGTTGAAGTCGCAAGAAATCAACCTGGATTACATTCTGGAGCTGATTTTCGAGCATCATAAGAAAACGAAGAACAAGGCGAACTTAGTTGACGAGGTTCGTCGCCTGATTCGGGCTAGTATCGGTCATCGGGCCAAGGAAAGCTTGGTAGTGGACTTCATCCATCAAGCCAACCTGGATGAGCTCCCCGATAAAGCGAGTGTGATCGAAGCCTTTTTTGGGTTTGCCCGAGCCGAGCAACAACGCGAGGCCGCGGCTCTGATTGCTGAAGAGAACCTCAATCAGGAAGCGGCGAAGCGGTACCTTAGCGCATCGCTCAAACGCGAGTATGCAAGTGAAAACGGGACGGAGTTGAATAGCATTCTGCCAAAGATGAGTCCGCTCAATCCGGCGTACCTATCCAAGAAGCAAAGCGTATTCCTGCGAATCGCGGCCTTTGTTGAGAAGTTTAGAGGCGTCGGTGGCGAGGTTTAGGTGGTGGAAGAAGAAACGTTGGACGGAAGCGAACCATTGTTTCGAGAGCCGTCGAGTTGGCTTCCCAGCGGCTCACTAAATTGTGCGTCAAGCATGGCGCAGAGCGTCATTGACTGGTGCTTTCAACGGGCAAGCGAACGCGCCCCAGGAAGCAACTTGTCGAGTGCAAGTCCCGATGGTGGCCTGAATGCCAGGAACTCTAGCCGAACTGCAAAGGTGTCAGGCGCGACTTTGAATCCGAAGGAAGCTATGGGCAAGACGTTCGGCCCAACGAACACAAACTGCATGCGAAGTGACCGCCTGCTGGGCGAAAACGATAAGACTCGAAGACCGATAACAGTGTGCGCGAATCGACATAGGTACTCTGAATGGTTGGAAGGCAAGTTGCGCTGCTTACCCTGAAGATTCTCAGGAGATGCTCGAGCGACGTGGGTGCGCTGTCCCTAAACTCGACGTTACTTGCATTGATGTAGTTGCGCAATTTGAGCTCTTGCAAGGAGGCAAGGATGCCGCGCCACAAGATGCATGGAAGCGCCGTGGATATGAATGGAAGCGCTGTGGGTATGAATGGAAGCGCTGTGGGTATGATTTGGGCACAGGCTTTCGAACCCAACGGGGTCGTTCTTCTAGCCCAGGGCAAGGCCCTGGGAGTATGATGGAAACTAACCCGGGTTCCCCGTCATCCCAACCATCGACCCTGAAAGGGTCGTTCTTCACCCCTTGGGATTGAATCGGATGAATGCGAGTGCACTGCCAATGAGTGGATGAGTGAACGGGCCTTACAGGGCCGAGGGATGACAACATACCTCAGCCCCAGGGCGTTGCCCTGGGCTAACAAAGCGAGCCTTTCGGACTCGAAGGCCACGACTAACATGGCGAGCTTTTCGGGATCGACGAAGCGCCTGTATTACCGACCCGAACGGCCGTTTCGACTAGTATGTTTTTCAAACCTCCGAAGGATCGCTTGACACCACCGAGGGATGGCCGAGACTGGACTTGGCGGGTTTCATGTTTGTGTTGAGCAAATACGTGTGAGCAAAATCATGCCTCAAATCGCTCCATCTTCTCTCTCTGTGGTTCGTCGGCAAATGATACCATTGCGACTTTTCCAGCTCAATCAATATTTGGCAGTCCTAAGCTTGATCGCCGCCACCTCATCGTCTTCACCTCTCTTGTGTGGCGAGCCAAATCATGATGAGGCCACGAGCCAAGGCCAGCAGTTGTTCGAATGGACGTTTCCGGCAATGGGAACGACCATGGCGTTTCAAGCCTATTCGAGCGATGCGCAGCAAGTCGAGATTGCATTCAAGGACGCGAAGCGCCATGTCGATCAGATTACGTCGATCTTGAGTGATTATGAAGATGACAGCGAAACGGTCCTACTGACACAGGCCAGTCGGCTCAACGTTGCTCAGAAGGTTTCTGAGGAAATGTGGCAAGTGCTCCTGATGTCGAACAGTTACCAACGACTCAGCAACGGAAAATTCGATCCCAGTGTTGGCAGTCTGACGCGGCTTTGGCGATCCGCTCGCCGCGCGAAGCGCATACCTTCGACGGAAGAAGTGGAGACCGCACGCAGCAACACAGGATGGAGCAACTTGCGATTCGACGTCGAACAAAAACTTGTGACGGTTGTGAAAGCGAACCTGCATTTGGATTTTGGAGGAATTGCAAAAGGTTGGGTGGTCGACCAAGCTTTTCAAAGATTGGTCGAGCACGGCTTGACATCGAGCTTAGTCCGCGCGGGGGGGGATATCCGCTGCGGCGACGCTCCTCCTCGGAAAACCGGTTGGACCGTATTGGTTGGTCCGTTAGCTGGGGAAAAAGTTTTTCTCAAATCCATGCTGCTTTGCAATCGAGGCATCGCGACTTCCGGCGACCTGTGGCAATTTCAGGAAGTCGATGGCGTGCGTCGAAGTCACATCATCGATCCGACAACGGGCTACGGCGTTTCAGGTCCGATCAGTGCGACGGTCGTCGCTCCGACGGCGGCGGATGCTGACGCACTTGCAACCATCGTCTGTCTCATGGGGCCGCAACAAGGTTGTCGTCTCGTTCAGTCGATTCCGAACTGTAGTGGTTTCGTCTCACGAGTTCAGCAAGACTCGGACGCGATCGAATACACGTCCACGGAGAATTTTTCTCGCAAGTGAACCAGTTCGCATACCCAGTGTCTCGATTCGCTGGTCAGGTACTACGGCGATCGCAAACGTGACCGATTCGCAGCGTCGGGATGAGGTATCACCATGCAACGGTCGACTTCCATCCATTCCTGAGCGTCCTGTGGGTATCCGATTTCCTTTAGCCGCTGTGAGGGGTTGATAGGAGTTTTGTCAGTGATACAGCCAGCAAATCGATTTTGATTCGATTCGCAGCGAAAGACTGAAGCCGAAAAGTCAACTTAACCGAAACATTCGCTAGGCAGCGCTCGTTCTCTAAGTTATTGTTGCCTGTGGAGGTTACGCCTCTTATGTACGAGCATCAAAGACGGATTGCAATTTACTTTGGCCGCACAAACTGAATTGGACTGCTCCGAGACATCGGAGGGAGAGTCGTCCACTCGACATAAAATCTTTCATCACCCGCTTCGCCACAATCTCCAATCGAGTGTGGCAGATGCAAGTTTCTACGGAGCCATGGTTGGGCTCGGCGAAAACTACTTGCCCGCTTTCGCTCTCGCACTGGGCACGAGTCAAGTCATTGCTGGCTTATTGGGAAGCATTCCCATCTTCATCGGGGGATGTGTTCAGCTTCTCGCAAATCTTTATTGCAATGGTCGCTTCTCATCCAAGACTTGGATCATTGGAGCTTCCGCATTGCAAGCAGCGGCTTTCATTCCGTTGCTGATTGCGGCGTTTGTGGGCGAACTCAGTGTCTTCGGGTTGTTCGCCGTTGCTTCCTTGTACTGGGCGAGTGGGATGGCCGCAGGTCCAGCCTGGAATACTTGGATTTCAACCCTGGTGCCGGGCAAGATTCGCCCTCGCTTCTTCGCCAAACGAAATCGATTCACGCAACTTGCAACGCTGGGTGGATTCTTGCTCGGCGGTGCGTTTCTCATGCTGGGTGGCTACTTCAATCACATCCTGTTGGGTTTTGCCGGAATCTTTGCGGTGGCTGGACTCAGTCGCTGTGCTTCCGTCATTTTCCTCGCCATGCACCATCAACCGCTTCTACGAAGCACCCATTCCACGACAACTCATGCCGCATCATCGTCGAGCTCGTTGTCTCCAAATCCATCGGGGATCAGCATGGACTTCGTTGGTGGTCGCTTAATTCTGTACTTGGTATGTGTGCAAGCCTTCGTTCAGTTCTCAGGACCATTTTTCACTCCCTACATGCTGAAACAACTGCAGTTCAGCTACAACATGTTCGTCGTGTTGGTGGCAACCAGCTTCATCGCGAAAGCGTTGTCGTTTTCTGTTTGGGGGCGATTCAGTCAGCGTTTTGGGGCTCGGCGATTGCTCTGGATTGGCGGGATGGGCATTATTCCGGCGGCCTCCCTTTGGACAATATCGAATGATTGGAGGTGGCTGCTTTTGGTTCAGGCGTTAAGCGGGACCGTTTGGGGAGCTTACGAGCTTGGTTTTTTCCTTCGTTTCCTGCAAGACATTCCATCCTCGACCCGTGCCAAGCTTCTGACCTACTATAACTTCGCCAATGCATCTGCCTGGTGCAGTGGCGCGCTTCTTGGCGCTTGGTTGTTGGCCTCCTGGCAATCCTCTTATCAGGCTTATCATTATATCTTCGTTCTATCCTCCGTCGGTCGAATCGGTTGTCTGCTGCTCCTTTGGAATGTGGACCGTCAAGGTTTTGGCCGCATCTTTGATCGCATCCGAACCGCGACGCGATTCTCGCCACGTAACCGGGCGTCTAGCCTCCAACCTGGGACGCCGACACCGACTCCAGAATCAACGACCCATGCGGCTTAGTTTACTTCTGCGCGCTCGCGAATGTCAGACTGGCACTGCAAGCCCTCGGTGCTGGCAAATTTGCGCCGAGAATGTCTGTGTGTAATGAAGACGCTAAGATGCAGCCGCCGACTTTAAGCAAGGGATGCTCGCTAGGAATCTCACTGAGTCAGCGACTGAGCTTGGAGTCTGCGACTAAGCTTGGCATGAGCGATAGCGCTCGACGATGTACCTGACGATTCGCGATGTCCTCAGAAATTGGTGTTGCGGGACTGGAGATTCTTAATCGTAGATCGGATAATAGCATCCGAAAGCCAGTTCGCAGAATACGCCTGGATCGTTGAACCTCTGATGGCGATCCAGACTCTGAATTAAGTTCATCTCGGCATCGCTCAAGGAGAAGTCGAATATGGACAGGTTCTCTCGAAGATGATCGGGATTGGATGACTTGGGTATGACGGCCGTGCCGCGTTGGACTCCCCACCGAAGGACGATCTGGGCTGGAGATCGTTGGTGGGTCTCGGCAATGCCTAGAATGATCGGATCGGCCAGAATGGAGTCGGTCTGCTTCGCCATTCCCAGTGGAACATAGGACCCAGCACCGAGAGGCGAAAAAGCCGTGAACGCGATCTGTTCTTCATTGCAGTAGCGCAAGAGCTTGGGTTGCACAAGATAGGGATGCGACTCGACCTGTAAAACAGCAGGACGAATGGCTGCATAGGACAAGACATCGCGAATCAGCGCCGTACTGAAGTTGCTGATGCCGATGTATTTGGTTAGGCCGGCTCGCTGAACATCCTCCATGGCCTGCCAAGTTTCCTGGATCGAGCAGGGAACGGCCACCATTCTAGGTTGTGCGGATTTCGGGTCATACATCCATCCTGGCGGGTAGCGCTGGTCGAACGGAACGTAGGCAAGACTGATCGGGAAATGGATGAGATATAAGTCAAGATAGTCGAGCTTCAGGTCTCGGAGAGACCGCTCCAAAGCGGGACGGACATGTTCAGCGCGGTGGTAGGTGTTCCAAAGTTTGCTCGTCACCCAAAGTTCGCTGCGTGAGCAATATCCTCGCTGAAATGCCAGTTGAATCCCCTCGCCGACCTCGGATTCGTTGCCGTAATCGCAAGCGCAGTCAAGGTGACGATATCCCATCTGAATCGCTTCGGCGACAATTTGCGGAGCACTGGAGCGATCCACCTTCCACAGTCCCAATCCAATCGAAGGAAGCTTTCCTTCACTCGCAACATCGATGAATTGCATCAAAGCCCTTCTTTCCAAGAATGATAAAACAAAGTTTGCCACTCGAACCAGGCGATCTGCTGAAGCGGTTTCATGTCCGCTTTGGTGCGAATCGACTGTTCGACCACATCCGAGAATGCAGCGGGCTGGAATCTGCCATCGTCAATGAGTGAATGCTGGAGATCGGTCAGCAGATTGATGACTTCCGGATCGATCGATAAGGCCTCGCCAAGACGTTTGAAGCAAGGATGATTTCCAGCGGCACGGAACCAGTATTTCGAGTTCCAAAAATCTCCCTCTTGGCGGTGCATCAATCCGTGCCAATAGGAACCTGTGGAATTGGAAATGGACTGACTGATGTGATGGGAGTGGTCCAATTCGCCAACCAACAGCCACAATCCAGCTTGAACACAAGGACCCAACGGCTCGCCCAATAGATTTTTCAACCCAGAACTGGCGGAGCGAGAGATCATTCCTGCACCGAAGGCCGGAAGTTGCGCACCTTCGATAATTTCTGCGATCGGAGGCGGAATCTCGAGGGTTTTTAGGGAAGGATAAGTGATTTCTGGCATGGTCAATTTTGACGCCAAGTGTAACAATAAAAGTTCGTTTTGTGTTGCACGATGCCGAGTTTGAGCCACCACTTATGTCAAATAGCGAAAGTCCTAATTCTGCGGATGTCCATTTCGACATCCCGTCGAGCAATCCCGAGCCTTCCGACTCAACGGAATCGTTCACGGAAGAGCATCCAGCTCCATCCACGAAGCCGGAGGCATCGGTCGGTGGCCCTCTGAATCTGGAGCAGATTCGACGCCTGCGAGAACAGCAAACGCAAGCAGCTCAAAAGCCAAAATCTGGCAAGCAACGAAGTCCGTCGCCGAAACCTGCAACCGAGAGATCGGATGCCTCCGAAGTCAAGGGAAAAGAATTCTCTGAAAAGGATCAACGCGATGATGAGGATCGGCCCCGACAGAAGGATGTGCAGACTTTTGTGGTGACGAAGGTTGAGGTTCCATCCGTGCGCGGCGAATTGGGACGGGAACTAGATCGTGCTCTTACGGACGCGCTTGATGGATTGGACTTAGACCGAATGTTAGTGGGTGATCCTTCCGTGCAAATCGGACGGAGACTCGAGGAAGGGCAGCGTTATCCCGCTCGGGTTATCAAGGTACACAATGAAAATGTGTTCATGTCCCTTGGAGGGCCCGATGAAGGAATCGTGCCAGTACTTCAATTTCCAAATTATCCCAAGCCGGGCGATCAATTCGATTGCATTGTGCGATCCTACAGCGAAGAGGAAGGAATTTACCAACTAGCGATTCCTGGTGAAGCCGTCAACGTTGCCGACTGGACGGATATCGAAGAGGGGGCAGTTGTCGAAGCTCGCATCGAGTCTGCAAACACTGGTGGACTTGAGTGCAAGGTCGGCAACATTCGCGCGTTCATTCCGATGAGCCAGATTTCTGAGTTCCGAGTGGACACTCCAGCGGATTACGTCGGAAAGAAGCTTCTCTGTGTCGTTGCCGAAGCCAACATGCGCCGGGGCAATCTTGTTCTCAGCCATCGCGCGGTTCTCGAGCGAGAGAAAGCGGAAAAACGGAAAGAGAAACTAGCGAGTCTTGATGTCGGCCAGGCTCAAGACGGCGTGGTACGCAAAGTCATGGACTTTGGAGCATTCGTTGATATCGGTGGAGTTGATGGGCTCATTCACCTGAGTCAACTGAGCTGGGACCGTGTCAAACACCCAAGCGATGTCGTTGCAGAAGGTGATCGCATTCGGGTTCGGATTGAAAAAGTCGATCCCGAGACCGGCAAGATCAGTTTGTCCTACCGCGCATTGCAAGCTCAACCTTGGGATGACGTGGATACTCGATTTCCGATTGGAGCCGTGGTCAAAGGAACAGTCACTCGAATCGCGACTTTCGGTGCCTTTGTAAAGCTTGCTCCAGGCATTGAAGGCTTGGTTCATATTTCGGAGCTTGCGAATCATCGTGTGACCAATGTTGCGAATGCCGTTTCTGAAGGACAGGAAGTCGAGGTCAAGGTCTTGAGTACCGATAAGTCGCAGCAAAGAATGGGTTTATCGATCCGCCAAGCTGCGGCTAAAGCAAAAATGGACGAAGAACAGCCAGAAGCTCCGGTTGAACCGATTACTGAAGAAGCTCCCCGAAGTGCTCGCAAAACTCGCAATGCACCGTTGAAAGGCGGGATAGAACGCACTGCGGGAGGTGATCAGTTTGGGCTGAAGTGGTAGGTGACGTTACAAAACACCCCTGCCCGATCGGTAGGATTACCGCTACTATTGGAATATCAGGGAAGGTCCACCTGGGTGCTAGTTCTCGCGAAGATTCGTCTGCAACTTGATGGTTGTTGGCTCAGGATTCCGACGTTGACTCAAACCGTAAGCAACAATCGCTTACGATTTCTGTCAAATCGACATGCGATAACATTGGGCACGAGAATTGCTCACACTGAAAGGGAGCTTTACGGAAGTCTCTTGGAGAAGCGATTCGAGTTGATGGGTAACGCGCACTCGGAGGAGCGGTCTGATTGACTTTTCCCCTATAGAATGAAAGGCCGATGCATTTCGGCTGACTTAGTACGAGCCATCTGGAGGCGAAACACCATGTACGAACGTTTTACTGATCGCGCCCGCAAGGTCATGCAGCTAGCGAATCAAGAGGCGCAACGATTCAACCACGAATACATTGGCACCGAGCACATTTTGCTGGGCTTGGTTAAGGAAGGCAGCGGCGTTGCTGCCAACGTGCTCAAGAACTTGGAGATCGACCTTCGCAAAATTCGATTGGAAGTTGAAAAGCTGGTTCAGAGCGGGCCCGAGATGGTGACCATGGGCAAGCTTCCCCAGACTCCGCGAGCGAAGAAGGTCATCGAGTATTCCATGGAGGAAGCTCGAAATTTGAACCATAACTATGTCGGCACCGAACACATATTGCTTGGATTGTTGCGCGAGCAAGAAGGGGTCGCCGCCCAAGTTCTGATGAATTTGGGAATGAAACTGGATGATGTCCGCGAGGAAGTCTTGAATTTGCTCGGACACGGACTGGAAAGCTCAGAGGTCGGTGGAGAACGTGGCGGGCGAGAAAGCGGCGGTGGCGGCGGAGAATCAGGCGGATCGACCAAAGGTTCGAAAAGCAAGACTCCAGCATTGGATAGCTTCGGCCGCGACCTAACGGAACTTGCCCGACAGGGCAAACTCGATCCCGTCATTGGTCGCGAGCGCGAAATCGAACGAGCAACGCAAGTCTTGTGCAGACGCACCAAGAACAACCCAGTACTTCTCGGAGAAGCTGGAGTTGGCAAAACGGCAATTGTTGAAGGATTCGCACAAAGAGTCGTCAGTGGACAGGTACCAGAAATTCTGGCAGACAAACGCATTGTCGTCCTCGACCTCGCGATGATGGTCGCAGGAACGAAGTATCGCGGGCAATTCGAAGAGCGCATCAAGGCGGTCATGAACGAAGTCCGACGTGCACGGAACACCATTCTGTTCATCGATGAGTTGCACACGTTGGTTGGCGCTGGTGGCGCTGAAGGTGCTATCGACGCTGCAAATGTTTTGAAGCCAGCCTTGGCTCGTGGCGAAATTCAGTGCATCGGCGCGACCACGCTCGACGAGTATCGCAAGTACATCGAGAAAGACAACGCTTTGGCTCGCCGATTCCAAGAAATCATCGTCGAACCGACTTCGACGCAGGAAACGATCGAGATTCTCAAGGGACTGCGGGAACGCTACGAAGAACACCATCGGGTTCAAATTACCGATGATGCGATTGTCGCCGCAGTCGAGATGAGCGAGCGATACATCACTGCAAGGTGCTTGCCGGACAAGGCGATCGACGTGATCGATGAAGCGGGTGCTCGAGTTCGTCTTCGGACGATGAGCAAGCCGCCCGACCTCAAGGAAATCGACGACGAAGTCGAGCGACTGAACCGCGAAAAGGAAGATGCGGTCGCGAATCAGGATTTCGAAAAGGCAGCTGCTCTTCGCGATTCCGCCGACAAACTTCGGAAGAAGAAGGAACAGATCACTCGCGAATGGCGAGAACGAAGCCGTGAAACCGATGGCTTGGTTGACGAGGAAGTGATCGCCGAAGTCGTCTCCAAAATGACGGGCATCCCGCTGACTCGACTGAGCACCGAGGACAGTTTGCGACTCATGAAGATGGAAGACGAACTCCACAAGCGAGTTGTGAGCCAGGACCAAGCAGTTGCTGCAGTATCGCGTGCTGTTCGCCGAAGTCGCAGCGGCCTGAAAGACCCGAAGCGACCAACTGGTTGCTTCGTGTTCGCCGGTCCGACGGGTGTCGGGAAGACGCTCCTCGCCAAGGCGCTGGCAGAAGTCCTATTTGGCGACTCCGACGCTTTGGTGCACATCGATATGAGTGAGTACATGGAGAAGCACAATGTCAGCCGATTGATTGGAGCTCCTCCTGGTTACGTCGGATACGAAGAAGGTGGACAGCTTACCGAAAAGATTCGTCGCCGACCGTATGCCGTGGTTCTGTTGGATGAAATCGAAAAGGCTCATCCAGACGTCTTTAACATGATGCTTCAGGTTATGGAGGAAGGCCGCTTAACCGACAGCTTTGGTCGAAACGTTGACTTTCGGAATACCATTCTGATTTTGACAACCAACGCTGGAGCAGAGGCAATCAAGAATGAGTCGGCATTCGGTTTCCAAAAGCCGGACAGCGATTCTTCCTACGAAAGCATGAAGACGCGCGTGATGGATCAGATCGAGCGAGTCTTTCGGCCAGAGTTTCTCAACCGATTGGACGACGTGATCATCTTCCGGCACTTAACGAAGGATGACCTGAAACGCGTGATCGATTACGAAATGGCAAAAGTTCGCGAGCGGCTCATGGAGCGTGGTTTTCAGTTGGTACTCACCGACGAAGCCAAGGACTTCCTCATCGCTCGTGGTTCGAACCTCGATTACGGTGCCCGTCCGCTACGCCGAGCCATCGAGCAACGAGTTGAGGATCCGTTGGCCGAAGAGCTACTGCGTGGGGCCTTCGACGGCATGAATACCATTCTGGTTGACGTCGTCAAAGACGACGAAGGTAAGGTCGTACGACTTCAGTTCAGCGGTGAAACGCGAACCGATCATACGGCACCGCATGCGGAACCCGCTAGTGCTTGAGTAGCCGCTTTGCTAGGCTCGCGGCGGGGTGACTGTCCACCGGCCCGATACGTAAGTGAAGCGAGCAACCTTGATTGCTCGCCGACGTAGCGGGCTATCGGCTACGCTCGGGAAATGTTTTTCAATCGTCTGCCTTGGAAACAATCCAACCTGCCTCAAAACGCATCAGCATGACAAGCGTCCCTGTGAGACGTTATTTGCTGCGCAAGATTGCTGCATCCATCAATAGCCGGAGCGGGGGTCGAACCCGCACGTCCCTTAACGGGACACAGGATTTTAAGTCCTGTGCGTCTGCCTATTCCGCCATCCGGCCATCAATCTCTCTGAACCAAATCCCATCATTGCTAGGCTGGGAATACCGCCTTCGAGCCAAAAGCAACGATTGGTCGTGATACCTCACGGGTACGATTCCTTGAAGATCGTTCCCAAAATCTCCAAAGTGGAACTATTCTAGCCGTCTCGGTCAAATTGCGGTAGCCATTCCGCGATCATCTAGCCGGTAGCCATTCCGCGATCATCTAGCCGCATCCAAGCTCTCCATCAAAGTATCTGCAACCTTTGGTTTTGAATCAGCCCGATGCGCTGCAGGATAGCCGAATCACCCGCCCTCAAAGTCTTTGCGTGGAGCAGTGAGTAGCTCAGATGAGAAACCATGATTGAACATGGTTCGCGCTGAAGCAGCGCGAACGATCCATCAGAATTCGATCGGACCGCTGCCGCCGATTTCAAACGAGACAACGTCGGACTTCTTCGCGGAGACTCGTCATTGGATCTCGGGTTGGAATGAATTCATGAGCGAAGTAACCGTCGAATCCAGTATCGGCGATGGCTCGCGCGATGGGAGGATAAAGCAACTCTTGGCTGTCATCCATCTCATGTCGACCCGGATTACCAGCGGTATGGTAGTGTCCAAAGTATTGGTGATTCCGCTGGATGGAACGAATGATATCCCCTTCCATGATTTGCATGTGATAGATATCGAACAGCAACTTAAAGTTGTCCGATCCGACACGCTTGCAAAGCTCAATTCCCCACTCGGAACGATCGCACATATAATCCCCGTGATCGACTCGGCTGTTGAGAAGCTCCATATTGAGAATGACCTTCTTCTTTTCTGCGACTGGAGTGATCTTCTTCAGCGCTTCGACGCAATTCTTCATGCCGGTTTCACGATCGATGCCCCGAGCATTACCCGAGAACGTGATCACGTTTCGGTACCCTTCTTTGGCAGCCGCCTCGATGGACTCATTCAATTTTTCAAGAGCCATGTCGTGATATTTGGGATCGCAAAGACCCTTATCCAGCGGATGCGAGGAGACCATTGTGCAGACCAGCCCACGGCTCTTGATGGTTTCGAACTCGCCGGGAGAGAGCAGATCGATCCCCACGAGTCCCATCTTCACAGCTTCATCCGCCAAGGCTTCCAAGGAGATTCCGGAAAAGCACCAGCGACACACGGACTGTTTCAATCGCCCCTCCCGAGCGTTGACCACGATCGATTTCGCATCGTCGTCAGCAGGTTCGCTTCCCTGAGCGTGCTGCGACATCGCTAATCCTGCGATGGATATTCCGCCCAATGCAAGTAGTTCGCGCCGTCGAACATCGATGGTTGGTTCACTTGACATAGATTCACCTTTTCCAATTTCTTGTGGTTTCAATCAAAAACGCAATCGTTTTACAAAGTCGAATCCCAATTACAATTTACCCGAATCGCAGGAATCGAAGTCACGCATCCGCGATTCATTTGGACAAATCGCACTCCGTTTCCTGGACATCTGACTTGGCAGTATCAATTTTAACTCGCGGGTTCGCCGCCGACTGCAACCGCACCCTTCGACAATCATCGGCAACATGCGAAAGCTGGTTGCCGAGGTCCATTTCTCCTCGTTTATTCTGCTGGACAAACAAAAAGAACAACGTCACAACACACAATCGAGAGATTCAACGCTCTTCGTAAGCATGGTCCCGAGTCACAATCCTCAGGGAAACGCGTTCCATCTCATTCCGTGGACAATCCATTGCAGCATTAATTGTGAGCATGTCTATTTGCGAATGCAATCGGGCCGATCGTAAATGTGGACCGACGACGATAGGGCATTTCACCATGTGCATTTCTTGTTCACGAACCGTTAATCACTCGTGAATTCCAGAGATATCGTAGGTTTCCGTGACCTCGTATCACGCATTGGAAGCATTGCAGAATCGATTGGGGACATAGCGATCGAAACTGCAACATCGAATGAGGTGTGGTAACCCGAGCAATCAGATCGCGAGGTTCCACTCCGAACGGCATTCGCATGTCTCGGAGTAATTGCGTTTGCGTCAACGACTCGAGAATTGCTTCCATGCGATCTCAAATTCTTTTCCGATGCTCTGCATTCGAGAACGCATCCTGATGGGAAATTCCACGCTGCGAATTGTTGCAAGAATCTTTTGGACCGCCGCTGCATCTTCACGCTTGCACTGGATCAACGCCAAGAGCATCCAATCGACTTCGTTAAAAATCGGCCACGCCGCCATGCTGCGTTGAAGCAATTGTTCCGACTCCGCAAGCCTATTCAAACGAAACTTCGCGAGAGCCAAACTGCTAATGATCGAATAGTCCCCCTGTAAAGGCTCGCGGGATTCGAGTATTTCCAGGATAGCGGCAATGAGCGTCGGATCTCTTAGATCTTCGAAGGGACAATTAATTTCCCAGAACAGTTTTGTTCGAAGCTCACTCGTACTGAAACGATCCAGCTCGGCCTGGATTGGCTGCTCTCGATCCACTTCTTCGAATAAAGTTTTTGCTTGTTCCAGATCGTTTTCGTTCCATTCAAGCCAGGCTAAACGCAGCTTTGCGTCGAGGAGATGTTCATTTCGGCGCGGAGAGTCTGGCAATTTGGAGTTTGCACTTTCAATCAGTTTGACTCCCAGAACTAGATTTTTGGAAGAATCGGCAAGTTCGCCGCATTCCAAGAACACTGTACCCGAAATGACGTAATGATAGCCAAGGTTGAATTCATTTTCGGGAAGCTCGGCGACATGCTCTTGCATTGTGTCGCAGATTCGAGCGGCTTCGCGAGCGAGTTGCAGCGCGACCGAGAAGTCGCCCCGCGCGACTGCATTCGTAGCGAGCAATTGAAGTGCCTGAACCTGCTGGAACTCGAAATACGGTGGGGTATCACGGAGAGGATGTTGAGAGACCAAACGATTAGCAATCGATAGAGCTTGTCGGGCGGACGCATCTGCGGAATCCAAATCCCAAATTCGAAGTGCTTTACTTGCATCGATGATGGCTTGAGCCGCCTGCGCGTCAGCGTAGAAAGGATTTTCAGGAAAATCCTCGACGAGCTTTGCTAAAATGACAGCTGCCCGCTGATCGTATTCGTCCTGGTGATGGATGTCTTCATCAAAACGGCTCGCTTCGGCTAACGAATGGTAAGCGAAGAACAGATCGTATCGGTATCGCTCTTCCTTCGGGAAATGCTCGACCAAATCGGTCAGCAAATCAATTTGTCGGAGAAATGAGTTTACGGACTCCTTTAATCGGCCTCGGCTTGCAAAATATCGTGCCACGAAATGATGGGTTTGTGCGAGCTCAAATTGAATCGTTGCGGTTGCATCGGGCTGTGCTGCCAGTTCCTCGTAGGAATCTACCGTTTTCAATATGAAAGGGAGCTCCTCACCACTGAAGTCTTTTTGCTCGAGTAAATGTTCGGATAACTTCAATGCGGACCGAGCCATCTGGTACGCGATGTTCGCATTGTGAGCTGATGATGCGCGAGCAGCAACGGCTTGACGCCACTGAATTGCTACACTGGAAACGCCAACAACTAAAGTGATCAAGAGAGTGCCAAGCAACGTTGCAATGGCAGGATTGCGGCAGCCCCACCTTCGAACGCGTTCCCAAGGAGATACCGGACGGCTTCGAATCGGTCGACCAGAGAGAAAGAGCTGGACATCGATGAGTAATTCTTGAACGTCGCGATAACGTCGCGTGGGAATCTTCTCCAAGCACTTCATCGTTATGGTTTCGAGGTCTAGAGAAATGCTCGGGACAAGCCGACGCAAGGTGATCGGATCGTCATGAATCACCTGAGTCAACGTCTGGATGGGATGATCGCCTTGATGAGGTGGTCGGCCCGCAAGCAAGGTATAAAGAATGGCTCCTATAGAATAGATGTCGCTTGCGACGCCGACGGCGACGTTGCCAGACGCCTGCTCCGGCGACATAAAAGACGGCGTGCCCAGAATCTGAAGCGACTGCGTCAGGACATGTTCACTCCCATCCTGTTGCAATCGACGCGCCAGGCCAAAATCCGTGACGCGCACCATTCCATGACGATCGACCAAGATATTCGATGGCTTGAGGTCACGATGCAGAATCCCGTGTTCATGGGCATGGGCAATCGCGGTGCAGAGTTGCAGACAAAGACGCATACGCTCCTTACCTGACAATTGATGGTTGTTACAATACTTGTCGATAGGTATTCCATCAATGAACTCCATGACCAGAAAAGGCCGCCCGTCGGAAGCACTCCCACCGTCCAGTAAACGGCAAATATTGGGATGATTGAGTTCAGCTAGCACCTGACGTTCTCGTTCAAAACGATCGCGCCAGCCTCGACTCGCCAGATCGCGCCTTAATACTTTGATAGCTACCCGCTGCTTATAGTCGGAAGTGCGGACCGCACTGTACACGGTCCCCTCCCGCCGCTTCCCAACGGACGAACGATTTCATAATTCGCAATCTCCGGGAGCGAGTTCACATCAGATTCGGCACAGGCACCACCAGGAATCACCAATACCTTTTCGGTGACCACTTCGGCGGGTTCCGCCGTCATCCATTCCGTTTCTCGCAACTTTTTGAAGGCCTCCCGAAGATCATCCCCGTCCTCTGCGTGACGACGATCATCCCCCGAGTCAACGGCCGAACGGCGCTGCTGGTCTAGGCGAATCAAATTGTCTAACCACTCATCGTTAACCATATCCTCAGTTCTTAGGCGTAGAAGACCTGCCTTGGGCATCAACTTTTCGACAAGAATTCGTGCAGTTGCAGTCGCGCTCGATACAGCCGACGCTGTACGGTCGGCACCGAAACCTGAAGCATCATTGCAATCTCGTTTTGCGACATGCCTGCGTACCATGTCAATTGAAAAACGTCCCGATCATCATCTGGCAACCGCTCAACTGCCTGATGAAATTGCGTCCAATCATCCAGAGTGATGGGCTCGTTCGAGCTTGCCCGTGAAATGTGATCGTGCCGGAGACCGTCGATCGACGAATAATCGCATGATACTTCATTAGCTCCATCACCGAGGCAACCGAAGTGGTGACGAGACAAGTCGATTAGAGTTCGCCTCACTTGAGTCATTGCCAAAGCCCAAAATCGAGCTGATGAATCAGGCTTGACTTCGCGCAGCGATCGGTGCAGTCGCATTGCCGCAGTCTGAAAGACGTCATCGGTTTCTTCCCAGCGGTGCAATCTCGGATAATGAAGCAACATTCGCCTTGTCAAGATAACCAGGCGGTCGGCAACCAATTCCCAGACGCGGTTAAAATCCGTGGAATCATTGCTCGACGCGGCCGCGCGAAGAATGCGTGTCAATTCAGAAGGTGTGCCGGTCGTATCGAAACACATCTGTTCAGTTCACGTTAGTGGGGCCACCCCGCAAACGAGTCACAGCTGCCAGGGCAATCACGTTTGGGGGCCTGTATCTGCGCGATCGGCGAATGCAATGCCCGCGAAAACGAAATCAAAGCAGTCGCATATCCGAAGGTCATCTTGGAACGCAGTGGCAAAATCAACTCCCGAAACTTGCCAATCATCATTTCTCCCATTCTAGCTGATCCCAAACCGAAAGTAAGTTCCAGCGAAATGGCATGCGATCAGGGGGACGCGTTCGATTTCTCCAAATTTTCGGTGATTTGCGTGATGGATTCACCGCCGCCGTTTCGCCTATTTCTATGAAGCTATCGTGAGCCTCAGCTCTTGTCCCCACCTCGTATTTGGAGCTTCCCGCAGTGAGCTTGGTCGTTATTTGTCGCAATCCAAGTTGTCAGAGGCAAATTCGGGTCGCCGATACCATGATCGGCAGAAAGGTTCGATGCAAGGCATGTTCGCAAATCAATTCGGTTGAGGCCGCGAACGTTGCTGCGTTCGAACCCGGGTCGGAGAAGGAAACCCATTTTGACTCAATCCCACCCCTGGAAACTCTCGTCGACGACCAGGGAGCCAAGCACGCGGCTGAAATTCCAGCAAATGCGATTCCTACTCCAACGAGAACCGGCGATTCGGGTGTCGACCATTGCTCGCCTCAAAAATTGCCGCAGATAATGGGTTCGCTCGGTCGCTTCCAGTTGATCGGAAAACTTGGGGCGGGAGCGTTTGGAACGGTCTATCACGCTTACGATCCGCAGCTTGATCGGGAGGTGGCACTCAAGGTTCCTCACTCCTCGGTAATTCAGAACCCCGATCGCGTCGAGCGTTTCTTTCGTGAAGCACGTGCGGCAGCCGGTCTTCGGCATCCAAACATCGTACCCGTTTTTGACTCTGGCAAGATTGATGATCAGTACTTCATTGCTTCGGCTTTTATCATCGGCCAGCCCATAGAGGAACTGCTTTCGAAGGCCAGCCGTGATATGCGGCAGGTCGCCGAATGGATTCGCAAAATTCTTGACGCACTGCACTATGCCCATAGCCAAGGAGTTGTGCACCGCGACATCAAGCCGTCCAACGTTCTTATCGACGATCACAACGAACCGATGATCGCGGATTTCGGTTTAGCTTCGAGACAAGATGACGATAGCAAGTTGACCAGTGATGGTACGATCATGGGGACGCCAAGTTACATGGCTCCCGAGCATGCGATGGGGCAAACAGGCGATCCGCAACCATCTGCCGACCAGTACAGCGTTGGCATCATGCTCTATGAACTGCTTTGTGGAAAGACGCCGTTCGATGGCCCTGCAGCGATTGTCATGCACAATCAGATCCATTCGCCTCCCCCTCCAATGCGGCCTCAGCGACCCGATCTGCCGCGCGACCTGGAGACCATCTGTCTCAAAGCGTTGGCAAAACTGCCGGGAGATCGCTACCAGGACTGCGGGGCAATGGCGGAGGACCTGCGTCACTGGCTGGATGGCGAACCGATCACTGCTCGCCGGCTCAGCATCTTTGAACGTTCCATTCGGTGGGCCAAACGAGAGCCGAAACTGGCAGCAGCGATGGGAGCACTGTTGATATGCTTGGCAACCGTGGGAGTCTTACTGACCGTAAAGAATACAAAGCTTGTTAGCCAGCTTCAAACTATCATCCAGGAACGAGAAGTGTTCCGAGATCGTGCACAAACCGAAGCCGAAAAAGGCAAATTAGCAGAACAGAAGTTCGAGCAAAGCCTGTTCCGCCAGGCCGAATCGCGCTCACGGCTCGGAGATAGCTCGGGGGTTAAGAAATTGGTGTCAGCAGTACCAACCGACCGACGAGGAATGGAGTGGGGATATTTGCGAATGCAAGCAGATCGGTCCCCTGTCTTTCACCGAAGATTTACGCCGCCTGGTATGACCCCAAACATGCCGTCGCCGAACGGTACTTTCGCTGTTCTTTTCGACCTTCAAAACGAAAACGTCTTCGGCCTAGCTTCCAGTCGCCCATTCACGAAATGGAGTTTATTGGACGGCCAGGGATCGGACTTGCCAATC
>JBBIUE010000003.1:56359-103416 GCA_037440405.1 Pirellula sp. | reverse complement strand
TGAAAAAAGCCGACTTGCGATTTCTCACAAGTCGGCTTGAGATGGAGGCGGCGGGAATCGAACCCGCGTCCCGAGATATTTCCGAATGGGCTTCTACGTGTGTAGTCAACTCTTTGTTTCTCGCACTCAATGTCCGCAGTTGACGGCGTCCATCTCATGCCAGCCAGAAACGCTTTTTGAGAACCCTCGTTTCTGACATGAAGGGTTCCGATTCGGAATTACGGCTGATTGTCGAGCGCCTCCGACGGGCTCCCGGAATCAGGGTTGCCTATAACTAGGCAGCCAGTGCGAGGTTTTCCTCAGCAGTTACTTATTTGGTCAGCTTTTAACGTGGTCCACCGACCAACCACGACACGCCACCACATTCTTCAACCTATCCGGTCGAATCCAATTCGCCCCCTTTCTTCACACAATTCTAACAGGTAGGTCAAGGAATAGGAAGTTTACACGGAATGATGGGCCGCCATTCCGGCTGAGAGAGAAGAAGTCGTCTGTTCACGGAATCACCAACCAAAGGCCTAGAAATAGGCGTTGGCCGCCACGAAACCAATGGACATCGATTTCAGCAACCCGCAGGACCACGGATTCTTGGCGCGTGGGCAGTTAGCTCTTGAGGATGGAGCGGGTTTATGCTCCCTGCCTCCTTGCGTTTCCTCTGATAGTGTCATCCGATCTCGACCGTGCTTCGCGGCTCGGTCCGCCGAGGGCAGTCCTCATTTTAGTAGCGACTGCCGCTACGGGCCGGGTCCGCTACTGACGGAGGTTAGGCGTCGGCCCATGAAGTCAGTCATGTCGAGTCGATCTCCGATTCTCCGGCTGATGCAAGACAGCGTCTCCCTCTCCAGATGCACGAAGCCATGAATCCAGCGATCGTAGCGATGAGCAGTTGCACAGACAAGAAGCAAGCCGTGTCGGCCAGATATAGATAGGACTTTGGCATAAGGTCCGAGGACCAGCATCTCCACACCATATAGATCGGGCGAAGCCAGAGGCGGACGCCGTCGGGCCATCCCCAGCCCAGGAACAGAAACGCGACGAGAGATGCAATCGCACCCAACACGAAACCAATGAGCCAAGGTCTGGCTCGGCCCTTGGTCACAACGATCATGTAGAGCCCGATGGCAGCGACATTGGCAATGGGGACCACCCCAGTGTCGAACGCTGGTGCGTCGCCGAACTGGAACACGGATTGGCCGTTAATGTAATTGGCACGGTACCAAGCGCAATCGACGGCGATCAACGCGATGAACCCAAATAGTGACGCGATCGACACTTGCGGAAACCTCATGTCATCTCCCAAAACCCATCCATGCAGGAGCTCGTTCAGCGAACCGGAATCTTGCGGTGGATTTTCGCCGCCGAACGTTCCACATCATTGGGTCACCGGAAAAGAATTTCCAATGGAACACGCCCCGAGCGCACGCTTCAGTGCACGGTTGTTCGTCGAAGTGATGCCATTGCGTTTCAGCAATCCGGAACACGTCGGCCTCTATCGCCCCTGGGTCCAAAATGGACCGCGAAGTCGAAACAGAATGTTCAAGCTAAGTGGTTTCGATCCGAGTAGCCACGAATATCATCCGTCCCAATATCGCCAACAAATCCACAACGCCAAATTGCGTGAGAATTCCAACGGGAGAATTCGACTTGTTAGTGCGAACGCAACGTTGATCGCGAAACTCCAGACGATCTATCGACACAACCATTCCCATGCCCATTGCGAAGTGACATGGTAGCCGTCCGTTAGCACCGCCTCTCGGGGGCAACGAGTTTGTAAGCCCGAAGCCCGTCACATCAAATGCATGGAAAAGGAATCCGATTCCCAGAGCGACAGTCGCGAACTTTCTCGACAGCGAAGGTCGCCCGGTCGACAAACGACTGGCATTTCTCGTTGATTCATAGGGATTGTCACCATTCATGCTCAGCTCCAACGATTGTTCGCGATAACGGATTACGAGCAAAAGGCTCGGCTATTAAACTGTGAAGTATACGAGCATTTGGTTCATCGCTTGGTGGGCGCACGTCATGGGAGTGAGCCTATAGGATGCATGTCCCCTTTACGAGACTGTTCACCTTGACGATCAGTCTATCATTTCGAAGGTCACCATGATGCGAGGAAGAGTCAAAGTACGAGTAGAAGGCAAAAGCGGTCGAGCGATCCAGGGTGGTGAGGAAGCTTGCGGATAGGTGGGTAAGCACTTGGTCTGTTGATTTCCGTCAGAGCGTCATCCTCTCCAGGGGGCATTCACGTCCAAACTGCGAGGCTAGGCGAATGGCAGGTGAGCCTCTATCTTTCTGAGATGTTGGCGGGGATGAGACGTGACTGAGGCCCGAATTGTCAGCGATGGTCAAGACATGGATGCCTCACAGACGCAAGGGTTAGTGATTGGTTCATGCTTGTCTTCCGCTCACGTTACGATCATCCTAAACGACCTGTCCATGGGATGATTTAGCAGGCGAAATAAAATTGATGAAACAGCGATTCGCTGGATATTGAATTGCCAATTCGAGAGAGTTGGTTTAGCATTGGCAGCAGTTATCCGTTCACGCCAGGATCGTTTAATGTGCTTGATGGAGCCGTTTTCATATTGGTGTGTTATTCCAGTCGTGGCCGTTCAGGGGTTGTGGTCGATTTCCGCTCAATTTGTTGAATTTACGGTGCTTTAACCATCCGCCGAAGGCATACGCAGTCGCAATCACTGGCCAGCAGTTGCGCGAACGCCTTTCGCTGACGGTTCAACGACGAATCCCAGTCAACGTCTATGTCATCGATTACGACAAAAGAAAGGTACGTGTCCGATGCTGATTTTAAGTTTTCTGGCTGCCTTGTTGATCTGTGCTGCCGGGTTCTGCGAGGAACCCGGTGTCGTCACTGAGAAGCCTTCAACTGGGCGTTTCGTCGAATGGGAGGGAAAATACTTGGTTCCCTACTCGGTGACGATACCCGGCACGGAAGTAACTTTTGAGATGGTGCCTGTCCCAGGCGGGAAGTTTCTCATGGGAAGTCCCAAGGACGAAGCGGATCGGTCCGAGGACGAAGGGCCTCAAGTCGAAGTGGAAGTCGATCCTTTTTGGATTGCGCGAACGGAGGTTACCTGGGCGGAGTATAAGGCCTTCATGCGACTGTATCGCATCTTTAAGGACATGCATGCGAGCGAGATTAGGATCGTCGATGATTCGAACCGGGCAGACGCGATCACGGTACCAACTCCGCTTTACGAACCAGATCACACATTCAAGCATGGTGAAGACCCACGCCAGCCTGCAGTGACGATGACGCAATACTCGGCGAAGCAATATACGAAATGGCTATCCGGGATGCTCGGGCAACAGTTCCGGCTCCCGACGGAGGCTGACTGGGAGTATGCCTGCCGAGCTGGTTCGAAGAGTGCTTACCATTTTGGTGACGATCCGCAATTGCTATCCGAATATGCATGTTACGATGAAAATGCCAAGGATGGTCCAGCATTGGTTGGAAGCTTTAAGCCCAATCCTTGGGGACTCCACGACATGCACGGAAACGTCTGGGAATGGGTCATCGATGGATACACCGAAGATGGTTATGAGAACATCAAGGGAGGCGGTAAAAGCCTTGCAGTGGTCCAGTGGTCCGAGAAAGTGTATCCACGGACTGTTCGCGGTGGCGGGTGGCAAGACTCGGCAGATCGGTTGCGATCGGCGGCTCGAATGGGCTCAGAAGACGAAGACTGGAAATCGGAAGATCCGAACGTACCACTGAGTCCGTGGTGGTACACCACGGATCCGACTCGCGAGATTGGATTTCGAATCGTCCGTTCGGTTCGACCGCTGAAGGGGGACTTATTGAAGAAGTTTTGGGAAATCGACAACGAAGATTTGCAGTTTGAGGTCGACGTCCGACTCAACGAAGGTCGGGGGGTGATGGGACTTCCCGTCCCCGATTTGGCCGATGAACTTCGAAAGCGGAAGTAGTGCCGTGAATTCGACTTCGGCGCACCGTCAAAAGTCGCATGCTTCGCTTCGCGATTGGGCTGAGTTGATTCGTGTCCCGAATACGTTCTCGACAATCGCCGACATTTTCGCTGGGTATGCCATTGTAAGTGGCACGCTCTCGCCTACCCCGTCCTTGATTTTGACCGCGTTGGCCTCGGTCAGCCTTTACTGGTCGGGAATGGTGCTCAACGATGTTCATGACATCGATGCGGATCGCGCTGCACAACGATGTCGGCCATTGTCGGATGGTCGAATTCGCTATGCTGCAGCGGCGCGAGCCGGCATCTTGTTGTTGTTCGCAGGATGCCTACTTGCCGGTGTTTCCGGATGGAGCCGAGTGGTTGGAGTCTGGGAAGGTGATGGTCTCTTGATCGCGACATTATTAGCAGTCAGCATCGTAGCTTACGATAGCCGCTGGAAAAGCACATTCGCAGGTCCGATGCTCATGGGAGGCTGTAGAGGACTCAATTTGCTTTTGGGCATGTCGGCAGGAGCGGATTTATTTTCCGTGTCATGGCAGAATGACTGGTGGATGCTGCTGTCCGCGCTCGCAAGCATGATCTTCGTTGCGGGTTTCACCGTTGCGGCTCGCCGCGAGGAACGCAAGAGTAGCCGTCAAATGCTAATTGCTGGCTGGGGGATGGCGGCGGTGGGAATTGCGATTTGGTGCGTCATCCCTTGGTTGGCCAGCGGAGATCGCATTCTCTATTTGGATGCCTACCGATGGTTTCCGCTGTTGATATTAGCGGTGTCTTTACCGTGGTTGCGACGAGTCGTCCATTCGGTGAAGTCGCTGGAGCCGAAAACGGTACAATTGGCGATCAAGCAATCGATCTTAACGTTGATTTTCCTCGACGCTTCCGCTGCCTTGGTATTTGCCGGGCCAATAGCCGGAATCGCGACCAGTTTGCTGGTTCTTCCGATGGCCATCTTGGGGTTATGGTTCCGATCGACGTAGAATGAGGGAAATCGAGAGTTCAATGGAAAACGGAATTTAACATGGAATCGGATCAGTCATTGTTATTCTTCTCGGTTCCTGGACTGCGAGCGGGCGACGTCGCCATGATGCCGCGACTCCAGGCTTTGACCCAGCGTGGAGATCACGTGCCGCTGCGATCGAGTTTTCCGGCGGTGACTTGGCCAGTACAAGCGAACATGTTGACGGGTTGCCTCCCCAGCGAGCACGGAGTCATCGCCAACGGCTTCTATTGGCGCGATGCACACGAAGTTGAAATGTGGACGGCGTGGAACGATAAGATATTGCGTCCCCAGGTTTGGGACGTACTGCGTGCCAGAGGATCGAACAACCGGACAGCCGTATGGTTCCCAATGTTGAGCAAAGGCTGTGGGGCGGATTTTGTTTGCATGCCGGCACCGATCCATAACCCGGACGGATCGGAATCGCTTTGGTGCTATACGAAGCCAACGGAGTACTATGGTGCGCTTCGCGACCGCTTCGGCCATTTCCCTCTACAACATTTTTGGGGTCCATTGGCTGGTCGTCCTTCCTCGCAATGGATCCTGGATACCGCCGCCTTTGCGTTTCAGCAACTTCGACCGAGCTTCTTCTATATCTACTTACCGCACTTAGATTACGCAGCCCAAAAGTTTGGCCCCAACAGTCCGCAAGCACTCAGCGCGGTTCGCGAGCTGGATGAGATGCTCGGTGTTTTTTTTGATTCTCTCGTAGAGCGAATGCAACAGACTCCCCGCTTCATCATGGTCAGCGAGTACGTGATTACCGATGTATCCCATGTCAGCTATCCGAACCGAATCCTGCGCGAAGCTGGCCTGCTCCAAGTAAAGCCGGAAAGAGACGGGGCAGACCTGGAGCAACTGGATTTTGCGAACAGCGATGCCTGGGCCTTGGTTGATCACCAGTTCAGTCATGTTTTCATTCGAGATGGTAATCCATCCGTCATCCATCAAGTGGAAGAATTATTCCGTTCTCAGCAGGGAATCGCGGAAGTTTTGATCGGTGAGGAACGATCCAAGTACCAGATGAACCACGAACGATCTGGGGAGTGTATTCTGATTTCGACTCCAGATAGCTGGCAGGCCTACTATTGGTGGTTCGATGACGCTAAGGCTCCGAGTTATGCGAGGACGGTGGATATCCATCGCAAACCTGGGTATGATCCGGTAGAACTTCACTTCGATCCAGTCAATCGTTGTATACCGCTGGACGCCAGTCTTATTGGCGGCTCGCATGGAGCACCAGCAACAGAAGCAACACAACTGGGCATTGCCCTCACCAACTTCCCGGGCGGGCTAGGAAGTCATGAGCTGCGCGACATTGACTTATTTCAGAAGATGATGGATGCCGTGAAGTGACTCTCTGCGAATTTCGTTGTGGTTTTGTCGTGATCTTGGTGATTCTGGGTTTAGTCTCGCCCCAATGTGCTGGCCAGGCAACTTCGGAACGTCAATCACAGATTCACGAATCCGATGCCATGTACCGGCGTTTGATGGCTCAAGTCAGCTTAGCTCAAGAGTCCGGTGACGTCGACGAGGTGTTGACATTGCTGCAGAAATTGGAGGATGAAGCTGAAGGTCGAGTAACTCCCTATCCGCCCGAACCATTGAATCCGTCCTTTCGAATCCAGCGCTATGTTCCGATATCGGCGACAGTCGCCTGGAGTCGTGCTTCAATCCTCGCGGGTTCTGCGGTTGCTCGCGATCAATTTCAATCGGGCAAGCTCAAGACCATTGAAACTCGTCTCAGCGAGTTGAGAGGAGTTGAGGATATTTCGGCTTGGGCACAACTTGGTCAGCTTGCCCAGAACACGGACTACGAGGTCGAACTATTAGTGCAACTTGGAGACCGATATTTGCAGCGAGGTTGGATTCAGGCCGCGCGAGATTGTTACCAAAGGACATCGATTGGCCTCAGAGCCCCAGTGTTTGTCAACCGCCGGGTTGAGCGGCCTGAGTCCGCGACTGAGACCTCGCCTGCCAATGATCCCAAGGATGGAAACGTCAGGTTTTCACTCAGTGATCATCGCAGCAGCATTCCGTGGCACTTCATTTTAAGGCTTTTTCCAGATACGGCAGTCTTGGGACAAGATATTGTCGCCAGCATCCAGCAGCCGATCGGACCTTCTCGAGGATCCACTGGAGTTTTGACACCTCCGCGCGTCGACGTCATGGCTCGCTTGGTATGGTGCTCGGTGCTGGAAGGAGACATCAAACGGGCCGCACTTGAGCGACGATTGATCGAAGCTGTCTATTCGGATGACAGGGAGGACAAGCAAATATGGCTTCGGACGATCGACCGGTGGCTTGCCGAACAACGGACGTGGGAGGTCGCTTCAGCGACTCATGTTGCATCGACGGTTACCTTCGGTGGAAATTCGACGCGGCATCCGCTGGAGCCGTCGAGGCCTACGGAGAAGCGGATCGATTTCTCAAAATTTTCGGACGCCGCAACTCCTCCGACCTTCGCTTCGCTGAAAGACATCAACGGAACGACCGTCATCTGGGAGCATCGGTTGATGCGCAGGATGGGGAACGTCGAAGTGAAAACCGAATGGAATTCGCGAGCGATGGAATCATCGACTGGCGTGTTGTCCTACTATCCGGCCATCTATGGTGATCGCGTATTCGTCAATGAGCTTGGCCGAATCCTTGCGTTTGACTTATCGACCGGCAAGGCCTGGCCAGACCCGGAACTGAATGCACCTCTTTATCTCCATCAGCGCAATGATGATGCGGTTGTCCCGATGGGATATGCCGCAATGGGATTGCCTCGGGGCACGGTGACGATTGTTGATGATCGTCTCTACGCACGCGTCGGTACCGTCGTCACCGGTTGGAGAAATCCAAACGAATTCTCGACACGCTCGCAAAGCGCAATTGTGGGACTAGACTTACGCCGTGAAGGACGACTCCTTCCTGGTTTCCCGATATTCTTGTCAGGAAGCGAATGGCGGAATATGGAATTCGAAGGTTCTCCTCTGGTCATCGACCGAGACTTGTTTGTCGTGGTAACGCAGCGAGCTGGGGTCGAAGTTCAGCGTTTCGTCGCGTGTTTTGATTCTTTTTCGGGGAAACTTCGCTGGCGATCACAATTGATTGCAGGGGGTTGGGTGCCTCGCTCCGAGCAAGCCAATATGATCAGCCATCAACTCCTTTCCTATTCGAGTGGGCGTTTATTTCTGGATTCGGGACTAGGCGTTATTGCGGCTTTAGATGCTCGTACGGGGCAAATGGTCTGGTTGGTTCGGCATCCCGTCGTCGATGATTTTGCGGACGCCTATCCTCGGAGTCAACGATTTCGCGCGCGGGACTTGACACCACCGATGATCTATCGGGATATGGTGATATGCGCTCCTTCGTCGTGTCGCGAGCTTTTTGCTCTGGATTGGGGCACGGGAGACTTGCTTTGGGCAACGGTGGAGGGGCAAGCAACGGATGTCACTCATTTATTGTGCGTGATCGATGATAAACTGATCGCAAGTGGAGATCGACTTTGGTGGATCGACATTCATTCGGGACGAGCACTGGCCCGATTTCCTGAGAATGGAAGTGATCTCCCAGGATTCGCCACCCCCCATCCACGAGGACTGGGGCGTGGATGCTTATTGGATGATCACGTTCTTTGGCCTTCGGCGGGAAAACTCCTCGTCATCGACGGCAAGTTGCAAACCACGGAAGTAAGAGGAGCCGCACCGTTGATTCGAGCGACGTTACCGATCGGTCCGCGGTTGAGCGAGGGGGCGAACTTGGTAACGGATGGCCGAACGCTCGTCCTAGCCACGCCGAGTCGATTATTCGCGATTCAGCCATAAACTCTGTGAAACACACTCCTTTCGACGAAGGTGACGATCATCGTGGAAGACGACCGAAAGACATTGACTGAGCTGCAAAGCACTGGCGAGAGTCTAACTGCGGAAATGGCAAAGGTCATCATTGGCCAGCGGCAGGTTCTGGACCAGATGTTAATTGCGATGTTTGCGGGCGGTCACTGTCTGCTGCTGGGGGTTCCTGGTCTTGCGAAGACCTTAATGGTTTCGACTCTTGCGAAGCTGCTGGATCTGCAGTTCCATCGGATTCAGTTTACGCCGGACCTTATGCCGTCGGACATAACGGGAACCGAAGTTCTTCAAGAGGATCGCTCAACCGGCCAGCGGAGTTTTCGGTTTATTCCGGGGCCAGTCTTTGCGAATGTCGTTCTCGCCGATGAGATCAATCGGGCACCGCCAAAGACTCAGGCTGCACTTCTGGAAGCCATGCAGGAGCGGCAGGTCACCGTCGGCGGCGAGCGGCGGGCGTTACCCCATCCGTTCTTTGTCCTTGCAACTCAGAACCCCATCGAACAAGAAGGCACGTACCCTCTTCCGGAAGCTCAACTCGATCGTTTCATGATGAATGTCTGGATCGATTATCCGTCGGAAGCGGAGGAGCTTGAGATGGTACTGCAAACGACCGGTGACTTGACAGCCCAGGTCGAGTCCTGTGTCCGTGGAGAGGCGTTGGAACGCTATATCCGATTGGTGCGCCGGATTCCAATTTCGCAGACGGTTGCGGCATTTGCGATGCGAATCGCTCGTCTCAGCCGCCCCGGAACCAGTTCCATCCCGATCGTCCAAAAGTGCGTGCGATGGGGAGCTGGACCGAGGGCCACTCAGTTCTTGGTCTTGGGAGGCAAGGCTCGAGCGGCGTTGCAGGGGCGACCACTGGTCACCGATGATGACATTCGCGAAGTTGCTCTGCCGGTACTGCGACATCGGTTGCGGCTGAATTTCCAAGCCGAGGCGGAGAATATCTCGATCCTTGATATCATCCGCGAGATTGTCGAAGAGGCTTCGTCGAGGGGGACCATCAGCAGCCGTGAGGCGGCAATGCAAGTCTTTCGAACTTAAAGCTTGATCGTGCGATTGCCATGTCGAAAGTCTCAGCAAAATACTTCGATCCCGAAACCTTGGCGAAGATTCAACCACTCGCCCTCCGCAGTCGTTTTCTGCTCGAAGGTTACCTTGCCGGTCTCCATCGCAGCCCTCACCGTGGCCAATCGGTCGAGTTTGCCGAGCACCGAGAGTATGCTCCCGGGGACGACATTCGTCAGGTTGATTGGAAGGTTTTTGCCCGCACCGACAAGTACTACTTGAAACAGTTTGAAGACGAAACCAATCTTGTCGTTGTCGTCATCCTCGACGGAAGTGAAAGTATGAGCTTTCACAGCAATGAACGAGGTTTGACGAAACTGGAATATGCGCAGTTGGCGGCACTCTCTCTTGCCTATCTTGTGCTCGACCAGCGGGATGCGGTCGCCTTGATACCCATGACGGGCGAAGATCGATGGCTTCCGCCCAGCAATCAGCCGCAGCGTTGGCAAGACATGATATTGATGATGGAACAAATGCCGAGCCGAGCATCGGTTCCCTTTGGTTCCATGCTCGGGTCCGTAGCCACGAAACTCAATCGTCGGTCGCTAATTGTCGTTCTCAGCGACTTTCTCGACGAGCTGAATCCTGTCTTTCAAAGTGTTCGGCATTGGAAATTCGACGGACACGACATATGCTTCTTGCAAATCCTCGATCACGCAGAGCAGGAGTTTCCATTTTCGCAGACGACGAAGTTTCTGGGATTGGAGGGTTGGCCGAATCAAACAGTTGATCCCGTGACGATTCGGGAATCCTATCTCTCGGAGTTCCGTTCGCATCAGTCTCTGCTTCGGGCATTTTGTCATCAGGCAGAAGTAGACTACGAAGTGTTTTCAACGGAGCGACCGCTGTCATTTCATCTCCCGAAGTTTCTGGGGCGACGGCGAAACTTGCTGCGTCAGGGGAGGTCCCATGTCGGCTGATTTGCTGCCGAGTTTGATCTTTGCCGTAGGGTTCCTGTCGCCTTGGATGCTCGCATGGGGACTCGGTATTGCCGTTCCCATCGCCGTCCATTTGTGGCGGCGTCAACATCGACGAGAGATCGCTTGGCCCGCCATGCGATTTCTGATCGCAGCAATACAAAAGAAGTCTCGCAGGACACAGTTCGAACAGTGGCTCCTATTGGCGTTGCGGTGCCTCGCGATTCTTGGACTGTCAATTGCGGTTGCGCAGCCGTTCGTTGCCTCGAAGACCCTGATTGGTTTAGGAGCAGGCCGAACGCCAACTTGGACTGTGCTTATTCTGGATGCGTCATTTTCGATGAATCATCAGGGGCTTGGCACCTCTCCTTGGAACGAGGCCCAAGCCTGGCTAGACCAGTTCTTTTCAGGACGAGTTGAAGGGGACGCAGTTGCGTTCATCGAGATGTCTGAGCCCTCGACAGCCATCATTCCTGTCGCATCTCGAAACATCGCTAAAGTACGCGAAGCAACCAAGAATTCGGCCGTTCTGGATACCACAGCCGACTTGTCAGCTACTTTGCAACTTGCGATCGAAGTTGCCTCACAAAGCAAACTGGTCGCTCCGGAGGATGCTCGCTTCGAGACAATATTTCTTAGCGACCTCGGTGCCAACACCTGGTCTGCCATGGAACAACCAGAGGTGGAACAACTATTTCAGAAGCTAGCGTCTGTGTCGAGCATCGAGTTGATTCCGTGCCAACCGGAAGAATTTGCCCCCAATCTCGCTGTCATGGATTTACGAATCGAGCCGAGCATGCCTTATTTGGGTCAGTCCGCGAATATCTGGGCGCGTATTCGCAACTTTTCTGACAAACGACTCAATGAAATACCGGTTCAATTGCTTATCGATGGCCGAACGATCATCAGCCGCAGTGTCGATTTCGACATTGAGTCAGAATGCGAGGTCGTGTTTGATTGGACGCCGGGACGAGAGGGGAACCACATTTTGGAAGTGGCCTTGGCCCCTGATGGATTGTTGAACGATAATCAGCGATGGTTGTCGATTGACGTTCGTCAACAGTCTCGCATTCTAGTTTTCGAAACGGTGAATGATAGTTCTCGATTTCTGCGGGCTGCTCTCGCTCCTATGGGGCCCGATGATGATCGTTCGAATTTGACCGTTGAAGCTAGGAACATCCAGCGTTGGCGCGATGTGCGGTTCGAGGACTATCAAGCCATCATGCTGTGTGATTGTCGCTTGCCGGATAACGCATTTGACAATGCGATTCGATCCTATCTTTCCAGCGGTGGACGCTTGGTGGTTTGGTTCGGCGACCAGTCGCAGCGCGGTGAATATGATCGTTGGACAGAGTCCGCAGATCAGAATCCAAACCTGATGCCCTTTCGTTTGAACTCGATATCGGTTCGAGGGAACTACTTGCTCGATCCTCGATGCGTATCCAACCTGCGTGTACCAAACAGCCAGTTATTGGGCGAAGCGGGAGGGTCTGGCCGCTTTGCTTCGCGATTTTTGCGAGTGTTCGCGGATTTTCCTGAGGGTGGGCTCTTAACAACTCCGTTCTACCAATACCAAAAGATCCAGAACTTGGACCCCAAAAGAGTCGCGATTGAGTTGAGTTTCGAGAACAACGATCCATGGATTCTCTCAAGTCGTTGGGAAGCTGGTGACATTCTATGGATGACTTCGCCTCCGACCTTGAATCCAGCGGACCCTGAACGCTCGTGGAACGCACTGCCGGCCTGGCCGAGTTTCTTGCCGTTGGTTCAAGAATTGACTCTATCACTGTTGGAGTCGGTAGCTGAGGTCCGCAATATTCGAGTGGGTGATGCGATCGAAGCGTTCCCAGCCTCACGATTGCTCGGTTCCATTGTCGTCACACGACCAGACGGAACATCCTTCGAAACAAAGGTTCCCTCGGGAGAGGATCGATCTTGGCGGTATCTCGACACGCTGCGCCGCGGAATTTACTCCTTGGCAATGGAACAAGGTGACCAGTTTTTACACGTTGCTGTTAATGTCGATCCGACCGAGAGTGATCCAAGAAAGTTTCGGTCCGTGCAACTACCTCCATCGTTACAGACATCGACGATTCAAGGCAATCATGGCAACGGAGCTCCGGTCCAGGATCACTCTCGCTGGATCGTGTCGATTCTGGTGACGGTCTTGCTATTGTTGCTTGTCGAAACAATGTACTCGGCATGGATGAGGCGAGCGCGACAATGATGACTGCCATCAGCCTCGATATCGCAGAAGCCGTATCCCAAATCACGTGGAATATTCCTTCTACACTGATTGGTTGGAATGAAGGCACGTTGATCCGGTCTATCGAACATCAATGGCCATGGAACAACGTCACAACGGCAATATTGGCCGTCTTTCTGACTGGATGGGTTCTCACCCTCTATTGGTTTCAGCGATGGCGAGCTCCTTCGAAGAGTGATGTGCCGTGGAGAACTCATTTGCAGTGGTTGTTGTTGGCGACGCTTCGACTGTTGGCTGTTCTAGCCGTGCTCTGGATGATCGCACAATGGGTCGAAGTAACCTACCGCGCCGAAAGACCGGTTCTTGGTGTGTTGTTCGATGGATCGGCGAGTATGAGCGTCTATGAGAAATCGTCGTTGTCGGACGACTTTCAAGCGGAAAATGGAACGAGGCATCAGCAAGTGCTACGAGCCATGGCCATGTTACCCGAGGACTTGAAACGTCGACTGGATGAACGATTCGATTTACAAGCCTACTGGCTCGATTCCAAGATTGAAAAGCTTCCCTCAGCGCGATGGACGGAACACCGCAAAGAGATCGAGGGACGTACGCCTACGGCTCAGCAAACACGACTCGGGGATGCCATCCGGGACATTCTAGCTCGCCATCGCGGGCAGACGCTTACAGCAATCATCGCAATTACCGACGGCGTCGTGACAGAAGGGATGACGCTGCGCGAGAGCGCTCAGCTCGCGCGTCGGGAGCTGGTGCCACTATATTTTGTCGGAGTCGGTCGGCCTCAGCGATCGCCGGATTTGTGGTTGGGTCCTATTGCCGCTCCCAGAATTGCTTTTCATGAAGACATCATTCCAATTCAGGTATCCGTATTGCAGGCAAACCTTCCTTCCTCGTCACAGCGAGTGCGTCTTCTCGATGGACGGACCCAAGAAGTCCTCGACGAAACAAGCGTATCTTTTGTAGGTGCCCAGACTTCGTCGCTGGCGCGGTTGGAGTACGTAGCTAAGGATATCGGCATTCATGAGTTGATCATCGAAGTGGCTTCCGTGAGCGATGAATCCGACCTGCAGAACAATCGTACTAGTTGGTCGATCGATGTTCGCGATGGAGCCATTTCGGTCTTGTTGGCGAACCGCTTTCCGAGCTTCGAGTTTCGCTTTCTGAAGCATCATCTTGAACGTTCGCGACAACGAGAACACATCGACCGACCAGCTTATAAATTAACGAGCATCCTTGAGGAAGGAGATCCGCAATACGTGGCTCAAGACGCTTCGGCTGCGATGACCATGCCCACCCGAGGAGACGATTTCTCGCAGTTCGATGTCATACTGTTGGGTGACATATCACCGTCCCTCTTGAGTCCACGCACTCAGGAGTCTTTAACCCGGTTTGTTGCAGACCAGGGAGGAGGACTGCTGTTCTGGGCCGGATGGAATCACACTCCTCACGATTTTTTTCGAGAACCGTTAGCCCGATTGTTTCCTTTCGAGTCCGTTCCGATGCTCCATCGAATGCCGTCATCCGACCAGCACCGATTTCGCTGGCTCCCCACGGAAATTGGCCGCCTCGAGTTGCCTCTTCAACTAGAAGCGGACGCGAATGAGAACCAACATGTTTGGCGCAGCCTGCCTGAGCAACAATGGCACGCTTCGTCGATTCGCGCCAAGCCACTAGCCCAAGTTCTCGCGATGTGTGACCAGCATCCCAATGATCCTCTCCTCCTATCTCATTTCGTAGGGGCCGGAAGAGTCGTCTTTCAAGCGACAGATGAAACCTATCGCTGGCAAACTCATTACGGCGATGACGTTTACTATCAGCGTTATTGGAATCAGATGATTCGCTGGCTGGCGGCAGGAAAAGCGGCAATGAGCCAGGAACCGTCGTCGATTCGAACCGACCGACCTCTGTATCGTTTTGGGGAAGCCGTTCGCTTGATGGCAAAATTGGGAACTGCTTTAAGAACAGCGGCATCCAGGCCAGAACTCACGGTTCGATTGTTCAAAGACGATCGATGGATTCGAGATATCGAACTGCTCCCCAGCATGCAAGAGCCGTTCTCGTATCAATCCCAGCTTGATCAGTTAACCCTGGGCCGCTACCGCGCAGAGCTCGTTGACATGGGGACGGGCGCGACCAGTGTGGAATTTCAAGTTCTTCCCGCAGCCGGTGAACTTGAACAAACCAGTCCGGCCGTGGAAGAAATGATTGCAGCGGCTGAGTCTTCCCTCGGGAAATTTGCTCCACTGAGGGATTGGGCATATGTGCTCGAGCGGGTACCGACTCCGCCACCGAAAAAATTCGAATCGCTTCCTCCGAAACCTATCTGGAATCATCCGTTCGCTATCGGATTCGTGCTCCTCCTTCTTTCATCCGAGTGGTTCTTACGTCGATTCTGGGGCCTGCCTTGATTTCGCAAGGGAAGCTCTCTATCTAGCGTTCGTTTCTGAACCGCGACGCGGTAGCATCGGATTGATTAACTTGCTGGCTGAATGCAACAGAACTGAGACGAACGACAGATTGGAACCTACCAATCAGAAGCCCGCTGTGCGAGCGAGCCAACGGTGTCTCGTACGTCACGAACGTTTTGGTCTCGGACAGGTTCACCTGCTATTCGCCCCGATGGAACGATCACTGAACGGAATCTTTGGAGCCAGAGATCTGCGAATATCCGCAAATCGAACGACTTCGAGATATCGACGTATTGACAAAATTTGACGGCACGTAACAATTTGGACATGATCACAACGCAAACGCGAAAACAACGTGAGCTTCAGGAAAGGGAGCAGAGCATTCTCTCGGTCGCTCGTCCCATTCTCCTTTCGGAGGGCATTAACAGCCTGAGCATGGATCGCATTGCGGCACAACTCGCCTACTCCAAAGGGACGATTTACAACCATTTTCCAAACAAGGAAGACATCGTTGCCGCCCTGGCCTGTGAGGCCATGGATTTGCGTGTGGGGCTATTTGAACGAGCTTCGGCAAGTCGGATGATTTCTCGCGAGCGGTTGGTCGCCATCGGAACCGCTTGCGAGCTTTACTTTAGAGATTACCGCGAACATTTCGGATTTGAACAAATGGTTAGGCAAAATGCCATTTGGGAAAAAACCTCCGAAAAGAGGAAAAATCTGCTTCGACAATGTGAACTGAAGTGTATGAGTATCGTTTCTGGCATTGTTCGGGATGCGGTGGCTTGCCTCGACCTTAAACTTCCTGATGGTATGTCAGCTGAAGAATTCGTATTCGGCTTTTGGTCGCTTACCTTCGGAAGTCAGATACTCATCGCGACGAGCTCCTCCCTTTCCGACATCGGAATCGAAGAGCCGTTTAAGAGCATTCGGTATCATTGCTGGACTTTGATGAACGGTTATGGCTGGATGCCGGAATTATCATTTGATGAAACGGTCGGCATTATGGAAGAGTCACTGAAGAGGATTCGCGTCAATGCAGCACAATGAAACGTCGTCGCTCTCTTTTTTTGCAAAAATGTTGACAGTGTGTCACTGGATGACGAATCGTACATTTAGGGCCGTGTTGGTTGCGGGGACTCTGCTGCCGGTTACATCATTTGGATTGATGGCTTGGGTGCTGCCGCGGACTGATGGTAAACCACTTCGATCGGCGGCCGGCGACGGACCTGGGGGAACGGAGCTATCGTCATCCGAGCTTGCGAATTGGCTGACAGTTTCGACGCAAGAGCTGAGAAAACTGGCACCCGCAACTCGCGAAGTGGAGTACACAGGTGTCGTCTCCTCGACCCGAACGAGTCGCCTCTCAAACCGTTCGCTAGCCCTTGTCGAGAAAATCCATGTTGACCTTGGGGACAAGGTATCGAAAGGCCAGGTATTGGTGGAACTTGAGCATGAACAATTGAAAGCTCGCCGCGCGCACGCCGAAGCAGAACTTGCTCGGGGGCGTGCGATTCTCGAAGAACTCGTGCGAGGTCCCCGCAGCCAAGAGATTGAGCAAGCCAGAGCCAAAGTCACCGAATTGACTGCTTTGTTGGCGCTCCGGCAAGCAACCTTGGCACGCTCAGAACGTCTGCGACAATCGCTGTCCATTTCGCAACAGGAGTATGAGGAATCGAAAGCCGCGTTCGATGCTGGCCAAGCACAGCTCGATGGCGCAAAACACGCGCTGAGCCTTTTGGAAGAAGGTTCTCGCGTTGAACAGATCGCAGCACAAGAAGCCGTGGTTCAATCTCTGACCGCAGCACTCGCATTGATTGATGTTCAAATTCGAGAGTCGTTTATCCTGGCACCCTACGATGGGGTTGTCCAAAAGCGATTCGCGGACGAGGGAACCGTGGTGGCTCCGGGTGAAGTCATCCTCGAGATCATCGAAGCTCCCAATCTTGAGATCTCAGTTGGTCTGCCATCAGGAATCACGATGGGAAATATCTCTGAAGCCCATCTTCGAATCGATGGGAATTTGGTTCCAGTGCAGCCTTTGCGAATTTCTCCACAGATCGATCTTCGGACGCGTACGCGAGAGGTCTTGTTTGGGCTGTCTGGAGCAAGTCCGCAACCCCTCATACCAGGGCAAGCGGTTACCATCGTATTACAGACGCAGGCGAACACAGTCGGTTGGTGGATACCAACCAGCGCCTTGGTGGTTGCTGAACGTGGACTTTGGAGCGTTTTCATTGCGGTACCAACGGACGATCAAGAAATGGCAATTGTGGAACGAGTGCAAGTGGAATTGTTAGGAACGTTAAACGACTGGTCTCAGATACAAGGCCCACTGACGGGCGATGAGAAAATCATTGTCGATGGTCTTCATCGCCTTGCTCCTGGCCAGAAGGTTCGATTGCTTCGAGCGAAAAGGTAATCGTATGGGCTTCCTGGCTGGCTACTTCTTCGAGAATCGACGAATTTTGGCTTTATCGATCTTGCTGATCCTGGTTTCAGGCATCAGCTCTTTGTGGATTCTTTCGCGTCAAGAAGACCCATTGATTCGGCCTCGTGCTGCAAACGTCACCACGTTATTTCCAGGCGCTGAGGCCGACCAAGTCGAAGCTCAGGTTACTGAAAAGCTTGAAGAACGACTGTTGGAATTGCCGGAAATCAAACGTCTTCGATCGCAGAGCAGAGTGGGCGCTTCGTTTATCTCGATCGAGTTGCGCGATGATATCCTCGACGCTGGGACGGTCTGGTCCAAAGTACGGGGAAAACTTGAAGACGCCATCGCTGATCTACCAGAAGGGGCGACTCGTCCAGAATTTGATGATCTCGACATCGCGGCATACGCTTGGATCGCAGGAATTGCTTGGAGCAGCGATCAGCCTCCGACGGTAGGCATGTTGAAACGTCTCGCACGTGAATTGCGCGATGAGCTGCGAAAGGTACCAGGAACAAAGACCATCGATCTGTTCGGCGATCCTCGCGAAGAGGTTCTCGTCGATATTGATAGCGTTGCTGCGGCAACGGCTGGACTATCAGCCGACGAAATCGCTCGGCAATTATCCTTTGGTGACGTGAAGTCATCGGCGGGAATGATCCGAAACCCACAAAGCGAAACCGTCGTGAAGCTTGCCAACCAGTTCGAGGATCTCGAACAGATCGGCAACACTCCGATTTTCGCGCAGCAACCAGGCAAGACGTTCACCCTTCGCGATTTTGCGACCATTCGTCGAACGGTTCAATCTCCTCCAGCTTCCGTCGCCATTATCGAAGGTAGGCGATGCGTTGTGTTGGGAGTGATGCTGCGAACGAACCAACGGATTGATCAGTGGTTTCAGAAGGCGGAACCTACCTGGAATTCGTTCGCACAACGTCTTCCTCAAGGAATTGAGTTGCTGGAAATCATGCGGCAAGACACCTACGTCGCGACTCGCATGAATTCTCTGGCGACGAATCTTATTGCGGGTGCGGCGGCGGTTGCTGCGGTCACTCTCGTCCTGATGGGTTGGAGAAGCTGTTTAATCGTGACGATCACACTGCCCTTGGCGTCGCTCTGTGTCGTTGCTGCAATGAGATTTCTTGCAATTCCAATCCATCAGATGTCGATCACGGGTCTCGTTGTTGCGATGGGATTGTTGATCGACAATGCGATTATTGCGGTCGATGAGGTTAGTTTGCTACTTCGAAAAGGCAAAACGCCGAAGGAGGCCGCCATTGGGATGGCATCCATGTTCTTCGCACCGCTGACAGCTTCGACGATAACAACCGCACTCGCCTTCGCCCCAATTGCCATGATGGAAGGTCCTGCTGGCGAATTCGTCGGTTCCATCGCGGTGACGGTGATATTCGCAATCGTTAGCTCGTTGATTTTGGCGTTGACAGTAACTCCTGCCATCACCGGGATGCTTGCAACTTGGAGGACAACAACTCTCGCTGGAGCGACTGAGCTGGCAAAGGAGTCCTTTCTCAGACAGCTTTGGCAAGGTGGAGTGAGAACGCCACGTCTGACGCAGCAATTTCGTCGATTCTTGGAGCTACTTCTTCGTAATCCCATTTTGGGGCTGGCATTTGGGTTGATCTTTCCGCTGATGGGCTTTGCCGTTGCCATGCGGCTCAACGAGCAATTCTTTCCTCCAGCCGATCGAAATCAATTTTATTTGGAAGTGGAGCTTTCTCCGGCGGCATCGATCCTGCAAACCGAGGAAGTGGTCAGTGCAATTCGTGGCCATTTGATGACAGAATCAGCGATTCGACAGACGGCGTGGTTCCTCGGCGAGAGTGCCCCACCGTTCTACTACAACGTCATCGCACGTCGGAAAAATAGTCCCAACTATGCGCAAGCCATTGTAACTCTCAAGGACAACGTTCCGAGTCGCCCATTGATTATCAAATTGCAGGAATCGCTGAATCGAGACTTTCCGCAGGCGAGGATTCTCGCTCGTCAGCTTGAGCAAGGCCCTCCGTTCGCGGCACCAATTGAACTTCGGTTGTTTGGGCCGGATTTGGATGCACTTCGCGAGAGCGGCCAGGAGATACACCGACTTGCGTCAGAGATCCCTGGTGTCATCCATGTTCGAGAGGACTTGAATGAATCCAGACCAGTCGCTTCGCTTCGGATCGACGCCAGCCCTGCAAGATGGGCTGGTTTGGATGAGTCGCAGATCGCCAATCAGCTATTCGCCCGACTGGATGGTCTGTATGCGGGCTCCATTATCGAATCAGTTGAGCAAATTCCGGTACGAGTTCGGATCGATGCCTCCCAGCGCGAGTCGATCGAGCGATTGATGGATACGGAGCTTGCGATTGGAGGCAACCGCAACAACTCTGACAGCCAATCCTCGAAAGTGCCCGTCTCCACAGTTGCCAGTTTGACGATCAAGCCGCAACGAGCCGTGATCACGCGGTACAATGGTCGCCGAATGAACGAAGTACAGATTTTCATTCAAGCGGGCTTACTTGCTGCTCCGTTGGCGAAAAAGTTAACCGAGCGCATGGAAATGAGTGGGTTTCAGATGCCTTCAGGCTATACGCTGGAATTTGGTGGCGAAACGTCTGAACGCAATGAAGCCGTCGCGAGGCTGATGGCCAACGTCAGCGTGCTGATGATCGCCATCGTTGTGACGCTTGTCTTGGCCTTAGGATCGTTCCGATTGACTTTACTCATTGCCTGCATCGGCGGATTATCCGTTGGTTTGGGACTAGGGTCACTCTGGTTGTTTGGGTTTCCGTTTGGATTCATGGCGATCATCGGAACGATGGGACTGATCGGCGTTGCGATCAACGATTCCATCGTTGTCCTGTCTGGTCTTCAGCACAATCCGAGGGCGATGATGAGGGATATCGATGCAACTGTTGACAGCGTTCTGGAAGTGTCACGGCACGTTTTAGCGACAACATTTACGACTGCGTTTGGCTTTCTACCCTTGGTCGTTGGCGGAGGAGAATTTTGGCCACCCATGGCAATTACCATTGGCTTCGGAGTGATGGGAGCGACTGTCCTCTCCCTGACTTTTGTTCCGACTGTCTTCCATGTTTTTTATGCAACAAAACCGCATGCGGAATCGAATACAGTCCGCTCCGTCGCGGTATTCCCCGAACGATCCGCTCCTTCACCAGTCGGGATCGGGAACTAGTGGGATCGCGTCCACGTCAGCTGCTTCCCATCGCTCATTTGTCTTTACTTAAGAATTGGCGGCTTTCGAGTTGACGAAGCATCAGGCATCTCAAACAGCGACGCCAATCCACCAATTCCACAGAATCGATACGCCATGTCTGTAGTAGTTGTCTCGAAACAAATTCCCGGAATTAGTGGGACGCGTTGGCGACCGGTTCCCTCCATAAATCGGTGCTAACGCACGGCGGCAAATTTTCATGACGGGATTTTGCTCTCAGACAATTCTCTACAGCTCTTTAACTGGCATCGGAAGCCATTTGTGCTGGACCAGCAATGCCGGAACGGTTCTCTATCCTATCAACCACCAGCCAAATCCGTTGCCAGCCCTTGCGATCTTTCACGTGTTTCGATTGCGAAGTCGACGTCGGAGATCCGTAACCATGGCTTGGAGGTTTTCTTTTTCGATCAAAAGTAGTTCGTCGCGGTTGCTCTGCGGGATACCTAACAGATATTCCAAGAGCATCACCTGGCCGATTAGCTCTCCTTCTTGACGGCCTTTTTCGATTCCTTTTTCGATTCCCTTTTCGATTCCCTTTTCGATTCCCTTTTCGATTCCTTGCTCAACACCTGCGGCGACGCCCAGTTCATAACCTTCTTGTCGCGCGGTCGTTAACGACCACTCGAAGTCTCTTTGGGCTTTTTCTCGTTGATCGTACATTTGCTTGTCCTCCGATCTAAGTGAGATGACTTCGATAACATTGATGGCTTTACCGAACTCAATCCCCGGTAACAATCGTCTCAAAGTCGTTGCGTCAAAATCTTGAGCCCGTGTCAACAGAAAGATCCACTGCTCCAACTTAGATGACTGCGAAACCGTCTCTTCCGGAAGATTATACTTCGGCATCTCGACTAAGTGAATTCCAACCGAGTTCTCCAGGACTCGTCCCGAAGCGGTATCTACTAACTCGAAGTCGTGATGGGCTTGGTCCGTATCGGTAAAGACGATCTTGTTCGAGAAACAGATCGAGATAGCCGAGTTGAGGAACTGATAGGAGTCGCCCAGACGCATTTGATCCGTATACAGATCGCAAGCGTAGTACACCAACCGCGACAGCAATCCGACTACGGATGATGCCTGCATTTCGACGTTGAAGTAACGGCCTTCGGCATCTCTGCAGCGAACGTCGAGCACCACTAGCTTCTCTTGCTGAAACTCCTGATAGCTGAAGGGATTGAGAATCTCGACCGAAACGATCGGATGTTTCGAAGCCAACGTTGCATTCAACAGACCGATCAAGGCCGATTCGTTCTCAGGCGAACCAAAGATCTTCTTGAAAGCAAAGTCGATAATAGGTTTGATGCCGAGGGGCATAACTGTTTCACCAAAAAGTTCGGATCAAGCCAAGTGTCCGGAGATATGGAGGGAACAGCCAACTCTACATAACCAATTGTCGCGTCCGTTTCACGATCGTCGAGAGCCGTTGGCAGTCTACCGAATGCTCCTATGGGCTAATTTTAACTCAACATGTTAGCCTCGCACCGAGAGAAGGCGAGGCAGCCCGCCGATCCTATGACGCTCAGGCGGTATCGACCATCCATACCGAATGTTTCGAGGATCCCGTTGGGAGTTTGAGACCCAGTATCTGTCCCCGAAACTCTGATTCTTTAGCACTTGGGACACGATGGAGCGATGTTTGAAAAGGCTTTGCAATAGATCGTACCGACTGGCGTGACATGAAGCCTTGCCTTTCTCTTTCAAGCCGAAGGATGGGCTCGGGATTCCCAATCTTCCATCGTTATGCGAAGAGGGAAGTTACGGCCTGCGCCTTAACCAGTTCTCGAGGCTGGTTGAGATGGTTGTAGACGATCGTTTCGGGGTCGATGCCAAACGCATGATAGATGGTAGCCAATAGTTGTGCAGGATGGACAGGATCGGAAATCGGAGCGCTTGCCGTCTTGTCCGACTGGCCATGTACATATCCGCGTTTGATTCCGGCGCCGGCAACAACGGCCGTGTAACAATAGGGCCAATGATCGCGACCATCATCTTGATTACTATTTCCGCTGGTGCTGACGCCGCGTTGCGGTGACCGCCCGAATTCGCCGACAGCGATAACCAAAGTTTCTTCCAGCATGCCGCGTTGATCCAAATCCTCGATCAAAGTTGAAAGTCCCGCATCCAGCATCGGTGCACTTTGGGTTTTCATACGTTTGGACAGCTCTGCGTGGTGGTCCCACGAATGATTATCGCTATTCGCGACTTTCGGCCAAATCACTTCGACAACTCGCGTTCCCGCCTCGACCAATCGTCTGGCGAGCAAGCAGCTCTGGCCAAACGTGTTTCGACCATAAGCATCACGAACGATTTCAGGTTCAGCGGCCAAATCGAAAGCATCTCGGGCTTTTCCGGAAACAATTAATGAGAGGGCCTGATCGAAGTATTGATCAAGCTGCAGATCCTTGACGGCTGCGTTGATATCTGGCATGTGTTGATTGATCAAGCTTCGCAGATCCGCCCGTCGCTGCAACCGAATAGAAAAGACTTCGGGTCGAAGCTGCAAATCGGAGATCTGAATTCGATCCATCTTATTCAAATCCAGATCGTCTCCCTCGGGGAAGAGCGTGTATGGATCATAGGCTTTACCAAGAAAACCAGCGGTTCCACCCTTCCCCACAACATTCGATTCTTGCAGGGGTCGAGGCAACATGACAAACGGTAGCATGGGCTCATCGGTCGGACGCAATCGAATGATATTCGAGCCAAAGTTGGGAAAATCCTTAGGACTCGGTGGTTCAAGCTGACCCGAGGCGCTAACTTTGTCCGTCGTATATCCGGTCATCATCTGATAAATGGCTGCCGTGTGGTTGAACAAGCCATTCGGAGTGTAGCTCATCGAACGGATCATGGTGAAACGATCGTTGATTTGGCTAAGCTTGGGGAGATTCTCAGTGAACTGGATTCCTGGAATCCGAGTTGAGATCGGACGGAATACGCTCTTCACATTGTCAGGAACACTTTCTTTAGGGTCCCACAGATCGAGATGGCTTGGGCCCCCTTGAAGGTAGACCAGAATGATACTTTTCGCACGGTTCCAGCCTGGTGCGGCGATGTCGGTTCCGGCCGCTCTTGCTTGGAGCTTGAGAAGCGATCCAAGCGTCAAACCAAGCATCCCCGCCCCACCCACGCGGAGCACATCACGGCGAGTTGCTCTTAGCGTCGGATCGCACAAATCTTTCCCGGCACTTCCTCGCAAACACAACATGAGTCGGGCTCCTGTCTTTCAGTAGTTGAACAAGAATGCTGGACTGTTGATCAATGCCCAGGTTAAATCTTCCACGACCGTAACACGATCGTTAGCCAACTGCTTGGTACTTTGCTCCGAATCCTTCCGCAATTGTACAAGCTTTGGATCATCGGGCGTTGGGACAGATAATCGCTCAATCCGCTTTCGAATCGCGACGATTTGTTCATCTTCGGGGACGGGCCGATGGGCAACGGCCACTTCCGATTCGACCTTCGTCCCTTCCGGGTCCGTCTTTCTGAAGTAAGTCAGTCCGAGTTCCACAAGCAGCTTATCACGAATCTCAGCAGGAGTACGCGCCAAGTAGCTAAGATTTTCGCTAAGACCCAGCGGGATATCACCATCTTGCATGGTGAAGCTGATTCGGAATCTCGCAAGACGATGCTCTGCAGCGTCGTGATACTGATGCAACAAGACGCGAACAATCCCGTCGTTCGTTAGGTCAACGGCATTCTCTAGAGCAAAGACAGCCCAATGTTCTATTCCACCTGCAGGATGCACCGCCCAGCCACCTTGATCTTGATTGTTGCCATCGATAGCCGCAGCTGCAGAGAAGCCCGCTTGGTCAAAATCCGTTTTGCCGTCTTTCAGTTTGAGCTTCGTGAGTTCTGCTTCATTTGGGCCGACGAAGAGCTCGATTTCGGTCACAACGAAATTCCCGTTTCCAGGGAATCCCGGCCCTTGCCCTGGGACTTCCGGAGCAGGAAGGGCTTCGAGGCGCAGGCCGCTCAGGCGGTGCATGGAGGCGGGAAAGGTGATTGAGTACGTCGTCTTTTCACGCGAGCCATCAACACGAATCGAACGATCCGGAAGAGCCTGCAATTGTGCGCCATTGGATGAAGAAAGCTCTTTCGGGACCAACGACAGCCAAGAGGTAGTTTGCATTTTCTCCTGCAAAAAGGACTCAAACTTTTGTGGCTGCTCTGCTCGGTAGTTGTCTCGGCGAGACTCTGCATCCGCGATTCGTTGTCGGCGTTCTTCTTCGAGCCTTTCGCGCTCATCTCGGATTGTCGCCATGCGTTGATCAAGGGCTTCCTTGGTCTCGGCAAGCAGTCTTTCTCGCTCAGCTTCGCGGCGAATGCGTTCTTCGGCCCACCAGGCCTCATGCTCGGCCAAACCTTGGAGGACCAATTCGTGGTCGGAGCGAATCCGCTCGAAGCCGACTCGGGCTGCCTGAATTTCGTCGCTCGAAGGCAATCGGCTCAAGATTCGCAAGTAGAGTTCTCGAATGAGTTCGTTGTCATCATTAATGGTGGCAAGCACGCGATGCAATTCATTCCCTTCAGAAGCGATTGCGTCAGAAATGGTTGGGCCCGAAACAAGTGCCATGATGGAGCCGAGTCTCAATTCACTAGATCGTTCGCATTCACAGGCACTCTCGCGAGCTGGTCGCCCGAAACGATTGAGGAAGCTATCAGCTAGCGGAACATCGGCATCGGCGAACGAGGCGGCTCGAGCACCCTCGGGCATTCCCGGAATCCGTGAGGCTGTTCCGGTAACTCGATGCACTGCATCATACAAGACTTCCGCAGGCAATCGCCGTGCTTGAGCATGGGAATAATTCAAGTGATCGTCCTGATTCCATGGGTTGGTCGCGATGCTGAGCTGGTAAACGCGCGAACGGCAAATCGATCGCAAAATGTGTTTGGTATCGAAACCACTGTCGATGAACTCCTTTTCAAGATGCTCTAGCAACTCAGGGTTGGTCGGAGGATTGCCGGCCCGAATGTCGTCGAGCGGCTCGATTAACCCGGTCCCCAAGAGATAGCCCCACAGTCGATTGACGTAACTGCGTGCGAAGTAAGGGTTCTGTTTGCTGGTCAGCCAAGCAGCAAACAGCTCACGTCGTGAAGCATCCTCCGGGGCATCAAATTGGCATTCGAAAGGGAATTTCGGCAATGACACTTGCTGCGTTCTCTGGTGACGTACCTCACCGTTTCCAGTATCGACAACTTCTTCGAATAGAGGTTTCGCGCCCTCGACAGCAGTTCCGCCGATCGTACGGTCGCCGCTAGCTTCATCCTTCTTAAGTCCAACCTGAGAGAAGTAGGCGGCGGTCTCATAATACTGATCCTGCGTCCAGCGTTCGAACGGATGATCATGGCACTTGTTACAATTGAACCGAACCGCGAGGAACAGATGTGTCGTGTTCTCAACAATCTCCTCTGGCGTCCGCAGAATCTTGTAGTAGGCAGCAGCCGGATTCTCGCGATTCGAACCCTTGGCAGCCACAATCTGTCTTACAAATTCATCGTGAGGTGTATTGTTGCGCACATGATTGCGAATCCAATCCCGAAGAGCAACGGCTCCCTCGGACGCCAAGAACTTGCTGTTCACTTGAAGGAAGTCACTCCATTTGTTCGTCCAATGATCGACATAGTCGTCGCTGCTAAGCAATTGATCAATGAGCTGCTCGCGTTTTTCCCGCGACGGCCTGGAATCCTCAAGGAAAGCTCGAATGACACTTGCGTCGGGAGGAAGACCAGTGAGATCGAGGGAAACACGCCGAACAAAGGTCTCATCGCTGCATAAGTCCGACGGTCGAATTTTCATGCGCTGCCATTTTTGAGCTACCAATTCATCGATCTTCGTCCACATTGGAGGAGCAACCCATTCGAATCCGCGTCGGTCGCCGATGACAGTAAAGGTGGTAGCGGCATAGGAGCCTTCGAACCGCGCGTTGATCGGCGCCTCGCCACGGCGTACGGCGACGATGTTTGCTCCTGGAGCCACGGTAGCAACATCGGGGTTCCCACTCTCAAGATGAGCTTCTCGCGTCACATCGCGTTTCGTTCCGTCCGAATATGTTGCCAAAACCCGCATCTGGAAATTGCTCCCTGGCAGTTGAATAACTGGGTCCTTCGGCTCAATTTCGATGTGAGTCACTCGCGGAGTTGTGTGGTTTAATTTTGCTCCCTGTCGAATCCATTGCTCAATGATGGTGGCGTATCGGTCGCCGCGTTGCATCAAAACGCCACCTTCGTGAGGTACGATTCCCAGAGGTTTAGAAATCATCAAGGAATCCGCTGGAACCGATACGTTAATGCGCCGGCCTGCTAGGTCGTCCGTCAATGATCGGTGATCGAAGATCGCATCGTAGCCTCGCAAGGAGAGCTTGAAACCGCGTTTCCCAGCTTGAGCGCCGTGGCAAGTCCCCGCATTACACCCCAGTCTAGAGAGGGCTGGATTCACGTCGCGCACAAAATCGACATTGTCGATGGCGACCGAGTATACGACGACAGGTATCTCCGCTCGTAGGCCGTTAAACCTCGCAAGAAGCGAGCCCTGTCCTACTTGTCTTGATTCGACGAGGCCCGATGCATCCGTCCAGACTAGCTCTTCAGGTGAGAAATAATCGGAGAGGGATGACACGTCGTGGGCGTTGCCGGCGACATCGAAGGCCGTGACTCGAAGCTGCGCATAATCGTTCCAGCGATGCAATTCGATCGACGTCGGGCTTACTTCCATACGTTCCCAAATGATGTCGGCGTCAACGTTCAGTGGGGGTTGATTGGCTGAACGTCGAGGCTCTCGTGATTTTGCCAAATAAAAGGCGGTTCGCGACTCATGGATTTGCTCACCAGATGCGACTTGAGATTCGAGCTGTACTGGAACGACATCGAAGCTAACAACTGGATGCTCCTGACCGACATCGTAGACTTCGACTCGACCGTCGGAAGTGCCAATCGCAATTCTTCCCTGGTGATCAAAGGCGAGCGAATAAACCGCTGTTCTCTCGATATCCCACGCGGCAATTTCTGATGGCGCTTGAGGCGTGAATGCTTCGATCAATTTTCGTTCATCCTCGCTCCAGGTCTGAGGTGATTTGTTTTGAATTGCTCGAATTTCCGAAGGGATATTCTCGGACGTGTCGTAGGACCACAATTTCAGTTGGCTCTTCTCGTCCAACGTGCTCACCGCCGCTAAACGTCCAGCGTCGGCGCTCATTGCGACTGCAAAAATCCTTCCTTTCATTTCACCAAGTCGATGAAGCAAATTTGCGTCATCGCCAATCACACGAGCAGTCTGACGGAAGACTCGATAGAGCTTGGGGACGCCATCGGACCCTCCAACGAGAATTTCATCGCGGTATGGATTGCGAGCAATCGAGTTGACTCCTCCTTTCAACGCATCCGGTGTGATCGACGTGATGTTGTCAATGAATCGTTCGGTGGGCACGTCCGTCAACTTGACTGTCATGTCTCGACCGCCAGAAATCACGTAACCACCGGTTACAGTGAAAGTCGTCGCTCTAGGCCAATCCTCGTGCACTCCCTGATACAGTCTCTGTTCTCCGGAATCCGAATCGATCGCTCGGACCACATTGTCGGTCGCACCGAACGCAATCCATCTACCATCTGGTGACCAGCTCGCGCCGAACAGCGTATCGAACGAAACAATCTTACTGAGCAGTAGTTTGCCCGTAGCAACCTCCCAAACCTGAATCTCACCCTGAAGGCCAGGGTCTCCGCCAGCAACGGCGACTCTAGTGCCATCAGGTGAAAAACGGACCGACTCTACCCGCTGGCTCATGCCGACGAAGCGATTGACCGGTTTCCAAGTTGAGGTTTCGAACAACAAAACCTCATGCGATCCATTCACCACAAGCAGCTTGCCGTCCGGACTGAAGTCGATGGACGTAATTACGGGAGGAAGTGAATAGGTTGGCGGGTTGTCGATTGAATAAGGCCGAGTCTTCAACGGCGAATCATCGACCGCTCCTTGATCGATCCAAAGCCGAATGAGTTCGATTTGCTCCACAGAAAGTGGCGAGCCAACACGAGGCATCGCAGCTTTACCATCGACGGGTGTAATCTCCTCGATCAGGTGGCTAGCGCCACTATCGCCGGGTACCACTGCTGTCTGCTCAGACTCGCCACCACGAAGGAGCGAAGCGAACTCTGTCATCACGTATCTCCCCTGCGCTTTGGCCGGTTGGTGACAACCCAAGCAGTGAGTTCGAAGGACCGGGAGGATGTCCTTGTGAAAACTAACTCTTGGCTCCTCTTGGCCATCGAGTTGCCGCGAGAACGAGAGTACCGCGAAAATCCCTATTGAAACGTAAGTGGCTAGTCGACACACATACCCATTCCAAGTGAGATCAATACGAGTTGAGGGACGATGGAGTTTCATAAGCGACTTTTCTGGCGAGCGACTCCAGGAAGGGTAGTTGGGTGCCGCAGGAATGGGGTGGGACGATGTCCTGCTGCTGTCTCACCAACGAAAGGGAGTCCCTTGACCGGAGAAACGCGAAGCAACAAGACTCTTTCAGATTAACGCAATCGCTTGCGCAGGTCAAATTCTCTTCGGGGTGTGGGCGGGCCATCACGGGGATTCCCCAAATTTTCTAGCACGGATTCGTAGAGAGTTGCGACCGCGTCATTGATAGGTGCACCCGAACAGAATGGTTCCATCGTCCTTTTCCTGCATTGGAAGTGTTCAACTGCCCAAAACGCGGTATAACTCTTGCCGATGTCGCATAAACGATCGCAGGGCAGCCAATGAGTGTGATGGCAATAGAGTTTTCGTTAACAGTAAGGTTCCCCAAGTGCCGCAAGTAACACTTGTGATCTTTCAGTTGCTCATTCTGGCGTTCTTTCGCCTGGGGTTGGCTGATCAGGTCGTGGTTCAAAAAAAGCCGAATCGTGCCGGCGAGTCCGATGCGACCTGTCGCTCCTTGGGGGCTCCTGGATCTAGTTGTATTTGTATTGATCTGGTTTCTCGCGATCAACGTACTAGCAGGGTTGTGGAAAGCGAACCATGCGAACATCGTCAACGCGAATGCACCGGCGTCATCGGAAGCGTCCGAGTCCGTCGCCGCCGAACGGGAACTGCATTTGGAGACCACGGAAGAGTCCTCGCTAAAATCTGAGGCCTTGGAAACATCGCCGAAGATAGCGAAGGATGCATCGGGCAAGGAAATGCCGAATTTGGAACTCTCGCTCTGGCTTTCCCTTGCCCAAGTCATCGCGATGGTCATAACCAGTTTATGGTTATGTAAGCGAGCAAACCTCGCGCTCGACCGAATCGGTTGGGACTGCAGCCGACTGGTAAGCGATGTGATTTTCGGCGGCGTTGCAGGACTGATCAGCATCCCGTTTATGTATCTCATTTTGTTAGGTCTCACACAATTGGTCGAACATCCTGGCACGCATCCTCTGGTCGAACAAGTGACCCGGAATCCGTCCTCATTCGTCTATGCTTTCATCGTTGCAGCGGTCATTGCACCGATCACTGAAGAATTTATCTTTCGAGTGCTTCTTCAGGGCTATTTGGATTCGATGTCAGCGGGCAGAGTTAGTTTGGCAGATGTCTGTGTTGGGAGACGTTCGATTTGGCCGATTCTCTCGATATCCTACAGCCCTCCATTGGTTCAGACGATGGAGCACAACTTCGCCAACTCAGAGGATGAATCGGATGCGTTTCCATCGCAGTCGGATGGGAGTTCTTCAAAGGGCCGTCAGATCGTTGCCGGAATACCGCCACGGCTGGACATCAGCGAGCCGCTCTCTGCTGCACCTCGATCGGAGCCCGGCTTGATCAGCATATACGGTGTCCACGATGCACCGGTCGATCCTAGAAGCTTACCTTGGTGGCCCATTTTCGTGTCGGGCATGATTTTCGGACTCGTTCATTACAGTTATGGGATCGGTTGGATTCCACTGATTTTGTTTGGTTGCTTGCTCGGTTGGCTTTATCGAATGACCGGAACAATCTGGGCCTCATGGATCGTCCATGTAATGTTGAACACGATGTCCCTGATGGCGTTGTATATCAACATTGCCAACGAGCAACTCCCAAAGTCTTGATCATTCCGCCTGCTGTCGGACCGATCCTCAGTGATCTGTACGAATGCGAACCAGTTTCAGCTCATGGAACCAAAGATCGTCGTTGGGGACATCGAGCTTCAGTTCCACAATCTGCCCGTTGGCTCCGGCAATAAAATGAGCGGTTCCTTCCTCAAACCAAGCAAAACGGTTACGCCACCGAATCACAAACGTGTCGTAATGCAACGGCTCCAGATCAGCGACCAGTCGCGCATTTGGCAATAGCTCCATCTTTAACTGGTCATTTTCAAGGGTAACCGAGACGTCACCATACATCGGACAGCGATAGGTTCCAGCGTAATCGATCAACGGATGCGAGGGCCGAGGAGCATTCGGTACGGCAGAAACTGCTTGATCGATACGAGCACGAAAACGCTCTCGCGACTGCCGAAATTGTTCCAGGCTCTGTTGGCTTCGATCGATATCTGGCGCATTCAAGTATCGATCCACAATCCAACTGGCGAGGGTATCCGCGATGCTGGTCATGCTGTTGGTCAACACGACAACTCCGAGTTTCAATTCGGGAACAAGGATGACTTGAGAATACATGCCATCGTATCCACCACCATGCGATACGATCTTGTGGCCTTGATAGTCGGCAAGCATCCAACCCAATCCATAAGCTCGAAAATGGGTCGAGGGAAACCTCTGCTGAAAACTCGGAGAAACTCGAATTGGCATGTGGCTCTCCCACAAATCCGCAAATGCACCAGCCGGCAGGATGCGTTTGCCATCGTTCGTCTCGCCTCGGTTCAGCAGCATCCTCATCCACTTCGCCATATCCTCCACCGAGGAGATGATCCCTCCGGCAGCCATCATCGAATCCCAATTCTCCCAATCGAGCTTCTCAGAGCGGTCTAACCAAGTTTTGTGGGGAGTTGCTACGTTACCGAGTCGCTCCAATTCGCGAATCGACGTGATGGTTCGATGCATTGTTAAAGGATCGAAGAATCGTTGGTGCATGAACTCCGTCCACGTCTGGCCACTAACGGCTTCCAGAACTTCTCCCGCCGCGAGATACATTAAGTTCGAATAGCCGAAGTGGGCACGAAAAGGCCCATCGGGTTGGAGATGCCGTGCTCGACTCAGGATATCTTTGGCGTCGTAGCCTGTTCCGTACCAGAGCAGATCACCGCTAAAGGTGCCGAGGCCACTTCGATGACAGAGAAGATCATGGATTCGCAGCTCGCTAGTGACATACGGATCATACAATTCGAGCCAAGGTAGATATCGCTGAACGGGATCATTCCAACGAAGCTTCCCCTCGTCGACGAGTAGTGACAGTCCTGCAGCGGTAAACGCTTTGGTATTCGATGCAATAGCGAAAAGCGTCTGCGCGTCGGCTTCATCGGGTTGATCGACTTGCTTGACTCCGTAGCCCTTCATCAATACGACCTGATCGTCTTTGACAACAGCAACAGCCAATCCCGGAACACCCCAGTCAAGTCTGGCTTGGGCGATATACTGATCGATCGCGTCGGCGCATACAGCCGATGGCTGAGGCGATCGTTTCTCTCCAGAATCTTGTGATTGAATAGGACAGGTTTGGATGCACACCAGCGACAACCAGACCCATCCGAATCCGATCCAAAGGCTGCATTTCGAGAGAGGAGGTAGCTTCATAAGTTACCAACGTTTCTGATTGGACTTGGAGAGTGAATTCGAAATCCGATGACCGAGTCACCATTGTAACTTCGGAACCTTCAAAATTCTAAGGGAGCGTAGAAGTCGATAAGATAGCACTTACGGCAGCGAACTCGACCATTCTGATTCGTAAGGGGATGATGCCGCGAACAACCTTACGTTGCTTTCTTGGCGAATCAATTTGGTGGTGTCCAACAGCTCTCTTACTGCTAGAATTTTTGTTTGATACGAATCAACTTAATGACGTCTTCACTGGCGTTTCTTGTTCTGCATTGATGTGAGGTTTGAGACAATGGCACTAGTTCCCCTTCGAGTCGTCCTGGATCACGCTGCCGAGTATGGTTATGGAGTGGCGGCGTTCAATGTCAACAACATGGAACAAATTCAGGCGATCATGGAGGCTGCCAACGAGACAGATTCTCCTGTCATTGTTCAAGCTTCACGAGGGGCTCGGTCCTACTCTCAGGACACCTACCTCAAACACTTGATGTTGGCGGCGGCAGAACTGTACCCCCATATTCCAACAGTGATGCACCAAGATCATGGCAATTCGGTCGAGACGTGCTTGTCAGCCATCGACAACGGGTTCACTTCAGTGATGATGGACGGATCACTTGAGGAAGATGGCAAGACCCCGGCCTCGTATGATTACAATGTTCGCGTGACCGCAGAAGTTGTACGGTTGGCGCACTCCCGCGGAGTCTCGGTTGAGGGTGAACTTGGATGCTTGGGGTCCTTAGAATCTGGACACGGTGAGCAGGAAGATGGCCACGGTGCGGAGGGAGTTCTCAGCCACGATCAACTACTGACGGATCCGGAGCAGGCGGCCCAATTCGTTGAAGAGACCAACGTAGATGCTTTGGCAGTTGCGATCGGCACGAGTCACGGAGCTTACAAGTTCACTCGTAAACCCGATGGCGAAGTGTTGGCCATGGATCGGATCGAAGCTATTCACCGCAAAGTTCCCAATACCCATTTGGTGATGCACGGAAGTAGTTCCGTACCTCAAGAACTGCAAGACCTCATCAACAAGTTCGGTGGCAGCATCAAACAAACATGGGGTGTGCCGGTCGAGGAGATTCAAAGAGGAATCAAACACGGCGTCCGCAAAATCAACGTCGATACGGACAATCGACTAGCCATGACTGCCGCGATTCGCCAAGTACTCATGACCAGCCCAGAGAAATTTGATCCGCGCGACTATTTGAAGCCAGCCCGCGCGGCCATGAAGAAAGTCTGCGTCGATCGCATGATCGCATTTGGCCAAGCCGGCCACGCAAGCAAATTGCGTGAGGTGTGCGTCTAGGCGATTCCGTGGTCGATTCGCAACGAATATGACGTTTGGGATGGAGACCTTTCGCTTGTTACCATTGGCTGCCCCTCAGTAGCTTTGATCGCCCGATCGATGGGACTAGTCTAGAAGCAAGCATTCGACGCACGAGAGTTGAAGTTCCTTTCATCGTAGTGCTTCAATGGAGTCGTTTCGATTTCTTGGTGCATGATGTCATCGTCCGCACAAACCATTGACCGCAGTGCATCATCTGCACCACCGCGTGTATCGGGAATTTCCGTCGATCAGTTGTATCTTTGGTCGCTGCGATTAACGATCATTGGCATCGTATTTGCGGCCAACATTGACCTTCCTCGAATTGATCGATCGGTTGATTCATTCAAGACAGGTCCACAGGCAATCATCAAGTTTGCCATTCTGGTTTTCGGTGGCGCTCTCGGATTGTGGGGTTGGTGGACGAATCCTCTGACGCGGCGTCTGCTGATCAGCATCCAGGGTGGCTTGCTGGCCATCGTTTGTGGCATTCATTTCTTATCCGCCACGCAAGCTCTGGAAATGAAAATCGCGTTCGCGAGCGGCGTCGCATTCACTTCGATGTACTTTCTTGCTGCGACAGCTTTGACCTTTCTTGGTACCCAGCGAGTGCTGTTTGACATCCTCTATGGTATGCTCCTGTACCTGATAGGATGCTTAGTCGCATACGTCGTCATTCCCGACATGTCCGTTTGGGTGGAAGTACTCGGCCCGAAGCAAGAAGTCATCCGGATTGGAGGACTCGGGCATCCCAACATTTCCGGACGAACGGCAGTCTACTGCGGACTCTTTATGTTTGCCGCTTGTTACGGCGGACAATTGCAATGGCGATGGTTCTTGTTGTGGTTGCCGCTGTTGCTTTTAGAAGCTGCCGTATCTTTGAGCAGAACGCCAGTCATTGCAGCCATCGTCACATTTCCCATCGTCTGCCTACCATTGTTGCGACGGCCGTCAACCATCTACGCGATCGGACTGGCGGTTCTTGTTGGAGCGATTGGACTACTCTTCGCGGAAAGCACCGTTGGGTCGGAGCGCGCCCTCAGCAAATTTGTGGGAGCGTCCACGAAAACTGGCCAAGCTGAAGAGATCTACACGGCAACTGGGAGAACACGAATTTGGCAAGAGGCATTTAAGATTGCCTCGGAGCGGCCTCTTCTCGGACACGGTGCCGGTGGCAGTCCGATCGTCATGGCTGGGTTCTCAGGGCACGCTCACAACGTTTTTCTCGAGGTTGCTGTCAATCTTGGGTTCCCTGCGGCCGCTTTGGTTCTCGTGCTGATGATATGGAATCTCCGCGATGGGATGAAATCCAAACAACCAATCCTAGTCGCCTCCGCCGTTTTCATCTTTGTGGTGTCCCTAGCCGAACGGCCATTATTTAGTCCCGTTCCCGACAGCATGTCCATGATCTGGTTTCTTACAACGCTCTGGCCCGTTTACATACGCATTGCACCGGAAGGTCGAGAAACGATGATTCTGAGCAGCACGAAATCGAGGGAACCGACTTCGTAATCGACTACATTGCGGTTAACGGTGGGAGTGCAGGACGAGTGCCACATGACTTGACTGAATGGTACGTTTCGTTCGTAGATAAGCTTGCTTGACTATCGTGCTTGAATTCAGCTTCTTCTGGACGAGCGGAACACAACATCGCTGGAAATGCCAGCTTCACATACCCTGCACGGTCTTGGCGTGAATGCGCGCAGGCCGAGTTGGCATCGATCGGGAGCACTCCAGGGCTAATTGAATTTCGTTGGCCACGGACATTCATTCTTGGTGGCACTGCGTACTTTCAAACTCAACACGATTGCTCCTGCAGCCGTTGATGGAAATCAAATGAGCACGCGACGGTTGAATGCGATCCACTCGATGAGAAGGACTCCTAAGGCGAGGAGCGCCAACAAACGCCAGAATTCGAATCGCTTCTCAATCTCGACACCTGAGGTTCGGACGTTGTCGGCTCCAACTTGAAGTTCTGCTGGAGGCTCGAGTTTGCTTTCCTGTTGCGAAAACAGGTTGACACAAAACACTTCGAGCGGTTGCTCGCCGCCTTGGGCGAACACTCGATACATTCCCGGAGTTTCGGTTTGAGTGAAGATCGTTTGACCGGAACTTCCACGTTGGATCGGTACGCGCTTCCCGTCGGGCAATTGAACATCGAATAGCATATAGCGATTCGTTAACGTGAGTTGTATTGGCTGTCCGGGCAAAATGGTCGAAGCTGCGGCAAGTGTCGTTCCGCCACTCAAATACTCGACGATAGCATGCACGAACACCGGAAAGCTTCTTCGAATTGCCCAATCCGTGTTTGGTTCGCCCCCAGCGTCGTTCATCCGGACGATCGGGAATCCTAAGACAGCATCCTGATAGGGACCGCGTGGTGCCATTCCAAAAATGGTGCCGATATTGCCGGTAATCAGATCCTTGCCTCCTGAAGGAACGGTGACCTTTTGGCCTTCAATAATGCGAATGGAAGCAAGCTCGACGTACTGAAGAACGGGGTGCGTCTTATCCCAGTCATCCACAAAACAAGGTCCCTCGGGCTCGTCGAGTGCCCATCCCATCATTGGTGGCAAGGAGCCGATGAACAGGGTATTGGTGTCCGGCATGGCTTCAGGCGCACACTGATCAAAGATCATCAAATCAAGAAACTGAGTCTGCTGATACTTTTGATATTCTTCCGTCTGAAGGTACTCCGGAGGGTGGATCAACACCGTAGCCATTTTCTGAACTTGCTCAGTCGAAAGGGCGGTTTCAAGCGCTCGGTTACCCGGAGTCACAAGCAGCAGATTTGCTTGACGCGGAGGCCGAAGAGCCGTATAGGCCACATTATCGAGCATCAAGATGTCTTCGCGTTCAATCTCCAACTTGAGCTCCCCTTCGCGTAAACCTGATAGCTGAAAGTTCACACCTGATTCTTGTTTTGGAGCCACGGAAACGCGCGATGCGTCGACAAGGATGCCATTGAAGTAAAGGTTGACCGGAGCAATTACCGGTTCTCGACTGTCGTTGTAGATGCGACCGAAGACTTCAATCGAATCCGGCCGTTCGCTGTCACGATCCACCGAACAACTGACCAGTGCGAGATTGTCAGACGATGAGGTGCCGATCGAAAGGTATTGCGGATGGAGGTTGCCCCAATCGAACTCATTGTTCGCAGCGAATCCGCCATCAGATGCAATAAAAAGGGTAGCGGGAAGTGCGTCTGCGACAGCAATGTCGTTGACACCGTCGAAGCTAGCCCGGCCAGGATTTGCGAGACCGGCAGCAGCGCGCAAGGAATCGTTGATGTCGGTCGTTCGATGGGTGGGCTTGATCGAGTCAAGGGATGTGAGAAGTCGTTGCTTGTCGGAGGTGAATCCTTGTTTGATATCCGCGACGTTTGAAAAAGCCATCACCATGGCAACGTCACTACTTTGCATGGTGGCCAATTTACCTCGGACGATTTTTTTCGCGGCTTCCAGGCGATTGATCTCCATGTCCGTGGCCTGCATGCTTGCGGAGTGGTCGATCAGAAAAATCCATCGTTCACCGGTTCGTTCCCGACCGAACAGACCCGGCCGCAAACAAGCGAGAATCAGCAGTGCGATGAACAACAATTGAAGGTACAGGAGCAGATTCCGCCGGAGACGCTGCCACAAACTGTTGACTCGTATGTCCTCGATTGTTTTACGCCATAGAAAGGTCGAGGGAACTTCGACCACTTGCCGACGAAGCTTGAGAAAATACAGCATCAGCACCAAGAATGGTAACGCACCGAAGATCGCCCACTGCCAACCACTCAGTGTATTCATCCAGGTCATCGCACCAGTCCTCGCGTGCGCAAATACTGGCTCACCAAAATGTCTATGGCAACATCACTTTGTGTTGGGATATAGGTGATGGAACGGCGGGTGCAGAACGAGCGGGCTTGCTCGATGAACGATCGAAGCGTTTGATCGTACCGCTTCATTAGAAATGATGACATGGTAATCTCCCGTTCATCGCCGTCTTCACAATCGACGAGTTTGACATCGCCCTGAATAGAGGGCTTAACCTCTTCGGGAGAGAGGATGTGAACGAGATAGATATCGTACTCGCGAGCAACCAACATCCGAAGTGCCGCTTCATAGCCGTCCTTGTCCATGAGGTCCGACAAGATGACCACGATGCCCTTGCCCGTATTTCGTAAGCAGAAACGTCGGATCGTCTCTTCCATGGATGGCGTTCGAGTTGGCACAATGGCGTGCATATCGTTGATCAATCGGTTCAGGCTGGTTCGACCACGAAGAACCGGTGAGGTGGATTGCTTGTCCGAAAAGCGACAAAGTCGAACGCGATCGCCCCGACAGAGCCCGATGTAGGCTAAACTTGCAGCGATCTGTCTGGCTGCAAACAGCTTACTCGGCGCGCCGAAATCCATTGACATCGAATCATCGATGATGGCGAAGAAGTGCAGATCCTCCTCTTCCAAAAATAGCTTCAGATAAAGTCGGTCGAGCCTAGCGTAGAGGTTCCAATCGATGAATCGAAGATCATCCCCCGGAACATAGTTGCGAAAGTCTGCAAACTCGACGCTTTGGCCCTTTCGTTTGCTACGTCGCTCACCCTTCATCCGGCCACGGAAAATCTTGCGGCTAACGAGCTCGAGTCGATCGAGTTTCGCAAGCAACTCCGGTGGAAGGATTGCTGGTTCGTGAGCTGCGGTCTGGCTCATCTCTCAACGCCGAGATCAAAAAAGAACAAGGGGGCCCATCCAGGCGGGGACTGGTCTCTAGTATAGTGAATTGACCTTTGGTTTTGGGCTGTTCGTCACTTTTCGGTTGGCTAAACTGATGGAGTCGTGGCGCGACTAGGTTGTGAAGATATTCGAGCGACGCAGATCATGGTCGCTTTCCGCTTCGCGAAAGAGCGTTTCTGATGCGTCCTTTTGCGGAGCGATAGGCTACGAGCAATGATTCACAGCCGACATGGAAGCTTTCGGTTGGTATGGCTTCGATCGCCGGGCGACTTTTCTGTTGTTTGACAATGAAGTGTTGGATATCGCATGGCAGAAGCGAATTTGGCTACGACTCCGCTTTTTGGTTGGCACCAAGCCCATGGTGCTCGATTCGCCGAATTCGCTGGTTATTCGATGCCGATCCAGTATTCAACGATCGTCGCAGAACACGAAGCGACTCGGAACAATGCCGCCGTATTTGACATTTCGCACATGGGGCGGTTTCGATTGGAGGGACCGCAAGCGGAGGCTCTGCTGGACCACACGCTCACCCGTCGAGTGGCGGGTATGGAGCTGGGCCAGATTCGCTACAGTTTGATTTGCAACGAAGATGGCAACATCCTCGACGACGTATTACTCTATTCGTTGGAGACTCCGAGTAGTCATCCCTACTTCCTCCTCGTCGTAAACGCTGGTAATCGATCCAAGATTTGGAATTGGCTTGAACGTCAACTGTCAGAGTTTCCGCAGGTTCAAATGACGGATACCACTGAACAGACCGCCATGATTGCAGTTCAGGGACCTCAAGCGATGAGCGTTTGCAAGCCATTATTTCCCGAACACGTGCAGAATTTGGGCTACTATCGAGGCCGGGTCACCGAACAAATGCATAAGCCGTGCATCGTTTCGCGAACTGGATACACGGGTGAGGACGGTTTGGAACTGATCATCCGCAAGGAAGACGCGGAACGCGTTTGGGAGAACCTCATGCTATCGGGCAGAAAAGTCGGCATCATGCCTGCGGGCCTTGGGGCGCGCGATACGTTGCGACTGGAAGCTGCCATGCCGCTTTACGGTCATGAGATTGACGAAAACACGAATCCCATGCAAGCGGGACTGAGTTTTGCCGTCCAATTCAAAGATCGTGATTTCATCGGCAAGGCTGCTTTGCTTCGGGCCAAAGATGATTCGCAGGCCCCGGTGCGGGTTGGATTGATGCTGGACGGAAAGCGAGCGGCTCGGCAAGAAGCCAGAATTTTCGATATGGACTCCCGCTGTGTCGGAGTCGTCACCAGCGGAAGCTTCTCGCCGACGCTCCAGCAGCCAATCGCCATGGCCTATATTGCTCCGAACTTAAATACGCCTGGAACCGTCGTCGATGTCGATATTCGTGGAAGTCGAACATCTGGGCGAGTCGTCCCGCTTCCGTTCTATTCCAGGCCAACCTCTAGTCCAGCTTAAGCTTTATTTAGGAGAGATTTCATGACCATCCAACCATCGGAATTGAGATATTGCCCAACTCATGAGTGGGCTCACGCGATTCAGGACGGCGGCAAGAACATCGCGGTGATCGGCATATCGGCATTTGCCGTGGAACAATTGACGGACCTTGTTTTCATGGCGCTCCCCAAAGTTGGATCGTCCGTTCAGGCAGGTCAAGAGTTTGGGGAAGTTGAATCGGTCAAAGCGGTGAGCCCATTGTATTCTCCAGTAAGCGGACAGGTTGTTGCGGTTAATGAGAGCCTGCCAAACCAGTTGGAGATTTTGAGTCGGGACCCGTACAACGAAGGCTGGATGATCCAAGTAGAAATGAGCGATCTAAGCGAACTCGATGGGTTGCTCACGTTTGAGTCTTATTCCAAACAGTGTGCCGAGTCCCATTGATCACGCTCGGAACAATTTCGGCTTTGCATCGCAGGTCCACAGCAATTTCCATCCCAGTTCTTCAGGTGTTTTGAGAATTCTGAGCATGCCATATCGATTTACCACCCAGGAAGATCAGCAATCGATGCTCCGTGCCATCGGAGCTTCGACGATCGATGAGTTATTTCAAAGTGTTCCAGAACATCTTAAGCTCAATCGTCCTCTTCAGGTTCCTGACGGTTTGAGCGAAATCGAGCTGACCACATGGATGCAAGACCTTGCAAACAAGAATGCGGGAGCAAGCTCCTCGACCTGTTTCCTTGGCGGTGGAGCCTACGATCACTTTGTTCCCGCAGTCGTCGATGCCATTGCGAGTCGCGGAGAGTTCTTCACTTCGTATACGCCCTATCAACCCGAAGTGAGTCAGGGGAATTTGCAGGTCATGTTCGAGTATGAGACATTGATTTGCCAGTTGACGGGTATGGATGTTTCCAACGCTAGTCTCTACGATGGGGCATCCGCGACGGTCGAAGCTGTGCTTATGTGCTTAGCGGCGAATGAAGGCCGGAAAAGGGTCGTCGTGCCTTCGACGTTACATCCCCATTATCGCCAGTCCCTGGCGACTTACTTGCAGTGGATTGGCGGTGAGTTGGTTGAGTTGCCGTTCGTGGATGGCATCATTGAGTTAGAGACTTGGCGTGCATCCATCGACTCATCTGCCGCCTGTATTGTCATCCAACAGCCGAACTTTTTTGGATGTGTTGAGCATGCAGAACAGGCAGCTAAGCTCGCGGCGGACGCAGGCGTGATGGTTGTTGGAGTTGCCGACCCGATCAGTTTGGGGATTTTCAAGCAACCAAGGAAATGGGGGGCTGATATCTATGTCGCCGAGGGGCAAGTCCTCGGGAATCCACTTCAATTCGGCGGCCCGTATCTTGGCATTCTCGCATGTAAGGAATCCCTGGTACGGAGAGTTCCGGGACGTATCGCTGGCCAAACGGAAGATCGAACCGGCCGCCGCTGCTGGGTTCTGACTCTGCAAACGCGCGAGCAGCATATCCGTCGTGATAAGGCAACTAGCAACATTTGCACAAACCAAGGACTTTTTGCGTTGCGTGCGACCATTTACTTGTCGCTTCTCGGTCCCTACGGTTTACGGGAGACTGCTGCATTGTGCGCTCACAAAGCAGCCTATCTCAAAAGCAAGATCGCGGAGCTCGACCGCTTCGAGATTCCATTCGCGTCACCGGGATGGCGAGAATTCGTCGTTCGCGATCGAGTTGGTCAAGTCGACGATCTCGTCGAGTCCATGCTTGAACAGAAAATTCTAGCAGGCATCCCCTTGGCTCCGTATTATCCCAATTTGAGCGATTGCTTGTTAGTCGCAGTCACCGAAAAGCGAACCAAGTCCGAAATGGATCGTTATGTTGGCTGCCTGAAAGTCCTTCACAGCGAGGCTGTAATCCATGCGTAATGAGCTATCCACGAAACTCATCTTTGAATTGTCCAAGGCAGGCCGGAGATCGCACCGTCTTCCTCCTTGCGACGTTCCCGAGGTCGCTTTGAATGAGTTGCTTCCTCAGGAAGTCTTGGCCGAGGAGCCTCCCTCGCTGCCAGAATTGAGCGAAGGAGATGTCGTGCGGCATTTCACCAATCTCTCGACCAGGAATATGTCGGTCGACACCCATTTTTATCCTCTCGGAAGTTGTACGATGAAGTACAACCCCAAGCGAAACGAGCGGTTGGCCGGTCTGCCCGGAATCGTCGATGTTCATCCGATGCAAACGGACGAATCGATTCAAGGGCTTTTGCAGTTACTTTACGAATTGCAGATCTATTTCGCTGAGATATCCGGGCTGCCGGCCGTTTCCTTGCAACCCGCAGCGGGGGCGCATGGCGAGTTGACTGCATTGATGGTTGCGGCAGCCCATTTTCGAGAGCTAGGGGAGCATCGTCCTGTTGTTCTTGCGCCGGATTCCTCTCATGGAACCAATCCGGCGAGTGCTCGTATGGTCGGCATGGATACCATCACGATCCGGAGCAGCGCAACTGGCTTGGTCGACCTCGACGATCTTCGCGCGAAGGTGTCGAACAAGACCGCCGTCTTCATGATCACGAATCCAAATACGCTGGGATTATTCGATCACCAGATCGATACGATCGCGAAAATAGTTCATGACTGCGGAGGCTTGATTTACTTAGATGGAGCGAACATGAACGCCATCTTGGGGATCGCACGTCCCGGTGATTTCGGTGCGGACATGATGCACTACAATCCTCATAAGACCTTTAGCGGGCCGCATGGAGGGGGTGGGCCTGGAGCAGGACCGATCTGCGTCCGCAAAGATTTGGAAGGCTTCCTTCCCTCGCCGACCATCGTGAAAACAGATACCGGTTTCTCGCTCGATGACGATCGACCCAAATCGATCGGCCGCGTTCGAAGCTTCTTCGGCAATGTCGGAGTCCTCGTTCGAGCCTACTGCTACATTCGCACGCTTGGAGCAGCCGGTCTGAAGGAAGCAAGCCAAGATGCTGTCTTGCACGCCAATTATTTGTTGAGCCAGATCAAACATATACTTCCGGTCCCGCACGGCGATCGATGTATGCATGAGTTCGTCGCTTCTGCGGCGACGCTGAAGAAGGAGAAAGGCATCTCAGCTATGGACTTAGCAAAGCGTTTGCTCGATTACGGATTCCACGCTCCCACAGTTTACTTCCCATTGACCGTGCAGGAAGCGGTGATGATCGAACCTACGGAAACGGAGAGCAAAGAAACGCTGGATGCCTTTGTCAAAGCAATCTTTCAAATCACAGGCGAGCCTGCAGAAATGCTCCACGAAGCTCCCTATTCCACGGTCGTGCGTCGTCCGGATGAGGTCACCGCAGCTCGAAAGCCGATCTTGAAATGGACGGAATCGTAATCGTCGATCTACCTGGAAGCGGCCCATACAACATGGCTGCTGACAGAGCGCTGGTGGATTTCGTTCGGGAAAACCGAGTTTGCTTTCTGCGAGTCTACCGCTGGAGCACTCCCACCGTATCTCTCGGCTACTTTCAGACTTATTCCGATTTTTTGAGCCAAGTCGCACTTTCAGGCTTGCCCGTCGTTCGGCGCGAAACGGGCGGTGGAGCGATCGTACATCATCTCGAATTGACCTATTCCTTGACAATGCTCGAATCGGGCCGGAAAGGGCACCACGAAGGGTTGTATAGGCTGATCCATCAAGCGGTGGTCGGATGCCTTCAATCCTTTCTCCCTGATATAGGTATGCACGAGGTGGCAGGCACTAAAAATTGTGGCTCAGACTGCGGTAAAGATCGCTTTCTTTGCTTTGAAAGGCGAAGTTCCCAGGATATCGTCACCAATGGGTTCAAGATTCTTGGCAGTGCACAAAAGCGTTACGCCGATGTTCTGTCTCAGCATGGAAGCCTTTTGTTGGAGGCTAGTCCTTTTGCCCCACATCTCTTGGGGCTCCAAGACTTAATGGCGAGCAGAAGGTTAGAAAATAGGACACCTTCGCGTCCGATGTCTCATCTCGGAAAAATCCCGATTTCTACCGAGCATGTTGCTCAGGAGAGTTGGGCCAATTTGCTTCTTAATGCAATTTCGGATGGCTTATCGAATGGACTTGGAGTACGATGGAAATCGATTGTAGGGGATTTGCGTTCACAATTGCCGACCCTTGCAAAGTATGAAGACCAATTCGGGAGTACCCAATGGATGCACCGTCGTTAACGGAACAAGCTTCCAATGGCGAGGTTCTTCACCTTGCAGTCGCTTGAAGGGAATTTGTCGTCACCAATCTATTGCTTTTCCTATGGATTCGATACAATATTGGTTGATGGTCGGTCGATGAAGTTGACAGTGAATCTAGACGAATGATCAAGTGTGAACTGTTCCAGGTACTGGCTGGGTTGATGCAAACCGAATGAGTAGTCCGAAACGCTCCGCAGTGGAACATGCATCAACACGAACGAGAGGCAAAACATGCAGGTGAAATTAAAGGTTCTGTCGGGGTCACACGAAGGAAAAGAAATAGCCATCAAACAGGATAAGTTCCTGATCGGTCGTAGTGAATCCTGCCACCTTCGACCCAAGAGTGAATCCGTCAGTCGCAAGCATTGTATCCTCGTTATCAAGGACGGCAAACTTCTGGTCCTCGACTTGAAAAGTCGCAATGGAACCCTTCTCAACGGCAAGCCGGTCACTTCCGACAAAGCAAAGATCATCAAGAACGGCGATCATCTCAAGGTCGGTCATTTGGAGTTTGAAGTCTTAATCGAAGTTGGCTTGGGCGGCGCAAAACGTCCTGAGGTGAGGGATATCAAGGACGCGGTCGAGCGAGTTGCGACAGGTTCGGCCTCAACGGACAGTCGATACGAGGAGATCGATGTGAGTTCCTGGCTCGAGGAAGCGGACCAGATTGATCGCACGGTTGAACGCGTTCCCGATACTCGGCAATTCGTTCTCGATGAAACTTCCAAAATCGATCCTCACCAAACGATCGAGTCACGCGACTCCGGCATTGAGGATTCAAAGGAAACATCGCAACCGAGCAAGCCAAAATTTGATACAAAACCGAAATCCGAAAATTCCAGAGAAGCTGCTTCGCACGCATTGAAACGTTATTTCGGAGGTGGTCGGTAAAGTCTGAACGAAGTCCGGGATTCGACTTTTCCGTTTCAAGAGTTCGAAGTGCGACACGGCTGAAGAGGGGACAACTTCAGTTCGATAAGATGGAGCAAACGATGGCACGGTTTTTGTCCCCAAGTGGTATTGGCTTCCTGCTCTCGCTGATTCTGCTGCCACCTTTGATGGCGCAGCAGTCCATCGTGCTGTTGAAGAATGGCATGCAACTTGGACCGGGAAGTGTCGGTGATCGCGCGAGTCTGAATCAATCGGGTTTTGCTTCAGGTAGAGACTCCGGCGAGATTCAGGCAAAACCGATTCTCTTTGTGGACGACGAGCTTCGCGTCACCTATTTTCACAACAACAAGCTTGCCAACCAAGTCCCCCTCTCCTTCCAGCCGATACGCATCACTCTTCCCAACGAAACCAAACGAGCTTCGACGAAAGGAAATCAAGCTTTAGGGGTATTGGGCAGTTCAAATTCGATCACCCCTTTCGATGACTATGGACGGCGAGTTTTCACTACAACGACACAACGAGGGCCGCGAAGTATCGTTCAGGGAATCACCGAGGTATCTGCCCACTATGTTCGTGTTGATGCCCTTCAGACGGAGTCAACGTTAGTATGGGATATGCGACTGGCTCTTTCTGCTATCCCACGGAAAACGCTTTTTGAGATTCTGAAGCGGAAAGCTGAAAACGGTAAGCCCCAGGACTGGCTCGATATCGTGAGCATGTTCATCGAGGCAGAGCGATTTGGCGACGCTCGTGAGTTTTTAGAACTCGCCATTCGTGAACAGCCAAGCTTGGAATCGCAACGAAATCAGCTTCGGGGAATCGATCAACGCGAGGCAGAAATGATGTTTCGCGAAGTCCAGAATCGTCAGTTGGCTGGACAACACCAACTCGCTGAGCAGCTCTTGCGAAATTGTGACGTAAAGAAGCTTTCCGACGAGACTCGGATCAAAGTCGCCAGTCGATTGCGCAAGGTGGAGGAGGATCATCAACAGATTGAAGAAGCCGTGGCTTCCATCAACAGACTGCACGCCGAAATAGGCGATGCCAACCTGCGGGAAAAACTCGCACCGTTGGTCAATGAAGTGTCCCAGCACGTCAATTTTGAAACCATCGTTCGTTTAGCAGATTTTCTTCGATTGCAGGACGATCGCAATCTGACAACGGACCAGCGATTGGCTCTCGCCCTCGGCGGCTGGCTGCTGGGGAGTGGAACTGGCCTGGACAATATTGCAACCGTTCGCTCCGCTTGGGAGACTCGCAAGTTGGTCCTCGAGTTTCTGACGACGACCAGCAGTGCTGTGCGTTCCGATATCATCGAGGCATTGAGGGGACAAGAAGCCGGTGCTCCCAATCTCCTTGCGAAGATTGTCAAGAACATGCCACCGCCAATCGCATTGCCTCCGCTGGACGATTCAACTCCAGGAAGGTTTCGAATGGAGGTTCCTATCAAGAATGGTAGTTCGGAAGAACAGGTTGCCTATTGGTTGCAGCTGCCTCCGGAATACGATCCCTATCGCAACTATCCATGCATTCTAGCTCTGCGAAGCGAGTACTGGCCCTCGGAACTTGAATTGGAATGGTGGACTGGCCGATTTGATCCAAACTTCAAGCAACCATTGGGCGAAGCATGCCGACACGGATTCATTGTCATCGCCCCAGAATGGATGCGACCCAAACAATCGGAGTACGAGTTCTCCGAGATCGAACACCATCGAGCTCTTGTTTGCCTGCGAGATGCG
>JBBIUE010000003.1:0-56346 GCA_037440405.1 Pirellula sp. | reverse complement strand
ACGAGCATAGACACCGACCGTATCTTCATCAGTGGTCATCAAGCGGGAGGAACTGCGGCATGGGATATCGCCGTTTCGCACCCAGATTTGTGGGCGGGATTGGTTTGCATTTCAGGAAACTCGACCGCTTACACGAAAAACTATCGAAACAATGCAAGGCACTTTCCCATCTACTATGTTGGTGGGGACATGGAAGGGCCGCAGAATCCGCTTGTTCGAAACGGCGAGTTGCTTGACGATTATGTGCGGTCGCATCCGAACTGCATGGTGACCATGTATCGCGGCCGTGGCAAAGATCATTTTCAAGAGGAACTGCCGAGGATCATGCAGTGGCTTCGTATCGCCTCGCATGTGCGTGGCCCCGCGCCTGACAAGTTTCAGGTGAAGACGACTCGTCCTGGAGACAATTACTTCTGGCTACTCGAGATCACATCTTTTCCCCAGGAAAAGATCAATAATCCATTTTTGGACTTCGAGCCCAGCAAAGTCATGGAAGCCAAGGTGACGCGCACAAAAACGTCGGTACACGTCGAAGGCTTCTTGGCGGAAGGATTCACCCTTTGGTTCGATCCAGAAACCTTGGATTTTGGACAGGAAGTCCTCGTCTCATGGCCTCGCAACCGCAAGAAGTTCAAAGTGAATCCGGACATCGCGACGTTGCTGGAGGACGTTCGTCAGCGAGGCGACCGTCAGCGCCCATTTTGGGCGCAACTTCGGTTGCCCTAGGATCAAGCTAGCAATTGTCTCGGTGGTTTTGCACCTAAGAAAGCATTGTTCGATGAAGGCAAGGCTGGGGAATTTTGGTACTACGATCCTGATCCTCACTTGGCTCGTTCGAGGAGCGTGTCTGGTCACAGGTCAAGATTCGATGGCCAAGAAATTCGTGGTCGTTGCTCCTGAGAGGCTAGTTCCGGACCTAGTCGATTTCATCGAGTTCAAACGGCAGCAAATGCCCACCGTATTGGTGGAGCTCGAATCGATTCTTCAAGCGGTGCCAGGCGTTGACGACTCAGAGAAGTTGAAGAAGTTTCTCTACGAGCAGTGGAAGCATGAGCAGCTTGGTTATGTTCTTTTGGTCGGTGACGGGGACATCATGCCGATTCGCTACATGGTTCTCGATAGGGTGACCGAACCTGCCTACCACTACGCATTCTATCCGAGTGACTTGTACTATAGCGACTTGGCCAGGAGCGACGGCAGTTTCGAGTCCTGGAACGGCAATCAGGATGGATTTCACGCAACTTACTTCGGCGAGGTTCGTGGCGAAGCAAATAAGTCCGATCCGATCAACTTTGATCGCATCGACTACCTGCCTGATGTAGCGGTCGGTCGTTGGCCTGTTAGCAATAGCCAAGAACTCAAGTCGATGGTTCAGAAGTCGATTAAGTACGAACACGGAATAACTGCCGAGTCGAAAGCTGGCTATCGGACCGCAGGCCTCGTCAGTGTCGGTGGCTGGGTCGATAGTCGCCCAACGATGAAGGATTTTGCCTCGAAGCTCGGAACGTCGTGGAACATCAAGAACTATTTCTATGGTCCGAATCGCGACACGAAGATACTCTCTCCCACTGAGAGCAACTTGATCGAGCTATTTAATTCCGGAGCAGGATTCATCGTTCACGCAGGGCACGGCCGAGATGACGGTTGGGAAGAGTGTCTCTCGATATCTGCATTTAATCGCATTCAAAATGATGATCGACTTCCGATCGTCATTTCAGCGGGTTGTTCAACGGCGCGTTTTTCCACGCTCCCGCCTTATGAGCCGTACATCGACATTTCTGGGAACGAGCATGTTGGAACAAATTTTGGAGAAGTTTTCAGCGAACCTCCACCTGCTCCGCAATGCTACCAACCAGGAAAGTACAATCCGACTGGATTGGGTGAATATTTGCTTCGAAATGGTCCGCATGGAGCCATAGCTTACATCGGTTGCAACACCGGCAGCCAGCCATGCGGGCTACGATTGATTGGCGGATTTGCTGAAACCTATCGGGAATCTCACCAGTCTCGGCTCGGAGATTGCTGGAGTGGTGCAGTGAAATTCTACTTTCACGACCAAGGACTGGCACAATTGCAACCCAACGATGATTGGTATCCGCCGAGCATCTTTTTCCAGGCGATGAAGTTCATGTGCTTTGGTGATCCGACCTTACCTCTGCCAGCTCGTCAAGACTGAGCACCCCAACCAGTCAGGTATCGCTAAGCATCGCAAGCAAGAACAAGAAATGCCGATTTGCAGCTCGCCTAAACGGCTTTAACGACTATGCAGCGCGACGATAAATGCCATCGACGAAGAAGCGGCGAATGCGGAATGAGACTGTTTCCTGTTCTTCGGCCGTGAGTTCAGGAAAAATGGGAAGATGAAGTACTTCTTGGGACGCGCGTTCTGTTTCTGGCAAGCTTCCTTCACGATACCCTAAATGAACGTAACATGCTTGCCGATGCAACGGTATCGGGTAGTAAATCTCGCTTCCAACACCGTTATCAGACAAGTGTTTGCGAAGTCCGTCACGGAATCCATGTCGAACGCGCACACCATATTGGTTCCAGACGTGAAAGGATCGTTCGTCCTCGAAAGGAAGTTCAACAAACTCCGTGAGTCCTTGGGATTCGAAGAGTTCTCGGTAGCGTCGGGCGATGCTTTGGCGCGCTTCGATGTACTCTCCTAAATGGTTCATCTTCACGCCTAGAACAGCGGCCTGTATCGAATCCAACCGAGAGTTGATGCCGATCACTTGGTGATGGTAACGTGGCTGCATTCCATGCGCCGCTAATAAACGCAGCTTGGATGCCAGGGTCGAATCTTCGCAGACCAACATACCGCCATCTCCCATTCCACCGAGATTCTTGGTCGGATAGAAACTGAGGCAGCCAACCAGTCCCCACGATCCAGCCACTCGACCCATCCATCTTGCGCCAATTGCTTGAGCAGCATCTTCAATCACCGGTATATTTCTGGGCTCGGCGATAGCCATGATCTCATCCATGGAGGCACATTGACCAAATAGATGGACCGGAATGATCGCCTTCGTTCTGGAAGTGATTTTCGAGGCAAGGTGCTTGGGGCAGATATTGAAAGTGCGAGGTTCGATGTCGGCAAAAACAACCCTAGCGCCCAAACGCGAAATGCAACTGGCAGTTGCAAAGAACGTGAAGCTGGGAACGATCACTTCGTCGCCGGGCTGTATGTTCAGTGCCATCAACGCCAAAAGTAGTGCGTCACTGCCAGAAGCACATCCGACAGCGTGTCGAGTCGTGCATAACTCGGCAATCCGATGTTCCAGGGATTCGACTTCGGCTCCAAACAGGAACCGGCCACTGTCGATTACCGACATGACTGCGCTGAGAAACTCGGATCGTAAGGGTTGATTCCCCCTCTGAATATCCAACATGGGAACCTTGGCGACAAGCTTCTCTGGTCCGCGGGTCATCCGATAAACCTTGCTAGCAATCTTCCGTGAATCGTTCATGATTTCTGAAGACTGTATCCGGTTAGCAAACAGAGTGTCAAGCCAAGTTTTCTAACGCCATATCTCGACAATTATTTCGGCCGAGGAGCGTGCCCTTCGGTCAATTTGAATCGGATCGATATTTTCTGCACCATCTCTGTTGGACGAGTCAGCGCTTCCAATGCGAACGCATCTGAGAACCGTCTCCCCAAAGATCAAGAGCAGAAGTCGCCCGAAAGTTACGCCGCGCGGCGGACGACTTGAGTGCTTTCGTCGGATTCCAATATGCTGGAAATCTTGCGAACCATCAACTGTTCCATTTTGTGGTCAAACATCCTTGCCGCTACGGGCAGCGAACAACTCAAATCGACAAAGGTCGAGTGAACGCTGATATCCCAACGAACCCGGAATCCGAACAGAGTGAACGATAGTTTTAGCTCATCGCCTTCCCATTGACTTTCAGGAAAATGGAACTGGCTCGGGTATTGGTTTGGAAGGTGGTCGGCGAATTCTCGGAGCCTGGCAGCGGCCTCTGCTTTGGAAAGGAAGTGGGGAACTTGGGCTCCGATTTCTTCCATGGCATATCTCTCCGGATTTGGAAACGTGTTATGAGTGGATGGACTGATGCCGGTATTTCGCAACTCAGATCGTGACGCTGCGTAACCGCACACGCCCCATTCATGCTCGGTGCAAGATCACCAGCAAATCAGCTAGTGGTCTCAATACTCAGTTGCCAAACATGCAATCGATGTACTTGGGCGATGCGCCTAAAGCATTTCGCGCCCTGCTAGATCGTGTTCGTACATGGCTGATGCTGAGAACTGAGATGCGAACCTGCGCCGACAGAGTATCGTCCAACCCTTGGAGCTAGATTTCGCGAAAATTCCGGTTAGGTTGACTTTCACGAAAATTCCGCGCTGGATCGCGGAGGTTGAAGCGCCATCGCGGCCATGGCACAGACATAGGTCACGGCTGTCTCGACGCGCAGAATACGATCGCCCAATACCAGCATGCGGAAGCCCGACTGGAACGCGGCATCTCGTTCTTCCTCAGTGAATCCCCCTTCGGGGCCTATGCAGAATAGACTTGGCTCCGCTAGTTGCTGAAGGTCCAGTGGAGAGCCCTTTTCATCGGCAAATGGATGAGCGATCCAGCGTCGCGTCGTTTGCCAGCGTTGATCCAAAATCAACTGACCAAAATCGATGGATGGGTGGATGGTTAAGAACGCGTTTCTCCCAGACTGCTTGCACGTTTCGAGGCTCCATCGACTGTAACGTTCGAGTTGCTGGTTTGATACGGAGGCGACACTGCGTCGGGTTTGGATGGGAATCAACTCGTGAATTCCCATTTCAACAAGCTTTTCGACAACGCTCCTCTGCCGTTCACCTTTTGGCAGCGAGACAGCAACACAAACCCTCCCTGGAAGGGTCCTGGGAATCCGCAGCAACTCCTCCGCACGATAGATCAATGATTTCTTGGTTAACTCCACGATTACCGCCTCAGTTTCGTCGCCGCTACCATTAAAAACGACGATTCGGTCTCCAGTCTTCAAGCGAAGGACACTAGCATGTGCAGCTTCTTCACTTGGAAGCTGGGAAATCGAGTGCGGAATGATGTGGTTCGAATAAAATCTTGGAAAAGACATCTCGTTGGGATAGCTCGTTTTTCGAGGAAGTCGGCGGATTTACTGCGTCGATGCGAGAACTTGTGACGATTGTGTAAGATAAACCCAAAATATCAATTCGGTGTACTTTGGCTGGGATTGGGCATAATGACGTACCTTCGCTACTGGAAAATGAGTTTTTCCCCATTTCAACGAAGTGCTTCCTCTTCGTGGTTTTTTGCCAGCAATGCCGTTGACGAAGCGCTAGCGCGAGTGCAGTTCCTGGCAACGCATGGACGTCGCTTCGGATTACTTGTCGGAGGTACCGGAGTCGGTCGCACGGCGCTTGTGAGATACTTGCCGAGATACCTTGCTAGCACGGAGACTTCGATACCGATTGATATTATCACATTGACTTGCCCGACGATCGATAGTCTGCCTCGGAAGTTAGCGGCTTCTCTCTCAGGTTATCTTCTCGGAGGCGTGCGCGGTGGGCAAAACGTGAAATCCCGAGCCATGCTTGAAGATTCCTTGGTAGCCCTGAAGAGCCAACTCAACCACTTGCTCGTTCTGATTGACGATCTCCATCTCAGCGATCACCGATTTCAAACGGAATTGGGTTGGCTTCTCCGCATCGAGGCACCCATTACCTTTCTGGCGACGGTTCATGATTCTGAGTTAAGGGCGATCGACTCGTACCTACTCGACCGCTGTGAACTACGAATCGACCTTGCCCCCTGGAATTTGGAAGAGACTGCAGATTTCTTTGAGCAAGCGATAGAAGTTTCGGGGGCCGCAGAGGATCTATTTGACGCCCAGGCAATCGTTCGGGTTCAGGAACTTAGCCGAGGAATACCACGTCGAATCTGCCAGATTGCCGAATTGAGCTTGGTTGCCGGAGCTGTCAGGAAAACTGCGAAAATCTCAAGCAACATCGTCGATGAAGCCGTCCAGGAGCTGCCCGTTGGAATCAGTGCAGCTTTTCGATCCACAGAAGATTTCGCTGCGTAGAACCCAAGAATCTCGGGCGAAGTTCTTGAAGACCGAGAAAAACTCAGAGTTCCATGACGATTGGGGCTTGGCGACTTTAATGGAATGCGTTCAATTTTGTGAAGCTGCTACGTTCCGAACGGGATTTTGCGGAATCTCGGAAATCAACAGATTCTGCATTGCTTGCCCTAGACTGGGAGCCAAAATAGAGTTAGAGAGATTTTTTCGGAATCCAAGTCATGATCATGCGTAAACGAAATTCGATGGCCGCGACAGCGTTCAGCTTAGAACAAGCGAACGCCATGCTACCATTGTTGCGCTTGATCGTAGCGGACATCAGCTTAGGGCACCGAGAATTAACGGCTCGTCGAGCGGATTTACATTCCCTCATTCGCGGAAAAGCTCTCCAGCAGGGCAAAATGCATTCCGAGGAAGTCGAGGAAACGAGGCAGGATTTGCTGGCTGATTCGCAGAACTTGGACGACTACATCGAAGAACTCGAGAGCTTAGGAGTCATACTTCGTTCAGCTCAAGATGGCATCGTTGATTTCCCAACCCTGATCGACGATCGACTGGCTTTCTTCGTATGGAAGATGGGAGATCAAGGAATCACCCATTGGCACTTGCCCAATGAGGGCTACGCAGATCGGCGACCGCTGGTCGATGTTCGCGTCGAGTAGTTTTTTCTGAGCCGCAGTTTGCAGTTGATCCAAAGCGGCTTCGATCAATCGGAGAATCGATTTCCCGATTCCATCGCCAACGGAACCCACAGAGGTACGCTTGCAGTGCCGCATCGTTGCAAGAATGCAAAAGATGAGTGAGGCGCCGTTCTTGACAGCCCCTGCGATTTCCTCGATGTTGCGCGATACGTAAGCGAATGATTTTTGTCCGAGTAGAGCAGTGTGCGCGACCCGCCAAACTGGTAGCAACTTTCTACTTCGACCGGAAGCGAATGGCGCCGAACGCGAGAGCAATCCAGCTTAGAATCAGAAGCGATCCGCCGTAGGGTACGACGTTGAGGAATATCGGAAATCGCCAGATCGCATGGCTGATGAGAAATCCCGAAAAGAGAACAACGCCAGCAACCATCCCCATTCCCGCCAAATGAATTTCAATACTCGGACAATGCACTGCGAGAACGCCAATGGCGACTAACGCTATCGCGTGGATCAACTGATAATTCACTGCTGTGTCGAGCCGTTCGGACTCTCGCTGCATTTCTGCGGCGCTCAGCCCTTGACCCTCCCAACGCACGGGAAGGGCATGTGCCCCCACAGCCCCAATCGCCACTCCTGAGGCCCCAAGCAACGCTGCAGCAACAATCAGCCACCTAGCCATTCTTGTCCTGTCCAAGATTAGACTACCGGGTTCGCAAGCTGCTTGCGCACACTCTCTAGCAACCGTTCCATCGGAAACGGTTTGCGGATGTAGTCGTCAACGCCCAACATCTCCGCGTACATTTGGTGCCTGGAACCCTCGTTTCCCGTCATCATGATCACCCGAAATGGTGGGCGTTGGTTGCGGTTCAGGTGCTCGAGTACCAAGAACCCACTCCGCTTGGGCATCATCATGTCGAGTATCAAAAGGTCTGGCGGTTGCGTTTCTGCTTTGGCGATACCTTCGTTTCCGTCCCTAGCGACTTCGACGGTGTAACCTTCGGTTTGCAGAGCGTAGGTCACAGAATCGATGATTTCTTGGTCATCATCGACGATCAAAACACGCTTCGAATCTTTGCTCATCGCTACACTCATGGGGCTCTCGACAGCGAACCTTTTCACTTCGTTTCATACTGTTAGCATACTCGACAGGAAAATACGAGAAAGATAGGGACCGATTGGAAATGCACATGAAGGTTCGCGCAGTTTGGAAAAAGACTCAAAATAAGGACTTTTCGGAACGGATGGCGTCAGGCAAATAGATTGACGCGACTATTCGCCACTGACACATTCCAGTAAGCTTTCACTTATGCATGAATCTGTATTGTCCGATCGGTTACTTTCCTTCGTGAATCAGTCATCCTATCGGCCCATGAAGCCGAAACGGATCGCCCGAGAATTGGGACTCGGTGAAGAAGAATATCCTGAACTGCGGAAGGTTCTGAAGAACCTGATTCGACTTGGTACCTTGCAGTTTGGAGCGAATCACATCGTGCTCCCTAAGGCATTGGAAAAGAGAGTCCAAGGAGCCTTTGAAGGTACGTTTCGATCAAATCGACGCGGCTTTGGATTTGTCCGTCCCCATTCGTCCAGTCGGGCGATGCAGGATGATGTCTTCATACCGCCGGGAAGCACATTATCAGCCCTTGATGGTGATGAAGTCCTGGTCCGTATGACGAAAGGCCGAAACGGCGAAGACGAAGGGGAAGTCCTTCAGGTCCTCACTCGTTCCAAGCGTCGCTTCGCCGGAACGTTAGATATGAATGGAATGTATCCAGCGGTCTGGTTGGACGGCATGGACTTGGAATTTCCTATCCAAGTCGGCGATGTTCGCGGATTGCCGCTGTCCCACGATGACAAGGTTATTGTCGAGATTGTCCGATTTCCCGAAGCCCGCACGCAAGGCGAAGGGATCATCCTAGAAGTTCTTGGTGCCAGTAGGAATCCGACGATCGATCTGCGATCCGTCATATTGCAGTTTGGTTTACCTGAGTCCTTTCCAGAACAGGTCCTGGCAGAGGCGAGAGGGATCGCTGATGCCTTCGAAGAGACCGTGCCCGACGGATACCAGGACTTGCGCGATGTTCTGACACTTACCATCGATCCTGTGGATGCGAGAGATTTTGACGATGCGATTTCGCTCGATCGAAACGAAGTTGGAAATTGGGAATTATTGGTTCATGTGGCTGACGTCTCGCGTTATGTTCCAGCCAATTCAGCCCTTGACGACGAGGCTCGCGAACGCGGAACGAGCGTTTATTTGCCTGGCCACGTGATCCCGATGTTGCCAGAACAAATCAGCAACTTCATCGCTAGCCTACAACCATCCAAAGTGCGGATGGCAAAGTCGGTCCGATTGGAGTTCGACGACGCCGGAACTCCAATTTCCTTTGAGGTCTTCAATTCAGCAATCCAAAACGACCGCCGATTCAGCTACGAAGAAGTGGATGCGATTCTCCAAGGCAAGCAAGAAGTCGTTCAACGGATTCCGGAAAACTTGCTGCAGCTGTTGCATCGCATGGACGAGTTGGCGATGACCCTCAGGCGTCGGCGGATGGAACGTGGTTCGATCGAACTCAATCTGCCCGAAACAAAGATTGACCTTGATAAAAGCGGCAAAGTCAAAGGTGCCCATGTCGTCTACCACACGGAAAGCCACCAGATTATCGAAGAGTTCATGCTGGCTGCGAATCAAGCAGTTGCCACATGGCTGAATGACCTCGAGTTACCATTCCTTCGTCGGGTTCATCCGGCTCCGAATTCGCTCCGCATTCAGCGGCTGACTCAATTCGTGAGGGACTTGGGCATCCTCTGCGATGATCTGGAGAGTCGATTCGAGATTCAGCGTGTTGTCGAGTCGGTGCGAGGAAGTACGAGCGAATACGCTGTGAACCTAGCAATCCTCAAAGCGATGGCGAAAGCCGTTTATCAAGCCGCTCCAGAATCACACTTCGCCCTTGACATGGAGAACTACTGCCATTTCACCAGCCCCATCCGCCGTTATCCAGACTTGCTCGTGCATCGACTGGTTCAGTCGATTCTGGAGGGGAAAGCAAGGCCGGACTCTCCGACAGTCCTCGAACGGCTTGGTATTCACTGCAGCGATCGGGAGCAAGCTGCCGAGGCCGCCGAACGAGAACTCATCAAGGTAAAACTCGTCCATTACGCGAACAAACGCATCGGCAGCAACCTGAATGCAGTCGTGATTGCAGTCCGCCCAGATGGATTGGTAGTTCGCGGAACCGACATTCCCCTTGAAGCGATCCTATCCATCCGTCACCTTCCCCATGACCGCTACCGTTTCGATCGCCATGGTCAGATTTTAGAAGGTTTCCGCGCCCATAACCGTTTTCGTCTGGGTGATGTACTGCAAGTGCAAATTGACCGCGTCGACACCCTCAGAAGAGAAGTCCACGTCCTATTCGTATCTAAACTGCGGACGGCGACACTTCCGAACATTCGACCGGTCAAGAAACGCTCATCGCCCAAGAAACGCTCGACGGGCGCGCCGAACTACCGCAAACGTCCTTCCAACAAGAAGAAAAGACGCAAATAGCGTCCAGTTTCTACAGACAGGGAATGGATCCGCCAGGAAATGGCTTGATCGCGACTGCGGATGGTAGCTCCCTGGGATAGATTTTCAAACTCGCGATCCGGATCTTGGAGCCGTGATTGTTGAGTCACTTCCCACAGCGAATGAAGACTACGGAATCTTAACTCAGTCGAGCTTCTTGATCGCTTGAAAGCCGGAACGAAGTAAGGGATAGAACTGGCGGTATAGTTCAAAGGAGGCGTCGTATTTTTTCTTGACCGATGCCCTAGGCTTGACGGAGTCGACGTTATGAATGGTCGCTTCACAAGCTTCGACAATCGAAGCGTATTTGCCATCGCCGACCGCTGCCAACAGGGCGACACCGAAAGCAGGTCCTTGTTCAGCATTGGTAGAATGAACAGCATGACCGAACACGTCGGCCAAGATTTGCCGCCACAGGGGGCTCTTTGCTCCGCCACCGCTAATCCGGTTTTCCTTCACAGGCACCTTTAAGTCTTGCACGATTGACAAACATTCGCGGAGGGAGAAGGCAACGCCTTCCATGACAGCTCGCGCCATGTGTCCTCGACCGTGCGAATTGGTGAGTCCGATAAAGCAACCTCTCGCATTCGGATCAGCATGAGGCGATCGTTCACCAGCTAGATAGGGCAAGAAAAACAGGCCCTCGGATCCTGGCGGAGTCGCTTGTGCTTCCCGATTCACTTGATCGAATGCTGCCGCAGCGTTTTTTCTTCCAAGCTCTGGGCACAATTGCGAGACGAACCAATCGAGCGATCCAGCCGCCGAAAGGGTGACTCCCATCATGTGCCATTTTCCCGCAACGGCATGACAGAATGTGTGCAATCGTCCAGCCTGGTCATATTGAGGCTCGTCGCTGTGAATAAACACCACTCCAGAAGTTCCCAACGAGGTGGTGAGCACACCGCGCTTGACGATACCGTTTCCCACCGCACCGGCGGCGCAGTCACCTGCTCCGCCGACCACTTTGCATTGGGGAGAGAGTCCGAGTCGCTTGGCAACCTCGGGGAGCAACGTTCCGGTCACTTCATGCGATTCATAAATCTTTGCGAACAAAGAAGGGTCAAGATCTAAGGCGCTCATCAATTCTCGTGACCAAGTGCGTTTCACGACGTTCAATAACAACATGCCGCTAGCATCGCTGACCTCGGTCGCGAACTCCCCCGTCAACCGCCTTCGAATTTCATCCTTCGGAAGCAACACGTGTCGAAGTCGGTCGAAGTTCCGCTTCTCATGATTCCTCAGCCAAAGAATCTTAGGGGCAGTAAAGCCAGTCAAGGCAGGATTCGCGACCATTGAAATCAGTTTCTCGCGCCCGCCTGCCCGCGACGTGATTTCCTCGCATTCAGCCTCTGTCCGCTGGTCATTCCACAACAATGCTGGTCGGATGACTCGCTGGTTCTTGTCGAGAAATACCGAACCATGCATTTGTCCAGACAGTCCGATCGCTTTCACCTCTTCGGATTTGACTTTCGATTTCTTGACTACGGCTCGAATGGTCTTTTCTGTGGCCGCCCACCATTCGTCTGGGTTTTGTTCCGTCCAAAGAGGCCTTGGCATTTGGAGAGTGTGTTTTGCAGACGCCTCCGCCAAAATCAAACCAGATTCGTCGATCAAAATGCTCTTGGTCCCAGAAGTACCGATATCGACGCCCAGATAAGCTGACATAGTAAATCTCCAGTGTGCAATGAACTTGGCGACACTATAATCCGTAACGTGCTGGAAGGGTATTGGCCGTCAGAACCTTTTTTATGGTCGAAACAAAATTGTTCTCCATCCGCTCGAAGCTATTCGTCGTCACCGTTCTTCTTGCCTGTTCATCAGGCCTCGTGGGGTGCCCGGAAGGGCAGAACAAAGAAGCGTCGCCGACTGTAGGAGGCGAAGAATCGCGTCCTCCTTTGCGCGTCCTCATGATTGGCTGTCCCGATCTTTCAGAAGCCCTTCAGCTTCGTTGGAGAAGCGCTTCGCAACAAAGCTTGAGCCTCGAACCCATTTCAATCGATGAATTCCAAGAACGCCGATCGTTCTCCGCCGATGTTGTTATTTATCCGGCGTACCTTCTTGGAGACGTCATAGGTCGAGGAATCGTCTCACCAACACCAAAGCGTCTGATGTTGGAAGGATCGACCACACAATACATGAATACAAGTTGGCCTCCACACTGGAATCATGTTGCGAGTTACGGGAAGAAACACTGGGGTATCGTGTTGGGAGCTCCACTGCCTGTCGTTGTTCAGTCACAACAAACCTCGCTCCAAAGCTTCCAACTTAGCGAACTGATCCGTAAAACAACCGAAGCCTCCGCAATCAGATCATCGAATTCATCCGATGCACCGATATCCGACGACTCACTGCTGTCGAATTATCTGCTGATGATTGCCTGCACGAAAAAAGATGCCGCAGCGACGGGGAGTTTTTTTCATCTATCGGACATGAGGTCGCGATTGACGGAGAAGGAATACCGCCAAGCAGCCGAGTTGTTGATCCAACTACATGAGCAATTGCCTGGGGGAGTTGGTATTGAAGCGGTCGAAGCCTGGCAAGATGTTTTGCGTGAAGCGAAACCCTGGTCGATCGGCCGACCTGGCCCTGCCTCGACCAGCCCGGAAATCACTGCGTCTCCTGACGGAATCCAAGTGGGCTTTGTAAATGCGCCCAATGACGGCATTCATTCAGCCACTAATACATCGACTTCAGTTAATGACGTTGGAACCACCGTTGACGTTGGTTTAGGGTTGATGGTTTCGGTTGGAGCTATGAGTCGCCAATCGTCGGCCTCGACTTTTTTCCTCGAGTGGATTGATGACGATGAACAGAGATTGGCGCTCGGCCGAATCACCGAGTTGGTCGTGCCAGCGAAAACGGAGAATAACCTGTTGACGGGGCCAGATGCGCAATACGATCGATGTTGCAGAAAGGCATGGGCTCACGGTGCGCCCATGCTCGAACTGCGGTTGTCCGGAGGGATTCAATATCGAAGGCGACTCGTCCAAGCCATCAGGAGCTTCTTGGAAAATCCTCAGCGAATCGATGAAGAATTGAGAAAGTGTGGCGAAGACTGGGATAAGATTACAATAGCAATGGGCAGGGACCGCCAAAGAAACTCGGCAGAGCAAAGCTATCTGTTGAGCGACTAGGTTCCTTCGAGTCTGCATCTGCGGACGACTTGGTTGCTGTACGTACAATACAGGAAGCAAGATGGAAGTGTGACCGTCAAACGAAGTGACTCGTAGTTTGTGCAATTCCTGGGATCATTCGATGACATTCCGCGTTTGGATCAATCACGTTGTACCGATGATATTCCTGTGGCTGTGCACAGGAGTTCGGCTTTCGTTTGGCCAGGCTGGAGAAAACGAAACTGCAGTTCCCAATCGGGCTTACCTCTTGCAGCTCAGCTTCCCGTTGAGCGCTTCGGTCGAGGACACTTTGCGCCGCGATGTTTCCTCCATCGTTCAAAAGCATGGCGATGGACGGCCAACGATCATTTTGGAATTTGTATCATCGGAGTCCAGCCGAACTTCATTGGATGTTGAAGAACTAGGGCAGGAAAAATCGATCGGAGCCGGAACTTCCTTCGAACGAGCTTTGGGATTGGCACGATGGCTTACCGGACCGGAAGGGAACCAAGCGAAGTGCATTGCTTATCTGCCGACCTCGATTGAAGGTCATGCCGTTCTGGTGGCACTGGCTTGCGAAGAAATCGCGGCAGCTTCGAAAACCGAGATTGGCAAAGCATCGATCGATGAACGAGCGGCCGACAATATGTTGCTGCAAGCGTACTTCGAGATCAACATGCGCAGATTGGCGATTCCGGAAGCAGCCGTGCGCGCCATGCTCGATCCGCGTGCGTCGGTAGTCCGGGTCGAGCAAATTGACGGAAAGATCGAATTCGTCGACACGGAAGCCGCAGCAAAATTGAGAGCTTCTGGCAAAGTTTCCAGTGAAACGGAAATCACTCTAGGTGGCCAGCTTGCAAGTTTTCAAGCAAGTCAAATGCGACGCTGGCGATGGATTGCCCATCTCGTTGAAAATCGCAGCGAGCTGGAATCGGTTCTGAAACTCGACCGTCCTCCCATCAATGCGGCGATTCCAGCCGGTCCTTGGCGCCCCGCCGTCATCCCGTTTCATTCGCGAGTGAATACTCGTGCTGTCAACCAAACGCTCCGCGTGATGGAAGAAGTGCTCTCGCAGGAAAAATCGAATTTAATCTTCCTTTCCGTCGATTCTCCCGGAGGTGATTTGACTGAGAGTTTGCGGCTCGCACACGCCTTGGCGGCATTGGACCCGAGAACCGTTCGCGTAGTTGCGTTCGTTGAGGGGCAAGCTCTCGGAGACGCTGCCATTTTTGTCATGGCCTGCGATGAGGTATGGTTGCAGACCAATGCACGTCTTGGCGGGAGCGGCGATGCAACGATTCAGCCCGGTGACATCATCGAGCTCTCTTCGAGCTTCGAAGATCTGGCAACGAAGACAGGACGTTTGTCCGGAGAACTGTACGGTGCCGTTTGTCCCGAACTCTCCTTGTTTGAATTCCGCAATGATTTAGGGAGACGACAATACGCTGCGAAAGCACTTCTGGCAGACGATCATCAATGGACCCAAGGAGAGCAGGTTATCTTGGATCAAGGCCTTGATGCCAACAAGCTGCTGGCCATGAAATGGATCAATGGAACGGCGGTTCGACTGGAAAGTCTCGCCGCACAAATGGGACTGGAGAACTTACCGCAACCGCGCCGCGGTAGCAAAATCGATTTGTTCATCGAACGTATCGTCAGTCAAGCTTGGTTGCCACCTTTGCTCCTGTTTCTCGCGTTCATGATGTTCACAGCGGAAATGAACTCGCCGGGCATCGGAGTGATGGGGTTTGGGTCCGTGGTCTGTTTTGTCCTATTCTTCTGGATTCGATTTCTCAATGGTACGGTCGAATGGCTTGAAGTCCTCCTCTTCTTTGGCGGTTTCTTGTGTCTCGCGTTGGAACTTCTCGTCTTTCCCGGCTTCGGTATCTTTGGCTTTGGCGGCATCCTCATGTTGGGTTCCGGAGTCATTCTCGCTAGTCAGACATTCATTATCCCAAAGAACAGTTATCAAATGAACGAAATGGCTTGGAATATGGGGCAGCTCGCGGCCATTATTGTCGGCATTGCAACGGGGCTTTATTTCATTCGGAAGAATCTCGATAAGCTTCCCATCTTTCGAACCATGTCGCTCTCGCCAGCCGGCGGCATCGATTTGGACATTCTTGACAAACGTGAAACCCTCGTGAACCGCGAACATTTTCGTGGCAAAGCGGGTGTCACGACGACCCGCTGCAATCCTGCAGGTAAGGCTCGCATCGGAGACGAAATCATCCCTGTCCAAAGCGATGGAGAGTTGATCGATGAAGGTGTTCCAGTCCGCGTCATCGAGGTTCGAGGTTACTATGCCATTGTCGAACCGATAAACTAAAGGCATGTCTGACCCCTTCGATTCCATACCCGTCAAATATCCGGTCGCCTTCGTTACGGGAAGTGGTTCCCATCGTGTTGGTTTTGAAATTGCGAAATTCTTGGGCCGAGTGGGATTTCGCATCATGCTCCATGCCAGATCTTCCAATGATGTCGCCCTCGAGTGCCGCGACGAATTGAAGTCATCAGGTATTCCAGTCGATATCGTCTTTGGACAGGTTCAGCAGCCTTCGAATCAAGCCGCGTGGTTTTCACGAATTCGCGACCGATTTGGCAGACTTGACTTGCTGGTCAATTGCGCTGCAGTCTGGGAGCCAAAGAGGTTGTCGGAAACGAATGTCGAGGACCTCCAACTTCATTTTGACTCAAACGTCGTCGGAACGTTTCTGAGTTGCCAACAAGCGATTGAGATAATGCGCACGCAGCCTTCCGGCGGAAGCATTGTTCTGATCGGAGATGCTGCCATCGAACGGCCGTACGTCGATTTTTCCGCCTACTTTGCCAGCAAAGGTGCCATTCCTACATTGACCCGCTGCTTAGCGGTTGAAGCGGCGTCGTTGAACCCGAGAATCCGAGTCAATGCTCTCCTGCCGGGCACCATTCTCTTCGCGAGCGATGTTAGCGAGACAGCAAAGCAGCGAGTTCGAGAAAGCAGTTTGGTAAGACGAGAAGGCAACACGTTCGATTTAGCAAAGGCAGTTCTTTTCCTGTACCAAAATTCTTTCGTTACCGGTAGCGTCATTTCAGTTGATGGCGGACGAAATTTGGCATCCGAAACTGCAGCCGACGCCATCGCCCATCCCCGCTGGAAGTCGCAGAACTAAACTTCGGAGACAGGATTCGGGAAGCCATTATCAATGGGCTTAACCCATGACGCAAAGTCAACGTTTTCGTTTAGTCGGCGGTTTATCAAATCCATGAGGGGGACGATGAGCATCAGGTTCGAGCACGCGATCTTGCACACAGTTGTATAGCTAAGCTAGGCGGGCCCAATCGATACAAAAAACGATCGCGCTATCGGTTGTCGAATCGCTCTCCTGCCTCAATTGCGAATGGAAGCCGATTTTCTCTCGGTGGCAATGGGCATAAAGTGAACGGAGAAAAGGCACATGGCGGATTGTAAGCTTTATTGAAATCCAAGATCAATCGAGCATCCTTCTGAGGACGTGGAACAGTCAGAAAACGTCCCGGACCATAGGTTGACCTCCCACTCGTCGAATCCTTGAACACGATAAACAGCTCGTCTGGAGAATCGAGCATGGCAAGCAATTCGTGTTCCCTGCCATCGAATTCAAAATGGATTTGCCCCACGACCTGAACGTCAACCTCGTCTCCTCGGATATTCACAATGCGTAACGACTCTGGCGGATCGATGGGCGTCCATCGGGCCTCGACTCGGTAACGAGGGTAAATAGGGAACCACTTCTTGCCCCCAAAGAACTTGATACGTTCGCTTTGCGAATCCCTGACCCTAATCGCCAGTTTTCCCGATCGACGCACCAATTGAAGTTGGATTCGATCCCCAAGAATTACAAGATCAGGGCTGTCGGCCTCAGATGTGCCTGGCTCGATCTTCAGTTCTATTCGTGGTTCCCATTGTCCATGCACTCGAAAAGGCGCACCTTCTTCGCTGACAAGGTAGACTCGCTGGTCCGCCTCCCGCTCGATAACACCGCGACAAGTCTCGCCCAGTTCGCGCGGAAGCTGTATTGCATCGTCGGGTTCCGTTCCAATGCGGTTCTCCCCTTTCTCCAACCATACATGAGCAATCAATGCCAGCCAACCCGTGGGCGAAGCGAGTTTTCTCTCGCTTTCCTCACGCCAAGCCTCGATGGATGCTTGATATTCGTCTCGTTCGTCACTCACTATGGGTTGCCAAGGCTCCGTGGCAGTAACAACTCCCATGGCAGTCGCGAACGCGAAAAGTACACCATTCGCGACTGAGCAAATTGTTCGTTGCGATGCAACAAGGGAAATCATAGCTGGTCTTGAAGCTCTCCTGCCTCCAGATCCATGAGAACGTCGTTCAGAGCAAGGAAGAACCAGTCTTGACCGAGGCCTCCGAAAAGTTCATCCACATTAGGCCCATCAGTCAAAACATTCGTCTGAGCCTGTAACGCCACCGGAGGCGCTCCAACTCCTGCGCGAATATTGGCAACGCGAGCAGCATAACTGCGGCCGCTGATCCATTCGTTTCGAATCTTCACGAGGTCCTCAACGACCGTGTCGATCAAAGTCCGTCCGGCGATAAGAATGTCATCATCGTTGCCCCCGAGAAGTTGGTCGACTCCTACGCCCCCGATGAGAATGTCGCGGCCGTTCCCTCCGTTCAATGTGTCGTTGCCACCAAGACCGACCAAAATATCATTGCCAAAATTTCCAATCAAAACATTATTCAATCCGTTGCCTAGCAAGATGTCGTGGCTCGATCCACCTTGCACGTTCTCGATTCCACTTCCGCTGCTCAAACGCAGCGTGCGATTCGAGTGAATACTCTGGTCGGTAGCAAGGGCAAGGTTGAGCGTGATCGCTACTGTTACTGAGGCAAAATCCAGCGTGTCCGTTCCCTGACCTGCGGCTTCGATGACGATGTCCAATTCAGCAGAACTCGCGTTGTTAAATCGATAGGTATCATCGCCGAGCCCACCGACCAACGTGTCGTCTCCCCCGTCACCAATGAGAAGATCGTTACCAGCATTCCCAGTCAGCCGATTCGCCAATCCATTGCCGATCAATGTGTCATTTCCTGAACCACCGATAAGATTCTCAATGGCACTACTGCTGCCGAGCCTCAAGGTGCGATTAAAATGAACGGGCTGAATCGCAGTCGAACCCAAATTCAAAGCTACATTTGCTGTGACCGAAGCAAAGGTGATGGTGTCCGTACCTTGGTCCGGTAATTCACTGACAACGTCCGCTTCAGACGCCGTAGCATTTCCGAATACGTAAAAGTCATCACCTGTGCCGCCGACCAGAACGTCGTTTCCTGCACCTCCGTTCAAGGTATCGTTCCCATCCGAACCGTTCAGTTCATTATTGAGAGCATTGCCGGTTAATTGGTCGTTGCCTGTTCCACCGATCGCGTTTTCGATCGCTCCACCGTGGCTCAATATCAAGGTCCGCCGAAAATGAACTGTTTGAACGGAAGTTAAATTCAGCGAAAGAACGATGTCGCTTGTCACTTCTGCCATGTCGATGGTATCGATGCCTTCATTCTCATTTTCGATGATGCTATCCGCTTCCGTGGATACTGCGTCCCCGAATTGGTACCGATCATTCCCAATCCCTCCAATCAGAACGTCATTGCCACGTTCGCCACGGAGTACATCGTTTCCGCCATTTCCCACCAGCGTGTTGGCTAAGTTGTTCCCAATGAGTGTGTCATGATTTGCACCTCCTTGGGCATTCTCAATGGCAACCGCATTGTTGAGTCTCAACGTTCGGTTCGTGTGGACGGCTTGAATATCGGTGGTTCCCAAATTCAAGGTGACTGGAGTCGACATGCCGCTAAAGTCGATTGTATCCGTTCCCTGTCCGCTCAATTCTGTAATCGAATCCGCTTCCGCCGAAGAAGCTGCAGTGAAGACGTAGGTGTCGTCGCCAAGTCCACCGATGAGCACATCGTCACCGGCATTGCCTCTCAGCCTGTCATTGCCGTCCCCGCCCGTGAGTCGATTGTTGAGTGCATTGCCAGTCAATTGATCATTGCCTGACCCACCAACGAGGTTCTCGATCGCCGATCCGCTGGTCAATCGCACATTCCTTTGAGTATGGACTAATTGAACGGAGGTCGATGAAAGATTGAAAATTACATCGCTAACGATAGCCGCGAAATCGATCGTATCGGTTCCTTGGTCAGGCAATTCAGAAATCGTGTCGGTTTCCGACGTCGTCGCCACTCCGAATACATACGTATCATTGCCCAAACCTCCCACTAGTTGGTCATCACCAGCTCGTCCGTTGAGAATATCGTTCCCATTGCCGCCGACGAGCTGATTGGCCAAGGCATTTCCGCTCAATGTGTCGTTGCCGGTTCCTCCGATCGCATTCTCAAAAGCACCGCCGTTTCCTAAAGTTAGGGTGCGATTGGTGTGGACTGCCTGCGGTGTCGTGAGACTCAAATCGAGAATGACGGACGAGGTGATCGCACTGAAGTCCAAGGTATCCGTGCCATTGCCTGCAGACTCAAGAATCGTGTCGGATTCGGACGAGGATGCCACATCGAAAACGTAGACATCATCGCCAAGACCTCCAAGCAACTCATCATTACCACCTTTGCCATTCAACGAATCACTGCCAGCATTGCCGACCAATCGGTTGGCAAGCGAGTTGCCGATCAGCACGTCGTTGCCGCTTCCTCCAGTGGCATTCTCGATGACGCTCGCATGGTTCAGTTTAAGTGTCCTATTGGTATGAACGTTCTGAATGGCTGTTGTGCCCAAATTCAAAGTCACATTAGCGCTAAGGGTGCCGAAGGTAATCGTATCCGTTCCCTCGCCCACGAGTTCCGTGATGGTATCGACCTCGAGCGAGCTTGCAGGAACGAAGACATAGGTGTCGTCGCCTAAACCGCCAACAAGCGTGTCATCACCTCCGCCACCATTGAGACTATCATTGCCTGCTCCTCCGGTGAGATGATTGTTTAAGGCGTTGCCGACCAACGTGTCATCGCCGCTACCTCCGATCGCACGTTCGATGGCTGACCCATTTGTGAGCCGGATGGTGCGATTGGTATGAACGTTCTGAATACTTGTCAACGAAAGGTTCAACGATACTGGGATTGAAAGTGTGGAAAAAGTGATTGTGTCCGTTCCCTCGTTCGTCAATTCTTCGATGACGTCTTCTTCAATCGTTGCGGCGTTTGTGAAGGTATAGGTGTCATTGCCGAGCCCACCTACCAACGTATCGTCACCTCCCTGACCGTTCAGGAAGTCGTTGCCCGCACGCCCTTCCAGACGATTGGGACGACCATTTCCAGTGAGAGTGTCATTATTGGTCCCGCCAATCGCATTCTCAAATGCACTGCCATGGCTTAAAGTCAAGGTTCGATTCGTATGGACAGCTTGCGAAGTGGTCAGCGACAAACCAAGAGTGACGCTTGAGGAAATCGCCGAGAAATCGAGTGTATCGGTTCCGGACGCTACGGCTTCAATCACGGTATCGCTTTCCGCCGTAGACGCAGATCCAAAAACATACCAATCGTCACCCAGGCCTCCTTCTAAAACGTCATTGCCGGCAGCACCATTCAAAGTGTCATTTCCTGGACCGCCCACCAAGTGATTGGGCAACGAATTACCCGTAAGCACGTCGTTGCCGGATCCTCCCACCAGATTCTCGATCGACGCAGCATTGTTCAATTTTAGGGTGCGATTGGTATGAACAGCTTGGACTGCGGTAGTCGACAAGGTCATGGTGACCGCAGACGAAACGTCGCCGAAAAACACCGTGTCCACTCCCTCGCTCGGCTGTTCGATGATTTGATCTGCTTCGGCAGACGATGCGTTGCTGAAGACGAACGTATCGTCACCGAGCCCACCGACAAGCACATCGTCTCCACCTGCCCCATTGAGCACATCATTTCCTGCCCCGCCGGTCAACCGATTTGCCAGACCATTGCCGATCAACGTATCATTTCCGCTTCCTCCGATTGCGTTCTCGACAGCGTTTCCGTGACTCAGCGTTAGAGTACGATTAGTGTGAACGTTCTGGGCCGTCGTGATACCGAGATTGAGGTCAATGCTGATACTCAATGATGACAAGCTGATCAGGTCGGTACCTTCGCCTGGCTGCTCGGTGATGGTATCAGCCTCGGCTGAACTCGCATTTCCGAAGAGGTAGACATCATCGCCAAGCCCACCGATCAATACATCATTACCTCCAGCACCGTTCAGAGAATCGTTGCCCGCTCGCCCCTCCAGCCGATTCGGTTGAGAATTTCCGATGACCGTATCGTTACCAGATCCTCCGAGGAAATTCTCAATGCCCGCTGCATCGGTAAGCTGAATCGAACGATTGGCATGGATCGATTGGACCGTGGTCAAACTGAGGTTCAATGTGATCGGCACAGTGACTGCGGTGAAGTCAAGTGTATCGACAGCGGCGGAGAACGCTTCTTGAATGATATCCAGTTCTGCGGAACTCGCGTTCCCAAAAACGTAGGTGTCGTTACTCCCGCCACCGTTGAGAATATCGTTTCCGGAACCACCGTTCAGAATATCGGCACCATTGTTGCCGATCAGTTCATCATCGCCGGCGTTTCCGACGAGCGTATCGTTACCCTGACCGCCGGTCAGCCGATTATTCAAGGCGTTCCCGATCAACATGTCATGGCTCGTACCGCCGCGTGCATCTTCAATGACACTTCCGCTCGAAAGTTTGATCGTCCGATTCGTGTGGACATTTTGATTGCTGGTCGAGCCGAGATCGATGATGACGCTGGTCGTCAACGCTCCAAAATCCAGAAAATCTCGTCCAGCCCCTGCAGCTTCATTGATTGTGTCCAGCTCAGGAGTCGAAGCGGGCAAGAAGACGTAGGAATCGTCACCCAATCCTCCAACCAAGATATCATCGCCTTCGAGTCCGTTGAGGATGTCATTGCCATTTCGGCCTTCCAAGCGATTGTTCAAGGAATTTCCCGTCAAATTGTCGTTGCCACTTCCACCAAAAACATTCTCGAAGACATTGCCAGCTGATAAGGTGATCGTCCGCATGGTCTGAGCTGATTGAGGCGTGGTGAGTCCTAAGTGAAACGTCACGGCCGTCGTCGAACTGACGAAACTGACGGTATCATTTCCCTCGCCTGGCTCTTCAAACAATAAATCCGACTCCAGAACCAGCGCATCGCCGAAAACATAGAAATCATCTCCTTGGCCGCCCACGAGGAAGTCGCTCCCTGCTCCTCCATTGAGCGAATCATTTCCGTCTCCTCCGACGAGGGTATCGCCGCCCGCATTACCAACAAGCGTATCGTCTCCACCTCGTCCCTCGAGAATGTTTGCTAGACTGTTGCCCGTGAGTTGATCATTTCCTTCGCCGCCATAAACATGTTGGAAGTTTTGGATACTTCCGCCAACCGCTGTTGCCGTTCCTGAAGACAGATTGACGTTGACATCGCTAGTCCATGCCGATGCCCCATCATTGAGCGTGTCAGCGTAAGAGATCGAATTAGCTCCCGTACCACCATCAATCGAACCTGCGACGGACCCTGACGGTAGGATTTCGAATAGATCATTCCTCGGGCCACCCACCAAATTCTCGACCTGCATGAACCAGATCGTTGGATTAAATTGAACAAATCCTACTCCACTACCAGTCAATCCCCAAGTTTGACTACTTGCAATTCCGCCTCCGGAAATCGTGTCGCTGCCAGCTCCGCCCGTAATGCTGAAATATTCGATGTCGAAAAAGAGAACGTCCGTTCCATTCACTCTCGTCCTGTCGTTAAACAACTCGAACAGGTCATCGGCGTCACTTCCGTATAGGTTCAAACTATCGGTTCCCGATGATCCCATCACAACGATGGAAGCACCTGGATTCAATGAACCCGATTGGAAGAGGACGCCATTTCTATAAACAACGACATTACTTCCACCATCGGTGAAATTGACATCGAAGTGATCGTGTCCACCTGTACCGTAAACCGTCAAGTCGGTCGAAACGCCAAAGACACGTTCAAAAACCGGAACTCCAGAATGGCTGATTGAATGAGCCCCAGTCTCCGGCAACGTGAAATACAGCCCTGTGGGCTGAACGAGCTTGAGGTCAAAGCTGGATGGAGTCGCATCAAAGATCGCGATGCCGTTCGAATTCGTTAGAACACTTGCTTCCTCCGTGAGGAAAATCAATTCCCAATTATTGAGGGTGCCCGAGTCGGCACTTGGGTATGTGTCATAGACCTCTAACGTCCATGTTCCAAGTGGAATCTTCCCATCGAAATTGGAGAGGGGCTCGAAGGGCTGGAAGGAACCGGTAAAAGGAGCCGTCCCACTTTCGATGCCTGTCGCGGCTTCATCGTCCAATACAGTGTTAAGGAAATTATCACTACTGCCACCAACGCCCCCAAACAAATGAACGCGAGTTCCATCAGGCCCCACCAGGTAAATGCTGAGGTCGGCATTGTAAGTGTGGTTGATATTCAGCCGTACATTTAAGTCCTTGACGACACCCACCGTTCCTGTAACGTTGATGGTTGAGGTCACTGGGCCAGCAGCTCCCACCGGAGTGCTCGTGGAATTGAGGAAATTTGCGGGAATGTCTGTATCAACGACACTATTCGAAATTGCATCGACGAAGACCAATTGATTGGCGAGTCCAGCCTCCCCGGGATTGGCCGCACCATCGTAATTGGTGTCGTCGATCACTCGCGCATAAACCCGATCGTTAACCCCAGCTCCGAAATCGACGTTCTCCGCAAAGTCTGTCGGATGATTCAATGTGACGTTTTGATACTGCGAAGCCGGGTAGGTGACCGTCAGTTGTGCTGCGAGATCAGCGATGCGGACCGGGTAGGTTCCCATCGGTACCGTTGGAATTGCGTAGTCTCCGAAAACATTGCTGAAGGCAAAAGGTTCCGAGATGTGAGTGATCAGGAGTGCCCAATTCTGCAATGTTCCAACGTCGCCGCCTGCTGTATCTTGAATCCTCAACGTCCAAGTGCCATTCAGCCCCTTGCCATCAAAGGCTGAAAGTGGCTGAGCCGGACGGAACGAGCCGGTGAATGGCCCCGTTCCGGAATTGATTGCAGTCCCGGCCTCATCATCGAAGACCGTGTTCGTAAAATTGTCGCTTGATCCACCCACATTGGAGAACAAATTCACCATCGTCCCGTCTGGACCAATGAGCCAGGCTCGTAAGTCACCGTTCCATGTGTGCGTGATGTTGACTCGAACATTAAGATCGGTGATCTCTCCTACAGCCCCACTAATGACCTGGGTTGAATTGATCGTTGACAGATCAGGAATGCTCATGGGAGTCGATTGAAGGTATTCCGAGTTCGAAATGTTCAGCGACCCGTTCTCGTCGAGGTCAACGTAAACCCTTCGATTCGAAAGGTTACCCTCATGACTGTCAAAAACACCATTCCCATTGAAGTCTTCAAATAGGTTCCCTCGGACGGCGGGTCGCACTACTTCCGCGTCCAACTGGATCGTGAATTCGTTTTCATCGGCATCATTCGAGAAGATGGAAAGCGTGTCGCTAATCGACCCCAACATCGAGTAATTGGATTGAACGCCAATGACCATCCATTCACCTAATTGAAGCGTCGTCGGTGTAAATCCCGGAACGAAATACTGTCCTAAAGTCGAAGAAATCGAATGGATCGTAAGAGGTTGGGAACCTTGATTTCGAATTCGGAGCTGCTTCTCAGCAGTCTGACCTAAAAACACCGTGCCAAAGTCGATTGTATTGGCGTTATCGACATACTCGATGAGCGTATCGACGACGGATATCTCAGGCTTTCCAACATTCCCGACGGCGCTTGTCGCATTCAACCGTCCGTATCCGAACTCAATGTTCTTGCCGGTGTTTATGTTGTACGTGTAACCGCCGGCTAGATCCGTATTCTGGCGCAGATAATCGCGTAATTGTGGCGGCGTCATCGTCACGCTCAAATCTTGAGCCCTCGCCATCACCAAGGCGGCGATTCCAGTTGCCAAAGGAGTTGCCGATGAGGTTCCACCGAAACCCGTTGAACCTGTACCCGTGTAATCTCCAGAAGCATATCCCGCAGCACCCAAGCGATCCGTGGTGTCAATCGCGAGATATCCAGATCGGGTATCGTTGCTCGGCGTCACGAAATCGAGTTCCGGCCCCCAATTGCTGTAGTTCGAACGTTCTCCCTTATTGTTGGTCGCTCCGACAGCAATGACCCCAGGGATGGTTGCCGAGCGATTGGCTGGATAAGAGACGGAAGGTGAAAACCCATTTCCCGATGCAACCAAATTATTGATACCCGTCCCCATGTTTCCATCGGTAGTGGCCCAAGCGAGAGCGGCGTTGATAGCCGAGCTAACTGCCCCCCCTCCCCATGAGTTATTGGCAATCTGAGAGGCGCTCCACGTCGAAAGACCGTTCGCGGTTCGGCCAGCAGCATAATAAAGTGCCGAAGCAATTCCAGCATCCGACGCCACTGAATTGCCTTCGAAAATCTTCGAACTCAAAATCTTCGATCCATACGCTGCCCCGGCGACACCGATGCCGTTATCGCCATTTGCACCGGCTACCCCCGCCACCGCTGTTCCGTGTGCGTCGTTGGAGGCGGGCTGGCCTGAGTTGTTGTTGTTTGAGACAAAATTCCACCCGTTAATGTCATCGATCCATCCGTTTCCGTCGTCGTCGATTCCATTATCGGGAATCTCACCCGGGTTCACCCAGAGCGTTAGATCGGGATGAGCTTCCGCGCCTCTCGCGACACCGTCATCGACAATTCCCAGAACAATATTCGGTGCTGCTCCCTGTCGAAAATCCCAAGCTCCAGGCAACTTGCTATCCGCACCCACTAAACCGCCGCCTTGGCCCGTGTTCTCCAAGTGCCATTGATTGCCAAAACGCGGATCGTTGGGAATATAAAATCGTTGCCAATTTTGATAGAAGTTCGGAGAAGCCCATGCGACTCGAGCATCTTCCATGACATCTGCAGTAACTTGTAGCGCGACCTCATCGGTACCCTCTGCTAGAGTCGCGATGAACTGATCCGGCGTGCCCATAAGAGGGCGATATCCCTTAAAGACTGTGTTCCCCTGGAAGAACTCATCGGCACGAACTCCGTCCTTGAGAGCAATAATCACCTCGTCGATGAGAACGAGTTCGGTGCCGGACTCAACACTGACGAAGACCGGGTAGACATCCTCGACCCCCGTGGAGGCGGCAAGCTGCTGTCGGGACGTGAATACGCCTATGTTATCTCCTCCGTAAATGCCAACACCATTTTCCACGATCCGAAGAGGGGAACCCAGATTCACTTCGACCGAGTCTGAAACGGAGTTCGACGTTCGAACGGCGACGCGATGAGGATGGATCGCTAGTCCCACTCCTTCATCTCCGGCACGGTAAAAATGAGTTACCGGAAGTTTGCTGAGTTCGATCTCCCACTCCTTAGCATTTCGAACCAACGTGTCGGATAGATCAGATGCCAAGAGGATCCGTCGCTCAAGATGCTCCACTCCTCCGTCGAGGAATCGAAGGCGGTTTTTCCGAATACTGTGCTTGTTTTTTTTACTCATGGAATGGATTCCGTTGGATGCAAGTTGGAAGACGTGGAGTGAAACGAATCAACCAGGCACTGAAAACAATTCTGGGGGGTAGAAAGCAATGGAGTGAAACACTCGATAACAAGAAGTCGGAAAGCAGTTGGGAAGGAAAAGTTAAGTCGAGGTGCCTGAGAACTTCATGTTACCAGAACGGAAATTCGGAACAAGTCAGCAGTTCCGAAGAAATCCGAAAATCCGCTACAAATAATACGACCCGATCAGGGAGCCCTTTGGAATTTCACCATGCTGAGAGGTGAACGCGCAATGTTTACGTAGCAACCAATTCGTGAAGAATGTGTCCGTGAACATCCGTCAATCTTCGCTGCGTGCCGTTGTGATAAAAAGTCAATTTCTCGTGATCGATCCCGAGGAGATAGAGAATGGTGGCATGAAAATCGTAAACGGTCGCGACGTTTTCAATGGCTTTCCAACCAATTTCGTCGGTTGCCCCGAAGGACAGGGGAGCTTTCACGCCAGCCCCTGCCAAAAAACAGGTGAACCCGTGCGGATTGTGGTCCCTCCCCGACGCGCCCGCCTGAAAAGTTGGCATCCTTCCAAATTCGGTACAGAAGACAAACAACGTGTCTTCTAGCAAACCACGCTGCCGTAGGTCGCGAATGAGCGCGGCCGTCGGTTGATCGAGAATCTCCGCATGGATCGGATATTGCTCAGCGAGCGACTTATGACCATCCCAATTACCCACGCCTTCACCCATGGCATAGGCTCCATTGAAAAGCTGCACAAAGCGCACTCCTCGTTCGCATAAACGTCGCGCAACAATGCAATTGCGTGCGTACGCAGCCTTGGTGGGATTCGCTGTTTGATCCGCTCCGTAAAGACGCATCGTAGCTTCGGTCTCGGTGGAGAGATCGAGCACTTCCGGAATCGTCCGCTGAAGCCTGGCCGCGAGTTCGTAGCTGGCGATCCGCGCGGCCAATTCAGTGTCCTCGGGAAACTGCTCTAAATGGCGCTCATTGAGTTTGCGAAGGAACTCGGTCGTGGCACGATTCTCGGCAACAGAAATCGAATCAGGAGCTCGAAGCCAGTGGACAGGACGTACCGTGCTGAATGGAACGCCTTGGTACTCTGCTGGCAAAAAACCGGAACCCCAATTGTTGCCTGCAGCCTGCGGATTGCCACGAGGATCCGGTATCGCCACAAAAGAGGGCAAGTCCTCACAGTCGCTTCCAAGCGCGTAGTTCACCCAGGCCCCCATCGACGGAAAGCCATCTAACGTAAACCCCGTCGACATGAAATTTTCGCCGGGACCATGCGTATTGATCCGGCTTGTCATCGAATGAACGAAGCAAAACTCGTCGACTAGCGAACCCAAGTGCGGCAGTAAATCACTGGCCATTTTCCCGGAAGCTCCACGTGGGCGAAAGTCGCGAAACGGTCGTGCCAAATTTCCTTGTTCGCCCTGGAAGGTACGCAGCTTTTCCGCTCCCGGAAGCGGCTGGCCATCCAATCGAAAAAGTTCTGGCTTGTAATCGAAGGTATCGACGTGACTCAATGCCCCCGAGCAAAACAGCATCACGACTCGTTTCGCTTTGGCTGGAAAATGAAGCCGCTGAAGCTTGCCCTTTTCTTGAAGGTCAGAATCAGACTCCCTTGCGAGAAGTGTCTGTCCTTCACGCAAGAGTAGATCAATGAGGGCAATCGAGCTTAAACCCGATACTGTGTCACTTAAGAAACGACGTCGATCTAGCAAACGAATTCCATCGCTCGTCAACATCCGGTACCTCCTCATTCGATCCACAAAAATTCGTTCGTGTTCAGGAGAGCTCGAACCAATGACGTCATCCCATGCTTTTCGATCAGGGACAACGACCACCGCTCTTCCTCAGCATCCGGCTCACGAGCCAGAACACTCTGAAATGCTTGACGGACTCGTTCCTCAGCCGACGTTGCATTCTTATCCAAGTGTGCTGCTAAGCGACTTGCGACTTCGTAAGTCCAACGAGAATTGAAGAGATTCATTGCCTGAAGTGGCGTCGTCGATCGCGCTCTTTTCGGACAAATTTGCCCAGCATCGGGGATGTCGAACACTGCGAAAACGGAGTCCGGCTCCATGCGGATCTTCATGGCATAGATCATTCTGCGGAAGTCGCTTGGTTCGAATTCGTTCTTAGCGACCCAATTCCGCGAGTAGTTGTCGTTGGGAACAAACAGCAGATAGCTTGGCCCTCCCATCGTGCGATCAAGGAGTCCCGCCGCTGCCAACATTCGGTCGCGAATCGATTCCCCTTCGATTCGACGAGGCGAAAATCGCCAAAGCAATCGATTTTGAGCATCTGTCGATAACGCCTCAACCATCGGCGCGCTGGCTTGTCGAAACACCTCGCTCGTCACGATCAATCGCACTAGATACTTGACCGACCAGTCGTGTTTCTGGAACTCAACCGCGAGCCAATCGAGTAGCTCCGGATGCGTTGGCAATGCACCCATGCGCCCCAAATCGGAAGGGGTCGCGACAAGCCCGACCCCAAAGATATTCTGCCAGATACGATTGACCATTACTCGCGCCGTTAACGGATTCTTCGGATCGACGATCCAGTGTGCCAACGCGAATCGCCGCTCCGACTCATCCGCATCATTGGCTAGTTGAATACTACCAAGATCATTCAAAAGGACTTCTAATCCGTTGGGTTCGACCACTTCTCGCGGCTGTGAATGCTCTCCGCGATGAAGCCGATGCGTCGGCGGTGGGTTCTCAAAACGGCCAACGTACATCCGCCGTTTCGATTGAAGATTCGCTATCTCACTTAGCAAGGCTTCTCGTTCGGTCAACAGCGACCGCAAGTCCGAAGATCCTACATCCTCCTCATCAATCACTGACATTTTCTTGGTGAGTGCCTTCGACCCCAGCCGATCATCAGACGATGACGCCAACCGCCATTCCTCACCATCCAGCGATGTCTCGATCCGATATTCGGTAGCCAAACGATCTTGATAAGCAAACCCTTCGTGTCGACGATCGCGGCTCCAGATGACCTTGTCGATCGTCACCTCCCCAGGAAACTCGAGCATCACCCAGCCTCCTCCGGCGGTATTCGATATCCAACTGCGCTCGTTGCTGTACATTCCGTCGTTGATAAACTCCAAACGATGTCTCGCTGGATCAATGTAGTCTCCGGAAGAAATGGCCCGAGTTCCTGCTGCGGCAAGCGCGACGTTTATTCCGGGCGAGTCTGGACCAAAGACCTCCAGTTCGTCAATGCACGGTTCAACCGTCGAGCAGGCGAGGATCGTGAATCGAAGAAACTTGGCACGTCGCGCTTCAAAGGCATCGATATTTTCGAGATGGGTCACCTTTGGGCGAACACGGCCTTCCAGCCGTTTCTCAATATCGGCGAGCTGGCTCGTCAGTTGAACGACCTGCGATAGTCGAACCTGTTCATCTTCGGCTTCGACGTCGACTTCACCATGGCGAACTCCAGCGAAAACAGAAACGAAGGCATAGTAGTCCGTTTGCGAAATCGGATCGAATTTGTGTTGATGACAGCGTGCACAGCCCACAGTCAAACCGAGAAAGGTGGAAGCGGTGGTACCGACCATATCTGCCAATTCGTTGTATCGCTGGATCGCTGTCAGGTCGTCATCCTGCCCTTGAACGATATCGCGAGCCCCCCCCACAATAAAGCCCGTCGCGGCTGGCTTGCCAATTCGGTCGCCAGCGAGTTGCTCTATCACAAACTGATCGTAACGGGCGTCTCCATTAAAGCTGGCGATCACATAGTCGCGATAATGGTAGGCATTCGGTCGCTCGTGATTCGTTTCAAAACCATCGCTTTCCGCAAAGCGAACGACATCCAGCCAGTGCGTTCCCCAACGCTCACCAAAATGAGGTGAAGCCAACAGTCGGTCGATGTAATGCTCCAGCTCCGCATCATCGCCCGCTGCCAACACAGCAAGTTCTTCGTAGCTGGCTGGCAGGCCAGTCAGCACAAGTGATAGTCGCATCGCCAGCGTTCTCCGATTCGACGGGGGCGAACGCATTAGACCGTTCTCTATGAGCTTGCCATCGATGAAGCAATCAATCGGATTCGCCTGTACCAGCTCGCCTCCGCTCTTCGCAGTAGGGACTTGCGGCTGAACCACTTGCTTCAAGGACCACCAATCACTTTTAGAAGGTGACCGACGCTCAATGTTGGAGGGCAGTATCGCCCCCTCGTCGATCCAGCGCCTGATGAGTTCCAGCTCGTTACCTTGCAGAGGCTCACTGTTTGGGGGCATTTTCAAATCCGCCTCCCTGCCCGTAAGTATTCGGAATAGTGGACTCTCTTCTGCATTCCCCGGAATCACCAGTTGCGGATACAGGTCACCGCTTAAAGAGGCACCGCTAAATTCATCGAGGCGCAGACCGCTCTCAGCTTGGTTACCCGCATGGCATTCCAAACAATTTCGCTCGAAAATCGGAAACACTTCCGTTGCGAATTCAACTTCTTGACTGAGCGTCGAGATGGAAATGAATATCCAACATGCGGTCATCAAACAGGCTCTTCTCACTGCTACCGCACGTCTCTTCAATTTCGTTCGCACCTGGTCGGCAATCGAATTCCGATTGGAACCGCCTTCCTCCTCGAAATCAGAATGGCAGCGATTCCGGCCAATGAACAACTCGTTCATCAAAAAGATCGAACGCGACCGTTGGCAGCATTTGCATGGTGGTTCCAATCTCTTCATCGGCATCGATTTCATGGAGGGAGAATGAGCTGATAATCAGGCGGGGGGAAGTCGGTCAACTCGTTGGTCAGTTAGAGTCGATCCCGAAAGTATTAAGAATGGGCTCGAAGCTCGAACGATTGGAAGGTTGTGAATGAGGGCTCCCAATGCTAGCAATGCAAGGCCAACCAAAAATTCGCCTTGAGTATCGGCAAGCAATTCTCTATATCGCAATACCCACAGTCAGCAACATTGTGCCATCTCCAACAGGTTCATTGTATTGTGAATCACCGTGAATTGCAACCGAGACATCCGCTAGAGGTATTCCGGCTGCTGTTGCTGCTGCTGATCGGATTGCTCGTTGATCAAGTTCGCACGGCATCTGCGCAGGGCCTCATTCCCGACAGTTTCGGATTAGAGAATTCGCCGCTCAGTGGACCGTTGATGCAGCCCCCACCACCACTTGCACAACAACTCGATCTTTCCAAACCTCTGAAGATGGACGTCCCACCGAATGAGATCGAGCCGCAGGACGGGAGGCATTGGTATTATCCCTGGACTTGGTTTCCCAAGGATGGTTGGACGAACAGCCTGGAAGCAGGCATCAACGGCTCCGAGGGCAATGCGCAATCATTCAGCATTCAAGGTGGTATGCGATTTCGCCGAAAGGTCGACATCAGCACGTTTGAGTTGCGCATGACGCACAATCGGACGCAATCGCAAGGAATCGAAACACAGAACAATACGCTGCAATTTGCGGATTACGAACGTCACTTGGGAGGATCGCCGTGGTCTTGGTTCGTCAAGCAAGGTTTGGAGTACGACGAATTCCGTGCATTTGATGTTCGTCTGAATCTGAACAGCGGTTTTAGTTATCGCTGGTTCGATACGGATAAACTTCGTCTTGTAGGTCGCTTTGGTTCCGGTACTTCTCGCGAATTTGGCGGCCCGGACAATCGGTGGGTGCCAGAGGCCGTATTTGGAGGAGACTACGAACATCAATGGAACGATCGCAATCGGTTCATCTTCAAGTTCGACTACTTCCCTGACTGGAGCGACTTTTCCAATTTCCGAATTGTCGCCGACATGGCTTGGGAATACCTGATGAGCGAAGAACGGAATTTAAGTCTCAAGCTGGGGGCCGTGGATCGCTATGACAGCACCCCCAATGGACTGAAACCAAACGACTTAACCTACAGCCTTCTCCTTCTTTACAAATTCTAAGTGAACTTCATGGCGCGAACGGAGTCGTCCGAATGAGCCTATCTTGCTACCGCATGTCCCGTTGGATGCAGGCCCTTGGTCTCGCGTTCGTACTGTCAGGATCGCATACTCTCGCACAGATGGGGAGCACCCAAGTTTCGCGAGATTTGATTTCCTTATACGAGACAACCAGCCGCGCGGAAACCGTCGATGAATTCTCATCCATTATCGCGAAATGCTCGACGGTGCTCGCAGACAAGAATCGCAGCAGCTACGACACGCAGTATGCGCACGAACTCTTGGCCTGGGCGGCGAACAAGCGCGGCGAGCTGTACAGCGACGAAGCAGCATCCTTCGCCGAAAGAGGCAAATCCCAAGATGCCCGTAAACATGATGAATTGGCTGAAGACGATTTTCGTTTAGCCCTCGCGCATGACCCAAACCGCTGGAAAGCGAGGCACAACCTCGCAGTAACCCTCGCCATGCGCAACGACTTCGATGCCGCCATTCGCGAGTTCGGGCAAGTCATTAAGCAAAAGCCGGAATACGCCAACGCGCACTTCAATCGAGGAGAACTTTACTTCCAACAACAACGTTACGACTTGGCGATCGTCGACTATACGTCGGCCCTGCGGTTGAATCCGACCGACCCGATGATTGTCCTCGGCCGCGCCCATTCAGAGTTTCTCCTCGGTGATATGGAGGCCGCCTTGATCGATTATGCTGAGGCCGCCAGGCTAGCTCCCGACAACGTCGAAATTCTCGCAGACTTCGCCGACGCTTTGCAGTCGGTTCAACAGTGGGGCCAAGCCGCATCCGTCTATCGCCGCGTCTTGGAACTCGATCCCGATCATGTCCGCAGCTTGGAGAATGTTGCATGGCTCATGGCGACTTGCCCAGACGCTCGCATGCGAAGTGGCAGCTCGGCCGTTAAAGCCATTCGCCGCGCCATGGACCGCGACCCCGAAGAAAATAGTAAACGCTGGGATACAATGGCAGCAGCTTATGCGACCAACGGAAACTGGAACCTCGCACTAGAAGCCATCGAGGGCGCTATCCAGTTTGCCAATGACTCCGAAGAACTCAAAGACTTGAAATACCGTCAGGCGCTCTATCAGAAGAAGCAAATCTACACTCAAGCCTACGAAATCCAGCCTCCAGTTCGACAATCTGCCGAGAACTTGAACTTGTCAACCCGACCGAGATGAAGCGTCTGAGGATGCAAAACTCAAGTGCAACAACTCGACATCCTCAGCGAACAGTTTTTGAGACGTTGGTAGAGGTGAAAACACCGTTGAGAGGTTCAAAGAGGCAAGCGACTTCCCAAGAACGATCGGCAGCGGCAATTGTCTTCGACCGTTTCGATCACTGGTCACCCTGCAGCCGCAGCGACTCGAAGCATTTGTGGTGACTGGGAAGGGTGACACAATCGTCAGTCCCGGCAAGCCAAGTGGTCTGGGGTGCAGCACGGATCGACGTAGCCGGCCCCTGAAGCTCATCTAAGTTGCGAGCCTGAAATCCGAAACGAGCATGGAAAAGATGCGAAAGCAATTACCTGATCTCCCGGATGCGTTGCGTCGAACGATGACTCTCGACCATGGCAAAGAGTTCCCGCAACACGCACGGTTAGCAGGCTCGGTGTCGGAAGGCAGCTATTTCGCACACCCAAGCCATCCATGGGAACGCGGAACAACCGAGAATACCAATGGCCTCATCCGGCCGTTCATTCCGAAACGGTCGAACATCGCGGAGATTTGCCATCAACGTGTAGAAGAAATCGAAAATCTACGAAACGAACAGTTAGGCAAGAGACTTGGCGACTAACCCCCAAACGAAGTGGTCTCCGAGGAATAAAAGACATTTCGTGGTAGATAATTAGCGGCCAATCTTCACGCGGTGAGAGGTGCCGCCGCGAATCGAACAGGCGCAGAGTCAACTGATGTAGATAATTAGCGGCCAATCTTCACGCGGAGAGAGAGCGAGAAAAAAACGTGCATTTCCTCACTCAAGTTTCGAGTTGGGATGTGTTGATGTATTGGGCTGGGACATGTTGATGTTTCGCGTTGGAAGCGTTCATGTTCGCGTTGGTGTACGTTCACGTTTCGGAATGGGCTGCTACAACTGCCTTTCTCATCAATCGGTTGACAAATGAATCGGGGCCGCTAAGATAGCGATCGTTGTTCGGTGGCGAAGTTGTTTCGATGACTTCGCGAACAGGGAACTTGGTGAGAATCCAGGACGGCCCGGCCGCTGTAACCAGTGAATTTATGATTCGGCACTCTCCATTCTTTGGCCATTGTTTGCGTCAAGTGCTTGCTTGATCGTTCGAACGAGAAGGCGGAGAGGTGCAAACTGGGAGTCAGAAGACCTACCGAGCGAAAGCGTTGCTTCAACCCTCCAGGGTGGGGTCAGTGACGGCAACCGCGTCTTGTTTTTGCGGTTGATCAAGTGAAATTTTCCAGTCGTTGGAAGTTGCTTCCGAAGTTTGGCGTTGCCTAATTTTCGGCTTCGACTTGATGAATCCCCATTCAGCGATTGGTGAAAGTCTCGGTATTTTCGAATGCACGTACCCCAGCGTCGGGACACACAAGCGCTTCCGGTGGCGAGATGGTTGATGCGCCGTGGCTGGACTTTGGTCGAGATGATTGTCGTCATCGCCATCACTGGAATTCTGATGAGCCTTCTTCTGCCGGCAATACAAACGGCCCGAGAATCGGCTCGACGAATGAATTGTGAATCGAATCTTCGGCAAATTGGATTGGGCCTTCAGAATTACCACGCGGCGCATCGCTCTCTCCCGCCGGGATGTTTGGAGTGGCGGCCATTTCGAGGTTCTCCTGCGCGAAAGCATTTTGCCTGGTCGGCCATGCTGTTGCCCTACCTGGAGCAAGCCAATCTGCATGCCAGGATCAACTTCGGCGTCCCTTACGACTCTCCCATCAATGCTGAAGCGGCGAAGGTGCCGGTTGCCATCTACCTGTGCCCAAGTGTTCCTGAGCGTAAGACCATGCGAGGTCGGACCGATTATGGCGGCTTGTACGGACAGCGGATCACCACGCGCACCGAAACCAATAACGGGGTGTTCATCTACGACGAAGCGTTCAGCTTCCGTGATATCACCGATGGTTTGACAACCACGATGGCAGTTGCCGAAGATGTCGGCAGCCCGGATGGAGAGTGGATCAACGGCAACAACGTTTTTGAACAGTCGGGTGGTATCAACGACCCGCGTGTCTGGAAAGGTGACAACGAAATCCGCAGCAAGCATCGCGGGGGGGCCGTTGTCGTTTTTTGTTGTGCTCGCACCAAGTTCTTATCCAATTCGACAGATCGTGGAGTTCTCGCGGCGCTCATTACCAGAGCATCAGGCGATCTGGTTCACGAGTGATGCCGTTGTTCGTCCGAGCTTTTCGTTTTTTCTTTCGATACGTGTCTGACAAAAGGAGATGCAACTAGATGTTACTTCGAACGCTACGAACGCTTCAAGCCTTGATCTTCGCAACGTCCATCGCCGGGTATTCGACGGCGGGGATTGTCATTGATTTTGAAGACGTCGGTGTGGGATTGCCAGTCAACGGATTCTATAACGGATCGGACTTTGCTGGCGGGTTTGCCAGCGGTCCAGGCTATTTCTTCAATGACTTCGTCGATTTCGGCGGAGGATTCACAGGATGGCAGGGTTGGGCGTACAGCAACGTGATGGACATGACCACGGCTGGATTCACCAATCAATACGCCGCCTACAGCGCGAGCGGCAACGCATTCGGCTTCGGTGCCGGGAATTCGAAAACGTATGCAGTAGCGTTCACTGGCTCCGAAGTTGGAAACAACGGATCACTGATGAATTTTTCCGGCCCAAGGAGCCCCACTTCGTTCGAGATCACCAACACGACTTATACGGTTCTGGCAGTGCGCGATGGCAACGATGGTGGATTCAATTTTGTTCAGCCGTTCACCGATGGGGACTACCTTCGACTCACGATTACCGGTTACGCGGGTCTAAACGCAACGGGCGCAACGACCGGCAGTATTGATTTCGACCTCGTCAATTACCAAGGTCCAGGAGCGATTGACGATGTGATTGTCGATGACTGGACGACGGTCGACATTTCGTCACTGGGGAATTACGCATCGCTCTTGTTTTCCTTGGACTCGAGTGTTATCGATGTATTTGGCCCATTTCAATATTTGAATCCGCCGGCCTATTTCGCGGTGGACAACTTTCAGGCGATTCCTGAGCCATCGGGCCTCGCAATCGCGGGGATTTTGGGATTGGGATGGATGATTCGACGACGTCGCGAGAATCACATTGCCGCTGAAAATCGCGGCAGCCTAAAGACAATCGAATAGGACCGGAGGGATTCGAACCCCCAACCAAGGGATTATGCTTACCACTTCGGCTTTCGCCGCCTCTTTCGAGTTTGTGGTCTGGACTATACCTTCGTGCGACGAATTCCATTGAAGCGTCGCACGTCTGCCGTCTAGTCTCTACACCTTCCGCCAAAGCGGCTTGGCTCGGGATTGGCAGCCGAAACGACTGGAGCCGTCACGGAAAGCTTCCCCCGAATTTGACAGATTCTACAGCGAGTCGGATATCCCGTCGCTGCAACCCACTCGACCGTTCCGTGCCGCCGTTCTCATGCGGTTTAGGATTCAGTCGCTGAGTCCCCTGCTCTAACCATTGAGCTACGGTCCCATCGTATGCGAGTCCAGATCGCTGAAGGCATCTTCTCCCGCCAGCGATCTCGAAACGCAGAGGTCTTATTGTGTCACAACATTCGAATCTTTCCTATGTCTCATGAAGCAAAAATTCAGCAAGAATGCGGCGGCCTCGAAGTTTGACTATCGACGGATTCTTGACCTTTCGAAACCGCTCACTGGCCAAGAGTGCTTCCGGATCGGTGCAGCAACTCATCCGCAGGTAGGAGACGCAGCGAATGAAAAGCCGGATCGGACATCGGGCGAGAAAGACGACTCTGCTGGACATGCGAAACAACTTAGCGCAATGAACTTGCCGTCGTCACTCGTTCTCTGCGAACTTGGCGCGAACGGTTAACTGGTCTCTCTAACAGCGAAATCGCGGATTACAGATGAACGGATTGATTCACGACAAAATGCTTCAGGCAATTGGGGCATTGAACCGTGTGTCCGATGGCTTCCCGCAAGACCTTGAGAATGGACGAACACTCGGTGCAGACAATTTTGGTTACATCATTCTCTTGATGCGTCGATCCGAGCCTCGCTTCTTCTGCGTTTGGAAAGATCATAAAAACGTGCCCACAGTTCGCGCATTTTCCTCGGCGGTTGATCATTTCTCGATGACCTTCAAAGAACTGGCGGCAACTGGGACAAGAGAACACGAACTCCATCTGAACGCTGCAGATGGCGGACCTGCCATCGTCTGAAATCTGAAAGATACAGGAGCATTTCGGACAGCGACCGCGAGTCCCAGCCACGGACCGGTCCCCCAACAACGGCTCTTCGCATTGCGGACAATGGAGAAGCAATTTGCAATGAGCCACAGGTTGGGAACTGACTACGATATTTTGAATAGAGTGCGAATCTACGTCGATCTCGCTCTGTGAAGGAGATTCACTTGCCGGAGATTCCTTCTCGGGCGTCGAGCTGATCGTAAGTGTCGGAATGACGACTTCCGAACCGCAACCGGGACATCGGCAACTCTTCCCGCCTGCGTCATCGGAAACCCGCAGAAATCGATAGCAGTCTGGACAAAGGAATTCGATCGCCATTCGTTTCCTATCCAATCCCCGATCAACTCAAGTCAGACGAAACACCGTGCTGTCGCTCTTTATGCCGTACGGGAGTTTGGAAAACACAATCGCATTTTTGGGTAGCATCAACGTTTCCGCAATCATGCCGTCTGACGACGACGGGGCGACTTGAACAGTATTTGCATAACGACGCCGAACCAAAGACGAACAAGCTTTTTCGCGCGCATGTGATACGGACCTCGTGAGGAAGATTGGAGCCGCACTGGATTGTGCTGATCGGCAGGCTCCAATCCAATTTTACTTGTTTCCGTTCTCCTGATGGGGTGGTGTCAGCTAGAGGCGGTGCAATTTTTTTCTGCGTACCCTATTCCGTGAACAGGTCAAAAGAGCGACAATTCGACTTCTTTAGATCGTCTTAGTTGAGGTGTTCTTCAAGCTGGCTGCGACACCCATCCATGTCCCTTTTCCTTCAAGGTTCAACGAGCATGAGCGATTCCAAAGTCGTACGAGTGGCGATGGTTGGTTTAGGTTTTGGTGCCGAGTTCATTCCCATTTATCAGAGTCATCCGAATGCCAGTTGCGTCGCCATCTGTCGGCGTAACGAAAAGGAACTCAACCAGGTCGGAGATCAATTTGGCATCGCGAAACGGTATACCAAGTACGAACAGGTACTTTCCGACCCTGAAGTCGATTTCGTTCACATTAATAGTCCGATTCCGGATCATGCCTGGATGAGCATGGAGGCACTGCGAGCCGGCAAGCACGTCATGTGCACGGTTCCGATGGCCACGACGATTGAAGAGTGCGACCAACTATGTCAATTGGTCGCGGACACGGGGCTGAAGTACATGATGGCGGAGACTGTTGTCTACAGCCGCGAGTTTCTGTTCATCAAGGAAATGTACGAAAAGGGAGAGTTGGGACAAATTCAGTATATGGCAGCTTCGCATCCTCAGGACATGGATGGATGGCCTGAGTATTGGGAACGAATGATCCCAATGCACTATGCAACACATGTGGTCAGTCCGGTCCTTGGCCTCGTCAATGGTCGTGCCGAGTACGTCTCGTGTTTTGGCTCGGGCAGCATTCGCGAAGAGTTGGCGAAGAAATCTGGCAATCGCTTCGCTGTAGAGTCGTGTCATATCAAGATCAAGGATTCCGATATTGCAGCCCACATCTGGCGTTTCCTATTCGATACGGCGAGGCAATATCGCGAAAGCTTTGATGTCTATGGCACCAAGAAGAGTTTCGAGTGGACGTTGGTTGAGCATGAGCCCCACATCATCCATACAGCCAAGAAACCTGAACCGGAAATTCCTTCCAAAGTGGAAGTGCCCGATTATGCTCATCTGTTACCGGAGCCCATACGCAAGTTCACGCGATCGATTCAAGACGCAGACCATTTATCGTTCATTCAAGGTGGCGGGCATGGTGGTTCGCACCCGCATTTGGTGAATGAGTTTGTTTCCGCACTGATCCAAAATCGCGATCCTTGGCCCAACGCGGTAACCAGCGCCAACTGGACTTGCGTCGGCATCTGTGCTCATCAAAGCGCTATGCAAGGTGGGCAATTGGTGAAGCTTCCGGAATTTACGCTGAATTAAGAGTCCACTTAGATAAAGTCGCTCGGATGTGTTTTCATCCCTTCTTTTCAGTCGAGGTATCCAAGATGTTACCGCTTCGTAGCATGGTTTTGATCGCGCTATTGAGTTGCTCGATGTTGTCGTCCCAACCATCGAAGCTGATCGCTGCTGAGCCGCTTCGAGTCGTTTTTCTCGGCGATCGCGGACATCACCGTCCAGCCGATTTAGCGGGACGTATCGTCCCTGCCCTTGCGGCCTACGGCATCGAAATGGAGTACACCGAGGATATCAACGTTCTGTCTCCGGAGCGATTGAAATCGTTCGATGGACTTTTTGTATACGCGAACATCGACACGATGACGCCGGAGCAAGAGGCGGCTCTATTGAGTTTCGTCGAAGAAGGAAAGGGCTTCATCCCAGTTCATTGTGCGACGTTTTGCTTTAGGAATTCCAATGCTTACGTTGAGCTGTGCGGTGCTCAATTTCAGAACCATGGCGGCGAAGAATTCGCTACCAAGATTGTTGCTCCCGACCATCCGATCATGAAAGGTTTCGAGGGATTTTACAGTTGGGACGAAACCTACGTCCATTCGCGCCACAACGAAGTGAATCGAACCGTTCTCGAGGTACGCGAACAAGGTGTGCAAGCGAGGGGACGATCGGCTGAACCGTGGACCTGGGTTCGCACGCACGGCAAGGGTCGCGTGTTCTACACGGCATGGGGACACGATCATCGAACTTGGAATCAGCCTGGATTCCACAATCTGCTAGCTCGCGGCATCTTGTGGGCGTGCGGTCGCGATCCTTCGGTCATTCCGTCCTTTCGAGACCCGGCCCTATTTCCTGTCCCGAAGATGACCGCGTTTCGGACGGATGTCGCTCCGTTCACCTACACCGACGTCGGTGCCAAGATTCCGAATTATGTCCCTAGCAACCGCTGGGGTGTACAAGGCGATCCTCTTACGAAGATGCAAAATCCGCTGCCACCAGAAGAATCGGTCAAGCATTACATCACCCCCGAAGACTTTGACATTCAGCTTTGGGCCAGCGAGCCTGATTTGGCGGGCAAGCCGATCGCGATGAATTGGGACGAACGAGGCCGATTGTGGGTTTGTGAAACAGTCGACTATCCGAACGAGCTACAGCCACGCGGACGAGGTCGCGATCGAATTCGAATCTGCGAGGATACCAATGGCGACGGTCGCGCGGATACCTTCAAAGTCTTTGCGGATGGGCTGTCCATTCCAACCACGCTGGTCATTTATCGAGGTGGAGCGATCGTTCAGGATGGAGCCGAAACCGTCTATCTGAAGGATATGGACGGCGATGATCGAGCGGACTTTCGGCAAGTATTGATTACCGGATGGGCTATCAATGACACGCACGGCGGAGTTAGCAACTTTCAGTATGGTCCAGATAATTGGATCTGGGCAATGCAAGGTTACAACGATTCGCACCCAGTTATCAATGGAGAGAGGCAACAAGGTTTTCGTCAAGGGTTTTGGCGGTTCCGCGTTGAAGCCGGTCCCTCGGATGCAACTGCGCCCGTGACCGCAATCGACGGGAAAATAATCGATCCTGACAACATGAATCGCCATACCATCCGCGTGCGAGAATTAGAGTTTGTTCGTGCCACCAACAATAACACTTGGGGGTTGGGTATTAGCGAAGAAGGACTTATCTTTGGTTCAACAGCCAATGGCAATCCTTCCAACTTTATGCCCATTCCCAATCGTTATTACGAGCGAGTCAAAGGTTGGGCTCCGACCACTCTCGAGATGATCTCGGACACCTTCAAGTTTGCGCCCGCGACCGACAAGGTTCGTCAAGTTGACTTCCACGGTGGATATACCGCCGGAGCAGGGCACGCGATTTATACGGCGAGGCAGTACCCGAGCGCTTGGTGGAATCGGACGGCTTTCGTCTGTGAGCCAACAGGCCACTTGATTGGCACCTTTATTTTGAAGCCTGATGGAGCCGACTACCGCTCCAAGAGCCCCTTCAATTTGCTTGCCAGCGACGACGAATGGGCTTCGCCCATCATGGCGGAGGTTGGACCGGACGGCAACGTTTGGGTCATTGATTGGTACAACTACATCGTCCAGCACAACCCCACCCCTCACGGCTTTTCGACCGGTCGAGGAAATGCCTTCGAAAGCGACCTACGCGACAAGAAGCACGGACGGATTTACAGAGTTATCTACCGTGGAGATGGGGCCAGTCCATCATCGATTGATCACACCATCGAAACCGACCTTCGTCAAGCGTTGCAATCGGGATCCCATGAACCCTTGGTTCGGGCGCTGAAGCATTCGACGATGCAGGTTCGGCTGCACGCACAGCGCATGCTAGTTGAGCGAGGCCCCTCTCCGGAGGTCGTCACAGAGCTTGTAACGTTGCTTCGTGACAGAAGTGTTGATGCGATTGGCTTGAACCCAGGCGTGATGCATGCGCTCTGGACGTTGGCGGGATTGAATCAAGTACAGCCGAATCAATTAGAAGTGTGGAACGCGGTGCTCGGTTGCCTTGAGCATCCGAGCGCAGGAGTCCGACGCGCCGCAGCGACTTCGATGCCGAATGACGCGGCGACGTCGGCTGCTATCATCGAACGCGGCTTGGTCTTCGATTCGGATGCTCAAGTTCGTTTGGCAGCGCTGCTCAAACTTTCGGACGTTCCTTCCGACGGTCCAGTCGAGAGCGATACGCTGGCAAGAGTGACTGAAATCGTTGGCGACGATCGTTGGTTGCTTGACGGCTGGACCTCGGCTGCGTCGGGACGAACATCGAGTACCATCGCCAAGTTGCTGGAGCGCGGCGGAAAGCTTCCCTCTAATGTCCTGAGACAGGTCGCCTTCCTCGCAGAGCACGCTGCTCGATCGAAGATGGACGCGGCTCGGGTGAAACAAGTTCTCGCGGTCATGTCGGACTCCAATCCTGAGCTGACGCGAATCGTCATCGACGGTTGGGTTCGAGGCTGGCCGGGAGATCATGCCGTGACGTTGGACGAAGAAGCTGGCGAAATGCTCGTCGCTCTCTTGGAGAAACTCCCCGTTGAGAGTCAGAGTTCGCTCGTTCAAATCTCATCGAAGCTGGGTGCGAAATCCCTCGAGGGACAGCTTCGGAAGATCGTTCAACACTTGCGAACGATGTTCAACTCCGCAGAACAATCGCCAGAGCAGCGCATCCGTGCTGCTCAACAAGCGGTTGCTATGTTACCGAATGACGAAAAGCTTGTCGACGAACTGCTGGAATGCATTCAGCCCCAAACCCCGCCGCAGGTTTCATCGGGATTTCTCTCCGCTTTGATCAACAGTCGCGCCACGAATGTTGCCTCGTCCGCGTTAGAGCGTTTTGGCACCATGTCGCCTGATGGTCAGAGCGAGGTCATTCGAGTACTGATGGCAAGACCGGAAACAACGGTCCAATTGTTGGAAGCCATCAACGAAGGCGCTCTCCGACTCTCGGATTTGAGGTTAGATCAACGGCAAGCGCTTCGCGATCACCCGGATGCCAACATCCGTGAATTGGCGTCGAACATCATGGCGAAAGGTGGCGGGGCCCCTTCCAGCAATCGAGAGCAAGTGATTGAAGAGTGGATGGAAGTCACGCGACTGGCTGGGTCCGCCTCCGAGGGCAAAGAACTTTACAAAAAGCACTGTGCTCTCTGCCATCAGCACCAGGGAGAAGGTGTGAACATTGGCCCGGACCTCAGCGGTATGGCAGTGCATCCGAAAGCTGAGCTCCTCGTCCACATTCTCGATCCGAATCGCAGCGTCGAGGGGAACTTCCGCACCTACACCGTGCTGACGACCGATGGATTGGTCAAGACAGGCATGCTGGTCGGCGAATCTAGGACATCGATCGAACTGGTGGATACGCAGGGCAAACGCGAGACAATCCTGCGAGAGGATATCGAAAGTCTGAAAGCGTCCACCAAGTCCTTGATGCCGGAAGGATTCGAGGACCAGATGACCAAGAATGACATGCGCGACATCCTCGAATTCCTGACGTCGCGCGGCAAATACATTCCTCTTCCATTGGGCAAAGTGGCAACGGCGATTAGCTCCAAGGGTCTGTTCCATGATGGCGATGATGGTCCCGATCGAATGATCTTCCCCGATTGGTCACCCAAAACGTTCGAAGGCATTCCGTTTGTGTTGGTCGACCCGCAGGAAAAGCGGACCGCCAATATCATTCTGCTTCACGGCCCGATGGGGACGTTGCCGCCGAAAATGCCGAAGTCGGTATCGATCCCCTGCGCTGCTCCGGCTGCGGCAATTCACTTTTTGAGTGGCGTCAGCGGTTATGGTTTCCCATTCCACTCGGAAAAATCCGTATCCATGATCGTTCGGTTACACTACGCTGACGGCCAAACAGAAGATCACGAGTTGCTCAACGGCGAGCATTTTGCAGACTACATACGACGAGTCGACGTTCCCAAATCGAAGTTCGCCTTTAGCCTGCGCGGCCAGCAGATTCGATACTTCTCGGTCGTTCCGACACGCGCGGAATCGCTGAAAGAAATCGAATTGGTCAAGGGTGACGATATTTCGGCACCGATTGTCATGGCGATGACTTTGGAGTCTCCATAGCTTCCAAATCGACAGGCCTTGGTTGCCGCAGGAAGGCAAACGAAGTTACCCTTCCGTAAGAAGAAAGCGGGTTTTAGTAGACTTCCTGAAAATCTTGAACAGTTTTGATAGCTTGAAAGATGGAAATTTTGGGAGCTCCGATCACGATAGATTGCGTCCCGTTGATGGTTAGATAATTCGGTGACGATTTGCCCGATCGCCGAGTTCATGGTGACTGCATCGCAAGTCAATCATGGCCACATCGCGAAGGAGCTGAACAAAGTACAGGATTTGCCTGAACTTGAGCGGACGAGTCGTTTCGCGCAGGCAACTGGCAGGATCCGCCGAGGAGTGTTGAAAGCCGTGGGCCTGCCTACGCGCCGCCGCTGATACGTGTCGGAACGGAACGATCAATCACAATCATGAAATGGACGAGTACTTTCTCCATTCCTACCCAGCAAATCAATCGGAACGTCAGTCCCTGCCTTGGTTAATCGAACGCTTTTTGGAGTTGTAAGACATGTCTCGATTTCTTATAGCCTCTCTTCTCGCGGTCACTCTCATTGGCTCGCTGCGAACCAAGCAGGCTCTTGCTCAAGACAGCGACGTACCGAAAGACGAGACGCCGCAACTGGACGAGCGATTGATCTCAGGTCTTGGGTTTCGCGCGATTGGACCAGCTTTGATGAGCGGTCGCATCGTCGACATCGCTGTCGATCCAGCCAACCGATCAACTTGGTATATCGCCGTTGCTTCAGGGGGTGTATGGAAGACGACCAATGCTGGAACAACATGGACCCCGATCTTCGATGGTTATGGTTCGTATTCCATTGGGTGCCTTGCCATTGATCCGAGCAATTCCAACGTGGTTTGGGTCGGTACAGGCGAGAACAACAGTCAGCGAAGCGTCGGATACGGTGACGGTGTTTACAAATCTCTTGACGGTGGGAAGTCATTTCAGAAAGTCGGGCTTGGCCAGTCGGAACATATTGGTCAGATCCTGATCGATCCGAGAAAGAGCGACACAGTCTACGTTGCAGCTCAAGGGCCTCTCTGGGCTCCGGGCGGAGACCGAGGTTTGTACAAGACCACGGATGGCGGGAGAAGTTGGAACAGAGTCTTATTCATCTCTGAAAACACGGGGATATCCGAAGTTCATTGCGATCCTCGCAATCCGGACACGCTTTACGCGGTGGCCTATCAGAGGCGAAGACATCAATGGACGCTTATCGATGGGGGCCCGGAGTCTGGCATCTATAAATCGACGGACGGTGGATTGTCGTGGCGAGCGATCAATCGCGGTTTGCCTGGAGGAGATCGTGGAAGAATTGGCCTGGCGATTTCCCCACTTCAACCAGACGTCATCTACGCCATTGTTGAAGCGACCGGCTCAGAGGGTGGTGTTTTTCGCTCGACGGATCGCGGCGAAAGTTGGACCAAACAATCCAGTTATGTTTCGAGTAGTCCGCAATACTACCAAGAGATCATCGCGGACCCGCATGTCTTTGACCGGATTTATTCCCTGGACACGTACCTCATGGTTTCGGAGGATGGCGGCAAGTCTTTCCAGCAACTCGGTGAAAGCGATAAGCATGTCGACAATCATGCACTCATCATTGCTCCCGACGATCCGAATCACCTTCTCGTCGGTTGCGACGGTGGGCTTTACGAAACGTACGATCGCGGCAGGACCTATCGCTTCTTCCCGAACTTGCCGATCACTCAGTTTTACAAGATCGCCGTGGACGAGAGCTTGCCGTTCTACAATGTCTACGGTGGTACGCAGGACAACGCGACTCAGGGCGGACCGTCGCGAACGACCAACACGCACGGCATTCGAAACAGCGATTGGTTTGTAACAGTGTTCGGGGACGGTTTTGATCCGACGGTCGATCCGACAGACCCGAACATCGTCTACTCCCAATGGCAGTACGGTGGCTTGGTCCGCTACGATCGCCGCACCGGAGAGCGCATCGACATCAAACCGCAGGAATCCGCCGACGGTCCTCCCTTGCGGTGGAATTGGGACTCACCGATTTTGATCAGCCCGCACAATCCGCAGAGGGTCTACTACGCTTCGCAGATTCTGTTTCGCAGCGACGATCGCGGTGATTCCTGGGAAGCGATCAGCCCAGACCTTTCCCGCAATCTCGATCGAAACCAATTGAAGGTCATGGGAAGGATTTGGAGCGTTGATGCCGTCGCGAAAAACTCATCGACTTCATTTTATGGAAACATCACGTCGATTTCGGAATCCCCTCTCGTGCCGAATTTGTTGTACGTCGGAACCGATGATGGATTGATTCAGGTGTCGGAGGATGGGGGAGCGAACTGGCGTAAAGTCGAAAAGTTCTCGTTTCTTGACGTGCCGGAGTTCGCTTACGTCAGTGATTTAGAAGCATCTCGTCACGATGCCGACACCGTGTACGTCGTGGTTCAGAATTTCAAGCGAGGTGATTTCCGACCGTATGTATTGAAGAGTGTCGATCGTGGCAATCAATGGACTCTCATTTCGCAAGGTTTACCAGAACGCGGTTCAGCCTACACCATTGCTGAGGATCATATTCGCAGCGATTTGCTTTTCGTAGGCACCGAGTTTGGCGTCCATGTGACACTCGATGGCGGCAAAAAATGGTTAGCAATGAAAAATGGATTACCGACCATTGCTGTACGGGACATCGAAATCCAGAGACGAGAGAACGACTTGGTCTTAGGAACCTTCGGTCGCGGCATTTACATTCTCGACGACTACTCTCCGCTACGGGAAATGACAACCGCTCTTGTCGAGCAGTCAGCCACGATTCTGCCGATCAAGCCCGCAGTGATGTACTTAGAGGATGATCCTCTGGGTGGTGATGGCAAGGCGTTTCAAGGCTCCGATTTCTTCATTGCACCGAATCCACCCTTCGGTGCGACGATCACCTATTACTTGAAGGATTCACTGAAAACGAAGAAAGGAGAGCGCATCCGCCGCGATCGCGAGCGATCGGCACGTTCCCAAGACGCTCCCTATCCGACTTGGGAAGAGTTGAAAGCTGAGGACCGTGAAGAAGGAGATCGCATTCTTATGATCATTCGGGATTCGGGCGGAAATGTGGTTCGACGTCTTCCCGCCGCGACATCCTCGGGACTTCACCGACTGACATGGGACTTGAGATACGCCGGGCTCGCGCCGTCGCGACGAGGCGATGGACAAGGCCCTCGCGTCCTACCCGGCACCTACACGGCTTCGTTGGTTCAGATGGGAGAAACCGAGATCAAGGAGCTAGTACCGCCTGTCGCATTCGAATGCAAGCCTTTGCGGGGCGACATTGTAACTCCGGAACAACGTGATGCCGCACTGGCATTCCAAAATGAGACCGCCGAGGCAATGCGCGTTGTCATGGCATCGAACCAGATTTTGTCCGATGCACTCAGTCGCATCGACAGCATCAAGGTCGTCATTGAACGTTCTCCGAGGCTGGATTTGGAAATGTACAAATCTGCTCGCGAACTACAAATTCGTTTACTCGATCTCCAGGAACGCTTGGTGGGCGATCGCACGAGATCGAGAAGAAATGAGCCCGAAATGCCTGGGCTTCTTGGCCGGTTGCAACAAGTGGTTCAAGGTAGTTGGACCTCCACTCTCGGTCCGACGCAAACGCATCGTCGAAACTTTGCCATTGTCGGAGAGCAGCTCCCGGGGCTTCTTGCCGATTTGAAACAAGCCATCGAGGTCGATCTGGTCGCGCTCGAAAAGCAACTCGACGAAGTCTCCGCTCCGTGGACTCAGGGTCGCTCGATTCCCGAGTGGAGCAAAAAGTAGCATCGACCTTGGAAGCAGGAGGAACAGAATGGAATCACCCAAACAGCCCGAATCTCCGGAGCTAAACGTTCATTGGGACGAGCTTGGGAGGCCTCGGATGGTGGATGTTGGGACCAAGCCGACAACGCTCCGGCGAGCCGTTGCGGCAGCTCGCCTTCGCATGAAGCCGGAAACGCGAGATTCGATCGAGCGCGGTATGGCCGCGAAAGGAAACGTGCAGACAATCTCCTTCCTAGCCGGCATTCAAGGAGCTAAGCTAACCTCTCAGTTGATCCCGCTCTGCCATATCGTACCGTTAGACCATGTACGATGCGACTGGAAATGGCTCGATCAAGAAATGCTGGAAATCACCGCCGAAGCCGTCGCAACTGCCAAGACAGGAGTCGAAATGGAAGCCCTCGTCGCAGCCTCGACGGCAGCCCTGACCGTTTACGACATGTGCAAATCGATCGATCGCGAGATGGAGATTGTTTTTCTCGGTCTAATCGAAAAAACGGGGGGAAAATCGGGGCATTTTGTCCGATCCGCACATCGACCATGACTTTTCGCAATGGGCATAGCCTTCGAGTCGATTTGCGGCAAGAATGGGCACTTTTCCGTGCCTTGAATTCGAACGACTATGTCCCGAGAACTAACGCGACTCCGCAACATCGGCATCATCGCCCACATTGACGCCGGCAAGACGACCGTGACCGAGCAAATGCTTTACATGAGTGGTTCCAAACACCGCGCCGGTTCGGTCGATTCCGGTACAACCGAAACAGACGACGACCCAGAAGAGCAGCAGAGAGGGATCACCATTTTTGCTGCCTGTGTCACCTTCCGCTGGAAGGACTGCCAGATCAACTTGCTTGATACTCCTGGACACGTCGACTTCACTGCGGAGGTTGAGCGATGCCTTCGCGTCCTCGATGGAGCCGTCGTCGTCTTCAGTGCCCGCGAGGGAGTGGAAGCGCAAAGTGAGACGGTTTGGCGTCAAGCCAACAAGTATGGCGTTCCTCGCATCGTCTTCATCAACAAACTGGATCGCGAAGGCGCGGACTTCTACCGCGTCCTCGAAGAAATTGGTCCGCGGTTGATGGCGCATCCTGTGGCTGTCCAAATCCCAGTCGGCATGGGGCCCTCCCACACCAGCGATCCTTTCCGCGGCATTATCGATCTCATCGAGATGAAGTTTCTCCGATTTCAGCCTGAAGACGGTGGACGCACAGTTTTACTCGAAGACATCCCCGCCGACGTCGCGGATGACGCGAAAGCTTGGCGCGACGAGATGCTTGAACAACTGTATCTTTGTAGCAATGAGCTGATGGAACTGGCCATGGAAGAAAAACCCATACCGCCAGAACTTATCCGAAAAGTGCTACGGGAAGCTTGCATCGCTCAGCAAATCCAGCCGGTTCTGTGCGGTTCAGCATTGCATGGCATGGGAGTGCAGCCGTTGCTGGATGCCGTGCATGCTTACTTGCCATGTCCCCTCGACCGACCGCCGGTCGAAGGTATCGATCCCAAAAACCCCAGCAAGAAACTGATTCGAAAACCGGATCCAAAAGAACCTTTTTGCGGTTTGGTCTTCAAGATTCTGCCTGCCAAAACGGGAGATATGTATTGGATCCGAGTCTATTCTGGCAAGCTCGATGCCAACTCGCGGGTCTACGTGCCAAATCGCGACAAGAAAGAGAACGTCGCTCAACTTTGGCAGATTCACGCGACACGCAAGGAACGCCAAGGACAGGTGCCGACGTTGGAATGTGGAGATATCGCATGCACCATCGGCCCTCGCTACGCGATTACCGGCGACACGCTTTGCGATACCCGCGACGTGATCGAGCTGCCATCCATCCAGTTTGCGCAAGCGGTCATTTCGATGGCCATCGAGCCAGAGAACACCACGGAACGCAAGAAGCTTTCTGAAGTACTCGAAATGCTTAAGCGGCAAGATCCGACCTTTCATGCCATCGAAAATGAAGAATCCGGCCAAACATTGATCAGCGGCATGGGCGAATTGCACCTGGACGTCATCAAACATCGCTTGACCCGCGACTTCAACGTCAACGTGAAATTTTACAAACCTCGGGTCAGCTATCGCGAGACGATTCGCAATCCAGTTACAGTTCAAGGACAATGCAATCGCCAAATGGGCGCTCAGACCATGTTCGCTCGCTTGACAATCCATGTCGAGAGAACCAAAGAGCTTTCCGATCCAGTTGTCGTATTGGATCGAACACCTCCGGATCAATTGCTGCCGGAGAACCTCCGACAAGCGGCCTTGGAAGAGCTTCGCAATCGTGCCCAAGGAGGGGGCATTATTGGGTCGTTCCCGTTGTCGGGAATGCGCGTCAGCGTGCTGGGAGGAGAGTATCAAGACGGGGTTTCGGATGAAGTCGCTTTTCGCATCGCGGCGAACGATGCGTTCGAGGAGGCTCTCAAGAAAGCGGAACCGGTCCTTCTCGAACCCGTGATGAAGATGGAGATCGTTACGCCAGACGATTATGTTGGCGATATTGTGGGCGATTTACAGCAGCGTCGCGCCATTATTGAGAAAACGGAAAATCGCGGGGTGCAGACGCTGATTCTGGCACAAGCGCCGCTGAAAGAACTCTTTGGCTACTCCAGTGCCATCCGCAGTCTGAGTCAGGGTCGAGCAGGTTGCTCGATGGAACCGTGCGGCTATCAAGAAGCCCCCGCCTCCGACGCCGACGCTTTCGGAATGGGTTAACGTTTCGTCGGTTTAACATTAGCGCCTGTTCAAACTAAGCCGAATTGGGCTGCTGTCCGATTTTTGCGATCCAACCGCACAGCAGCGTACTAAGGTGCATCCACTTTTTGGGAGGATCCACTTTCTGGGTTCCAAACTCTACGAGGGAAACTGTTCAAAAACGGAGGCAAACCATCGTGACATTGCGGTTCGTCGATTCAATGCAAACGAGAAGAAGTGCGGTGGTTGGGGGAAGGCATCACTTCAGGATTGTCGTCTTGCCACTTGATTAGCATTTGAAAATCCATCCATCCCGCGTCGTCTTGCCAATTGAGCATGTTACCGGTGGCGGTTGCGGCCAACCTGAGGTTCAATGGCAAGTGAAAGTCAAAGTCATACGTTTAATTGCTCTTCGCGTCGACGAGGAAAGTTCCAATGGAATGTGCTGGAGATGCGAGGCGGATATTCAATGTTTCTTACAATGACTTCGTTGCTCGTGACCTGGCGAGGATCGTTGATTTCGACAAATCAATTTCGATCAGTTCGCCATCAGCGATGCCGACGATTCGATCATTCTCAGAAGGCTGGCAGTTCGCGCCTCCCGTGAATTCTCCGAAGGCAGGTAGAATTAAGCCCGAAGGTCTTTCCCAAAAGCATTTCAATCGCGTTCGAACTCGGCCCCACGTTGATAAGGAGATTGACGGATGTAAGTGTCCTGCCATGTAGAAGGGTCGGTCCCGATCATCCATCTGCTCCGCCCTACTCGGTTCGTGCAGAAAAATAAACGGATCAACTTGGTACGGAGGCGAGAAGAGCTGGATATCGAATTGCTGAAGTCGAGCGACCGAGCCGCGATCGTGGTTCCCAAGGACTAACTGCCATCGCAACTCCCAATAGCGCTGGCGGAGTTCGTGAATGTGACCGACCAAGCGATCGTTCCAACCTCCACGAGCATGGATGAAATCGCCGAGAATCAATAGAGTTCGCGGCTTGGTAACCTCTATGGCATGCTTCAATCGAAGAAGCGTTTGAAGGTCCGCTCCTTCGGGAATCGGAATGCCGCTTCTGCGAAAAGTGATGCTCTTACCCAAATGCAAATCCGCCACGATCAGCATGTTTGCTGCCGGCCAATGAACTGCCCCGATCCCCAGGTACTCAACCGTTTGGTCTGCAATGATTCTCGCGAGGCGATGATCCGAACCCTCAATCATGATCGATTCCAACTGGTTCACGTTGCCAATGATCGTGCCGCATTCTCCAACTGCATTTGCATGGCTCGGACGCGTTCCGCCAAGGTTTCGGAACTGACTCGCTCTCTCAATCGATCGACCAACAGAGCAAAGCCTAAAGGGGTAGGTCGTTTGGGGGTGCGCCAGATGATCGGATGGCTTGCGATTCGTGTCATCGTCTTCTGAAGCCGGTCCCATTCCAATTGTCGGCGCAGCACTTCTTGCTTGGCTTGGTTCAACAGTAGATTCTCTGGGTCATAGTTTGTAAAGACGTCATAAATCAAATCGCTGGAAGCTTGCAAATGGCGGCTCGACCGCTGTTCGCCAGGGAAACCAACATGGATGAGACCTGCAATTCTCGCAATCTCCCGAAACTGTCGCTTGGCCATTTCGGTCGCATTGAGTCCAGCCAAGATGTCCTCCAGCAAGCCCTCCAGACGAAAACAACTGCATACTTGAGCCTCGCTCACCATCGGATCGATGCGGCTGTGCAGCAAGAACCCGTAGTCGTTCGCCGCCAGCGAAAAGGTTATTTTGCGGGACTTACTCAAACGGTACGCGACGATCGCTGCCAAACCTTCGTGTACCAGGCGTCCTTCAAACGGATAGACGTAAAGCTGATATCCTTCGCGTGTATGGACTTGCTCAATCAGCAACTCGTTTTGAGCGGGTAAGTGGCTCCACTGCTGTTGCAACTGGAGGACCGGACGAACGGCTCGCATTTCCTTCCCTTCGAATATGTTGTTGCTAGCATCTTCGATCCGTTCGCGGATTCCTTGAGAGAGTTGACTCGACAGCGGAATTCTTCCACCCATCCAGCGCGGCACGGCGTTGGGAGTCCCTATGGCTCTTCGAACCCAGGCGATGGAATGGTGTAGAGCAACCAGTTCAAGTAGCTTGCCGGCAAACAAAAACTTGTCGCCCGGAAGGAGTCTAGAAATAAACATTTCTTCGACCGAACCTAACTTCGCGCCTTTCAAGTAGCGGACGGAAATCGACGACTCTGCAACGATGGTTCCAATGCTGGCTCGGTGGCGCTGAATCGTTTTCGGACTGGTGATCTGAAGCTGACCGTTGGAGTCTTCCTCGAGCCTACGAAACTCGTCGTAGCGTTCCAGGCAATGGCCTCCGTTCTTCGCGAATTGAATACAACCCTCTAGCTGTACATCGGTCAGGTCAGCAAAGGTATAAGTTGATCGCAGCTCGCGGAGAATCTCGTCGCGTTTATAGGGCTGGGCGATTCCTCGCGTTACCAGATGCTGAGTCAGCAGGTCCAGCGGCAATCGCTCCGGTTCTCGATGTTCGAGAATTCCCCGACGAAGCATTTTCCGTGCCGCAGATAACTCGATGAGCTCCAAAACATTCGTTGGTACAAAAAGCAATTGACTCGCAGCCTTCGGTTGATGCCCCGACCTGCCTGCGCGTTGAAGGAGACGTGCGATTCCTTTCGGCGAACCAACCTGAACAACTTGCTCGACCACTGTGAAGTCGACTCCCAAATCCAAACTGCTCGTGCAGACGACAGCCTTTAACTTCTCGTCGCGCAGAGACTGTTCAACCCAAGTTCGAACATCGGTATCCAGCGAGCCATGATGAAGAGCAATCTGGCCTGCATAGTCCGGACGTGTTTTCAGCAATTCTTGATACCACAGTTCCGTCTGATTGCGTGTATTCGTAAAGACGAGTGTCGACTTGGCTTGATCGATGGCTTCGCAAACTTTGGATGCCAACCGCGTGCCAAGGTGTCCGGCCCACGGAAATCGTTCCACGGATTCCGGTAATACCGAGCGAATCCACAATCGCTTTTTGGAGAGACCGTGAATAATTGTGCGTGGCCGCTTGGCTGCGGTGCCGACGAGCACATCCAAAGCCTGTTCGAGATTTCCCAAAGTCGCGCTGAGTCCAATGGTTCGCAATTCTGGAGAAAGCGTGCGCAGCCGAGAGAGTGCCAGCTCAAGCAGGACGCCTCGCTTCGTGCCAAGCAATTCATGCCATTCATCGACGATCACCACTTGCAGGTTCGAACAAGCGGTCAAAAATTCAGGATAAGTTTGCAGAATTGTCAGACTTTCGGGAGTCGTTACCAACGCCTGCGGAAGTCGCGTCAGCTGTTTCTTTTTCAAATGACTGCTGGTGTCGCCCGTTCTCGATTGAAGCTGCCATGGCGAACGCAGTTGAACGATGATTTCTTGTAGGGCTTGCGTGGTGTCGGTAGCAAGAGCGCGTAGCGGTGTAACCCAGATAGCTGATAAGGGTTGAGGTCGTTTTTGGTAAGCGAGTGACTCGATGACGGGCCCCATCCACGCAGCCAACGTCTTTCCGCTCCCCGTGGCTGAGTGAATGAGAAGATCATGGCCGTCGAGATACGCTTGCCAGGATCGCCGTTGAAACGGAAAGGCCCTCCATCCACGCGAGCGGAGCCAATCTAAAGCCGGTTTGATGGAAGTGCCTCGGGGAAGTGCGAAGGTCATTTCCGAATCATCCTAAGAAGGTCGTCGATGTGATTCGCGTCGTCCGGTTTTTTGTCTCGGCGCCAGCGAACGATGCGTGGGAATCGGACGGCCACTCCCGATTTATGACGCTTCGATTCTTGCACATTCTCGAACGCTAACTCCATCACCAGATGAGGACGAACACTTCGCACCGGCCCAAAGGACTCTTGCACGTTGGAGCGTATGAACTGATCCACCTCCCGAATCTCTTGATCGGTCAAGCCGGAGTAGGCTTTGGCAAACGGGACGAAGTGGCTATCTTTCCAAAGTCCAAACGTGTAGTCAGTATAGAGCGAGGCTCGGCGCCCATGTCCTTTCTGAGCGTACAATAGTACCGCATCAATCGTCAGCGGAGCAACTTTCCATTTCCACCAATCTCCGCGAACGCGGCCGCTGGGATAAGGAGCTGTCCATCGTTTCAGCATCACTCCTTCGGCACCGAACTGCGGAGCCGAGTTGCGCAACGCTTGTACCGCTTCCCAGTTGTCAGCGCGTAAAGGGGCAACCGGCGCGATGATCGGGACGAGGCTTGGTGCTTGGTTCGTTGAGTTGATGGTTACACGTATACCGAGTTCGTCAAAATACTGTTCGAGAATCTGTCTGCGTTCGAGAGTGGATAGTGATCGAAGATCCTTGCGGTTCAACTCCATGATGTCGAAGACTTGAAAGACGACGGGTACTTCCTGTAACAGTTTCTTGCTGAGCGATTTTCGCTGTATCCGCTTTTGAAGGTCGTTGAACGGCAATGGGAAAAGAGAATCTCTTCTCCACGCAAGTATTTCGCCGTCCAGGACGCAATCTCGAGTCAGTTGTTCCGCAGCCAGCTCCAGTTCAGGAAAGCGGCCATCGAGCCGTTCTTCGCCACGCGACCAAAACATCCATCGTCCATCGCGCCGTATCGCTTGCGCGCGGATGCCATCCCACTTCCATTCAATCAAGTAGTCCATCGGAGAGCCATCAACCGGGCTCGGGGTAACTACTGGATCTTCAACCGGGTGCGCCAATGCAAAAGGGAGCGGCTGGCACGCATCCATCGTGGACGATTCCTCCGCGACCAGCTGGCGAAACGAATGCGCAGTTGGTTGAAAGGTTCCCATGAGACGATCGGCCACGACGCTTTTGGGTAGCCGACCATACTCGGCAACTGCACGAACCACCAAACCTTTGCTGACTCCAACGCGCAAGGTCCCTGTAAAGAGCTTCATCAGGACGAACCGTTCGGCATGTACCAAGTTTGGTATCCAAGAGCTGAGTGTCGCTAGCTTCTGTTCATCGGTCTGAGGCCGCATTTGATCGAGCATGTGAATCCATTCGGTAAGTCGCTGGCTGTGACCTGATGGTGAGGCACGAACGACCGCACTGAGGGTTTCGGCAAGATCTCCAACCCAACCGTAAGTCTCTTCAAACAG
>JBBIUE010000002.1:0-153678 GCA_037440405.1 Pirellula sp. | reverse complement strand
GCCATCCATGCAAAACTAGCTGCGTAGCAGGCGCACCAGAGAGATTACACCCTTCGACAAATGTCATTTAATTTCAACGTAAGGCAGGTCCTCGTCAATGTCAAACCCACTTCTGTTGCCGGAAATTCGCCAGATGCTGGCCGAAAAGGAGACTCAAGGCCTGGCTGAGATCATGACTGAGTTGCACCCCGCAAGCATCGCAGACTTTGCGGAAGGACTAACGGTCGAAGAGGCTTGGGCACTATTGTCGCATGGAGACGTCTCTCGGCAAGCGGAGGTCTTCCCTTTCTTTTCGGCAGAAAAGGAGCAGGAACTGATCGAAGGCGTTGGGCGTGAGAATATGTCGCGATTATTGGAAGCGATGTCGCACGACGACAGGGTCGACCTATTAAAACGTTGTGACAAAACGACAGTTGATGGACTTTTGCCCCTCTTGGCCAAGGCAGAACGTGAGGACATTCGTCGACTGTTGCACTTCCCGGAGCATCAAGCCGGTTCGGTGATGACGACGGACTACGCTGCACTTCGCCAAGGCCAAACCGTTGGTGAAGCGATCGATCAGTTACGACGCGAGGCTCCAGATAAAGAGACCATCTACTATGCGTATGTACTCGATGAAGCACGGCACTTAATCGGATTCGTGTCGCTACGCGACCTGATCTTAGCGGACACTTCGAATTTGATCAAAGACATCATGCGCGAAGATGTGGTTCGAGTGCGTGCCGATCAAGATCAAGAAGAGGTCGCTCGCACGCTGGCTAAATACGACTTCCTGGCGATGCCTGTCGTTGACAATCACGACCATATGATTGGGATCATTACCTATGACGATGTGATCGACGTGCTGCTTGAGGAAGCTGCAGAAGACATTGTGCGTCAAGGTGCGACGGAACCGCTGGAGAAGGATTACTTTGCAAGTTCGATATTGAAACTACTTCGAAGTCGAGTGGTCTGGCTGTTCATGTTGGCACTCGCAGCAACGTTAACCGTGAACGTACTCAGCGTTTTTGAAGCGACTCTGGAGAAGGTTGTCACATTGTCGCTGTTTATTCCGCTGCTCATCGGCGTGGGAGGCAATGCCGGCGCACAATCGGCAACGACGATCGTTCGGTGCTTGGCAACAGATGAAGTCAATTCTCGTGATCTGTTTCGCGTCGTAGCACGCGAAGCTCGAGTCGGGTTTCTCCTTGGCTTCACCCTCGGTACTTTTGCATTGATGATTGTTTGGGCATTTTTTGGCTCGGACATGGCGATCATTCTTTCGACATCCTTGATCGCCGTTTGTACGCTTGCTTCCTCAGTTGGCGCTTCGATGCCCATCTTGGCGACTCGTGTTGGTGTCGATCCTGCCGTGGTCAGCGCACCATTCGTGACAACGATTGTCGATGCTACTGGGCTACTGGTTTACTTTTTGATAGCCCGCGCCGTCCTCAATATCTAGCCTCGGAGCTTTTTGAATGAATTGGATTTGTCACTATGGTGACTGCGGACAACAGATTCGATGCGGACCTGAGCAAAGCTGGACGCTATTTCGTACGAACTTGTTCGGCAATCAATGGATTCTATTGCGATGTGCTGCGATATTAGTAACACACCTGTTTTCTAGCGTAGCAGCTTCGCAGGACGTTGAATTGTGGGGATTCACTCAGGGGACAAATTATTCCGTCAAAGCATTTGGGGTTCCGGCGGATATTGACCGTCAACACTTAGAGAAAGTAGTTCGTGGTGAGCTGGCGGCAATCGACCGACAGCTCTCTAACTGGAATCAAGAGTCGGAGATTTCGCAATTTAATGCCAGCGGCAGCACCGATTGGTTTGCAGTGTCCGAGTTGACCGCGAAGGTTGTCGCGGCCGGAATTGAGGCAAGTCGAAAAAGTGACGGTGCATTCGATTTAACAGTGGCTCCACTGGTAGAACTCTGGGGCTTCGGTGCCAATGCCAATAATGAATCGGTACCCAACCCCACCGAAATTGCCGAAGCTCTCTCGCGCGTTGGCTGGAATCAAATCGAGGTGCGAGCCGCCCCCCCTTCGCTGCGAAAAGTAAAACCCGAGGTTCGAGTCGACCTCGCAGGAATTGCGCAGGGATTTTCGGTGGACAGGTTAGCCAACGTTTTAGCCTCACTTGGAGTTCAGTCGTACCTTGTGGAGATTGGTGGCGAACAGGTTGGCGGCGGGTTGAAGCCAGATGGAACGCCCTGGAGGATTGGCATTGAACGTCCTGTGGACTCGACGGCCTCAGGGCGCGAGGTTCAAGCTATTGTGCCACTTCTGAATCGAGCCATCGCGACGTCGGGTGACTATCGACGGTATCGAGAAGTCAACGGTAAGCGGTATTCACACACGATTGACCCTCGCTCTGGCTACCCGATCGAGCACCACTTAGCCTCCGTTTCTGTCTTAGCTGAAACATGCGGGCTCGCGGATGCACTGTCAACGACCTTGATGGTTCTCGGCTCCGACAATGGCTACGAATGGGCCGTCGCCAATGAGCTGGCGGCTTACTTCGTCATTCGAGAATCAGAGGGGTTTGCAGTAAAAGAGACGCCCATGTTTCGCTCACTTCTGGGTGAATCGGTCGAGTTGGATACTGCGGAAAATCCATTAACTTCTGAGCAACCGGAAAGTACCAGGCCAACTGCGCAGCCTCTCTGGTATGCAGTCCTATTGGGAATCGTGGAAGGGGCAACCGAGTTCTTGCCCGTCAGCTCCACGGGGCACTTGCTCTTGGTTCAAGCTGCATTGGGTCAATCCAGCAGTCCCGAAGCCAAAAAAGCCGATAGGCCGGGCCGTTGGTGCCATCCAGTTTGCGATTATTCTTCGGCACGAGCGACAAAAGTAACCCGCAGCGTCAGCAAGGGAAGATTGCTCGTCATGACTACTCGCTGCAAGCGACAGTCACACGGGATCGCTGAAGACTGACTCACTTTTGTCGCTCGCGACTTATGCGGCGAAACGACTATAATAGCTTCGACTCTAATAGCTCCGCGGGTGCCACGGCAGAGGTTCCGTCGTTTGGGCAGATGTATCGGTACTACTTGATAAATCCATCGGAAATGAGTAGCGGACTTCGATATACGTTCTATACGGCGACCGGCATCGCATTAGTTGCAGCCACGCTGGCCAGCGGCGGCTTAACGATTGAACTGAGTGGAACGGCGACAACCGCAGCGGCTGGAACAGTGACAACCGCAGCGGCTGGAACGGCGACGGTGGACACGGTGGCTGGCGACGGTGGGCACGGTGGCTGGCACCAAGACGCAATCGTGACCGCCAGCGGGGCAAGCCTTGCCAAGGATCACTGTGATCGACTGTGTCTTGTTCAACACCGATTGGAGGTGTGGTTCGCGAATTGGTGTGGAGGTGGCTGGACCGGTCCGTGACATCACGTGTAGGAATACCGACGTGATTCATGCATTTGTGGGCCTGAGCACGAGGGGGCGGACCAAAGGTGTCCGTCTAGCGGGTTGAATGGATCGAGGTCACATAAAAGCTGGTGTGTGACCGTAAGAACCTAGTAAGGATTATGTAATGGCATCGAGTGCGGTTTCAAGAAGATGCGATATGCGGTTCCTTGGTTGGTCGAGGCCGTTGCTTCATGCAACCCGCGATTATTTGAGGGATCGATATGCGAGGGATGGCGTATGGGACATGAGCCAAGCCGTTGTGGTGTTGCCTGGATCGCTGGCAGCGCGCCGGCTGAGCGAGTTGCTCGCCGAACATGCGGAAGATCATGTGCTATTGCTTCGTCCACCGGCCATCGAGACGGTCGGTCACCTGCCTGAAAAGCTGTATCAAGTGCGATTGCCTTTCGCCGCGCATTCGCTGCAAGTTCTGTGCTGGTCTCGAGCATTGCAGAAAGTCCCCACAGTCGATCTGCAGCCTTTATTGATCGATCCTTCCCGACATTTTGAAACTTCGGATTGGACCAGCCTGGCCCAGCAATTGGCGAGCCTGCACCGGGAGTTGGCCGCTGATTTGCTCGACTTCAAGGATGTTGCCGATGAGTTGCAAGGGACCGTAGAGGAGCCGCGTTGGCGAGTGCTTCAACGATTACAACGACTTTATCTTGATGAACTCGGTCGCCTTGGTTACTGGGACATTCAAACGGCTCGGCAAGTCGCCATCAAGAGACGGGAGCCGAATACGGACCTGGACATCATTGTGGTCGGCGCGGTCGATCTCAATCGAACTCAGCGGAGCTTCTTGGATGCCGTCTCCCAACAAGTCACGGTACTCGTCGGTGCCCCGGAAAGCTGGCGTGACGGCTTCGATGAGCACGGAGCGTTGCTACCATCCTTTTGGTTGGACCTGGAAGTTCACATTGACGACGATCAGATCCATGTCTGTGGAACGACGGAAGAAGCGGCAGAACAGGTGGCGGTATGCTTAGCGAAGATGGGCGCATCTCGTTCGACCCAAGATATTACTCTTGGCGTTCCCGATCCCGAATTGATCCCGGTTCTTCGAGAACGACTCGCCCGATCTGGGGTCGAGCTGAGATTTGGACCTGGGGCTCCGCTGAATCAATCGAGTCCGGTACGGATGCTCGAAGGTATCGTCGAGTACCTTCAGGGAGGCTCCATGGATTCGCTTGCGTCGTTGATCCGTTCGCCGATCATCTATGATCAACTTTTGTCCCATCGCGAGCTTGCAAAGGAACTCTTGAAGAAGTTTGATGCGTACCGCAGCCGAACACTGATTCGATCGACACATATTCCGGAATGGCCAGAAGAAGCCGGGCTCGATGCGGTGCAAGATATCACTCAGCGGATCGATGAATGGACCCAACCCCTTCGTTTGCCGAAAGCTACGCTGGCAACCTGGTCAACGAAAATAAGGGAAACGCTGCAAAACATTTTTGATGGCGTAACCTTGGTTCTCGATTCCGGCGACGACATTCCATTATGGGAAGGGCTGCAGCAGCTAAACCTAGCGGCGGAGACTCTGATCGACATTCCAGCAGAAATGCAGATGGAAACGGATTTGCAGGGAGCGGTGGATTGGCTTTTGCATGAGCTTGGGCAAGCTCGAGCGGCTCCGCTTCCCAACCCGGATGCTATCGAGATGTTCGGTTGGCTCGATTTGGCGTTGGACGATGCCGATGCTTTGATCTTGACTGGATTGACTGAAGGAGTCGTCCCCGCATCTGTGAATAGCGATGCGTTTTTACCCGATACGTTGCGAACGAAGCTGGGCTTGATCGATAACGATCGGCGCTATGCTCGCGATTGTTATACGTTGCAGACTTTAGTCCATGTGCGTCCCCAAGTCGAGATCGTCGTTCATCAGTTTGGAACGACGGGTGATCCAGTGGCTCCGAGCCGTCTTCTGTTGGCGGTACGACCGGAGAAGCTTGCTGATCGCGTACTCCGCCTTGTGCGATCAGTGGACAGATTACAAGCACCCAAGGTACGCAAAAACTGGATTCCTCGATGGGGACAATCGTTGATTCCCATTCCGATTCCAGAACCTGGAACGAGGGTCGAGCATTTGAGCCCATCGGACTTCAGGTCGTATCTCGAATGTCCTTACCGCTATTTTTTGAGCAAGATTCTCAAGTTGAAAGCGGAGGTTGATCCTCCTACCGAAATGGATGCAGGAACCTTCGGCAACTTGATCCATGATACGGTGGCGCTGCTGTTCGGATCGCCCGTTTCCAACTCGGATCGATCGGATGCGATCGCCGAGTTCTTGCTGGATCATTTTGCCGACCGAGTTCGAGCTCAGTTCGGAGTTTCTCTAGCACCGGCGGTTCAATTGCAGGTGGAGCAGGCTCGGGCTCGATTGATGGCCTTTGCCGAGAAGCAAGCTCAGCAAGCGGCGGCTGGTTGGGAGATTGTTGCGGTTGAAGCCGAGGTCGGAGTCGAATCCGGAATCTCGTTCAACGTAGACGGCGAACCGCTTTCATTGGTCGGGCGCATCGATCGCGTCGATTTTCATTCCGTTCAACGGCGTTGGGCAATTTGGGACTACAAAACTGGGGATTCTGCAAAGGACCCCGTCGCCGCGCACATCAACAAACACGGTTGGAAGGATTTGCAATTGCCGCTCTATCGTCACATGGTTTTTGGGGTGACTGGCCTCCGGATCGATTGCAATCCCAATGACATGCAACTCGGATACATTACGCTTCCCAAAGCGACCAAGGATGCTGAATTTGCAGTTGCAGGATTCACGCCAAGCCAACTGGCGGAGGCGGATGAAGTCGCAATGAACGTCGTTCGAAAAATTCGCTCCGGAGAATACTGGCCACCAAATGTTGATATGCGCGTGGAATGGGATGAGTATGCTTCGATTTGCCAAAGTCGTGTCGCACGCCGATGGGAGCCCGAATTAATCAATCCAGCGCAGCAGGATCGCGAGTCCGATTCGCAAGTCGGGAGCTTTGCGCAACAGCACCCCTCTAATTCTTCGACCTCAAGCAGCCAAGCTTTGAAAGAGGCGAACGCCACGGTGCTCGCCCCGGATGCACACTTCCGCCTCGAATCACAGCATCGAAGAAAGGTGGAAGGCCCGATTCGCATCCAGACAAAATCACCTGACATAGGAAAGGCCCCGATGCAGGAATGGTTTTCTCCATTGGTGATTCGCGCTTCAGCGGGAACGGGGAAGACCTACCAATTGGCGATGCGGATGATTCGTCTCCTATTCGCGAACCAACCACTCGATCATGTATTGGCGACAACTTTTACGCGAAAGGCGGCTGGGGAAATTCTCAATCGCGTGCTTGGCTTTTTGGCCGAAGCGATTGTGAACAAGGATCGTTTCGAGCAGCTTCAGACGGAATTGCGACCTCTTTCCCTGACCAAGGAGGCCTGCCAATACCAGCTCGCGCGATTGTGTAGTCGACTGCATCGCTTTCGGGTTAGCACGCTTGACGCTTTCTACCAACAATTGGCAAGAGCATTTAGCATCGAATTAGACTTGCCGGCCGGATGGTCGATTGCCGATCCGCTCCGCGAAACGGAATTGCGGGACCAAGCGATCGAGGCCATGTTTGATCAGCTCGATCTCGGAAAGATTCGAACTCTTCTCGGCATGTTATTCAAAGGTGAAGCGAGCCGAAGTATTCAGTCCCAGATACGAGATACGGTGACAAATGGATACAACTTTTATCTCAACTCGGATGCCGAAGCGTGGAAGACGCTCACCATTCCTCGCGGTCCGTCCGACGCAGATGTTCAGGAAGCCATTGGAAGGATCGAAAGTCTCGCGAAAGAGGATGGCCATGATCGAATCGTCAAAGCGGCTCTCAAGGTAGCCGAGGGAATCACGCAACAGCAATGGCTCGATGTCTTGAAGCAGACGATCGTGAAAAACTCGAACCTAAATGAATTCAAGTTCGGTCAAAAAGTGGTTTCGCGAGCCATCGCGGACGATATTGTCATTCTTCGTGACAAGGCCGTTCGCGAGGAGATGATTCTCCGTGACGCTCAGACTCAGGCGACGTATCATATTCTCGACGAGTTCCATAAGTGCTATGAGCAAGTGAAACGAGCAGCGGGTGTGCTGACCTTCGCCGACGTCGCGTGGCGTTTAGCCAACTGGGTTGAGCGAACCACGGGTGATGTCGCTCAAACGAAAGCCCTTCAACAAAAGAAGTCTGCTCAGAATGAACCCTCAAGTTCGGCGAAATCCAACAACTTCGATGGGAAGGCGCTGATTGATCGCGCGGATTGGCGACTGGATGCGCGCATCGATCATCTGCTCTTGGACGAGTTTCAAGATACCGCTCCCGAACAGTGGAAAATCATCAAGCCGTTCGCCGAAGCGATCGTGCGTGAACGAGAGCGACGTCAAACTTCGTTTTTTTGTGTTGGTGATACGAAGCAAGCAATTTACGGCTGGCGAGGTGGTGTTGCCGAAATTTTTGACGAAGTGGTGCGACAGATCGCGGGCGTCCAAGAGAGTCCATTGCATAAAAGCCGCCGCAGTTCGCCTGTGGTGATCGAGTTTGTCAATCGCGTATTCCAAAACCTACAGCGGCACGACAATTTTGGAGATGGTCGGCAGGCCATCGATATCTGGACGGCCTCATTTCTCGAGCACGAGACCGCCGAGGATCACCCGGGCTATGTTGTTTTCAAGAATGGACCGCAAGCGTCCGGCTCCACCGCGACTGCGGATGGTGACGACGAGGAACACGAGTCTACTTCGATCTTTGCGATGTGTGTCGATGATATCGAGCGGCTTGTTCAAGCCACGGCGGAGGTGTCCATCGGCGTTCTTGTTCGAAGGAATCAAGACGTGGCTTCCATGATTCACTTGCTCAGAGAAAGACGAATCGACGCCAGCCAGGAAGGTGGCAATCCTCTCACGGATTCCGCAGCCGTGGAGGTCTTGCTCAGCTTGCTCGCATTTGCGGATCATCCGTCGAATTCCGTTGCGGAATTTCATGTTCGATCATCGGGACTTGCCGATCAGCTCGGTTTGGCTCTCAATGCTTCGCTCGGGCCTCTCGCGATGGAGGTTCGGCGACGGCTTGATCGATCAGGTTTTGGTCCGACTCTTTCCTATTATGCGAATGCAATGGCACCGCTGTGCAACGAACGCGACCAGCAGCGATTGGAGCAGTTGATCCAGCAAGGCTATTTGTTCGACTCGAATCGGTGGACCCGGATCGGCGAGTTTGTTGCCTATATTCAAGAGAAGCGCATTGCGACTCCGACACCTTCGCAGGTTCGCGTCATGACGATTCACCAATCCAAGGGACTGGAATTCGATGCGGTTTTCCTGCCGACACTGACGCAGTCGCAATCACGATTTACGGCAAATTTGGTGGCTCGAGGCAGGGACCGGATTCAGAAACCCGATGGTGTCGCGAGATATATGTCAAAGGAACTTTGGCCCTACCTGGAAGGGAGTTGGCGCGAGGCTTATACCTTGAATGCCGAACACGAACTCATGGAAAGCACGTGCTTGTTTTACGTTGCGCTGACGAGAGCGAGGAATGCGCTTTACATGTACGGCGAACCCCACGTTAAGCCGAAACGGCCATGGAGTTCGGTCTTGGCCTCCATTCTCGATCCCGAGCGTGAATTTTGCGCTCAATCTCTGGCAGTCATTTATGAATCCGGTGACCGGACATGGTATCGATCCGCTTCGATCCGGCCGTCGACCGGGAGGGCAACTGCGGAGAGGCGCGACTTGGCGGATGTGGCGAACGCTCTTTCGGACCGCGCGATCGAGATTCAGCTTCGTCCCGGCAGCGAAAGTCGCCGTCAAAGGCTGATGCCCACCCGGCGACCGTCTTCCGAACATGAAGCGAGGAAAGTACTCGCCGCAGCAGCGCTCAGTCCGGCCCAGTCCATTGGACAGATCGTTGGAACCATTGTTCACTGTCTATTCGAACAGGTCGATTGGTTGGAGGACTTCCAATGGGATCGCGAAGCAATGAAGCAGCGAGTCTTTGCCACACTCCCGCCGGAAGACCTAGCTCGCGTGTCCGTGGCGCATTGTCTCGATTCCATGGAACGTTGGATCGCCCATGACACCATCCGTGCAGCTCTGTCACGTAGCCGATATGAAAAGTGGATCCAGTCTGGGGTCACCAAGTTGGAAGTTTACAACGAACGAGCTTTGTTGGAGGTGATGGAACGTACGTTGGTCCGTGGCACCATCGACCGATTAGTTCTAGGCTATCAAGGGGATCGCATTGCTCGTGTGGAAATTCTCGACTACAAGACGGATGCCATGGATCCGAACCAGTCGCCGGAAGCTTGGCTTGAGGAACGAACAGAATACCATCGGCCTCAGCTGGAACTCTACCGGGATGTCCTATGCAAGCAATTCGGATTGTCTAAGGCGAGGGTCGCTTTGACGCTGATTATGCTGAGCAAGGAGTGTCTCGTTTCCATCGAGTCGAATTCAGGAGAGTCCAGCTCAGCGGAAAGCATTCCTTCGACTCGCAAGAAGAATCGCTCGAAGGATCAACACTCCCTGCTCGATTAAGGCGAACCGGATTGGAAACGTAGCCCCATCCACCGGATGCAAAGCGTGCTTGCATCAACATCGTGAGTGAAGTAACGCGAACTCCCGCCCCAGTATTCCATGGAGGCTTCCGACAGATTTTTCCATGGAGGCTCACGCCAGAGTATTCCATGGAGGCTCACGCCAGAGTATTCGATGGAGTTGGATGAAGCAAGAACGGCTCGTGCCGCTCCGATTCTTGTTCAATCGGTGGTTCGAGGTCGCATCGCCATTCCATTGACTTACCATTCCGAAACGAGCGACAAAAGTAATCCGCAGCGTCGGCATGGGACGACTCCAGGCTTTGGCTCATGCAATACGTGACTGCTCCGAACCCTTGCCAAAGGCAAACTGACTCTTGTCGCTCGTGAGCATTCAGGATTGTATCCAAGGCAAGTCCAGGCGAGCAGATTGCATCACCTGGATTCGAACCTATTGCAGTCCGGGCAAAATTGGGCAGTTGCGTCAGTCCTTGATTCTGCCCACATCATCTAATCGAACCGCCTTGTATCCCCCGATGGATTTGAAATAAACCATGAGGATCAGGTAAATGACCGCCATCGTGGCCGGAATCATCGCGTCGACGACGAGCGTTCTTCGATCGCCTTTGATGGAAGCGTTCAGCACTGTATTTCCTTCCTCACTCAAAGGCTTTCCAGTTACCTCGTCCTTTGGAATTTCGCCCAGCTTTTTGTTATCTAAGCCAAACGCCTCTGGAAAGAAAAGAAACTGGCTTGGCTTCTCGGATTTGTACTGTTCGAACAATTCGGGACTCGATTTTTGAAGCGTTTCACCTGCAAAACGGTCCTTGAAATATCCCAAGCCAGGCGAACCAATCAAACCAGCCGACATCATTCCGATTCCACCCATGACACTGATGGCGATGGCACCCGTTCGCGGGAAACGGTCGCTCGCCACTGCCAGCATGGTCGGCCAGAAAAACGTTTTGCCGATTCCATAGATCGTGAGGGCCAAAATTGCCGACACGAAGGTTTCTGCACGACTGGTTAGAAGGAGGCCGGCACAGGCGAACAATGCACAGGACAGTAGGATTCCAATAGGAGAGAATCCCAACTTTTTCTCGATGAAGTCTGCGCAGAATCGGAGTGCGAACATAACCATCGACGTGAACACGAAGAGGATTTTGCCTTCGCTGCTGCTCAATATGTTTCCAGTGATGTTTTGAATCCAACCATCCGTTCCGAGTTCCACTGCTCCGACCAAAGCATGGGCAATGAACAAAACGAACAACAGGACAGAACCCATCGAAAAATTGGTAACAACTCCCACAACGACCAACAGCGCTAATCCGATGCCATACCCCATCGCCGACGAAAGTCCGGCCTTCTCTCTTCCCAGGAATTGAGTAAAGAAATCGCTAAAGAATAAGGCGACCATAAAACATGCCACGAAGCCTCCCAGCATTCCAATGTCCTTGAACATGTCCGCCAACGACAAGCCTTGGGAAGATGCTTCACTTTTAGGAAATTGCTGTCCGAAGAACATGAATCCATACACAACAGTCGGAAGCATGAATAGAGCCAACTGTATTTTCCAATCGATGACTAAGTAATCATCGAGCACCCATCCAATGACCCCACCTAAAACCATGCCCGCCGGCCAACTAGCATGAAGAATGTTTAAGTAATGAGTTCGATTGTGAGGAAACAATGTTGCAACCAACGGATTCGCGACGGCCTCAAGAGTGCCGTTTGCAACTGCGAAAATGAACGTACCAAGAAACAGAAGTTTGTAAGCCGTTGCTGGGTTCGTTCCATCAATGGCAGAGAATGTCACTACCGCAGAAAGCACGTGCAACAAGAACGCGGCCGCTACTAGCTTTCCATAGCCGATCTTGTCAACGATCACGCCACCGATCATGATCCCAAAGCAAAAGCCACTGAATCCGGCCCCTCCGATGACCCCGAGTTGGCTTGCATTGAAGCCGAACTCACGTCCCCAGTTGTCGAGAATGCCCCCACGAATGGCGAAACCGACTCCCGCAGCCAATATCGCGGTAAAGCCCGCCCACAACAGTCGCATAGCGTTGTCGGCAATTGGACGATCTGAAGGACTTTCTAAAATCTTTTGGCTCATGAAATTCCCCAATGAATTGCGGATGATGGTTTCTTAGGACAACCTGCGTTGCGTCAACTGAAATGTGAAGCAACCTGGGCATGACTCACCGAGTTTGAAGCGAACTAGATTAACGCGATTGCTGGCTAAGTTCAACGACCTGGACTCGAAACGGGCAAATAATTTTGCAGTAAGGGACAATAGCGGCAGAAGAGGTCCCGTAAGTTCAGCATGTCATGCTAGCGCAAAGAATACCGAACCTGCGGACCAGCACCTTAACATCCACCAATTTGATATACTTCTGCCCCTAACTTCGCGCATACTGGTATGAGAACACCCACGTCCTGGTCAGATCTAGCCCAAACAAAGAATGTCGAACTCGAAAGACAAGAGTGAAGGTTCTGGTCAAACAAATGACGTTTTCGACCGACTTATGGTGCAACTGCATTATCGAGTTGCTCACATGCCTGAAGGTTCGTATACGACGTCTTTGCTTCGTGCCGGGGACAACGCGATTTTTGCAAAGCTTCGGGAAGAATGCGAAGAACTGATCGAGGCATCGCGCGAGTTCACGGCATCGGGCGAGTCGGGACAGGAACAGAGGGGACACCTAATCCATGAAGCGTGCGATCTCGTATTTCATACCTGGGTCCTCCTCGCAAAGCATGGGATAAGCGTAGACGATCTTCGATGTGAACTGGAACGTCGCGAGGGTGTCTCTGGATTGGAAGAGAAGCGAAATCGGACAAAGAGGACAGATTGAGCCAAAAATTGCTGCGCATTGGAGTCCCCAGCAAAGGGCGACTGAGTGATCAAGTTTGCGAATTGATCTCGCAAGCCGGGATGCAGTTTCGTCGTCAGGAGCGAGCGCTCTTTGCCAAGGTAAGTGGCCTGCCGGTCGAGCTGGCATTCCTGCGAGCGGACGACATTCCTGTTCTGTGCGAAGAACAGGCCCTCGACTTGGGAGTGACCGGCAGTGATTTGATCGAAGAATCGAGCGCAAAGGTCACTGTTCGCATGCCACTGGGTATCGGCAAGTGCCGATTGTCCGTGTGCGTACCTCTCGATTCACCTGTGGCTGCTCCGATCCAGTTGAACGGTTTGCGAATTGCCACCAGTTTTCCGAAAGTGACTCGAGCTTACCTGCAGCGGTTGGGAATCGACGCGCACTTGGTAGAACTTCATGGCTCGGTTGAGATCATGGTCTCGTTGGGGGTCGCAGACGCCATCGTCGACCTAGTCGAAACCGGCAGCACGCTCGCTGCAAACAAACTTCGAGTTCTCGGCGATATCGGCAACTATGAGACCGTCCTCATTCAGAATCCGAAGCTGAGCGATTCTTCCGTCGCGGATGTTGTCGCGCGCCGATTGGAGTGCATCGTTATAGCCCGGGATTATTCATTGCTGGAGTACAACGTACCCAGGTCGAAGCTTCCGGACGCAGAGGCGATTACTCCGGGGATGAAATCGCCTACGATCAGTGCATTAGAAGATCCCGAATGGTGCGCGGTTCGGGTCATGGTCCGTCGCAGCTCCATCATCGAAGTGATGGAGCAATTGGAAAAGATTGGTGCGTCGGCCATTTTGGAGACGGCCATTAAGAACTGCCGACTTTAAGCCTGTCGTGACGCGGACTCGCATAAAGCGTAGCCGTTCTTATCCATGGAAGTGTACGATCTAGGTGGCTCTTTCATGATTGGAGAATCCTTTTCGACCGCGAAATCCGCGATGTGAACGCGCAGCTTTCGTAAAGTCGATTGAGCACATCTCCACATCAGATTCTGCAAACTTGAACAGGGTATCGCTTTTCTGAAGTTACACATGTGACTTGGATGGGTTGGATGCGTCGCGAGGCTTCCGCTTGAAAGACTGCGTACCCTGCTCGCATTGCTTAAGAGCCTGCTCCTCCGATTTCCTTTGCCTGTGTGGGAGTGAAATCATCGCGAGTGACGGTTACTGATGATGCCGTACCAGTCGCCAGCAGCAATAAGCAAGGATCAACATTCCAGGCGACAAAAAAACCAGCTCTCCGATGGTCGGGAACGCAGTTCGATAAAAAAGCAAGATGCCGAGAGCCGCCGCCATCAATCCGGCAAGTGCCAAGGTCGCCAACCAACGTTGCGACTCCCAAAGCCCCATTCCTCCGATGGTGATCACAGCGACTCCCAACAGCAGGAATCCCCACCTAGCTGCCCAATTCACCGATTGCAAAAAGCTGTCCAGGATCGCCCAAAGGCCACTATGGGATCGTCAAACGTCATCTTCATTCGATCGCTTCGATTGGGATCGACGAGATTCAATATCGACGAGGCCACAAGTACCTGACGTTGGTCTACCAATTGGATGACGGAGCGAAACGATTGCTCTATATGGCTAAGGACCGAACCGAAGAAAGCCTCAACGGCTTTTTCAATATTTTGGACGACACAACCCGCCAAGGGATTCAATTTGCGTGTACGGATATGTGGGCGGCTTACCTCCAAGTCCTGAAGGCACGAGCCTCCCAGGCGTTGAATATCCTCGATCGATTTCACATCTCGAAGAAATTTGGCGAGGCTTTGGACAAAATTCGTGCGGAAGAATCTCGGGATTTGAAGAAAGCTGGTTATGAAGAAGTCTTGAAGCACTCCCGCTGGTGCTTACTGAAGCGGAAAGAGAACCTGACAAGCAAGCAAACGGTAAAACTGAGTGAGCTTCTGAAGCAAAATCTCCGAAGCGTCAAAGCTCACTTAATGCGAGAAGACTTCCATCGGTTCTGGACCTATAGCTCCGCGACCTGGGCCGGCAAGTTCCTGCGCGAGTGGAGCGCGCGAGCCAACCAGACGGATATCGAGCCGATGCAGGCGATGGCGAAACTGCTTCGCAAGCACGAAGGTCTCTTGCTAAACTGGTTTGAATCGAAGGGCCTATCGTCCGGCATTGTCGAGGGATTCAACAACAAGGCGAAACTGACCATGAGAAAAGCCTACGGTTTTAAGGAGTTTGAAACGATCTAAGCCGCACTGTATCATCAACTTGCGAATTTACCCGAGCCAAAATCAACCCACAAATACTGCTGACGAAGCAATTTTTCTCTTTCCATGCTTTGAGGTTCATCGAAGTCTGAAATGCGATGGCACCGTACAGGAGTTCAGCGTGCAATAACGCTTCGCTATATCTTGCTATGCGGGCTGGGGGATGCCATCGAATTGAAACTTCTTGCTCTAAACCTTCCGCCAGCGACTTTGGGAAAATCAAATCGCAATGAATTCGAACCCATCGCTATCGACGGATCGCACCCCTGCTTATCGAACAATGCGTATCCGGCAAACACGAGTTAACCTGAATTGAATTGGATCACGTGTCTGAAATTTCCCCCCAACTAATCTGAGCCAAAACGTGATCAACAGCTTGTAACTGTCTAGCGGAATCGACGCGTTTGACTACTGGCGTCACCTGCGCCACGGTCAGTTGTTTTGTCCGTTCGCTCACGTTGGATTCGGTGCGCTCCGAACTCGGGTGGGAGCCTGTTGAAATTGCCCTCGAACGTATGTCATCAGCGAATTGAGATCCATCGGCGTCTTCACGCCAAGCCTGCATCCCATCTAACCATGGTCGCACACGAATGACTTCTGATGACCACACGCTTAAATCTGTTCTGTCGTGTGTATCGACAAGAAGAGCGATCGGTACATTCGCATCTCCGGCAGGTGGAACCATCGGTGAGATATGATCTTCCAGCTGGGTTCGATCAAGGTTTCTCGCAAGCACGGATGGCGATGGATTCGATTGGTTCCTTCGGACAACGCGATGAGAATCGCCATCGGTTGGCAAGCTCAGCGGGGACGAAGGCTGAGAGCCGGAATCTGTTCCGCTGAGTTCGCCGCCCAAGCCCGTACCCGTGGGAACGCCCGAATCCCTGGGAACTCCGGCATCGTTGGGAACTCCCGTGTCCGCAGGAGTGTTGCGATTCGGAACGTCTAACCGAGATCGACGACGGCCTGACGATGCATTACCCAGAGTCCACAACTCAGTCCCGTTGGTCCCATCGTTCGCGGCAAAGAACAACGACGTTTCTGCCGATGTCATGCCGGTCGGATTCGAACTATTCACGCCAGGGCGGATGTTCGCTACCAAGGCAGTTCCTGCATGAAAGCCGTTCGACCGCCATAGCTCCCTTCCCGCCGTGCGATTGTCCGCTGAGAAGTACAGTGTGCTGTTGTGATTGACCAGCTGCTGCGGATACGATCCGTCGCTTCCCGTCCGAATATCCCTCGCTCGTACCGTTCCCCCCGATGATCCGTTGCTCCGCCACAATTCCGTACCACTCGTTCCATCGTTGGCTGAAAAAACCAGCAGACCATTGAGGTTCGTTAGATACTTTGCATCCGAGCTGAGTGGGCCTGGCCGAATATCCTTGACCAACACCGTGCCTCCCGACGAACCGTTGCTCTTCCACAACTCCGCTCCGTTCGTCCCGTCATTGGAGCGGAAGTAGACGATGCCTCGGATGTTGGTCAAATAGGTCGGATTCGAGGAAGCGGCCCCCGCGCGAATATCCTTCACCAATACGGTGCTGGCCGCTGTGCCGCTGGTTTTCCAAAGTTCCCGACCGTTGGTCCCATCGTTGGCGGCAAAGTAGACGATCCCCTTGGAGTTGACCAGGCTGGTTGGATTGGAGCTACCAACTCCAGGCAGGATGTCTTTTAACAAAAACGTGCCGCCGGACTTGCCATTGGAACGCCACAGTTCGTTGCCGCTCGTTCCGTCGTTGGCGGCAAAGAGCAGGATGCCCTTGTTGTTGGTCAGCTGGCTCGGATTCGAGCTTCCGCTGCCAGGATTGATGTCCTTGACCATGACCGTTCCGGCGCTCGTTCCGTCACTCTTCCACAGCTCACGTCCGGCTGCCGCTGTCAAAGCAGAGAATAGCAGCGTGCCGTTGACGTTCGTCAGATGGAATGGGCTGGAGTCGGCTGTTCCAGGATTGATGTTCTTGACGAGAAACGTTCCTGCTGATGTCCCGTCGCTGGTCCACAGTTCGCGGCCGCCGGAGGCGTCACTGGCAGAAAAGAACAGCTTGCCGTTGACATTCAGGAACTGCGTCGGCACGGAGCCGGTGCTTCCTACCCGAATGTCCTTAACCAGCGACGTCCCTGCCGTGGTTCCGTCCGATTTGAACAGCTCGATTCCGACATCAGCGCGAAAGGCGGAAAAGAAAATCGTTCCGTTGACGTTCGTGAAGTTCTGTGGATTGCTGGCACCGACACCGGCGACGATATCGATGAGTGCCAGCTCGGAAGGTGGCGACGGTGGCGCCACGCCGGTACCTGTGACGCCCGTTCCAGCCACACCAGCGCCAGACACGCCCGGACCGGCGATGGGAGACAACACGACGCCAGGTCCGGCAACGCCAGGGCTGACCACAGTCGGCTCGTTGCCGCCATCCATCACCCACAACTCAAAGCCACTTGTGCCGTCGTCGGCCTGGAAAAACAGGGTACCGTTGACGTTGGTGAGTTGCCGAGGATACGCCCCATCGCTTCCTCCAGCGTTGACGTCATTCACCAAGACGGTTCCGGCATCGGTGCCGTCGCTCTTCCACAACTCATAACCCTTCTCTCCGTCGGTAGCTGAGAAGAACAACGTGCCGCTGACGTTGGTGAGATAATGCGGAAATGATCGGAATCCCCCCGCGTAGATGTCCTTCACTAGGGCAGTTCCGGCATCGGTGCCGTCGCTTTTCCACAACTCATAACCGCTAGTCCCGTCAGTAGCTTGGAAAAAAAGGGTTCCGTTGACGTTGGTCAGCTGCGTAGGGCTCGACCGACTTGAACCCAGATTAATATCCTTAACTCGCACGGTTCCCGTATCGGTGCCGCCGCTCTTCCATAACTCGTAACCACTGATACCGTCGTTGGCCTTAAAAAACAGTGTGCCATTGACGTTGGTGAGATATTCGGGAGACGAGCTGAATCCACCCACAAAAATATCCTTGACGAGGACGGTTCCGGCGGAGGTACCGTCACTTTTCCACAGCTCGCGGCCATTCATCTCATCTCCGGCACTGAAAAACAGCGTGCCATTGACGTTGGTGAGATAAGCGGGGAACGAGCTAGATGACCCAGTGTTGTTGATGTCCTTGACCAGGACGGTTCCGCCCGCGGTTCCGTCACTCTTCCATATTTCCGAGCCGGTGGCATTGCTATAAGCCTTAAAAAACAGCGTTCCGTTGACGTTGGTGAGATATCTAAGAATTGCGTCGTCGATCCCTGGGTTGATGTCCTTGACCGGCACTGTTCCTGCGGCGGTGCCGTCGCTCTTCCACAGCTCTCCGCCAATGACGTCGTCATCTGCTTCAAAAAACAGCGTGCCGTTGACGTTGGTCAATTCTCTTGGAAACGAGCTACCTGACCCCACGCGGATGTCCCTGACCAGCACTGTGCCAGCGGCAGTGCCATCCGATTTCCATATTTCATAGCCATGGTCATCCTCAAATGCCCTGAAAAAGAGCGTGCCGTTGACGTTGACTAAATGATCTGGAAACGAGCTACTGGACCCTACGCGGATATCCTTGACCAGCACCGTGCCGGTAGCAGTGCCATCGGTTTTCCATAGCTCCACGCCGCTGGCTCCGTCGAAGGCCGTAAAGAAAACCGTGTTGTTGACGTTCGTGAAATTACTCGGGCCGGAGGCCCCCACGCCACCCAGAATATCGATCAGCGTCGGCAGCCCGGCCAACAGATGCCGTGATTCAAGTACTTCATAGTGACATTGCATCGTTCGCAAGCTCTTACTGCGGCTTATTCGATGACGGAATAAGCGGCGGCTGTCACTTGTTGAATGATATCTTCGTTTCATGCCTCATGTTCCTAATCGTTTTGGACCTCAATGATATTCTTTGTGACACGTTGCTCAAGGAAAAACGGTCCAAACTCGTTCCAATTCCAGCCAGGTCGGTTGATCGTCAACATTCTCAAGTCGCCATTCTCAAACCAGTTGCAAATTCGGATTCCTCGGTTCCTCCGGTGGCTGAAAAGAATATCGTGTCGCTGTTACCTGGCGAAGTTTGATGGGCTCGATCCCAAGGCCGAGTCAAGATCGATTACGAACGGTAAGCCGGCTAACAAAGCTCGATGTTCAAGGCTTTCGAATCGAACGGGGGCGTGGTTGGCATTAAATCGGGTACGTCGTTTTGCCGACAAACGGCGTTTTCTACATCTGTTGCTTGTTGCCACGGCGAGAACTCCTGTATTAGGGGACATTGATAGGGCTATCGACGAATTGCCGTCGGCGCACCATACCCGTACCTGAGATAACTACCGGCTCAAGAGCGTCGATCTTGCACGGCAATTTTTTGAAAATCCTCCAAATCGTGTAAAATCGCTTATAGCTAAGTAAGAAGGTGACTGGTAACCAGGTATTACTTCATGCAGGAAGACAAGTCCACTTTCGCGACGAACCCCAGTTTGTTGCGACGCATTCGCGACGCCGGCGATCAGCAGGCTTGGCAGTTATTTGAAAAAACCTATCGGGGACTGATTCGGGACTTCTGCAAGCGTAAAGGTTTGCAGGAAGCCGACGTCGCGGACGTGACGCAAGAGGTCCTGATCAAGGTGGCTCGCGCGATCCGTTCGTTCGAGTACGATCCGGCGCGGGGGCGATTCCGGGATTGGCTGGGGAGCGTCGTCTGCGGGCGGCTGGCCGATTTCTTTGCCCGAGGCGGGCAAGAATCAAGCGGGCACCGCGATGATCGCTCGGCCGTTGATCTCGCGCAACAGGTCGCTGACTCCGATCCCGATTGGACAGGGACGTTTCATCACTACATTCTGCAAGCAGCCATAGAACGAGTGCGAAGCCATTTCGATCCGCAAAATTGGAAAGCGTTCCACGAAGTATGGGTTGGCGGGCGTGGACCCGCAGAAGTGGCAGCCGAATTGGGCATGACCGTCTCGGCGGTTTACGTTGCTAAACATCGCGTGCTCAAACGATTGCAGCAGGAAGTAGTCAACCTGGCCGAAGATTTGCCGGCGCTGTTTGCGGGTTCAACGCAAGGAGGCTGCTGAGTCGACGTCGGCAGGTCAATGGTTTCGGGGAGAGAGGCGGTTTCGGCACGACCTAAGATGGTTATGTGTTCGATGTGAAAATTGCATACAAGATATAGCTCCGCACGATTGTGGACAGCGCCGCTTATACGACGACTACGTGACCAAATGATCACCGGGCACTTGGCAGCAGAACGCATGACGACGAGGACGAGTATGAAGAGCAACGCTTCGAGGCGAACCGAATGACCTGCTGTCCGACGAGCGACACATTGAGGCGGTTATTGGAAGGCGAGCTGACGGCCGAACAGCACGCTGTGGCTGCTTCTCATGTGGACCATTGCACGGTGTGCCAGCAATTCCTGGATACCGTGACGGATGGGACGCCGCTTCGGCAATGGCTGGCCGGTAACGTGCCGGACGCCTGGAGCAGTGCGCTGTGGGGCCAAGACGTTATCGCTGGTGCGAGTTATGACAGTTCGCAGCCTGCCTTGGCGATGCCCGCCAACTTCGGTGCATATCTTGTGGTCGAGGAGGTTGGCCAGGGGGGCATGGGGCACGTCTTCCGAGCCATCGATCCGTTGCTCGGGAGAACGGTCGCCATCAAAACGATGTCGCGCCTGCAGCACAACGCGGCAGAGCGGCAACGATTCATGCTCGAAGCCCGTGCGCTGGCTAATTTACGCAGCGATCATATCGTTGAAGTCTACTCGGTACACGATCAGCCGGATGCCAGTCCTTACTTCGTCATGGAGTGGGTCGATGGCGTATCGCTGAAGCAATTGGTTGAAGCCGACGGGCCGCTGGCGCCACGACGCGCGGCGAGCTATGTCGCCCAGGCGGCCAGGGGGCTCGCCACCGCCCATACCCTCGGCATGGTCCACCGCGATGTCAAGCCGAGTAATTTGTTGTTCGATAAGGCGCAAAATCGAGTCAAGGTCGGCGACTTTGGGCTGGTGCGATTCGACGACCAGGTCGAAGAGTTGACTCGTTCCGGCATGCTGTTGGGCACGCCGGGGGCGATGAGCCCTGAACAGATCGATCGCCCTCAGCAAGTCGATGCGCGGACGGATATCTACGGCCTGGGCATCTGCCTGTACTATGCTTTGACCGGTGAAATGCCGTTCCGCGGCACGATGCACGCGGTGCTGGCCGCCGTGCGGAACGCGGACCCAACTCCGCCGCGCAAGCTGAACCCGGACATTCCGATCGACCTGGAGACGATCGCCCTGAGGTGCCTTCACAAATCGCCCGATCGCCGATTTAGTTCCGCTGCAGAATTGGCAGAGGAACTTGAACGATTTCTGAAAAACCAGCCGATCCTGTCGCGCCGAATCAGTTCCGTCGAGCGGGCCTCGCGCTTCATCGCCAGGAATCCACTGATCTCCAGCCTGGCGTCGCTATTGGCCATTGCGCTAGTGGCGGGCACGGTCGCCAGCACGTGGTTTGGCTGGCGCGCTGGGCAACAAAGGTCGCTGGCCGAGCAAAACCGCCGCGAAGCCGAACGCCGGCTGGAGGCGGCGCTCCGCACCATCGATGAAGTATGCGTGCGCATCAGCGAAGATCGGCTGCTGGAAGAACCGGGACTGCAGCCGCTGCGGCGGCAGTTGCTCGAGCTGGCCACTCGCCAATTGCAAGAATTCGTCGATCAGCAACCGGAAGATGCTCGCCTGCTGATCCCCTGGTGCGAAGCTGCCGCACGGCTGGCCGAAGTTCAACGCCAGACAGTTGGTCCGCAAGCGTCCAAGGCCACGTTGGCGCCAGCGTTGGCGGCCCTCTCGACGTTTCGAACGAGTCAGATTGATCGGACTGATCAGATTGATCGGATTGATCGGACTGATCCGACTGAGCCGTTTGATGATCCAAACCGCGTGCGGCAGTTGTATGCCAAGTTGCTAATGAATCTCGCGATCGCGGAGGAGAACCTGGGCGAGTACAGCGAGGCCGACGCGCGCTGGCAGCAAGTCGAGATGCTATGTCGGGATTCGATGGATCCCATGGACCGGTGGCTATTGGCCAAAGCTTATTTGAATTGGGGCAAGTCGGCTGGCGACCAGGGAGACTGGCAACGGTCGTATGACTTGACGCTTCGCGCTCAGCAGCTGGCGCGGGAACTCGTGAATGAAGATCAACTCCTCCCGGAATCGCGGCACACGTATGCGTACAGCACCGGCAATCTCGTCAGCCCGCTGGCTGCGATGGGGCAGATGCCACAAGCCGAGGCGGCGTGCCGCGAGTCGATCGCCATCTGGACGCAGTGCCGCCAGGCCAGTCCAGGTGATTTGACTCCGCCGCTGGAAGTCTTTCGCAACGCCACCAATCTGGCGGACATTTTCATTGCCGGTCGGCGATGGGACGAGTTGCTGGCCTTGTGCAGCCAAACTCGACCTGACTGCGATCACTTCTACCAGCAGAATCCCAACCTGCAAGGGGCTCGGCTCTTCCGCGCGCGATTGGCCTATGTGGACGCCCTGGCAAAACATCAGACGGGGAGCCTCGATTCGGCACGCGCTGATTACCTGGAATGTCTCGAACAATACACTTTCGAGACCGAACTCAATCCGGCCAACGAGTTCCCCAAGCAAATGCAACTGATGATCACTCTTTCCATCGCCGGTTCCGAGCTTGACGCGCTGAGAACGAACGAGGCATTATCGTGGCTCAGCAAGTACGATCAGCTCTTGACCGAATTGCCTAATCAATCGGGTGCTATCGCATCGATCAAGGAGGTGCTGGTTCAACTTCGTTGCCTGGCTGAAACCTTGGTGCATTATGAAGCCGGAGAGGTGTCGAGCGCCATCTCGGCGCTGGACCGGGCGATGGTCGCCCGTCCTACGGACAATCAGGCGCTGTGCGAAGCGCTGCGACATTTGATCCGTCACTTGACGCGAATATCGGACACGTTTTGGGAGGACCCGACGCACGTGAGCGAAGATTCGCGGGAATCGACCCTCGCCGAATCGAATGACCGGTTTCATCAGGAACTCCCAATCGATGCGGCTATCCCTCCTACGCTGCTGGCCGATGCCAACCGCCAATTCGACGCGCTCAATCAATCATTTCAAATGCCCGGCGCGATGCTCTGCTTGGGTGCGTCGATCAAAATGCAACTGTTCCAGCAAGATGCGACAACCGGCGGGAATGACGGCGATCAACCGCCGGTAGATCGGACCGGCTCAGGCGATCGACAGCCAGATTCCGCAGACCAAGGCGAGAGAAACAGTGTCGCAGCGGGCGCTGAAGCCGATCGCCTGCGGGCCGAAGCACAGGAGTTGTTGCGACGCGCGCACCGGCTCGGGCATTTCGCAAAGCCGGCGCGGCGCCACCGAGCCCGATCCCTCCCCGGCCTTGAATTGTTGATCAGCCAGTTCGCTGGCCCGGAATGAAATTCCCCGATGCCTGCACCAACGGAGGAAACTTCGCTGCGTGGTGTTCCCTCGACGTTGCGCTCTGGAAATGATTCTCGTATTCCCCTCACCAACCGACTCAGCGCGGATTAAGTTCCTATCGATCGAGGCCCGACGCGCGTGATTCCCAAAGTGAGCGGAGGCAATAGGATTGGTCAATTTCTACAGCTCGGCGCCACTGCTCCAGTCTGAGAAGTTTAAGCAACAGGGCGTGGCCGACGAGGTAATAACTGACGGAGCCAAACTCGCCTCGCCACCATAGGAGTTGCTAGCTTGGACCGTGTCGGGGCCAAAGTCGGTGCTGCCGATAAGCTGAGCCCCGATGGTTCCGTTATCGGCTGAATTGAGAACTGCTCGGTTGAGCTTGGCCAAGCGTTTTGGGATGGATGCTCACGCGTTAGCGCCATGATCGATCGGTTTCGGCAGCCCGACCAACCGATAACGCGACACAAGCATTTCAAAGTGACACTGCAACCTTCGAAACCTTTTACTGCGGCTCGTTCGATGAAGAAATAAGCAGCTTCGGTTACTGGTTGAATGTTAACTTCGTTTCATGTCAAAGTTTTCTTGTTTTTTTGAACCGCTAATTATATTTCTTCTGAAACATTGCGTCTGGAAAAACGTTAATAACTGGTTCAATCTCCAGGATCCTCGATCGATCGTGAACATCCTCATGCTTCAGTTCAATCGTAATCGTCCAGGGGTCGTGGGGAAGAATCAGGCAGCGGATGAGGTGGTTTCGGGCGTACTCGGCAACAGCGAAGGAGCGTTGCGTTTGCTTAATTGCGATCTCATTGCTTCAATCAAGTTTTCGTAAACTTTTCGGTTTTGTAGCCGGCAAGTTTCAACAACCGTGAGAATCGGCTCCAGATACCGACTGCCACCTGCACTCTGCGTACCGAAGCTCAATTTGCGATAGATCACGGCGGGGCGCAAGGTACGTTTTCAGTGGTGCTGGGTACGATTTCCACACTTAGGTCAGCAACCGGACGTTCGTGTGTTCGTACCGTTCACGCCTCACGCGCGGGCCGACTCGATTTTGCCGAATAGCGTGGTCTGTTCGCTGCAAGTGTAACCGCGCCAATCAGCTCTGGCCCCGCATTAAACAAGGAACCTATCACGGTTCGTGAACGCTTACAGATCGACAATGCAAGAAATCACAATCAAACTTTGGTCGGTTCCCGTTGCACAGGATAACGAAGACTCTGAGCGATGACATTCCTCATGGTTGCGTCAACCTCGGTTACGCAAAAAAAGTTGCCTCCGCTCGGCATTCATGAATTCGATCGTTTCGGCTCAATCAATCATGCGTGAAGGGTAAAGGTCGCCGAACGTCTTCTGCTATAGGTTATTCGAAAGGCTACAGACTAGCAAACTTGATGAGAACGAGTGCAATTGCGGACGCTTGACTGGTCAGACCCTCACTCAATGAAATCAAACAGGAAGCGAAACGATTTGGCGATTCAAATGCTACGCCAGCAACGGCTGAAGATGACTTCTGAATTGTTATCGAGGTTGCTGGACAGCGGTGACGATGGCAACAATGATACCTGTGAAGATGCAGAGGTTGATGAGTAGACCGATACTGCCACTGAGGATTCCAATCCAAGCATGTGCAGTCCCTTTCACATTGGGTTGTCGCTTTCGTAGGCCCAATCCTTTGAAACCAAAGATCAACGCGATGATGGCCAACGGAAGCCCGAATACCGGAAACAGCGAGAACAGACCAGAATAGTAAGCAATGAGTGCGGGCTTGTTTCGATAAGGAATGAGCGTTTCAATCGCATCGGGCGGCTGATCGAGAGAATTGCCTGGAATTCCTCGAGGAAAGGAATCGTTAAGTCTAGGAGGCACCGATGAATGGTACGGGTTCTCGCTTGACATGATATCTGCAATCGATGCCCTCCGATTCCCCAGATAAGTCTAATTCTTTATACCCAAGCTCTCGATGACGAATTCTGCTCCCGGCGTCAATCTGCGAAGCTTTTGGGCAATCACTGCCTTTTCGCTTTTGTTCGCTTTGACGCACTTCTTTCGCAATAACAACAGCTTCTTTTTTCTTTGCCGACGGCGCCGGAGTTCTCGAGTACGCTCAGTTCCCATGATTTTTCCTTTGATTCAGTAAACGAACATCGAGAAAGGTTACAGTTCCCCGGCCGATTGGTCAACGGAAACGTTCAATTTGCATTCAAAATCGAGAAAGTTCGCGTTTCGAACAGCACGTCCAGAGCTTTTCATGGTCGGATGACTTTCCAGCTTCTCGAATTTCGCGAAAATCTTCGCTCCTTGAAAAAGTTCTAATAGGTAAGGTGTGAATGCAGTGGTTGACTTACATCCTCAAATTCAACCGACGGCAGTTGTGCTGGCGGCTGGCAAGGGAACTCGTATGAAAAGCGAGCTTCCCAAAGTTCTGTTCCCGGTTCTTGGAAGGCCAATGATTCAATGGGTACTCGATGCTCTCGAGCGTGCTGCGGTGCATCGCGTGATCGTCGTCGTCGGTTATCGTGCAGATTTGGTCCAGGATGAATTGCGTCATCGAAGGGGTGTCGAGTTTGCCTTGCAAGAGCAGCAACTGGGGACCGGACATGCGGTTCAAATGTGTCGTTCGCAATTGCAGGGAAGTGACCATCCTGCCCTGGTCGTTGCTGGCGATTCTCCTCTGATCCAATCCTCGTCAGTCATTGAGTTAATGGAGAGCTTTCAGCGGGAAGCGTTGGATTGTTTGCTGGGCACACTCACGAAAGACGATCCAAAGGGACTGGGGAGAATCGTCCGTGATGCCCAAGGCCGTTTCGATCGGATTGTCGAAGAGAAGGATGCGACTTTGGAGCAGAGAAACATCCGCGAGGTAAACATGAGCACGTATTTATTCCGTTCCCAAAAGTTACTTTGGGCTCTCGATCGCTTGGGGAATCAGAATGCTCAAGGCGAGTACTATTTGACGGATGTACCGGCCATCCTCAAGGAACGAGGAGATCGAGTCGAGGCGCAGGCGTTGCTCAAGCCTTGTGAGTCGCTTAGTATCAATACTCTCGAAGAGCTAGAGCGAGTTGAGGCCAAGATGCGGGAATTAGGATATCCATGCACGAATTAAAGATATTTAGCGGGCGAGCGAATCCCATACTTGCCCGAGACATTTGTGCTTCGCTTCACTTGGAGCTGGGGGCTGTTTCGCTGGGAAAGTTCCCGGACGGTGAAAATTTCTGCAAGATTGAAGACGATGTTCGAGGCCGAGATGTCTTCCTGATTCAACCGACCTGTCCGCCGGTCAACGACAATTTGATCGAGTTGTTGATCATGATCGACAGTTGCAAGCGGGCGAGTGCTGCCCGCATCACTGCGGTCATTCCTTACTACGGTTACGCAAGACAGGACCGTAAGGACGAAGGTCGCGTTCCCATCACTGCAAAACTCGTCGCCAACTTGATCACGCGGGCCGGCGCCGATCGCGTTTTAACCATGGACTTGCACGCACCCCAAATTCAGGGTTTCTTCGACGTCCCCGTTGATCATCTGTACTCCGCTCCAGTGCTGACGGACTACTTTCGCAAATTGGGTTTCACGCGCGAAGAGATCGTTGTCGTCAGTCCGGATGAAGGAAGCATCAAGAGAGCCTTCGGTCATTCCAAGCGGCTGGGAGGAAAACTCGCCATCGTCGACAAGCGAAGAGCAAGCGCGTACGAGACGGAGCAGAAAAACATCATTGGCGGTCCAGTCGAAGGAAAGATTGCCTTGCTCTTCGATGACATGATCAGTACTGCGGGGTCGATTGTCGGAGCTGCTGAACTAGTTCACAAAGCAGGTGCCAAAGAAATCCACTTAGCGGCCACGCACGGTATTCTCTGCGGTAATGCCATCGAACGATTGCGAACAGCACCGGTAAACAGTGTCGTGATCACGAATACGATTCCACTTCCCGAAGAGAAACACCTCCCCAACATCAAAGTCCTCAGTGTGGCTCGATTGCTCGGAGAGGCCATCCGACGCATTCATCACAATAAATCCATTAGCCAAATGTTCAATGTGGATGCGACCTGACCGCCGAGGCTATCGCATGGTTGCCGCTCGGTCGGTGTTCACAAGTGCTGTCACCTTGATCGTCGAGGTAATTCGCTGAATCCGGTTCATACGAGGTTGGCAGGGACGTTCCAATCGAATCTTCGGTGGTGATGGCTTCCAAATATGGGGTCTCAATTCTTCTGCTGGATCGCCCAGTATCTTTCAAAATTTCTAGACGATCGGTCGGGAAAGGATGAATCGCCCAAATGGCGGGCTTGCTTCGTGTCATTAGCAACTGAATTTCGAGGGCCGTAACGTTGGCCAGCTGAAAACGGTCGCAACCAACCTAATTCGGTGAGCAACTTCATGTAAAATGTCCATCAGAAGGCGGTCAGATGGGTTGGAATCAGGCCGAAATGGCAACGAAAAAGCCTGTTCCCAGACAGCCAGAAGGGAATTGCAACCTTTGGGGATAGATAGCAAAATAGGAGCGATTGGAAACTTTTGTCACTGTACTCTCGCAGGTTTTCTGTTAACTTGCATAAGTTATTCCGCGTTCAATGTTGCCTAATCCGATGGAGAAGATCGCTATCGTTGCTGGTTGAGTTCGGTAGAGCCGTCGAAGTGTCAATAAAGGTTGTCATGGAGAACGATTACGTTCTGACAAACGTGAATGCAGAGTGTGTAGTTAAAGCGACGATAGGTTCATTAAACTGGACTGTTTCTCGCCCGATTGGCCGCATCCCTGAGGACTGTTGTGCTTGATGTAACTCGTTTTTTGGCCCCATATCAACCTCCTCGCGCCAGTTTTGTCGATGTTATCCAGTACTGGAAAAGCGAGCTTCCGAATGACTTAGCCCTTTGTTTCACCGACGGCGAAGGGGACTTGGATGACACCTTAACGTACGCCGAACTGGACCGACGGGCTCGCGCTGTTGCGGCGGAGATTCATCGCATTGCTGAGCCTGGGGCTCGTGGAATCCTGATGTTTCCGCCTGGCTTGGAATTCGTCGTTGGTTTCCTGGGATGTCTTTACGCTGGATGCGTGGCGGTTCCCGCCTTTCCCCCCAAACGTAATCGTAAGGGCTCTCGTGTTGCCAGCATCGCGGAGGATTGTGGCGCTGCATTTTTGTTGTCCGTCGAGGGTAGCCGATCTTTGATCGAGAGCGAGGAACTTCCCCTTCGCGTGGGCAAAATGCAGTTGCTTTGTACCGACTCGGTCGACTTAGCGAAGGCCGATTCCTTCCAGCCGGTTCCAATTGCAACCGATTCATTGGCGGTGCTTCAGTACACTTCGGGGTCCACAGGCCGCCCAAAAGGTGTCATGCTGACCCATGCGAATTTAGTTCGCAATGCCGAATTGATCACGATTGCGTTCGAGCACAATCGTGGCGTCATCGGATGTAGCTGGCTTCCTGCCTACCACGATATGGGGCTGATTGGTGGAATTCTCAATCCGATGTACATCGGCCGCCGTTGTATTCTGATGAGCCCGATGTCGTTCCTGCAAAAGCCAGTTCGATGGTTACGTACCATTTCGGCTCACAAAGTGACGACGTCTGGTGCACCGAACTTCGCTTATCAGCTTTGCGTCGATAAGGTTACCGACGAAGAAATGGAAGGGCTGGACTTGTCCAGTTGGGAGGTAGCCTTCAACGGGGCCGAACCTGTTCGCGCCTCGACGCTCGAACAGTTCTCGGAAAAATTCCGCCGAGTTGGATTCTCCCATTCTGCACATTTCCCATGCTACGGCATGGCGGAAACGACCTTGATTGTTACTGGGGGACCTGCCAGGATGCCTCCCATCATCTGCAGTTATGATTCTCGACAACTCGACGGACGTTCCGTTGTTCCCATTCCCGACGACGACATCGAGGCACGCGCGATGGTGGGCTGCGGCCGAGTGCTGCCGAGCGAGCGAGTCCTCATTGTTGATCCAGATTCATTTGAAGAGGTTGCCGAGGGGGGAATCGGTGAAGTTTGGGTGCAAAGCCCGAGCGTGGGACTTGGCTATTGGGAAAAGCATGAAGAAAACGCCGTCACGTTTGGAGCGAAGCTCAGCGACGGTCGTGGTCCGTTCTTGCGGACCGGAGATCTCGGGTTCTTTGACGGTGATCAATTATTCATTGCGGGACGCATCAAGGACTTGATTATCGTCCGCGGGGTGAATCGTTATCCTCAGGACATTGAACAAACGGTGGAAGAGTGTCACGAATCGATTCCTTCGAGTGCCGCAGCTGCCTTCGCAGATTCCACGACCGGACGGGATAAGCTGGTCATTGCCGTTGAAGTCCAACGAAGCTTGGAAGACGACTGGGAGCCTGTCATTCACACCATTCGTCGTAGCGTGACGCAAGTCCACGAGTTGCCACCAGACGCAGTCTATTTGGTGCGGTTCGGCTCATTACCGAAAACCTCCAGTGGAAAGATTCAACGACACGCATGTTTGAGAGACTACCTCGAAGGCAATCTCAAAATCATCGCGAAGTGGGAAAGCTGGCAAGAGGGGATTTACGAGCAGGCGCCGATGATCGCGGCTGCCGTTTTCGATAGAAAGGAGCCCGGTATCAAGCACACGCCGGTACTGGGTAAGAAGACTCGCGATCCCGCTCCTGAAATCGTCGATCTCGTTACGAAAGCTGTGCGAGCCGTCGCTCAGGAGCGAGCCAAAATCGTCGATCTCGACACGAATATCGTCCTCGACTTAGGCTTGGATAGCCTTGAGCGACTTCAGATTTCGCACATTCTTGAAGGAACCTTCGGAGGACGCTTCCCCGAAGAAGTCCTGCAAGACATTGAAACAGTTCGCGAAGTTGCTGAGGCCATTGAAACGCATTTCGGCAAGGATCGCATCCGAACGACTCCGGTTCTCAGCCTGACCCAACCTGAAGAGATTGAACGAAACATCGGCCCCGAGGATTACGATTTCGATTGCTTGCCTGAGTATCGTCGGCTGAAACAAACGATGTTGCAGTTCGAAATGAGCGGGCTGCCGAATCCGTATTTCGCCGCGCATCAGGGTGTCACCCGCGATACGACCAAGATCAATGGTCGAACGATGATTAGCTTCGCCAGTTACAACTATCTTGGAATGAGCGGCGACCCGGAAGTGTCGGAGGCGGTCGTTGAGGCTGTCCGGAAATATGGGACGAGCGTCTCCGCATCGCGTTTGGTCTCCGGCGAAAAAGAGATTCATCGGCAACTCGAAACGACGATCTCCAAGTGGATCGGCGTCGAGGATTCAATTGTGATGGTAGGCGGCCACGCGACGAATGAGACGGTCATCGGGCATTTAGTAGGGCCAGGGGACTTGATCCTGCATGATGCTCTTTCACACAACAGTATCATGCAAGGTGCGATTCTCAGTGGTGCACGGAGACGACCGTTTGCACATAACGATTGGCAAGCATTGGACGAAGCCCTGACTGAACTTCGCCGCAAGTATCGCCGTACTCTCGTGGTGATTGAAGGTGTCTACAGCATGGACGGTGACTATCCCGACTTGCCAAGATTCATTGAAGTGAAAAACAAACACAAGTGCTGGTTAATGGTTGACGAGGCGCATTCGATGGGTACCATGGGCCCGACTGGTCGCGGAATCGGCGAGCATTTCGATGTCAACACTCAGCAAGTCGATATCTGGATGGGAACGCTCAGCAAGTCCTTCGGCTCCTGCGGTGGCTATATCGCCGGATGCAAGAGTATGGTCGAGTATCTTAAATACACCGCTCCTGGATTCGTCTTCAGCGTTGGCCTGTCCCCAACGAACACGGCCGCCGCGCTCCAATCGTTCGAAGTCCTGGCGCAGGAGCCCGAACGAGTTCAGCGATTGCATGAAATGTCGGCATTGTTTCTGAGGGAGGCTCAACGACGCGGACTCAACACGGGACACAGCCATGATACTCCGGTGATACCGGTGATTACTGGCAACTCCATGCACGCGCTGCAGCTTTCCCATCGCTTGTTCGAGTCAGGAATCAATGTCTTACCGATTCTCTACCCTGCTGTTGAAGAGTCGGCAGCTAGGTTGCGATTCTTCATCAACTGCACCCATTCTGAAGAGCAAATCATGCAAGCGGTCGAGAAGACTGCCGAACACTTGCGGAAGATCGCTCCGGAGTTATTCAGGACTGTGCAACGTCCTCGAATGGTTAACCCTCAAATCAATGTATCGCCAACACATTCAAGCTGAATGCAACGAATTCAGGAGATGGACTCGTCGATGGGTAACACGTCAAGTCGATTTACAGAACGATTGAAGGAATGGATTCCTGGTTTCAGCGGTTACGCTCAATTGGAAAAAAGACGAGAGGATGATCGCCTGACTCGCGATTATCTTGCCAAGCGACTGCAAGAATGCAAATCACAAATCGAGGCCATGGCAAGGCCCTGGGTCAATGCTGGGAAGCTTGAGGCAGTGCATGAAGCGGAAGGTATTCGTCATGAGATCGAGCGGCAACAGAGTCGCGTTCGGTCCGCAGTCGAAGGGTACGCATCCTGGTTCGATTCGAGGAAAGTCGATGTTCCCCTCCTTGAGAAAATCGCTGAAATGGATTCCGATATGATCGGACTGGTCGATCGAATCCAGGAGTCACTCGGCAACAGGCCAGCAGATTTGCCCGACTGGAAAGGCGTACGCGAGCTCCTCGAACTCTTATCCCAACGCATCGATCGACGCAAATCGACTTTGGAAGAAGCTCAATAACATCCATCGCTCCGGTGGCGTTTTGATCCTCGAACTCTGCAACAAGGAATACGCTTGTGTTTCGACTCGAAGTAATAGACTATGTCGACAACAGTAACCAACACATTGTGGCCCGCATACCGCAGCATGGTACCGCTGCCATTCAGTATGGTGCTCAGCTCATTGTCCAGCAGAACCAGGAAGCCATTTTTTTTCGTGATGGTCGAGCCATGGATCGCTTTGGTCCAGGTCGTTATACCTTGACCACTGCGAACGTGCCTATTCTTACCAAGATCCTCACCATCCCCTGGGAAAAGTCTCCGTTTCAGGCGTGTGTTTACTTCATCGGCAAGCAATGGTTCGCTGATCAGCGTTGGGGAACGCGTCAGCCGATCACGGTTCGTGACAAAGACTTCGGCGTTGTCCGCTTACGGGGTTTTGGAAAATTTGCCTTTCGGGTTGTCGATTCGGAGTTGCTTCTGAATACACTTGTCGGCACACAGGGTAAGTTTACAACGGAGGAGATTTCCACTTATCTCAAAGACATCATCGTTTCGGGGCTGACCGATTTGCTTGCAACTGCAGGCATTCCCTTACTCGATCTTCCGGCGCGCTTTGATGAGCTATCGAGTGCAGCGCGGCTAAAACTGTCTGAAGAATTCGCCAAATTTGGGTTGGAGCTGAACCAATTCATCATCTCGAATATTTCGCCACCCGAGGAAGTGCAAAAGGCCATCGATGCACGTAGCAGCATGTCCGCGCTGGGGGATTTACGATCATTTACGGTCTATCAAGCTGCCAAAGGGCTGGAGGGGATCGGAAATAATTCAGGAGCTGCGACCGGAGTAGGCTTCGGTATGGGAATGATGCTTCCCGGCATGATCGCCCAAGCTGTCAATCAGACGCCCGTATCCTCTGGAGGGGCGATTGCAGCTGGTGCCGGTGGGGCAAGTGGTGGAGCTGGCTTTGGAGCCATGGGCGGCAATCCCGGCCTCGATTTCAGCCAACTCAAATCACTCCCTGCTCCCTTGAATCCTCGAGCGTCGGTTGAACAATTGGCGAAACAATCCGGCTGGACGATCGACGCTCAAGATGCCGAGCGGATGATTTTGATCGTGCCCCTCGCAGCAACCCGACGCCAACGCATCACACTCGATTTCGGACGCACGGACAATGATGGGCATGCATTGATCGCCATCAGCTCCGTATGTGGTCCATTCGAGCCCAGTTCGGCGGCAACTTTATTGCGTTACAATGACCAACTTCTCTACGGTGCGTTCGCGGTTGTCCGCCAAAGCGAGATGGAATTCCTGACACTGCGGGCCAATCTCCTTGCCGATACGACAGACCCTCTCGAACTTGCCCGCAACATCGCCGCCATCGCTTGGCAGGCCGATCAAGTGGAAATGCAGCTCTCCGACGCAGACATGAACTGAATTCTTGGTCGCGTGGCCCGGGTTGCCCAGGGTGATTTCCGGTCACCCTGTTTCATTGGACCGAGAAATGTTAATCTTTGGTTCTGGATGCTTAGATTCCGAAGTTTCTTATCAAAAGGGATCGAGAAATGAAGCGGCAAAAGTTGCAACTGGCGGGTTGGATACTGAGCGGGCTGATCGCAGCGTTCCTTTGTATTGCCAGCGCCGGTGGTAAGTTTCTTGATTTTCAAGGCAAAGAGGAGATGTTCGGCAAATTGGGATGGTCCATTGAATTGATGTTCAAAGTCGGCGTCGTCGAGGTCGTTGTCGCTTTGTTGTTTCTCATCCCTCGGACCGCTTTTCTCGGCGCCATTCTACTGAGCGCTTACCTTGGTGGAGCCACGGCAGCGCACGTTCGAGTCGGCGACCCATTCTTCATGCCAATCATCTTTGGCGTTCTCGTGTGGGTTGCGCTTGGATTGCGTGATGCGCGGATCTTTGAATTGGCCTTCGGCATGGAGAACCGAAAGGCAGTCGGCTAAAACCGGAGGTCAGATCGGTGCAGCTTGCACGTTGATCCATTCGAGTCGAACGGTGGGCATGTCTAATTTGCAGAGGACTCAGTCCATTCCGACTCGAAGACGCCTCGGTCGCCGGATGGAATCTGGGCGAAAACAGTTACTTTCTTCACCTTCTGCGTTGCCGGTCGAAATGGGACGGTGCCTCCTTTCGTCACAAAAAAGGATAGGGGAACCGTGACAGATTCTCCTGGCAAAAGGGGGCGTCGGCTCGAATAAAAAAATTGTTTGTTGATCCCCAGAGTTACGTTGCGCCAAGGATCTTTTGAGTTGTTCGTCACGACCATACAAGTCATCAATCTCGTCTTGTCATTTTCTCGGTCATCCTCCGGAGTCCATACGGTTGTCTCGATTCGAATACCCGCATCAATTCTCGGTTCCGGGTCAGCTTTCAGAAAGTACACCATGCTGATGACGAATGCAAATGGCACCGTGACCAGGGAGATCAACACGACCGTCAGCGTCTTTCGAGAGAGTGTGGGTGATGGATGTGAAGTCATGAGTGGCTGATCGTCACTAGTCGAAACCATGGACCTGCTCGTCCAATAACATGCCTTTGATACTATCCGCCGACTTCAACACCTAATGCGACATTGGCGTCATTAAATCGCTCTTGAAGCGACATCACGGTGACATCGTGTTCTCGAAGCGCTCTCATGGCTTCGGCGCAGGCATAACCTCCGTCAAGGGTCGTGATGCAGGACACGCCAGCTTGAACAGCAGCAGCGCGAATCTTGCCTTCATCCGTTCGGGCTCCCTTTCCACTGGGAGTGTTGATAATCAACGAAACCGCTTCATTTTTCAAGTAGTCGATCAGGTTTGGGTTTCCCTCAGCAAGCTTTTTCACACGAGTGACTGGGATTCCTGCTCGCTCGATTTCGGCAGCGGTTCCGGACGTCGCGAGAAGCTGAAATCCTAATTCATGGAGCTGTTTCGCGAGGGGAGCAACTTCGCTGCGCTGACGGGCAGCAATGCTGAGGAAGATATTGCCTGATTTCGGCAATAGGACTCCAGCGGCGATTTGGCTTTTGGCGAAAGCGATGGGCAAAGTCTCGCTAATTCCCATCACTTCTCCGGTGCTTTTCATCTCGGGACCTAAGGCGATATCGACGCCTGCGAATTTACGAAAAGGGAAAACGCTTTCTTTTACTGATACATGCCGTGGCATCGGTTCATCAAAGACCATTAGCTCCGCCAGCGAATATCCGGCCATGACCTTCGCGGCCAGTTTCGCGACAGGAACGCCCGTTGCTTTTGCGACAAAGGGGACGGTACGACTAGCGCGCGGGTTGACTTCCAGCACGTAGACCTTGGGGATTCCATCTTCGGTCTTCACCGCAAACTGGACATTCATTAACCCAACGACGCGAAGACGTTTCGCCATGGCTTTGGTCGCCGCACGGATTTCGTTCATTACCTGCGGAGTTAATGAGAATGGTGGAATGACACAAGCGGAATCGCCTGAATGGACGCCCGCTTCCTCGATGTGCTCCATGATCCCCATGATCACCACATCCAGTCCGTCGCTGATGGCATCGACGTCAACTTCCGTCGCATCTTCCAGGAATCGATCGATGAGCACTGGTTGGCCTTGGGCGACCACAAATGCTTCCGCAACATAGCGATCAAATTGCGTTTGGTCGTAGCAGATTTCCATCGCTCTACCCCCCAGTACAAAACTGGGGCGAACCAGTGATGGGAAGCCCACTTTCTGAGCTTCGACACGGGCCTGTTGCAAATTACGAGCGATACCGTTTGCAGGCTGATGCAAACCGAGATCACTCAGCAGCTTTTGAAATTTCTCGCGATCTTCAGCCGCCTCAATCGTGTCAACGGACGTGCCGATGATTGGAGCCCCTGCCGAAGCCAACGCTCTCGCAAGATTCAATGGCGTTTGACCTCCGAATTGCACGATCACACCGTCGGGATCAGTTCGGTCGCAAATATTCAGAACGTCTTCCGTCGTTAATGGTTCGAAGAAGAGTAGATCGCTCGTGTCGTAGTCCGTACTCACCGTTTCGGGATTGCTGTTGACCATGATCGACTCGATTCCGAGTTCTCGCAAAGCATAGCTTGCGTGACAACAACAGTAATCGAACTCGATTCCCTGACCAATCCGGTTGGGGCCGCCACCCAAGATAATAATGCGTCGCTTTCCGGGTGTTTTGAGCGGAGTTTCATCCTCCGTTTCGTAAGTGCTGTAGAAGTAAGGGGTGTAGGCTTCGAACTCGGCCGCACAAGTGTCGACGGCCTTAAAGGTTGCTCGAATGTTCCGTTCGATGCGCCACGAGCGAACTTCCATTTCTCCGCAGTGAAAGATGGTGGCTAGTTGCCGATCGGAAAAACCATAGCTCTTGGCGAGTCTCATCGTCGCGACATCCATCGCATCCAGCGTTCCGATCGCTCGCAACTCGTCTTCAAACTCCACGATTTGCTTGAGTTGGTCAAGAAACCATGGATCGATGTGGGTCAAATCATAGATTTCATCCTGGCTGAATCCAGCTTTCATGGCGTAGCGAATGTGCCAAACACGTTCCGCATTCGGTTTAGATAACTTCGCGCGAATGTCTTCTTCCGTTGGCCGCGATTCCGTGTACCACAGGTCCTTGCCGTCACACCCCAGCCCGAAAGCTCCCACTTCCAAACCGCGAAGGGCCTTTTGGAACGACTCCTTGAAAGTTCGACCGATGGCCATCGTTTCACCAACACTTTTCATTTGCGTGGTCAGTGTTGGATCGGCTTCCGGAAACTTTTCGAAGGCAAATCGAGGTATTTTCGTCACGACGTAATCGATAGTCGGCTCAAAGCAAGCTTTGGTCTTCCTCGTGATGTCGTTTGGCAACTCCCACAATCGAAAACCGACCGCCAACTTTGCTGCGATCTTGGCGATTGGAAAACCGGTGGCTTTGCTGGCTAGGGCACTGCTTCGGCTGACTCGGGGGTTCATCTCGATGACAATCATACGGCCGGTCTTGGGGTGAATGGCGAACTGGATGTTCGAACCTCCCGTTTCGACCCCAATCTCGCGGATGACAGCAAGAGATGCGTCGCGCATCCGCTGATACTCTTTGTCGGTCAACGTTTGGGCTGGAGCCACCGTGATGGAGTCACCGGTGTGAACTCCCATCGGATCGAAGTTCTCGATCGAACAAATGATGACGACGTTATCGTCCATGTCGCGCATCACTTCCATCTCGTACTCTTTCCAGCCAATGATCGACTCCTCGATCAAGACCTCGCGAATCGGGCTCTGGATGAGGCCGTTGTAGACTAGGCTATCGAATTCATCGCGGTTGTAAGCGATGGCGGAACCGCTGCCCCCCAAGGTAAAGCTGGGACGCACAACGCAAGGGAGTCCAATTCGGCCAAGCACATCCCGCGCCTCTTCCAGCGAATGAACGACTTCGCCCCGACAGACCTCCAGGCCTATCTTTTCCATCGCTCTCTTGAATAGATCCCGCTCTTCTGCTTTAGCAATGACTTCAGGTTTGGCTCCAATCATTTCAACGCCAAATTTCTCAAGCACTCCATGGCGGTGCAAGTCCATGCCGATATTCAAACCGGTTTGTCCCCCCAGCGTCGGAAGAATCGCGTCCGGGCGCTCCTTCTCGATAACCTTCGCAACGAACTCCCACGTTAGCGGTTCGATATAGGTTCGATCCGCCGTATTGGGGTCGGTCATAATCGTGGCCGGGTTGCTGTTCACCAAGACAACTTCATAGCCTTCCTCTCGCAGCGCTTTACAAGCCTGCGTTCCAGAGTAATCGAATTCACAAGCCTGGCCGATGACAATCGGGCCGGATCCGATCAGTAGTATTTTTCGTATATCAGTTCGTTTGGGCACTTGAGATCGCTTTGATTTGGTTGAAGTCGTTCGAACATTCTTCTAGCGGAACGTTCTGAGTGCTGTTGTCGTCGGACCGTGGAGTTTTCAAGCTCTTGCCGAGGCGGCAACGAACCCATCAAACCCTGACAAAGCACTAGAATCTTGGGCTAGAGCTGAAAATAAAATTGCTCAAGGTTACCACATGGGAAACAACTTGTTCCAGGGGGGCATCACAGACTATTTTGTCCCGCATCCCTCTCCATCACGCATGGATCGTGACCGACGACGAGGTGGCACCAATGGGAAGACGCTCGGGGATAGGTTCTCCACTCTTCTTCACCATTCGCAGAATAACTTCCCCAAATCGATTTTAGCGGAAGTTCGAGGGCATTCCGATATTGGATACGGTACGGCTTACACCGTTACGCCTGAAATTCGAAAGTTACTTACCGACAATTTCTACGGTGACTCTCCGAGATCATTGAGAAAGGCTCCGTACCCTTCTTCGCTCATCTTCGCGATGGGAATAAATCGAAGTGCTGCAGAATTGATGCAGAAGCGTCTTCCACCAGCGTGGAGTGGACCGTCACCAAAGACGTGGCCGAGATGGGAATCTCCGCACTTCGAACGAACTTCGACTCGTGGAGGATATTCGGAATAGTCCATGCGATAGACGATCAGCTTCTCATCGACTGGCCGAACAAATGATGGCCAGCCCGTTCCTGAATTAAACTTCGCGGTTGACAAGAACAGAGGCTCGCCCGACACGATATCGACATAGATGCCTCGCTCGTGATTCTTCCAGTATTTGTTGTTGAACGGAAGCTCGGTGTGATTCTCCTGAGTGACTTGAAACTGAAGCCGAGTTAACTTTCGCTTAAGCTCAGCACGGCATGGCTTCTCAAACTCGAACCATGGCGCAAGTCGCTGGAGGTTGTCCGTGCCGCTTTCGGATTTCTGCTCTCCGGACGAGCCTGCAACGGCCGATTCAGTTGAGGCCGGAAGCGATCCTGGTAGAGACAGGCGAAACGCTTCCGCCCCCCAAATCTTCGCGATGAAATCATCTCGACCACATCGAGAGCGATAGGAGGCGTACTCATGTGGATTTCTGCGAGCAAAATCTTGATGATAGTCTTCTGCGGGCCAAAACTCCGAACGCTCCACAACGGGAACACGAAGTACTCGGCGAAACACGCGAGCTCGATCGATGGCTTCGAAGACGTTCTGAACCGCCGTCCTTTCCTCTTCGTTCGAGACGAAGATGGCAGGTCCATACTGCCTACCACGATCGATAAATGAGCCAGTCAAGTCATGCGGATCAATTCGTTTGAGGAAGAACTCGACAAGCCCTTGGTACGAAATTCTTGTCGGATCGTATCTTACCCAAACAACCTCTCGATGCCCCTTGGAGGCGTAGGTTTGATAGGTCGGCGACTTTGATTTGCCTCCAGCATAACCGGACACAACATCAACAACTCCAGGCAGTTTTTCAAATTCCACTTCCATGGTCCAAAAGCATCCTCCAGCAAATATCGCTGTCGGCAGGCCTTCGAATTCATACTGCGAGTCGGGAGACTCACCATGAGCCCCATCCCTTGGAACATTCCGATCTTGATCGGGGGTTGTGGTTTTGTCATTGAATTGCCCACTAGCATCGGTCTCCTGGCCTCTCAAGACGCCATCCCATGGCAACAAGATAAGCCAAATTGCCCAAAGATAAACTGGCAGTCGTCGTGCCCCTGCGAGTCGTCGTGAAAGCATGTGGTCCGCCCTCATTCAATTGCTTGGTTCATTTTAGGGCTTCGGCAATCCATGTTCCAGACTTTGGCGCTCAGAAAAGGAAATCGCAAATCTTCCATGCAAACTTCAAGTCCGCGAAAAAAAACTGCCTCAAATAGGGGCCAACGGATTCCGATTCGAGCCTATAATAAGTGCTCCTAAGGTTTAGTCCGAAGACTATCAAAAGTGCAGACGTTGAGGTCGAGCATGTTTGGCTGGCGAGAGCTTTCGTACATCGTGTTGGGGACAGTCCTCGTGCTGGGAGTCGTTCAGTGTTTTGTGCTACGCCCTCTGTTACCCGAACGTGTTGCGTCGCATTTTGATTTCAACGGCAAACCGAATGGTGGGATGAATCGGGACACATTTGTCGTCACGATGTTGGCAACGAATTTGGGCTTACCAGTTTTCATGGTTCTCTTGAGCTGGATCACTCGCATCCTGCCGAATTCGCTCATCAATGTTCCGCACAAAGAGTACTGGCTCACACCCGAACGGCGTCGGACGACACTTCAATGGTTCGAGCAGTGGATGGTGTGGATCAGTTCCGCCACCGGTTTGTTCCTGATAGCCATGTTTTGGCTGGTATATCTGGCGAACCGCGACGGAGGAGGGCTCAACAACGTCGCCTTTTTCACGATCATGTCGTTGTATTTGTTGGTCATTTTCGCCGCCACGGCGTTCGCCTACGTGCGGTTTCAAGTCCCATCGGGAGCTGCGATCGACGACCAGTAATTCAAACTTTGCCGATCGAGTTACTGATTGATCGAAGAATTTCTTGAGCGGCTCAAATCGTAAGCTAACTTTCAGCGGGAAACTCGAATGACTAGCTTGCGATAGGACTCACCTATGTCAGAAATTCAGCTTGATTGCATATTCGATTTGGATTATGGTTCGACTCAAATAACCAAGATGCCAAATCCTTCTCCAAACTCTGCCATCCATCAAAAAGCGATCCCCGACGTATTGACAGAGCGAGCCGCTGGAATCCTCCTTCATCCGACCTCGCTGCCAGGACGTGATGGGATCGGTGATTTCGGCAAGGCAGCCTATCAGTTTGTGGATTTTCTCGTCAGCGCAGGAATGAGCCGCTGGCAGATTCTCCCACTCGGTCCGACAGGTTACGGTGATTCGCCCTATTCCACCTATTCGAGTTTTGCTGGAAATTCGTACCTCATTAGTTTGGAGATGCTTGCCGAGGCAGGTTGGATCGATTCAGACTGGTACGAGCACTACCCCAAGTTTGAATCGGGACGAATCGATTTCGGCGGAGTATGGCAGTGGAAACGTCCCTTGCTTCAAACTGCGGCACGTCGGTTCCTGGCAACTGCCTCGAGAGATGATTTGAACAAATTCGAGACCTTTTGCCGAGAGCAGTCATCATGGTTGGATGACTATGCAAGCTTCACGGCTATCAAATCCCATTTCGATGCGCAGGCGGTTCGGGAGGTAGCGTCCAACTCGCAGTGGAACGTCTATTGGGACAAGGACATCGCGCGGCGCGAACCAGAAGCATTGAAGCGTTGGCAACGAGATTGCTGGGAAAGCATCCAGATCGAGAAAGTCACGCAGTACTTTTTCGCAGAGCAGTGGATGGCTCTGAAGCGTTATGCAAATGCTCGGGGTATTCAAATCATCGGAGACCTGCCGATCTTTGTAGCCCAGGACAGTGCCGACGTTTGGTCTTCACCGGAATACTTTCTATTGGATGAACAAGGCAATCCTAGGGTTGTCGCTGGGGTTCCCAAGGACGGCTTTTCCCCGACCGGTCAGCGTTGGGGAAATCCTCTCTACGACTGGGACGCGATGAAGCAAGATGGATTCCGTTGGTGGGTGAACCGATTCCGCCGAATGCAAGAGATGTGCGACATCATTCGCGTCGATCATTTCCGTGGTTTTGAAGCATGCTGGACGATTCCAGCCGATCACACGACAGCCGAATTCGGCGAGTGGGTGACTGTGCCCGGAAACGAGATGTTTCAAGAGGTTCGACGGCGTTTAGGCAACCTCCCCCTCATCGCCGAAGACTTGGGACACATTACTCCTGAGGTGGATCGCCTCCGAGATGAGAATCGTTTTCCGGGTATGAAAGTACTTCAGTTCGCCTTCGACTGCGAAGAAGGCGCATGCCGACAATATCTACCTCACAACTTTATTCCAAATTGCGTGGTCTACACCGGCACCCACGACAACGACACAACCGTGGGGTGGTACGGGGCTCTCTCCGGCAAAGTGCAAGCCAGAGTCCGGGAATACATTGCTTCCGAACCAGCGGAGATCCATTGGGCACTCATCCGTGTCGCCATGGGTTCTTGCGCTCGACTTTGCATCATTCCGATGCAAGATATTCTGGGATTAGGGAACGAGGCGAGGATGAACCAACCTTCGACTCTCGGCAACAACTGGACTTGGCGATTGCAAGCTGGCTATACTGAGGCGGGTTTAGCACAACGACTGGAAAAACTCGCGCGTTTATTCGATCGCTAGTGGAGCGAGGCGGCTTCGTTGTGCTTGCGTCAGTCAACGGAGTTGCCAGATGGGGTCGATTCTCGTACGTCTCGTAGTTTTATCATTGATTGCTTTCCTGCCGCAGTCTGTCTGTAGCCAACAGGTCACGCAATTGGCTTATTCACCGGCCCCGCCCGATAATCCGCTTAAAGGATTGGTTCCGTACGCGGGTGACCGGAGAGATCGATTTCCGCACTCGATGGAATTCAACTATGTGGCCCTCGCGGAGCTCATGAGGGGATATGAGCATTTTGACTGGCAACCGTTGGATCGCTTGCTCGATGATATCGCGAGTAGGGGCCACCAAGCGGTAGTTCGCGTTTACCTCGAATATCCTGGGAAGCTAAACGCCATTCCCCAGTTTCTGCGCGATGATGGACTTCTCATTCACCGCTATGTCAACACGAATACGCAACCCTTACCGCCGACGGAGGTCGAGACTCCTGATTACGAAAGTCCCAAGCTCCGCCGCGCACTGAAAAATTTCATCCGAGCATTTGGTCAACGTTATGACGGCGATCCACGGCTTGGCTACATCACTGCGGGCTTGCTCGGAACTTGGGGAGAATGGCACACCTATCCGCGAACAGAATTGTTCGCTTCGAAGCAAGTGCAAAGCGAAGTCATGGACGCTTATCAGGAAGCTTTCAAGAAGACGCCGGTCCTTCTTCGCTATCCTGCGGGGAAAGATACCTGGGGAAAAGCTCCGAACGACGCACGCCCGTTCGGATATCATGACGACTCATTCGCGTGGGCGACGTTGGACACGGGCCGCAAAGAGGACAATTGGTATTACATGCCAGCTTTAGAATCAGCGGGGCGGAAAGCAGTCGAAAAGTGGAAAAAACATCCCATTGGAGGTGAAATTCGTCCGGAAGCCTGGGGGATCGTCTTTGACGAAGAGCCAGGCAATCCTCAGGTCCAAGACTTTCGCGAATGTGTCAAGCAAACGCACGTGACTTGGCTGATGGATTCCGGAATGTTCGGCAAACCCAGCAGCGACGATCGCTATCAACGCGCTATCGAGCTAGTTCGAGGCATGGGTTACGAATTTTACGTGCGCCGCGTGTCGGTGAAATCAGGAAATGCAAATGGAGCAGAAGTGTTCGTCGAGGTCCTCAATCGTGGCGTTGCCCCTTTTTACCATGATTGGAAAATAGATTACGCAGTGTTGAATGAGCGCAGGGAAACGGTGCGATCGTTTCCGGCGAGTGGCAAGTTAACCGGTATTTTACCTGATGACACTCCTCATGTATGGAAAGAAAGGTTTGACTTGACTGGTCTTGAGTCCGGAACGTATTCTCTGCTGCTGCAGGTCAAGAGCCCATTGCCGAATGGAATGCCGCTCCGTTTTGCGAACGCCACCCAAGACCAAGACCTTCCTGGTTGGTTGACACTATCCGAAATCAAACTGGATTAGTCGGATCCATGGCGGATTTTGATTAGGCTCGTATGCCGCGGTGGCTTCATTGGATGTTTCCGCTTTGGACATGGAGAGGGCCTCGCGGTGGAACATCGATTTATCTGACGTTTGACGATGGTCCGACGGCAGGAGTGACCGAATCGGTTCTGGATTGCTTGGTCGAGCATGACGCGAGAGCTACTATCTTCTTGCTGGGGCGGCAAATCGAAAACATCCTGAACTGGCGAGACGGATTCGAGATGCCGGAAATGCGATTGGGAACCATGGCTTCGTCCATCGGAATGGATGGCAAGCATCTGTGCGAGCGTATGAGGCGGATGTTCGACTGGGACGGTCTGAGTAGAAACATTGTTTGGGACTCTCAGCCGCATATTTTCGGCCTCCTTTCGGTCGGCGTGGGCCCCTGCAATCCATTCAGATCACGCGATGGTCACCAATCGTCATGTGGGATGTCAACACTCAAGATTTCCGTTGCAATCGTTCCGACGAAGACATCGTGCAACATCTCGTTCGTTGGGTTGTGCCGTCTTCCATCGTTCTGTTACACGACAACGAGCTGACAGCAAACCGCGCGGCTCGATTATTGAAGCGCCTCCTGGCGGAGCTTGGCTCGCGCGGATTCACCTTCCAGCGACTCTCGTTTTCGAATCGCGGCTGACACCGGTTCGACGAGCACGTGCGAGTTCGAGCACATGATGACCGATCGTCTCAATAGCCCGATAGCACTAAATGTCCGCAGTTGCCACTGCTCAAATCCACAACTCACCTTGATCAATGACAATCGCACGATGGCAACCTTGTCAGCGCCGAAAGTCAGAAATACGGAGGCATGGAATCGCTTCAGTGCCGAGATTGAACATGTCACGCGAACAATGCCGTTTCAATTGGTGGAGGGTTGTCTGCATCGTAGGTTCGAACCCTGGACTATTGGAAAGCATGATTCCGAACCACCAGAAGGTTATCTCCGGAGTCCCAGACGCGATCGCGTGGTGACAGAACTTTGCCCGCTCAAACAACAAACCCCTGATTTTGACAAGCACTTCGGATCTTTCGTTCTGACGCTTGATCAAGGACACCAATCCTCATCATCATTAGTGTTCGATCTGCGAGGGGCCACAAGCATCATGTTCAGTAGGCCATGCCTCCTATTCAGAAGAACCGATCGAATCCCTTCTATATTCAACAGTTTGCTGATTCCGCGTCCACTGTTCGTTGACACTCACTCGCAATGATTCCCTGTATCGCTGAACCAACCTTCGTAATGAAGAGGCTTCTCGATGCGTCACCTTCTAGTTGCAAAGAGTTTCGCAAGCGATCGATGTCGAACTTGGTGTGACGTTGCTTGATTTCCAGAATACCTACACTCCGTTCTCGAAAATACTTCCGCAATTTCTTTTCATCGATGGGCAAGATATCTTCGATCTGAAGCCACCGAATGAAGTTTTCACACAATGGCTTGGAACTGACAAGAAATCCGTCTGCGGCGGCAAACATTCTCGCTTCTGCATCGCGAGCTAGTCCGGCGAGCAAGCCTGAGATTCGAAAAGCCGGATCCACGTCGCCGATCCATTCGGCGCACGAAGTTGTGATTTCCACCTCTTGTTTCGCTATGTCGAGTTCGTCTTCCGATAGCCGATAGGTCAACCACTCGCGTGATAATTTTCCAACCGAAACCGCGCGGCTCCTAGGTTGAAAAGCGTCCACGCCCCACCAAGCTCGCAACTGCCGAACGGTGGCGTCGAATGCAATCCAATGCAGTCCGAATTGGGCAGGCCACGTATCTGGCACAGGGCTGCCTGGAGCGAGCTTGATCGATCCTCCCGCATGTTCTCGTCGAAGCTTCTCGATATACTCTTGCGGGGGCATGAACTTCTCCAATCGGGTTGCTCGATTTGCTAGCATCCGCCGATCTGGGTCGATATGAACCCAAGCATTCGTTGGGATGGATACATCTTCAGACCTACTCTGAACAATCGGGATCTGCAACCGATGATTTCGAAAGTTTGCTTCGGCGATTCGACAAACGAGCGCGTCGACATCGTTGCTAAAAATAACTTCGTGGGATTGCGCGAGGGCGACGGAATCACTTCCGGCACCACAGCATAAATCGACGACGCGAACATTGGCAGGGAAACAGGACGCCGTATGCGCAGCCGTCTGTTCATCGCTGCTTTGCTCCAGAAGTTTCTGCGTCCAATACCATAAAGCTGGATTAGAAAATTTCCTTCGTGCACGCTCTCGCAAGCGCAGTTGATCGACGATCAGAGCGCTTTGCTGCGCATCGAATTTCTTTCGAAGCCAGCGTATTTGTTTTTGAGTGTCCCAGTCCTCTCCAGCGGAAGCTGCCTCGGCGATTGCAAGCATTCCTGCCTCGGAAAGCAACCAAGTCCAAGCAGAACTCACCTTCGAATCACCTGCTCCGAAAGATTCAGGGCCTAACGGGTCCATGATGACTGACCTAGACGGGAGCATCGCAATTCGTTACTGAAACTTCGCAATTCGGAGAGAGAAATCCGGAAATTCAAAACAGGTGATCGGTCTATGCGCTTTTGGGTGTTTTGTTTTACGGTGTTCGTCATGTCGCTGGTAGCTTCAGATTCTTCGCCTTGTTTTGCTCAACAGAAAGAGCTGGCTGGATTCCGTATCAATACAGACATCTATGAGGATACCAAAAAACCCCCGATCAAACGCTCGCTCACGTTCTTCCAGAATGGCGTCTTCTACGACGTCGATGACATCGATGGAAATAATGTCACGGTCATCGATCCCGTGCGGGAACGAATCATCCTGCTGGATTTGAATCGCAAAGTTCAGACACGGCTCTCCATGCCCGACCTCGAGCGAAGGCTACAACTGGCCATGCAGCAGATGGACCCCAAGCTCTACAATATGCTGGCGTCGGTGACGATCAACTCAACCAACGATCAATTGGTCAGCGTCGGCAATGAAAACATCAAGTACGTCTGTCGTCCGATTCGAGCACCTGATCGCGAAATCGCAGAGCAATTCGCGTCGTTCGCAGATTGGTCCGCGCGCCTCAACGCGATCTATCCTCCCTGCCGCCCACCATTCATGCGTCTGCAGTTGAACCAAGCCGTGTTGGAGCAAGAATCCATTCCCGAAGAAGTCGAGCGAACGACCCGATTGAACGGCCGAGAGTCGAGGATCGTTAGTCGTTCCATGCCAAACTGGCGTTTGAGCTTAGATGACCAAAAGTATATCGCACGGATCGGGGACAAACTGGTCGAATTCAGGACGGTGGAGTTTGAAGAGTACATCAAGCCGTAGCGAAGTCGTCTATGACGACGATCGGCAGGTGAGCATCTACCCGCCCGAACCGTTCGCGAGGGGCGAGACGTTGATCCCTTATTCAGTTAGCGGCTAAGTCATAAGTATTTCTTAACTGCAATTCGCCTATGACGGTTGCGAATCATTGTCCAAGCGTTTCTTTCGCCAGCGAATCAGCCACAGCAGGATTGCAGTGTCGTAAAAGGTATGCACGGTGATCGGAACCCAAAGGGTTCCCGACCAGTAGTATACTGCTCCCGCATAGACTCCAAACGCGGTTGCGAAGATGAAATAGGGCACGCTGATAAAATGGCAAAGGCCAAAAATCACTGCTGAGATCGCAATTGCAATCGACAATCTCCAAGGTCCCCACATCGCCATGTCCGTGCCGCCAGCTAACAAGCACTGTAGCCAGCCACGAAAGAGCAGTTCTTCGCAAGCTCCAGCCGCGATCGAAATCGTGAACAACTGCGGAATCGAGAGATTTCGGAAGAACCCGAGAACCATCTCGTGAGCTCGATCAGTCAGAGATCGGATGAAGCCGAAGGGCAAATAGTCCATTCCGACGACAACCGCGATTGGTGGAATCGCAGCAGCCAGTCCCCAAAGCGTCCATCGCAAAATGGCATTCCCATCCTCCAAGGCCGGTATGTGCTCTCGTGGGTTGGTCTTGGTGAGCCAACCGAGAAAGATAGCGAGCACTCCCAACAGCAATTCTCCTCCGGCGATGCTCAACCAGACTCTACCGGAAAAGGATTCCTTGGCCATACGCTGCGTCTTCAATCTGATATTGAGAGAGGATAGAGAATTTGCTAAGCCTTCGTTCGGCTTTCTAGGAATTCCATCAAACGTTCCCTTCACGCCATGGAATCTCGGTCCATCAAAGTTGTCGATCGTGTCCATTGCGACTCGCTTTTGGATCGCGATCCCGATCGTTACCGTGGATCGTGTCCATGATCCTTTTCCTAGCAGGTATCGAGTTACCTACATGTAGAGGAATCGAGGGCTGACAAGCTTCACTTTCGGTACAGGTGCGGTACGAGCAGATGACTCCTCGAAAACAGCGAATGTTACTGTAGCGAGCAAACTGAAGTGGTTCAAGCCTTCCCATTGACAACGCAATCCGGACCATTCGAAGAAACGTTGCCTCCCGGCAAAGTCCTCGATTTGGAACCGCAGCTTGTCCGCCAAACGCAACAAGAACTGCGTCGAACCGTTGCGGAAATCACAGAACTTGCCAAGCAACCACTCGAACTGGATCCCTTCCTCAGTGGATTTCTTCCTCGAGTCGCATCTGCCATGTTGGCCATCGGCGTCGCTGTGTGGCGAAAATCTCCTGAATGGGAACTTGTGAAGGAGTATCGATTTCCGACCTCGTTGCTCAAACAAGATGAAGCCAGCAACGAAGTTGGGGAACCATCATTATGTGAACCCTCAGCTCTTCACAAAAAACTTTTGGATCGAGTAGCGAGAGACCGTCAACCGGTTTTGATTCCGCCTGGTTCTCTCCAATCGGATGAAGACGGCCAAACACAGTTGTCGGTTCCACAGAACCCTAGCTCATTCATGCTTCTCTGCGCACCGGCACAGTTAGAAACGAGCGAAGAGGCCTATTGGCTAGAGATCGTAATGGAACCGATGGGAGGTCCCGCGACGCTTCGAGGGTACCTGCGATTTGCGGCTCAAATGGCAGACTTGCTGACAGATTACCTGCGGACAAAGCGGCTACAGAAGTTGGAATTCGAGCAGACAGTTCATCGCTATGCAACACAACTTTTGGAGTTCCTCGCTTCGAAGCCACCATCGAAATTGGCATTGCGTACGTTCACCGATACGATTCGCAATCTATGTGCGGCCGATCAAGCTTTTCTGGCAGTGCGACTTCCCAAACACGATTGGCGGATCGTGTCGGGTAGCGGTCTTGAATCGATTGACACGCAAGGGACAGGACACCAGCATCTGGTGGTTCTAGCTGAATCGTTACGTCCGGATCAATCTCATCGACTGAAAAGCTGGACTCTCGACGGCCAAGCATCTGACGGAGTGGCGCGCTCGGCGGAAATTCTCGGTGCTTCACGCATCGATGTGTTGCGAGTGTTCGAATCGGTACGTGAACCCGAAGCTGCTGTTCTGTTGATTGTCCTTTGGCCTCAAATTGTGGGAATGTCGGCCCATGAGCAACTTGTCCCGCTTTCCAGAATGGCGCTCGACTCGATTCGCCCAAGCTGGTGGCAGCAGCTTCGCAACTCCGAGCAACCAACCACGCGTTGGCAGGAACTACTCAAACCTTCGCAATGGAGTAGGCTCACGAAGCGTGTCAGCGGCGCATTGCTCGCCATCGCATCGCTCTTCATCCCGATTCCCGCGACAATGAGCTCGTTAGCGACACTCCATCCCGCAACCATACAGCAGATCTATGCTCCCTCGAATGGAACCGTACGTACCATGCCCTTCGACCAAGGTGAACTCGTATCTGCAGGTCAGGTCATCTTGGAAATCGATGATCCGCAACTGACGAGTCAGCTCGACGAGGCACGGTCCCAGATGATTCAAATCGACCTTCGGCGCTTCGAAGGTGAAACTGCCCTCAGGCGAGGTCAATTCCATTCCGCACTTGAGCGCGATCAGTTGGAATCGGAACTTCATGCTCTCGAAAGCCAAAAGCAACTTGCACACCAACGTCTTCAATTGCTAGAGCAACAACAGGAGTTATTGGCCGTCCGAGCCAAGTTTGACGGAGTGATCGGGACATGGAACGCGAAGAATCTATTGTCGGATCGACCTGTCGCGTTGGGGCAACCTCTACTGACGATCTACGATCCGAAAGGACCTTGGTATCTGGAAACGCATGTCGATGAGCACAAATTGCCGGAACTCGTCAGTTCGATCCAAAGCGGAACTGCAGGGCAGGCTCGAGCTTTCCTGACCAGTCATCCTTGGCAGCTGTTCGATGCCATCTTTCATTCGCTAGACCCGAATGCGGTTCAAGCTGACCCCAAGATCGGAGCTCAGATTGGAGCGCGATTCGTCGTGTCGGCCAATCAACTCCCACTTCGGCATCAAGGAGCCGCAGCGCGAGTTCGCGTGCCAATTGGCTATCGTCCATTGGGCCGAGTACTTTTTGGGGATCTCTTCAATTCGCTTTGGACCAAAGCAAGGATGTGGATATGAGCTTTGTTCGAACGGGGCCGAACTCATGGTACTGGCAATCGATACTTTCTCCGAGGTTGTTGTTAGTCCCTTTTATCTTGCTGATGCCTTGTTCCATTAATGGTCAAACTCAACGCAATGCAGCCAGTGGATCGAATTCGTTGGTCGCAACGCTCGATGGAGCGGGAGCACTTGAACAGAGCGACTGTCTGGTCTTCGCAATTGATACGATTGAGATCCCCGCTCGCGATGTTGGTTTTTTAGCCGAAGTTCGCGTTTCCCAGGGAATGGAAGTCGTTAAGGGGGACCTCCTTGCACGCTTGGACTCGTCTGCAGCCGAACTGGAGCTTCAACTGACGCAGTTGAATGCACAGATTGCCGCCCGAGAGGCCGGTGATGATTCAGACATCCAGCTTGCAAACTCGATTGTCGAAGAAGCAAAAATCATCTTGGAAAATTTCCAAACACTCCGCCTACGAAACTCTGCCACCGAGTCTGAGCTTCGGCAACGTCAAATCGCAGTAACTCAAGCAGAAGTGAAATTAACTCACGCCAAACAGGGGGCGGAACAGTTAAAGCTGAGAGCTCAAGTCGCGCAATCGTCGATCTTGGCTGCTGAAGAGAAACTCAAACGATTAAAGATGATCGCTCCCATCGACGGCACGATTACGGAAGTCTTAAAGAAGGAAGGGGAGTGGGTCCAAGCAGGACAACCGATCTGCAAACTCGTTCGTCTGAACGAGCTGCGCGTTGACTTCTTTGTCCTTAGGGATACTGTCGAACCGTCATCTTTGGTTGGGACAAGGGTTCATGTTTTCGCGAAGTCCTCTGACGGAACCTGGGCAGAATTCGTCGGCTCGATCACCAGTTTCGATCCCGAAGTGACATCCCAGGGCAAGGTCCGCATTCATGCCACCGTTCAAAACCAACGACTGGGAAGGACTTGGCGACTTCTGCCAGGCATGACGGTGAGACTGCGGACGCAACCGATCGCTGCGGTCACGGATAAAGCTGCTCGGAACGACAACCGCGTCTCGGGGGTTCGATGAGCCACGCATTGACAATAGGTGAACAGGAACAAACGGCAATCATCAGCTCGAAATGCCGCGCTGATTTGCAGTGGCATCCGATCGATCAACATGAATCGCCGGACCTAATTAAAAATGCTCGAAGCGGTCGATGGGTTGTCCAGGATCCATTCAACGGCAAGTACGTTCATATCGGTGCCGAAGAAAAGTTTCTTCTCCGACAACTCGATGGTCGCCAGACGATCGAGTCACTTCAGCAAGCTTTTCGACAACAATTCCCGCCAAAATCGATCAAGCCTCAGGAGATATTTCAGCTCCTGGCATTCGCTCGGCAACACGGATTCTTAGTCGAAGCTCGTCCATGGAGCGACTATCAAACCAGGATGACACATGTTTGGGCACGACGAATGGAACAGATCATGGCAATGCCCACCCAGTTCCTCTTCTGCCGTTGGTCGCTGTTCAATCCTGAAAGAATTCTCATTCACTTTGAGTCGATTGCTCCGTGGCTATTCCATGCAACGGCGATTCGATTTTGGATGTCGATCTTTGCCGCTGTGATCTTTGGCCTGCTGACCCAATGGCAATCTGTCCTTGCCGCCATTCCAACTTGGGAGCAGATTCTTTCTCCGCAGTTGTTTCTCGGCATGGGAATCACGTTCTTACTTTTGAAGTTGATTCATGAACTTGGACATGGACTCGCTTGTCACTACTTTGGAGCAAGATGCAGCAACGCGGGGATATTCTTCATGATGGGGATGATTTGTCCCTATGTCGATGTTACAGATTCTTGTCGATTGCCGCGTCGCCGCGAACGCATCATGGTTACCTTGGCGGGAATGTATGTGGAGTGGATCGTGGCGTCGATTGCGGCGACGGTCTGGTTCCTCACGCAACCAGGCTGGCTACATTCGTGTTGCTGGCAAATAACCGTGGTGGCTTCGATCAGCACATTCCTCTTTAATGCGAACCCGCTGCTTCGATACGACGGCTACTTTGCTCTCAGTGAATGGCTGGCTGTTGCCAACTTAAAGGAACGAGCGAATCGCCACTTGAAACATGTTGCCACCCGTCTCCTTTTCGGTTCGTCAGGAAGTCCGGTGCATATTCCGATCACGCGACGAATCGCCTACAGCACTTTTGCACTTCTGAGCGGCAGCTACCGATTCTGCCTGCTGGCAATTCTGTCCGTTGGAGTTGGCCGAATCGCCGAGCGTTACGAAATGTCATGGCTTGGAATCGTCGCCATTTCTAGCTTATTCGCGACTGCTCTCGTGATGCCGATCGTTCGAGCCGTTGCTTGGAGCATCCGAGAGATGAAGCAAGGAAGGTTGCACCCAACTCGTACGCTGCTCAGTTGGATCGCACTGACGGTCCTATTCATTCTCATCATTGTCATTCCGATTCCTCAACGAAGGCAATTTCATGGGAAGTTGCTCCCCGCTGATGAAACGCCCGTCTATGCTCAGATGGACGGAATACTGAATGCCCCGTTCGACGATTTGCAATTCGAATCGAAAGTTGCCCGCATCGCTTTCACCGATTCGAGAACCGAACTATTCGAAGCGAGACCTTTGGAGTCCGGAGAAGTCGTCTCTTGCATTCATAACCTCGCACTGGAACTCGAAGTTCTCAAGGATCGAGCCCGCGTCGAGAACTATAAGAGTCAACTACGAGTAGCACAAAGGATGGCCTTCTCTCGACCTTTGGCGAGTGAAGAAATTCCGAAGCTTGAATCGGCGTTGGCGGGAGCAAACGACCGGCTGCAGCATACCGAACGTCGACACCAAGCAACAACGGTTAAAGCAGAACGACCAGGAGTATTTCTGCCCGCTCCCGCTCCGGCATTCAAAACCATGGCATCCGAGCGGAGATCGCCGGGACCGAGTCATGCATGGGTCTCGCGGGAGTGTCGTGGAGCGAAGATACAAGCTGGGACGATCCTGGGATGGATACGAAACGACGATCGTTGGCTCGTTCGAGCACAGATTCGTGAGCCCGACTTGCCTACCGTTGCTGTTGGTCAATCTGCCAGAATTCAATTGCGGCAATTGCCCGGCGCCATCCTAAAAGGCAGAGTAGCCCGCGTCGCATTTCAGCCAATGAACGATCCACTCCACGAGTCGCAATCGACTTGGGACAGCCAAGTGATAGAGAACACCGGCGAACCAGTGATTCCAACCTACTTCATCGAGATATCCATTGAATCGCTTCCGGAGGCCTGCAGGCTCATTCGAGGTGGTGATGCAGACGTGGTCCTCCATTCGCACGCTCGATCGATTTACCAACTTGTCACGCTTTGGCTGAAGCAGAATTGGCGATTTTGAAATCGAAGTTCGGTGGAGAACGCCAGTTTGCATCGGCTAATTCGAGAGGATGCACTGTTCGCCTTATGCTACGCGAGATGGAAACTGGAAAAATTCGAGCATCATCTATTTTCATCTGACCATCGCTTTCACGCTGGGCGTTATTCCAAGTTCTCGTGGCTTGGAAGTGCACTAACCCGATGCGTCATCGAATGAACCCATGGCATGCAATCGTCGGCACGTCGACTTACAGCCAAATGGCTCTTTTGGGGTCATGGGGTAATCGCTCACGAAGTAATTGTAGAGTGCGTGTAACAAGTCATAGCCGTGTGGTGAGTTACGTCGGAAGAGAGCTTGCTTGGCCAGCATGCGCGAAAATTGACTTTTCTGGACTTGTGCAGAACACCATCGCTGAAAATGTTGACTTCACCCTACACGTTCTCGGCGTAAATGGTTACAAAATATTCTCCTGCAAATTTCTAATTGGGAAGTGAAATCAAGTCAGGGGAGTTTGAGAGTTGATTCAGCATCTTCGAAGAAACTACGACCACGGTTCGCTGTCGAGAAGCGAACTTCACGCCGATCCGATCGAGCAATTTCGCCGATGGTTTCAGGAATTGCTAGAAGCCGAAGTCCCAGAGTGGTTTGAAGTCAACGCGGTTGTGCTTGCAACTGCCGATCGATCGGGGCGGGTCAGTTCGCGAGTCGTGTTGCTGAAAGGAGTTGATCCGGAAAGCTTTCGATTCTACACGAATTATCGCTCACACAAGGCGCGAGACTTGGAAGACAACGCCAATGCCGCTATGACCTTCTATTGGCCGATGTTTGCGCGGCAGGTTCGCGTTGAAGGGACGGTCACGAAGACAGACGACAAGACCTCTGACGAGTATTTTTACTCGAGACCGCTACTGAGTCAGTTCGGTGCGGCAGTCTCCCCCCAATCCGAAGTCATTCCCGATGACCTTGATCTCGACAAGGAAGTCGAAGCTTTACGACAACGTGTAGGAGATCAAGTCCCACGCCCCGAATTTTGGGGCGGTTACAGTTTGTCACCGGTGACGATCGAATTTTGGCAAGGGAGATCCAACCGACTGCACGATCGTTATCGCTATCGACGAACCGCTGATTCCTGGATCATCGAACGCCTTGCGCCTTGAGCCATCCAGCACCCGCCAAACAGCTTCAAATCAACTCAGCGGGACTGCATGCCGAAGAGGTTGTCCGCTCAGGCCAAGGATGACGTTATCCGCTGCAATCTCCGCCATCGCAAAGCGGCTGCGAAAGGTCGCAGATCCAATGTGTGGAAGTATGATGCAGTTTGGAAGCAGGCGAAGTGAACTTGTTTCAGGGAGGGGCTCAGGGTCGGTCACGTCCAGTCCTGCCGCGAAGATGGTTTGCTCGCGAAGTGCTTCGGACAAATCTTCTTGATTCACGACTCCGCCTCGGGAGGTGTTGACGAAAACGCAATTCGGCTTCATTTGATGGAAGGCTCGAACATTAAAAAGATGTTTCGTCGACTCGTTGAGATCGGTATGGACCGAGATGAAGTCGGAGGCAGCCAACAGCTCCTCAAAGCCAACTCGCTTCGCAGGAAAGGGAAGGTTTTTCTCCGAACGAGCGGTGTAGATGATGCTCATCTTCCAACCGCCATAACAACGTTCGGCGACCGCCTGTCCAATTCGGCCCATACCCACGATGCCTAGTGTTGCTCCTTTCAAGTCATGACCGAGAAAGCCCAAAGGCTCCCAGGTCCTCCAACGCAACTCCCGAACTTGATCCATGCTCTGCTGAAAATGGCGGGACGCAGCCAACATCAGCCCCACTGCGATATCTGCGGTCGCATCGGTGAGAACATCCGGCGTGTTTCCGACGGAAATCCCACGGCGTTTGGCTTCGCCTAAGTCGATATTGTTGTAGCCAACAGCGTAATTACTGATCACTCGGAGTTGTGAGCCAGCCGCTTCCATAACAGCAGCGTCAATCGAATCGCTTAAGAGTGTCAACAGTCCGTCACAGCCCGTAACTCTCCCGAGCAACTCTTCTCGATTCGGAGGCAATGCTCCAGGCCAAACTTCCACGTCGCAGAACTCTTGCAGCTTGCTAAGCCCGTTGGCTGGAATTAGCCTGGTAACGAAAACACGCATCGAATTCTTCTTCATCGCCGAAACGAGACACCATCGAACTGAGACTCTTGTCACCTAGAATCTAGACGATTCTCATTGCTAGCGAAACTAGTTCAACAGCAAAAAAGGCTGCGAAGATAGGCAAGTTGTCTTTACCCGAATGCTCCTCTTGGGATACCATTGCTTGGATGCTGACGAGGTCGTTTTTGGGAAAGACATCGAGGTCGAATATCATGATGCGGTTCGGTTCGACGATTGCGATTGTGTTCTTGTTGCAATCGATACTTCATGCTCAAGTTTCCTCTCCGCCTCCGTACGTTCAATTCGGTTGGAATCGCGAAGCCGATCAGAAGTTCGTTTACATCATTCACATTGCGCCGGCGGCCGTCGACTTGATGATGAAGTCGGGAGATGAAGTGGAAAGCAATATGCCACCCGAACTGGTTGGATTGGCTTCGAGGATCGTAGTTCGTATTAGCTCCCAGCCCCCTGAACGCTCGCCCAGCCTCGAAGAACTTCGAGAAATTCGAAACCAATTATCAAAGGCGAGTCAGAGGACGTTACCGGGAACTGCTATTGCCAATTTGGCTGGATCCGCCAGTGAAGCGCAATTCGCACAGATCGACCGAGATCGAGACGCACCAATTCAACCTGCCTTCAATCCCCCTTCTGCCTCGATGGATCTCAATGTCCCTCCCTCCCTGCAGAATAGCAACCCATACAATTCCTCCATCAGTTCGAGTTCGGTTTCCGAGGATCGGCAACGCGATATTCCACGGAATTTGGGAACTCCTGACCTTTCGCAACGCAGTCCGGGGCAGTTTCCATCGGCAACATTATCAGATCCCCCCGCCATGCCGGCAACAAGCTTTCCATCAACCTCAAGTTTTCCTTCGACCAGCACGCCTCGAAACGCTGCCGATTCGTTTTCGGCAAGAAATCCCTATGGATCGGTTGCAGATTCGGCTGGGCGCGTCCCGATGCAGGCTCCAACTGGAATTCAACCTCCGTTGGATCGCCAACGTTTGAACCCAAGAGCGGACGTTTCGAGTGGGTTCGATGATTTGGACTCATCAAGTCTGCTCAGCAGTAACATTACTGCATCATTCGACCAACCGCGGACTGTTGCCACAAATCAGCCGCTGAATACCGCTAATTCTGTTCCGCAAACGAACGTCGCTGTCCTTTCCGATCCTGCCCAGCAATCTCAATTCGTCTCCGGCGGCTCTTCAGCGAGCGATCAGAATCTTCGCGTCGCAGCTCAACCGCTGCCGACACCACAACGAGACAAGTTGCTGCCAATTCTATTCATGCTATCCTTCGTCGCCAATGTTTACATGGCCATTCTCTTGTCGCGACTGGTGACCCGATATCGATCACTTCTGTCAGCATTCCGAAGTGGCTCTGCGAGCTTCGATGGAGCCTGAAACTAATCGTCAATCAATTGCTCTTGTGAGAATCACCGCGAGCATTCGGTAGTTTAGGCGATGATCGCCTAACGCCTTCAAGCGGTGAACCTATGCCATACAGAGACAAACGTTCGTCCGAAACTCTCGTGAGTTCGAAACATGAGTGAGGAACGAGAGGTGGTTCCGTCCGTTAACGCTGTGGGTTTCGATGGATCGATTTGATCGCCTGCTCATTTAAGTGGTTTTGAAGATGTTGAGCTCGCGCAGTCAAGTCTCTTCGTTGGCCCCATCTGGCCGTATCATTCGTCGGTCGAACGGTGAGCCATTCCGATTACCTTGGCAGTTTATACAAATCGACACCGTCTCCGATGATGAGGATCTCATTGGAACGTGGATGCACCATGAGATCGGTGATTCGCGATGATTTGGTGACAACGGTTGCTATCTCTTTGGCAGTAGCCGGATCAATCCAACGGACGCTCCCGTCGCGACAACCCACGATGACCGATTGTTCTCGTGCAGACCATCGCATTGCTGTAGGGCTGGAAGGAACGCGAGCGAATCGAATCATCCTGCCGACAAGAGGATTCCAGAAACGAACAGTTCGATCGAAGCTAGCCGAGACCAACATAGCGTCAGGGGACAAAGTTGGTGGTTGTCTGGGGTCCTTCGGAGGAGCGAACAGAAACAGTTGTCCGACTGGAGCGAGATGCTGATCAAAAGAGCGTTGCTCGGATTGCGTCCTGCAATTCCAGATCCGAATGGTGGCATCCAGGCCCGAAGTCGCGATCAGGTCCTCGTCGACAAAGACGGACGAAAGAACACCTCGGGAATGAGCTTCGAATCTTCCAACCTCTCGAAACGTCGGCATTGGGCCTAAAGACCAAGCGAGCACTCGACAGGTACCGTCGCCGCTCGATGTTACCACCAAATCTCCCTTGCTGTGAAAGCAAACATCGTAAACAACATCGTCATGGAGGTTTGCTTCAGCGCACTTTCGACGTTCTGACCAGTTCCATATTTCGATCTGTCCGTATTCGGCAGGCGAACCGCCGGCAATCGCCAAGAACTGTCCGTCCGGGCTGAACGAGAGGGCGTGGACATATCGCAGAGTGGTCGGAATTTCGGTCGTTCTCTCGATATCAGGCCAATCTCGATGCTCGACTCTTCCCTGCGAACCGAGAACGACTCCATCAGCATTTGGAGTCCAAATGGCCGCCGTTACCGGCCGATCAACTTGCTGGTCGAGCTCTATGGTGAACGTTCCCAAAGCAAAGGCGATTACCATTGGACCAAGAAACGCACACACGGAATTATGCTCCCACCAACGGTTTGATGAGCTTTCCATGCTGATTAATTGCCACGGGACGCCCGTCGCGCGTTCTCAGCTCTTGCACTGGATCGATGCCGAGCAAACGAAATACCGTACAGGCAAGATCAGCCGGAGTGACTGGAAGTTCAAGCGGGCTTTCTCCGTTTCGATCGCTGGCACCGACAACTTGTCCCCCAACGATTCCCCCTCCTGCCATCGCAACGCTAAAGACACGGGGCCAATGATCACGCCCACCTCCATTGTTGATCTTCGGTGTTCGTCCAAATTCTCCCATCACAACAATCAATGTCGTCTCTAACCTCCCGCTCGAAGACAAATCGTCGATCAGTGCCGAAAGGCCTTGATCGAGCGTCGGTATCAAACCCACGCCGGGCATTGCGCCTGTGAAACCATCGCGCAGATTGAACACCAAGTTGTCATGAGTATCCCATCCCGAGTAGACGACGGTCACAAACGGAACACCGCGTTCGATCAGCCGCTTTGCTAACAAGCAACTTTGCCCAAACTTTCGTGATCCGTATCGAGCACGTTTCGATTCTGGTTCTGAACCTAGCTGAAATGCTTCGCGAGCACCCGCGTTGAACATCATTTCAAATGCTCGATCGAAATGATCGTTTGAGAGGCCATGAACCTCGACCGAACTAGGTTCTTCCCGATACATCGAGTTCGCCCGTCGATTCAGTGCTTCGAGAAACGTTCGACGATTCCGCAAACGTTCCGCATCGATGCCTGGATAGAAAGTGGCATCTTGGATGCGAAAATCGGGCTTGGTTAGATCGCCGGCTACCACAAAAGGATCATGTTCACTGGGCAAGAAACCGGCCCCCGCGCTCACCGACTCCGGAAGTGAGAGATACTTCGGTAAAACGGATGATGTGTCTCGAAGAAAGGAGACAACAGAACCGATACTCGGATATCGAAGCGTGGGCGACGGTGGGTGACCGGTAAGAAGATAGTGATTCGCTAAGCCGTGCTCTCCGAGCGGTGACGTCACAGAACGAACGATCGCAAAATGGTTCGCTTGGTTCGCCAGATTCGGCATCAGCTCGCTGATTTCGATGCCGGGAACATTGGTTTTGATCGGTCGAAACGGTCCTCGAAGTTCCTGAGGTGCGGCCGGTTTCAAATCGAATGTATCTAAGTGGCTGGGGCCACCATCGAGCCAAATCAATATGCAGGAATCGGCCTTGGCGAGGACGTCCCGCTTTTCATCGCTTCCTCCCGTACCGGCAAACGTCGATCTGCGCAAATCTGCTGTAATCGCACCAAAGACCGAGAGAGTTCCGATGCGAACCCAATGGCGCCGATTCAAATAGACATCGAACATGGCAAGAAAGCCCTCAATGGTTGCATCGAAACTCTTTGCTGACGAGCAGGCTCCACACCAAGTCCTCAAGCAACTTAGTCTGCTCGTCGGGATTCCGAGATTTCGATTCGTCGTTCCAAGCATTCCATTCATGCGTGGTCGGATTTCGAGTTAGTGCACGCAGAAAGATGTTCTCAAGTCGCTCATGAATAGGAACTTGATCGCGTTCCCAAATCTGGAGCTGACCATTCGGATCTGTCAGGAGTGCATTGATCAGATCGCTATTCATCAAGTGCAACTGAGCTGCTAAACCTAAGTTCGCTACTTCATCCGCGCTGCAATCATCTTGGCGCATGCAGCCGTTCATTACTTGGAGACTCGAACTGGCATTTGCTCTATCGATTGGATGAATCGCTCGCACGCCGTGCGGGCCGTTATCATCGCGCGTGCTCGGCATCAAAACGTCCCGAATCGCGTCGACGTACACTTCAGCCTCCAATGGACGATAGATCGTCTTCGCATAAAACCGAGGATCGATGGATTCTCCATCCCCATCTTCGGAGTCGGTCCGATAGGTGTTGCTTAGCACGACCCGTTTGATCCATGGCCGAAGTCGATAGCCATCGCGCCCCATTTCCTTCGCGAGTTCCTGTAACAGTGGAGGATGCGAGGCCGGATTGGTTTCTCGGAAGTCGTTGTAGGGATCGACCAATCCACGACCGAAGAACTGCTTCCAAAGCATATTCACAATCGCCGGCGCAAAGAACGCATTGTCCGATGCCGTCAACCAATCTGCGAAATGCTGGATCGTTGGAGAAGTTTGAGCCAACGCGGCTATTCCCGGAATGCGAGGCGTTGCTGATTCACCGGTTTTCGGATGATGAACAACTCCACGCCCTTGTAATTTCACCACGCGTTCGCGCTGAACTCCCGCGAAGAGCGCCGCGAAGCCATGATAGTCATCCTGCTTCCATCGATCCAACGGATGATCGTGGCAGTTCGCACATTCCATGCGAGTCCCCATGAAAAGGCGTGCAACCACCTCCGCTTCCTTGCGCGCGTCCTCGCATAACCGGTGAAAATTCGCGGCCCCATTTTCATGCGAATCTCCTTCCGCCAACAATAACTCGCGAACCATGCGATCGAACCCGACATCAAGTGCAACGCACTGGCGAAGCCAATTACGATAAGCTTCGAAAGCGGCACGTCCCTTGGGCTGTTCGTGAATTTTCAGCCAACGGCCCAGCCGAAACGTCCAAAAGTCCACGAATGCTTCGCTCGATAGCAGGCGATCCACAACAGATTCATAACGATTCGACGAGGATTCGCTTTGAAACTGATTCAGCTCGTCAAGCGTTGGCAATCGGCCAGTCAAATCGAGTGTGACACGGCGCAGCCATCGAGAGTCCGACGCTGCAGGAGAAAAAGTAAGCCCAAGGTCTCGCAATCGGCTTACGATATGCTTATCGATTGTGTTTTCAACTGCCCGAGGATCATCAGGAATCGCGGCATCCGCGAACTTGTGACTCAATGTGACCGCGACGACTTTGTCCATAAAGCGAACCAGAACCGTGTGCTGACCGGGCCGAAGGACTCGAAGTTTGTTCTCATCGACCAAGGACACCGAACCGTCATCGGGAAGAACGATCGACGACTTGGACATGACTGTCTCTTCATGCCCGTCACTGTATTGCGCTCGGATTTGTAGCTCGACAAGTTCTTCGGATGACGAAACGAGTACATCTATTGGCTGGACATCGAGATGAAGCGTTGCTCGTGGCGAGGTTCGCTTGGCTCCCTTACCAATCCACGCAGCGAGGAGTTCTGAGAATGGGCTGTCGTCCTCGGCGATAATGCCACCACCATGGTCAAGATAGCCGGTCGGCTTGGCTAAAACCAAGCTGCGTTCAGGAAAGATGCGATCGATCCGTCGACCCTCCAGCTCGTGTACGATCGCTTCGTAATCAGCGGCAGGATCGGACGCGAACAGGGAGAGATGAAATCCTCCGCGCCCAGCCGCTGAGCCATGACAATTTCCAGCATTGCAACCCAGTTTGGTCATCCATGGCAGAATGTCGGAATCAAGCGACGGCTCTCCTTCGTTCGATGCAGAGAGCAAGCCGATTAGGCAATAGCCCATGAGCCACGTCAACTTGAACACCGAGTTTTATCTCCTAGGCGACTTGTCCTCGGGCTCTCTGATCGCCTCATCAGCGAACTCCTTGGCCCACTTCGCGAGATACTCTCGCGCCTTTTCTGTTCCGTAATTCGAAAGCTTGCCACTTTTGACAATCGTCGAAGCAATTCGCCCCAGCTCACGCCGAATCGCGTCGTCGCGTGATGCTTGTTCTTCAATATCAGTTGCGATGCGGTCAACTTCCACTGGAGAGGCATCCAATCGAATGAGAGGACCGACCAGGGCTCGCAAGTTGGGAGCCTCGGCAGTGGCATTTGCCGTACGCATTCCCGACATTCCCCCATCTCGAAGCAAATCCTCGATCTTCGGAGGCTCTCCTCCAATGGCATCGCACACACTGGCGACGATTTTGGGTAGGTCCACATTCAAGCTAGGCTGAATCATCGCAAAATTCGCGACCACTACTCCGCTCTTGGCGAGGAGGACCGTTAACATGACACGGCGATTAAGCCCCAGTTCCCCAGGTCCTTCCAACCCCTCGGGCGAATAGCTAGTCCGAACTCCTGGAGTCAAGGCGTGGCGAATCCGCTGCAATCGCGATTCGGCTTCCAAGGGGTCACGGTCCAGAAAGATCACACCCGCCTGAAGTCCGTCCGAAGACCGTTCCTTCGCATACTGCGAAAGGACTCGCGTCATCGAGATCGACTGCCGATTCACGTCGTGAACGAAAATCAAAAGTAAGGGTTCCTTCCCCGCTTCCGTAACATAGTCGAGCTCTTTCTCAGCGTCGTCGTAAACACCTTGAACCGTGAAAGCGGGAAGCACTTCGCCCTCCTGCGGCCCGGAATAGACCTTGTCTTCCTGTGCATCTGACGCGATGCAAAAAATAATGAATACTACAAGCAAGATGCAAGCAGCGGCGAATCGAAGGAACAACATCGTTTTCTGCCTTTGAAGGATACGGCCTGGAAGATGGAGCTCGATGTTCATCACTCCTACAAGCTTAACCATATCGAACGCTAGGAAGCAAGCGAAACCGTCCTCAGATCACTTGTAACTGGCGAAACCTTTGACAAAGTTCAACGCTGCGAAGCAAGTCGCACAACCAAGCCCTCGTTTTTCGTTTGAAGATGATTCGAGTGAGCATAGCCTCTTTGAACTTACGTGTCCGGCATGTGCATTGCAACATTTCGGTCGATTTCGCAATCCTACCTACCACATTGGACATGGTCCCGTTATTTTTTCCCCAGTCGTCTCTTCTGCTCGAAGAAGTCACTCAAGACCTTTCCGCAGGCCTCCCCAAGCAATCCCCAACGAACTTCGACCCGATGATTGAGACGAGAATCCGAGAGCAACTGATACAGCGATTGAACGGCCCCCGCTTTTGGGTCAGCAGTCCCAAACACGAGTCGCGGCACTCTCGACTGCAGAATGGCGCCCGCACACATCGGGCAAGGTTCGAGTGTGACGTAGAGTGTGCAATCCTCCAGTCGCCAACTCTGCAGCGTCGAAGCAGCTTGGGTGATGGCAATCATCTCCGCGTGTGCAGTCGGGTCCTTAAGTTGTTCTCGCTGATTGTACCCTGTCCCGATCACCCGCTCCCGACGGACGATCACAGCTCCCACGGGGACTTCATCCTGAGCCATCGCCTCGTAAGCTTGCTCGAGCGCCAATTGCATGAACCATTCGTCACGATCGAGCAAGACTTCGGCATCCATGACTTACTCGCCTCCGACTGATCTTCGTGGTGAATGCTGTTCAGTCGAATCTGTAGCCGATTGCAACTTGCGAGAATGACACGCGGAAGCGGCGACGCAAACAGCGCAGCCGCCACTCGATCCTTGAGATTTGGATCCGCAGCCGCCCTTCGCGTCGCTTCCACACCCGGGACCGCAACCCTGTTCCAACATTTGAAAGAACCGAGATGCTCGTATCCTTTCCTCATACCGATCGACAATCTCCTGCGACCATTCGGTGAAATCCGCTGGAGGCTCGCCAAGGAAGTGAAAATAAAGCGTTCGGCCATCCAATAGCGGTTCGATTTCCAGCAACGTGTCGGCTGCACCTTGCGCGGTCATCCACTTGCGGCAGTCATCCAGGGTCTTCTCAGCTTCGCGTGACAAGTGCCTCCACAGCAACGAATCTTCCTCCGCACAGCGCCGCAGGATCGTTCCATCAGCTTGATCCGCAGTCACGTCCGCTATGGCGAGAACCTCTCCGAGCTGCACGCCTAGCGTCGTTCGGCAAACGACGCGATCGCCCCGCGCAAACTGCTCTTCCGTGGCCACTTGGAATCGTCCGATGCGGCCAGTCATTCCAATACGACAAAAATGATGCAACCGAAGTCTCAATCTTAGAGGTGAGGATGTGGTGAAATTCAACGGACTGATTACGCTCTGAATTCTCTTGTTGTAGAATGATTCCGCAAGGTAGACAAGCTTGCAGTGCTGCAAAACGTACAAAGCAAGCAGTTGGAAACTCAAGAACAACGCTTCATCATCTAAGGATGCTCGGTAATGATCCACCCTATTGAAACTTCAGAGGAACTTCCATCGCCATCGACCCATCGGTGGACGAAAATGACCGAGAAGGTCTTGGACGGGTACCAGATCGGTTTTGACGAAGCTCGATCGATTCTCGACAGTTCCGATGATGAACTGATGCTATTGGTTGATGCCGCGAGCCGTTTGCGAAGAAAGTATTTTGGCAATACGGTGCAGCTCTACTTTCTCATGAATGCGAAAAGTGGCCTCTGTCCGGAAGATTGCAATTACTGCAGCCAGTCAAAGATATCGACGGCACCGATTCCGAAGTACAACATCCTCGATCGTGAACGTCTTCTGGACGGTGCTCGCGTCGCGAGGGAACGTCAGTCTAAGACCTACTGTATCGTAATCAGCGGCCGAGCTCCGAGCGAACGAGAAATGCAGGTGGTCGAGCAGATCGTCCCGGAGATCAAAGAACGATTTGGACTGAAAATATGCGCTTGCCTCGGCCTGTTGACTCCAGACCGTGCTAGGCGATTGAAAGCGGCAGGAGTCGATCGCGTCAACCACAATCTCAATACGAGCGCAGAACACTACGCGAAAATCTGTTCAACGCACACCTACCAGGATCGATTAGAAACGCTGAAGAGTGTTCGAGAAGCGGGGCTCGAATTGTGTAGCGGTGGTATTGTCGGCATGGGCGAGAAAAAAGAAGATCTCGTCTCGATGGCCATGGAATTGCGATCGTTGGCAGTCGAGTCCATACCGATCAACTTTCTCCACGCGATTGACGGAACGCCGCTCGAAGGGCAAGAATACCTTACTCCGCGAGACTGTCTGCGAGCGTTGTGCATGTTCCGCTTCGTCAATCCGGCGAGCGAACTGCGTATCGCTGGAGGCCGCGAACGCCATCTCCGATCACTTCAACCGCTGGGTTTACTTGTCGCGAACAGCATCTTTGTTGGTGACTATTTGACGACAAAGGGTCAAGCTCCAGAAGAAGATTATCGAATGATTGCGGATCTCGGATTGCAGATTACTGGGCAACCCGAGGGTTGGAGCCCCGACCTCGCATCTCGCGACATAGAACGCCCGACAAGCTGCTCAGGTTCATGCGGTAGCTGCTCTGCCTCATGAGCGATTTCTCGGAGATCCTATCGAGCGTCGCTGGCGTTTACCTAGTCATGGTTTTTGGCGCAGCGGCTCGTAGGTGCGGCTGGCTCAGCGGAGATGCAGATCGAAGCTTGGCGTCCATCACCGCGAACCTGTTTATTCCGTGCTTGTTCATGCATCGAATTCTGACCAGCTCGCATTCGCCGAACCTGCCCAACGCCCTGTTCCCAATGCTGCTGGGCTTTGGATGTACTGCGGGTGGTTACGTGATTGCCTGGATGCTCGTTACGCTGTTCGGAGAATTCGTTGGACTTCGTAGCGAGTCACAGCGGCGAAGCTTCATCGCCTGTGTCGGCATTGCCAACTACACCTATATTCCGCTGCCGATCGCGGAGGCGATGTTTCCTGGATCCGTTGTTCGCCTGCTCGTTCATAACGTTGGGGTCGATATCGCTATGTGGAGTCTCGGCATTTGGGTCCTCTGCGGAAATTTCAAGGCCAACTGGAAACGAATCGTATTCGGACCTCCTTTGTTGGCGATGCTGGTGGCTTATTCAGCAAAATCCGTCGGCTTGGAAGCTCGACTGCCCGACTTCGTCCTCGTTGCATTGAATATGGCAGGGTCTTGTGCCATTCCCATCGGACTCATGCTGGGAGGGGCGATCATCTTCGATCAAGCTTCAACTGCCATTCAGAATTTCCTTGCGAGTTCCACGACCATCCTTTTTGCAAGTCTGATCCGGCAACTTCTGCTGCCTGTCGCATTCATCCTACTTGCCATCGGTTTGGCGCTTCCGCAAGACTTGCGACAAGTCCTCTTGTTGCAAGCTGCGATGCCTTGTGCGACCTTCCCAATCGTTCTGGTTCGGCTGTACCATCAAGACGTCCCGACGGCGGTGCGAGTTGTGGTCGGAACTTCGATGGTGGGTGTCATTACCATCCCACTCTGGATTCTCGCCGGCAAACATTGGCTGCTGCTTCCCACTCTGCTCTAGCTGAAGTCGGAATAAGGGATTCGGTGATCGGTTACCACGAGTGATGCTGAGTGCTACGAAAATGGCTTTGTACGTGGTTCTCAAATTCAAGATGATCCATACAAGGGACCACCAGCAAGCGAGCTAAAGAGGATAAGGAAAATACCGTCAGCTAAACACATGAGGAAATATGGTTCATCTCATCAAAGGAAGTATTAATCGAACGGCAATTGAAAATTGAGTATTGGATCGGAATGTTTGCGAACGGCAACGCCTAGTGATAGCGGAGCAGTGCTGGTTGACTGAATTGTCTCAAGTTGCCGCTCGCCTGGTGTTGTCTCGAAGTTCACAGAGAATTTGAGCAATCAAACCTCCATTCATCAATTCGATCCCATCGTAAGTCTCTCCAGTAACGAAGGTTCATGCTCTCGGTGAGATGATCGCAAGAAAACGGTATTGAGCGATGTAGCAGGCAAATCCTTCAGTCAGTCTGATCCAAAGGTTGAATCATGTGCCGAAGAAAGAGTCTCTCGGAGTGGATCGAAGAGCGTTCTGAAGAGGAAGGGCTGGGGGTTAGGTGCGTCGGATGCAAGGAACACCCGTTGAAGTAGATGCGAAGTTCTGGAAGTCTCGGACCGATCGGTTCCGGCCAGAGTGTCTGACTAGCCGTCCGAAGATGGGGATTTCCGATTTCTGGCGATGATAGAGCTCATATTTTGATCTTCGCTATCAAAAGTAGCTGCATCGCGGATGGTGCTGATACGTTGCTGGGACCTCGTTATCTGGCCATTGTGCTTAGCAGTGAAATCTTAATTGCGGCTGCTGAGGCGGTGGTGGTTATCGATGAAGACACGGCAGAGCCTGAAGAGCCCGAAGGTTGCTGCGATGGTCACGCCGAAATAGATGAACGTGAAATCCCAGGTGCGGGCTTTCAGCAATTCCATGATTGGTAGATCACTTCCAATGTTCATCGGTGTTTGAACAATGGCCATGAACGGGCTGGCCAAACCTAGCCAACGCACGAGTTGTTCATTACCCGGGTTCGGATCGAACGTCAGAGTCAGGAAATAGATGGCCATCGGAATAAAGTACAGCCCAATGAGGATGGTGTAGGTCGACATCATGGATACTGCGGTTCGTCGGAAAACAGTCGAGCAAAAAAGGGCCAACACGCTATTGATGATCGACGCAACGATGACAATGCAGACATAAGTCAGGACGGTTTGCCAGGCATTAAAGAGTTGAAAATTCAGAACGAATGCCAAAAGAACAGGCCACATTAGGAACATGGTGAGCACAAAGGAAACGCGGTAACCTGCGATGAGTTTTCCCATCAGGATTTGGCTTGGTTTGAGCGTCGTGGTGAGCAGCAACTCCAGGGTTTGCCTTTCACGCTCGCTTGAGATGCTTCCAGCGGTGAACACAGGCCCGACGAGGATATTGAAGACGACAACATAAGCGATGTACCAGCCAGCGAGATGGGGTGCGATAAAGAGCAAGATCGCCATAAGAGGTACTGCGAGAATCATGGAAATCTGAATGACCAATCGCAGCATCAGCGTCCCCTGGCTGAACAACTCGGCGTGGATTTCCTTATCGTAGACAGGATTGGCGTTGTCATTCATGAGCGTCTTGCGGCGCGGAGGAGCAAATAAGCGATCTGGGAATTGATCTCGCTGTATCACCAACCCAACAACCTGCGTTTGCTCTTGTTCGAGATCAATGACCTCATTTCCTTGACTCCCAATATCGGGCGGATAAAGAAGTCGATCGGCGGTCATTTTCAAAAGAATACCGCTCGCCAAAATACTGAAAACGGGAAGAGCGAAGACGATGGCGATTAAGCGAAATCGGCCCTCTTCAGCCGCTCCGAGCCAAAATGCGCCACCCAAAATAACCATTGGAAGGATGACAAGATAACTGACCACCAAGGATGCGCTGGTGCGTTTGAAACGACAACTGCAAAAGACTGCGATCGATCCAAACAAGAGTATGGCGAAGAGCAATGCCACAAACGCGGCAAGGAGTTCATAGATCGACACGCCTCCGAGGGGGAGGCACAACATAACGATCGGCAGGGAACAAAAGATCAATACCAACAAGTGGGTTAGGGAGGCAACCAGCTTACCGATAACGATCGCTCCAGGTCGTAAAGGGCTGGCTAGGAGCATCTCATAGGTCTTGCGTTCTTTTTCCCCGGAAATGGTGCCGGCGGCAAAGCTCGGTGCGATCAGTGATACCAAAACGAACTGACCCAAAAAGAACACGTCGACCAAGGTCCGCGCCGTAGCCGTGTTTTCGCTCAAATCCATGCGTTCTTCGCGCGGATAGGCGATCAGCACGACCGCAGCCAAAGCGATCTGATAGACGAGCATCAACGCAAACGCTCGAAACGTTCGCAAATTGCCAACCAACTCGCGTTGGAGTACCGGATTATCGATGAAGAACATGTTGTCCGTTCATCTCTATCGAATTCCCTGCTCAGTGATTCTTGATTCCCCCAGCCCGTTGCGATACTTGGGCTGAACTATTTCGAAAGGCAGGCTCATCGATTCAAAAAACCTTGCAGAAGGCTGCACATGACGATTCACCGCCTGTTGAATTGTCTCCCCTTCTTTTAGCTGAACGGAACCGGGACTAGCTACGGTTTGAACGGACCTAAAAACTTCCTGTCCGTCAACGGTTACCAGGAGCGTGTGATACCAAGGTCGAAAGGTGACTTTCGTGGTGGGGCCTGTAACTCGGCCAAAGGGAACAGGAAACGGCGTGTTGCTCTCACCGTATTCTTCCTCCTGAACATCTCCTTGAGCCAAAGAAAGATGGTATTGAATCGATGCCGATGAAGAGATTTTGAATCCAAGGTTGACCAACTTCGTCTGAATGGCGTTTTTCGACTGCTCTTGCTCCTGTGGAGACAGACCTTGCAGATTCGTCGATAATGCAACAGTGCTTCCTTTCTTGACGGCGAGGATTGAGTCCGGTGACATGCGCTCGGCGGCTCGAGCTGCGGCATCGTGCGGAAGTGCCAGTCCCAAGATGGATGGTTGTTTACCAGCCTGAATCACATAGATGCGATTGCCGCTTACCGCTCGTGGATGATTGCATTGGTAGTTCCAGACCGGAAAGCCACGTTTGGTATCAACCACGAGTTGTTTATCGATGATGACGTGATCTTCGCCGATCCAGTCGATGGCCAAACCAACTTGCTCCCGTCCTACGGCGATCGAGCGAATCAACTGGCCATCATTCATGCTGTAAATGGACACGACAAACGGGAGAAACGTCGCTAGCTTCTTGCCGTCCGGAGAAAAGGCAACCGTTGGCATTTCGGAACGTTCGCAAACGATTAATCCAACTTGCTTGAAACTCTCGCTATCTACCAACGCCACTCGGCCAGCAGCGGGAAATGCAAGTAACGAGTTGTTGGCATTTGACGCTGCATAGAGACAGTTCGACGTCGCTCCCTGCATTTGTACCGTCTTCTCTTTCAAATTCCAAACCTTGAGAACGTGCTTTTGAGAGATGATCACGAATCGATCGTGATCGAGAAAGGAGCCCCAATGCAGCTCATCCCAAGATCCTCCTCCGGCAACAAATTGAAATCTTGGAATGGCTTGATCGCCTTCCATGTCGATGATTGCAACGTCATTGCCTTTGTCCCACCCTTCATCACGGACCAATGCAACGGACTTGCCATTGGGAGCGACACCCAGAATCTTCCACGGCAGGGAAGATTGCCCCAAAGCGACTGGATCGCCGTCCGGAAATCGAAGCATGCCCAGCCGAGAATAGTTTTCCGACTCCGATCGTCCTGTTCGATAGATGGAAACGAATCCTACCGGCGATTCCCTCGAAACCTGAAGTTGAAGCTTGTCAAAAAAATCCTTGGAAAGAGGAACATTGGTGATCGAGTCCGGAAGCGCGGGACTGGTTGGCAGCGAGTTTACCTCTACATTCCAAAACGGAGTCGAGTAATCGAAGTTGATGGGCTTGGCCCGATTTGAGGAAAACGTCACTTTGGGAATGGAGTCGAAGTCCGAACCCGCGATGTCACTCTTTGAGCCTGGAGACTTCGCTTTCGTTGCAGGCATGGATGATTCAGCATCATCGCCACCAGCAAATGGATTATCCTCCTCCGAGCCGCCGAAAGCAGCCTCTGCTTCCAAGAAAGACTCAACGAACATCCGATCGGCTTCGGATAGCTTGGACAGAGGTACGGTAACAATTTTACCATCTGCTTTTTTTAGCTTGACTTCCGTCGAAGAAGCGTGCTCCATGCTAGCGTCGATCGAAAATTTTCCAGCGCTATCCCTCCACTTTCTTGACGTACCGAAGGCGCCAAGAGGACCGGATGGTGGTCCAGCTAGTAAATCGAAACAGAAAGCGACCGAAGTCACCAGAAATGTGAAACTCAAACACGCGGTTTTCATGGCATTCCCTGAAAAGATGATCGTGAAGCAGTCACTTGTTACCGCCAACTTGGGAAGTAGCTACCTCCAACATGCACGCGACCGCTACCACCGCTTCGGCTGAACTCCATGAGTTCGGCAGCATCTTAACGTTCCAGGGACTAGATTTCAATCATTGCCGGCGTACGCGTTCTCGATTGATCGACCAGAAATCGCTGCGAATGGGGCTGCAACTGCTTGCGCACCTTATACGATCTACGTTTGACCGGTTGCCGGGTGGTTTGAGTCCTGCCGTTCGCCTCAAAATACACGACATAGAAAGCACTTCAAATAGTCGGTTTCGGGACAAGAGACCAGACTGGGATGATCGGCTCCGGCACCCCGCTGCTCGAGGATCTGTATGTCACGTCTTGCGTGTCTGCTCACTCCAAGCAGCATGTCCTGAAAGTCCGAGCGAGAGACCCGTCCGGAACAGCTGCAGGTACACAGGATTCCGCCTGGCCGAATCAGCCGCACTGCCAAATAATTCAGTCGATGATAAGCGCGCAGTGCCTGGGCTAACTGATTTCGCGAACCTGCCAATCGTGGCGGATCGAGTACGACCACATCAAACTGCCGACCTTCATCCACCATGCTCGAAAGACCATCGAAAAAATCATCGCAACGAAACTGAACATGCTCCATTCCATTGATGCGAGCGTGTTCCGTGGCTCGCTCGATCGTCTTGGCACTGGAATCGAGACCGAGCACAGATTTAGCTGCGCTCCACTTGGCGATGGTGAGAGCAAATCCTCCGAGGTAACTGCACACATCTAAAACTTCTGCTTCGGCGGGAATCCATGGAACGATTGCCTTTCTGTTGTCACGCTGGTCCAAGTAATAGCCGGTCTTCTGCCCACCAGCCAAATCCAAATGAAAGGTCAGCCCATGCTCTTCCAGTTCAACTCCGTGCGTTGGCAGTCGTCCGCGCACCACCTCCGAACGTGGTTCCAGCCCTTCAAGCTTGGCAGTTCGTTCATCGATTTGAAGAAAAATTCCTTCGGGGTTCCAACGGGCCGACAGGCAATCCAGCACGCAATCCAGAAATCGGTGCATCGCCACGGACGCGACCTGCACGACGAGGTACTTTCCATACTGATCAACAATCAGTCCGCTGAGAAGATCCGCTTCGCTGAAGATCAGGCGTCGAGCCGTTAGATTTCGAAGCTCCGCGTTCCCCTCCCGAAGTTGGAATGCAGTCTCCATTCTTTTGCTTATCAACAATTCATCGATATCGTCTGATTGGTTCCACGTGAGAAGTCGGACGCGGATATTGCTGTTGGGATTGTAAATTCCTCGTCCCAGCCAATTGCCATCCGGCAACACAAGATCGACAACTTCGCCTGGGACCGGGGGATCGACCTGTTCAATGATGGAGTTCAGTTTTACCCAAGGGTGTCGCGAGGCAATGGTGCTCGAAGGCTTAGGCTTAACGATAATGCGGCGATATTGCTTCATGCTATGATGCTGCCAGCGAACTCCTAGCCGTCCGTTTCAACCGCTCGAAATCCATCGCAGGTCACTTCGATAGGAACGGCATAGAGCGGGCGAATGCCTGCGGGGATCGAAGCAAGCTGTGCCATCATTTCAAAGCGATTCGGTGCATCCGAGCGAAGGATGACCAAGCAATCGCGATCGGGTACGAGAATGACGACGGATTCCCCAGGCTTCAAGTATTTTGGTATCAGGAGCGCCCGGGAAGCATCGAAGGAATCGCCGGTTGAGACGTTCATCAGGGACGACGGTTGCATCTCACCGAGAGCTTGGCCAAATGCACCGTCGTCGAGATGCTCGATCGCCAGATCGTGAAGGTCCTGCAATTCAAGACCGAGTTCATGCTGAAGATTCGTGTTCACGAAAGCGACACTGTCAGGTAAATCGATCACGAATCCAATACAAAGCGGAGTCCGCTCAATGGGAATGTTGGGAATCGTCAGCCCGGTCTGCTGCTCCATCGAAGCAACGTGTTCGCGATGCAGAAGTCGCGGCTTAATGTGGTCGCGTCTCGAATCGTGGCCCATGCTCTGCAAGAGCTCGCCCGAATCGAGTGCCCGGCTAAACTTTCCGTAAACGTTTTGGCGATCGTCAGCAGACGCTTCCGGCTCCATGCTCTCGATGAGAGCAAAAAGATTCTCAAGGAAGACCTGGTGCGATCCCAACCCGGGACGATCGATGAGGAGGTGCTCCGGATGAATTTCTTCGACGGTGAATTGAGGCTGATGGATCCGGACGTATTCGACGAACTCATCGCGAATTCGTCCGCGACTTAATCCTCGATAGAAATTTCCTGTCATGCGACACTCCTCGGAAGCCCAATCTGCTTCGCACCATGCCGATCGAAAGGAATGTCTGAACATCACAAGAATCAGGCGACCAGCTTGATCGGCTGGCCGCCTCTTTCTTCGATACGCAATGCTTTCGGCCGAACTGTGGATGGAACAGTTTGTCGTTCAGCGATTCCAGTTTCGCCTGAAAATCGCGACGAGCCTTACCTCCTATCCTAACGAGCCTGAGCCACAAGCTCAACCTCTTCGGCCAGCCGTCTTCGTGCGACGTGCAATCGACGCTTAATCGTCCCGACAGGAGCGCGAAACGTGTCGGACATCTCATTCAGCGACTGACCTCGCCAGTAGAATGCTTCCAGCGTTTCTCGGTCCAGGCGACGCAGCCTGGACATTCCTTCTCGAACCTGTGCTTTCTGCTCTTCGCGCAGTAAGCTCTCCAGCGGAGATTCGTCTTCTTCCGATTGACGGTCCAGCGTTTCAGCTTCGACCAGCGAAGGAAAACGCGATCGCATCGCACGGTTGATGGCCATGCGATGGGCGATCCGACGCAACCAGCCAGCGAATGCAGCAGGTACCTCAAGCTGTCCGAGCCGTCGGAACGCCTGAATGAAGACGTCCTGCGTCAATTCACGAGCCTCTTCCCAGTCGCCGATCCGACGAAACGCGATCGCTTGCACGGATCCCTGAAATTGCTCGTAGAGTGCTCCCTGAGCTGCACGGTCCCCAGACTGCGCAGCTCGTACCAGCTCTTCAAATTCTGCGTCCATCATTTCCACTCTCAACCTATCTCGTGCAACGTTGCTGAACGAAGCGGAAATCGCTGTGCAGTGTTCCGCGTCGGGCCTGGCAGCGAGCGAGATGCATTGCACGAATGGAGTTCGCGAATGGTTGTGCAGCAGAGAGCTACCAATCACATCGCAAGCGATCACATTCGGGCGGAATCGCCTCGGCCAAGCAAATATCAACTTCAGGGTGAACACCAAGGGCCGAAGCCCTCGGTCATTCGTCAAACCGCTCAGAGACTGGTCCTGCGGACTGGTCTGGAACGAACGACAACCGGGCAAGGTTGACTGCGCCAACCTATGCCGTACACGGTTTGCTCCAGCAATGAGTCGTTCTGACACCCATTGGGTTTGCTGGCGCCCTGAAATTGGCCATGCATGTGACGGAGGAAGCGAATCACCACCGCAAGCGTTTCCGCTAACCGCGATACTGCGATTGCCGAACGAATGACGGATGTTAGTGATACAAGTCGCATGGCTTCCTCCACCGTGTTCCAAGCACGGCTTGAGATGGTTGAAATAAAAGAAACGATCGGTCGCGTCTCAGACACGAACTCTACTAAACTGTAGTAGAAGCCACTACCGAAACCAACATGCAATCCGAAATTTTCTGATCGACGCAGTTCCGTTGGCTTCTACTCCTGTCGTGTTGTGAACACTTCCCGCGTACAATGAGATCGTGATCCAGAAGACTAGGTTCGGCGGATTTCGGAAAAATTCTTCAAAAAGGCTTTCAATCCTTCGGAGGTCTAGCTTTGCCCAGTCAAGACGGCCAGAAGTTGCCTGACACCTATAAGCAATTTGTTCAGCGTTTTCCAAAAATCGCAGCCGTTCACGATAAAATGGCCGATGCGGTCGACGAAATCGGCGGACTTGACGTAAGAACGTGTGCCCTAATCAAAATCGGAATCTCGATGGGGGCCGGTTTGGAGTCGGCTTTGAGAAGCCATGTCCGCAAAGCGCTTCGGGCCGGTGCCACACGTCACGAAATCGAACAAGCCATCTTTCAAGGCATGAACACCATCGGCTTCCCGAGAACGGTTGCCGCGTGGAGTTGGGCAAATATTCAATTCGACCGAGAAGAAGCGGACGGAGCTGGAGAGTGATCGCGCGAGCGTATATCCTCGCTGGCGGGCAAAGCCGCCGGTTTGGCTTCGATAAAGCTCGCGTTTTCCGCAATGGCGTCCCCAATATCCAACTTCTATCACAAAACCTCATCACAGCAGGGCTAGCTGTTACTGCAATTGCTCAACAGACCCGTCAATACGAGGACCTAGGCATCCCGACGATCGCCGATCGTATTCGCGACGGCGGCCCGCTGATCGGAATTTTGACGGCTCTGATGGACGAAAAGACGCGTTGCTCCGAAGGTTGGGTGCTGATCCTCACGTGCGACACATTTCAGTCTTCAACCGATTGGATCGCTTTGCTATCCGGTGCGGTGACTGCAAGCAGCTCCGTTGTTCTGTTCCAGGATGATCGGCTGCAGCCTTTTCCGGGGCTCTACCACACGCGACTCATGGAAGAATTCGCTGCTGTAGTTGAGAAACCCGAGCGTTCTGTGCATCACTGGTTAGAGGGAATGATGGACGCGATTCAATTCGTCACTTGCCCGCAACATCTTCGGCCTCAGCAATTCAATACGCTCGATGAATTCGTGGCGCTAATCCAAGGGACTTAGGCGGTCCTGTCGAGTCGGCAAGCATGTTTCGAGATGACGAATCCCGAAAGGAGCACTGGCGAACGCTTTGGGATGGAAGTGTGGTTGTGGCAAATGCTTGCACAAGCCGATTCGTCATGCCGACTGCAAGCTAATCGCGAGTTCGTGCATTGCTAGCAACGATGATTCTGAGGCAACTTTCTGGCATTGACGCACCGTACGAGCTTTCCTAAGAACCTTTATCGAAACTGTTTGCAATTGCGCGCCGATCGTGAGATTTGTGTCAAAGTACGGAACTTGGTGAACATTGAGCATGAAGGTTTTGCAAATCATCTCAGGCCAAGGCTTCAGTGGCGCTGTGAAATACGCCATGGAGACCGCGCAGCTGTTGCAAGCACGAGGGCACGGGGTTCACATTGCCTGCATTCCTGATAGCTGGTTGGCCAAGAGGTGTGCGGAACTTGAGTTCCCACACAGCCTTTCGACCTTGAGCCGATGGTCGTTCGTGGAGTTGTCACGATTCGCCAACTATTGCAGGCGTGAATCGATCGATATTGTCCACACGCACAATAGCCGGGCTCATTCGTTCGGAGTCGTCTTGCGTCGCCTTTACGGAATCCGCACCATTGCAACTGCACATCAGCGACATTTCCATCTCTACTGGCGATTCAACGATTTCGTCATCGCCAACTCCGAAGCGACGCTTCGCTATCAGAGAACGTACAGTTTGGTTCCCGCGTCGCGAAGCTGCAAACTCTATTGCCCCGTCGACATCGAACGTATCGCATCGGTCAGTTCTTCAGAGCGACGGGCGATGCGAACCGCGTTTGGATACTCCGATGAGCATTTCTTAATTGGATGCGTCGGCAATATCCAACCCAGAAAAAATCAACTTCTGCTGGTTCGCGCCGTTCCCGATATCCTTCGCGAGGTTCCGAACGCTCGGATCGTCTTTATTGGTCCTCCGGCCGAAAACGAACTCGAGTATGCTCAGCTCTGCCGCTTGGAAGCCGAGAAGCTCGGCGTTGCCAACTTCATCAATTGGGTCGGTTACGAAAGTCAGATGCCTATCGCCATGAACGCGATTGATTTGTGCGTCTGTGTGCCTTTCGAGGAGTCGTTTGGCTTAACCGCCGCCGAAGCCATGGCTGCTCGCAAACCCGTGGTCGCGACTGCTGTGGGTGGCCTGCCGGAAACCGTGATCGATGGGACAACCGGTGTTCTGATCCGCCCCAATGATTTGAAGCAATTGACCCGAGCCATCATTGATCTTCTGAAGAACCCGCTAGAAATCCGTCGACTTGCGGAGAACGGATTCCAACATGTGAAGCAAGTCTTCAGTGTGGACCATCACCTCGATGTCCTCGAATCGGTTTACCACCGTTTGGCTGCTTGAAACAGCCACATTGAGGAATTCGAACCATGGCGATTCGCCCAACTCGGATTGGACGGTTCGATCGATTTGTTTCGAGGTAAAAGGATGGCAAGGGAATTCTCGCTGGCTCGTCGGGCCGACACTTTGGATTGACGCCTCCGGCCGGCGATACGGAATCAGCAAATGCATGAGCAATCCGATACGCTGGGTCAATCCATCTTTGTGTGGAGTTTGATTACGATCAGCAGTCGATCGGCAATCGTATTGTTGATGAGGCAGATCTGTCAACTAGCTGTATTGAGATTCTCGTGTTGGATAAGGGGTTTAGGACCGCTTTCGTTTGCGATCGGCAGACGCGGTTGTTGACTCCGTCCTTTTCTTCGCGGGAGGATGGTGCGATCGAGTGGAACGATGGGCTTCGTGAACGGCACCGCGAATCGCGAGCATGTAATTCGGGTTATCCGCTTGATTGGTAGCTTCATACAGAAAACGGCTGGGGATCGTGGGTCGAGGTTTGCCCCACTTAAATCGCGTTAGAGGAAGAGACAACGTCAATTCCTCTTGAGCGCGAGTGATGCCGACGTAGCACAATCGTCGCTCTTCATCGACGTTCATTGGATCTTCTCTCAATGATCGCTGGTGGGGAAGGACACCTTCTTCCATGCCAACCATGTAGACGATCGGGAACTCCAAACCCTTAGCGCTATGGAGCGTCATCAAGCTAACCGCCTCTTTATCCAATTTCTTTTCCTTTGAGGGTTCGAACTCTCTTCCTCCCAGGACAATTTCTTCCAAGAAGTCTTGCAATGTCGCCTTGGGTGATTCTTTCTGGAACATCGAGACCGCATTGATGACTTCTTCCACGGTCGATTTGCGCATTTCCCGTTCGTCTGGGTCGGGATAGGATCGCTCGATCTCTGCGTAATAGCGCGTTTCGGCAATCAATTGTTGGACGCAATGCGCCATCGGCGTGTTCTTCAATCGCAATTGGAAATCGGCAACCAATTGTTGCAACTGCCGAATTCCTTCCTTGGCCGCAGACGGCAGCTTTTGAACGACTTCTTGCTGTTCGAACACATTCCAAAGCGGCTTGCCTTGGGTCACAGCGATCTCCAGCAATGCCGCAACACTCTTTGATCCGAGGCCGCGCGCCGGCGTATTGATGATACGCAAGAGTGATATCTCATCCTCTGGGTGAGCGATGATTCGAAGATACGCGACGATGTCTCGAACCTCCTTGCGATCGAAGAACGATTGACTGCCGACAAGGACATAAGGGACTTCGGCGCGGCGGAGAGCCATTTCGAACAATCGAGGTTGTTCATTGGTTCGAAAAAGGATTGCAAAATCGCCGGGTCGAAGTGTTTGATCGCGTTTAAGACGACCCGCGATTTCGGAAACAATGATTTTGGCCTCTTCTTCCTCGGAAGGACATTGCAGAATCTTGGGGCGAAGTCCGTGACCGCGCGCCGCTCGGAGGATCTTGTCATGACGCTTGTTATTGAATCGAATCAGGCAGTTTGCCATCTCCAGAATCGCGCCCGAGGATCGATAGTTGTCTTCGAGGCGAATGATGACCGCATCAGGCCAGTCGTTTTTGAAGCCAAGGATGTGTTTGACTTCGGCACCGCGCCATCCATAAATGGACTGGTCGTCATCTCCAACGACCGCCAAATTGCGATGATCTCGTGCCAGAAACTCGATGATTCGATACTGCGAGCCATTGGTGTCTTGGTATTCATCAACCATGATATGATCGAACATGGAGGCCTCCCGTTGTCGAACGAGCTCATGTTCGCCGAGCAGTTGTTCCGCATTGAGTAGCAGATCATCAAAGTCCATGGCACCGGCGAGCTTGATCGCTTTCTGATACCGGCGGTAGCCACTGGCTGCCAAATGCTCTTGATCATTTCGAGCGAACTGCAATGCCCGCTCGGGGCGAACACCAGCATTCTTCCAACGTCCGATGATGGCAAGCAGATCCGAGGTTCCAAGCATGTCTTGGTGCACGCGCAATTCTCGGAGAACGCTTCTTGCAAGGCTCTCTTGATCGCTGCGGTCGTAAATGGCGAATTGATCGGGGTAGCCGAGCAGTTTCGCGTTCCGACGAAGTATTTGAACGCAGTGAGAATGGAAAGTACCGATGACCGGTCGATCGAGATCGTTCTTGCGCCCCTTCCTGCCACCATCGAGCAACTGGGTAATTCGCTCCTGCATTTCCTTGGCGGCTTTGTTGGTAAACGTCACCGCCAAAATTCGGCGGGGTTCAATGCGATGTCGAATGAGATTGACAGTACGATAAGTGACCACCCTCGTCTTGCCGCTGCCAGCGCCCGCTAGCACGAGCATGGGGCCATTCAAGTGTTTGACCGCTTGCAATTGGAAAGGATTGAGATTGGGTTGAGGGCTCATCGCGGGCGATCAATTGAAAGGAATGAGGACGATCCGGGTGGCTTGATGCTGTCAGCTTCGGCGATCTGGTCGAGAACTGCCGCCGAAGTTTGCAAAGCACGTCAATGGTCCATGGGATCGAGTCCTGAATTTGTTCCCTGATTCAGCGATCGTTCGTTCCGCTTGCCCTTCAAGGTCGGCTGCTTGTCACGCTGACAGCAACGATTCGAGGGCGAGGATGAGCAGCGAGAAACGGCCTGATCGAAGGCACCGTTGGCGAGACAAAGTCCCCAAAAATTCGGTTTTTGTTCGAGCATTGAGAAAGGCCTTCCAAGCAGCCATCCTGACGAAATCCAACCTAAGTCCACCAAATTTGGGGTCGACGACCACGAAAGCTAGGGTTATTATTTCAGCTCTTGAAACTAAGACGTTCTTCCGATTTTGACTAGACCTGATCAAAAAATGATGTACGCAATCATTGCCGACGGCGGCCGCCAATACAAAGTAACCTTGGGCCAAGAGCTTGACATCGATTTTCGCGAATCCGTAACTGAAGGCGAAGATCTGGTGTTCGATCGCGTTCTCGCAGTTTCGTCTGAAGGTGGGCTGAAGCTGGGGCAGCCAACGGTTGAAGGTGCGAAGGTCTCAGCGAAGGTATTAGGCGTCGAAAAAGGGGACAAGGTCTACATTCAAAAGTTCCGCCGCCGAAAGAATTTTGATCGGCGAACCGGCCACCGCCAGCTTTATACCCGAATTCTAATCGATCAGATCATTAGTTGATTGGTCTCGGCAAATCCTCCCCAACTTGTGATCTTCTCGTTGTCACCGGCTGAGAAAACCTGTTCCTCGCGGAATTGGGTAATTGCGCGCCCACAACCAAGCTCGAATCAACTTTGTGGGATAGAATAAAGGAATTCGGGTGATTTAGGTTCCTTCATAGCGAGGTAGCTCTCATGACGTGCTCATCCTTTCCCTCTACCCACGGATCAGGTCGTGAATGGTTTTCGAGAGAGAATCTTCAATTAGTCTTGGCGATCGCGCTCTTGCTGTCATCGAGTCCGGTACATGCTCAGCGACAAATCGATGAGTACGCTGTTAGACGTCAGCAGCTTGTCAAAGACGTGCTGGTTCCAGGTGGTGTCAAGGATCAGCGCGTTTTGGATGTCATCGGTTCAACACTCCGCCACGAATTCGTCGAGCCGCAATTTCGCGACCGCGCCTATTACGATATCGCGTTGCCGATTGGCGAAAGTCAAACCATCAGCAGCCCTTATATTGTTGCGGTGATGACGGAAGCGATTGATCCCCAACCGACGGATCGAGTACTCGAGATTGGCACGGGTAGCGGTTATCAGGCGGCGGTTCTCAGTCCTCTCGTCCAGGAAGTTTATACCATTGAGATCATCGAAAAACTGAGTCGCAATGCAACGAAGGTCTTGCAGCGACTCGGATATAAAAATGTCTTTACGAAACTTGGCGACGGGTATCAAGGATGGGAGGAGAAAGCTCCATTCGACAAGATCATCGTGACATGCTCTCCGGAAAAGGTCCCGCAACCACTGGTTGATCAGCTTCGAGAAGGGGGGTTAATGATCATTCCGGTCGGTGAGCGATATCAGCAGACCCTTTACATGATGCGAAAGATCGATGGTCAGTTGGAGGAAGAGGCACTTCGGCCTACATTGTTCGTGCCGATGACCGGTGTCGCCGAAGCGAAGCGAGAAGTCCAGCCCGATCCCCAGAACCCCTCTCTCGAAAATTCTGATTTCGAATTGCCGGAGATGGAGAATGGTCACGTTCCAAAGTGGTACTATCAGTTCAGTTGCCGATTGGTGAACGATCCTAAGGGGCCGGTTGGGAGCCAGGTAGTCGAGTTCAAAAACGATATACCTCACCAGCCAGGCATCTTGCTACAAGGATTTCCACTTGATGGCAGGTACATCCGCAAAATCAAACTGTCCGCCTGGGTTGCTACCATCAATGCGAAGGGAACAGGCGACGAGAACGAGCGACCAGCAGTGATCATTCAGTTTTTCGATGCCAACCGGAAACGAGTTGCCTATTACACTTTGGGGCCTTTCCTCGGTACTCGCGATTGGCGACAGTATCAGAAGGAATGGGCAGTTCCTCCGACTTGCCGAGAAGCCATTGTTACGGTCGGACTTTTCGGTGGCACCGGTATCGCTCGCTTCGACGGAGTTGAATTGCAGGTAGTTCAAAGAGCCGGAGGAAAAGGAGGTGAGTGATTCCAGCAATAATGCGTATTCTAAGAAGCTTCCACAACATCCGCGTCTTAGCCTTTGAATGATGCGGCGAAGCGCTCTGGTCGTGACGAGTGGAACCTGATCCTAAGTCGTTCGTTTGGAAGTTGCTCTTTTTGAACACTCATCCCCCATATTCAACGCTGAACGCCACTGTGCTTCTTCCGCCAAGCAAACACGAAGCGCGCGAGTGGTGGAATATTTCTAGAGAAACACACGCTGGCGCATTGAGCCTGTATTTGAGCAACTTCAAATACCCGTAGATGGTAGGCCGCAGGATGGAGGTTTAAGAGAATGAAATCGAACTGACCGATCGGACTTCCGAGCTCAAGCTTCGATCCAAGGATTCGGCCAATCTCGCCAACGTTCCAAGTAGGTTGCATAGGCAACGTGTTGCTGAGCGTCACGTTCGAGCATGGCTTTCGTACGATCGACAAGCTCCTTTTCACGATCAAGATCGATCTTGCCCATCAGCAAGGCGCATCGCAGGAACACAAAATAGGTGTCCAAAACATCGCAACGGCAATACTCGTTGATTTCAGCGAGCTGCTTGGCTGCGTACATGTCCTGAACCATGTCGCCATGCACATCCATCTTGCCAGGCTTTCCGAGAAGTTGGGCCGCCAAGTTCAATCCTCCACGGAACCAAGTGCTTCCGAAGTTGGTCAGCATTTCGTGTAAATCCAAATGCGATTGAACGTTATAGCGATTGCGGCTTTGCTGGTACTGTCGGTCGAAGAGATTGAACCACATGGGAACCGAAACACCGTAGCGGTATGCAGACAGTTCCATCAGCGGTAGGTCAAATGTGCGACCATTGAACGTAATCCAAGTCGGACGACCATACTTCTCCCAGCCAACCCAAAAATGTTTCGTGATGACTTGAGGACGATGCATCGGTTGATCGAGCGATACAATATCGATGAGCGACAAATCCTCGCGAATCTTGGCCACGACGACTGCGACGGGAATGTGATAGGTATATGGGATGAAGTCGCGTCCGGACTCGGCGAGAAGTTGTTGGCGGTAGCTCAGGATGGCCTCGCTGGCGGACAAGTTCTGGTCCGGATATCGCGTGGCGGCGATTAACTCTCCGTCCGCGACACTTTCGACGTCGAAGAGAAGATATTTGACTTCATCGATAGTATTCATCGTTGGACCACTTTGCTAGTTGTGTGAAACTGCCAACAATTTATCGCATTTGAACGCCTTATGTTCCTCGGAGGGACATTATGAGTGCGTTTCTCCTGTAGCCTTTCCATACGAGGACGTTTTGTGTCCCAGTTGATGGTTTCTCCGCTTGAGCGGATTCAAGTTCATCGTTTGCTAGATCGATTTCTCCAATACGTGCGGATCGGAACTACTGCCGATCCGCATTCCCATCGATCCCCGTCAAGCCCTGGTCAAATGGAGCTAGGAAAACTCCTGGTTGACCAATTGAAGCAGATGGGGATCGAACATGCTCATCAAGATGCGCACGGACTGGTGTGGGCTCTCATTCCTTCGAACGTTTCCACTCCGTGTGCAACCGTATTGTTCAACGCACATTTGGATACTTCCCCGGAAGCTCCGGGACACGAAGTTCATCCGAAAGTCATTCACGCCTATAGTGGTGGGGATATCCCGCTCGGCACTGGCGAGTCCGTCATCCGCGTCGAACAATGTCCGGCTCTCAAGAACCTACTTGGATCGACGCTGATTACTACCGACGGAACGACGCTCCTCGGAGCCGACGACAAAGCTGGTGTCGCGGTCATCATGGAGTTGGCAGCCATGCTCATGGAGAATCCGGATTTGGCTCATGGACCGATTCAGATTCTTTTCACTTGCGACGAGGAGATTGGTCTTGGAACCAAGCATGTCGATCTGAAGAAGGCAAATGCTGTCGTGGGCTACACCCTGGATGGTGGTGGGGTAGGGATCATCGATCAAGAGACGTTCTCTGCGGACCTAGCTACGGTTCGGTTCATTGGAGAAAATATTCACCCATCCCTTGCCAAGGGCCGCATGGTGAATGCCCTAAGAGCAGCCGGACATTTCCTGGCAGAACTCCCCGCCTCGCACTTATCTCCTGAAACCACTGATGGTCGAGATGGTTTTATTCATCCCTACGAAATGAAAGGAGGGGTGGGCGAAGTTACATTGAACTTGCTGCTGCGGGACTTCGAAACGCAACGGCTAACGGAGCAAGCCAACCTTCTGGGGCGAACCGCTTCGAGAGTGGAAGCGATGATTCCCGGCGTTCGCGTGGATGTGACGATACAACGGCAATATCGCAATATGGCAGAAGGACTAAAGCGACTGCCGCAAGCTGTCGATCTTGCCGAGGAAGCATTCCGAAGCATGGGAATTCCATGCGAACGAAGCAGCGTGCGCGGGGGTACCGATGGATCGCTACTGACCGAAATGGGACTCCCGACGCCAAATCTTTCTTGTGGTCAGCACAATATACACAGCGTGCTAGAATTCGCCTGCTTAGATGAAATGCGGATCGCACTCGCCCACGCGGCGGTTCTGCTCGACCTTTGGCAACAGGCCAGTCGTCATTAGATATGCAACCGTTGCCAATAGTTCTCGACCTCAGGTACCAGTTCATGCGGTCAACTATGTCAGGCGAACGGCAGATGGACCAATACCAGCCGGAAACGTTAGAGAAGCATCGGTCGCAGATTGCTCGCTGAGGTAACAGGGTATCGATCAATAGAATCCTATTAGCCGATCGGCCTTCATCCGAATCGCGAGAGAGGAAAAATTCTGGCTGTCCTTCACCTGCGTTTCTTGAGATTGCGTTTTTGACGTCATCCGCCGCTTGAGCAAGGGAATGTTGATCTTCACTCCTCCCTTGCTCATGCTGCCGGTTGCGCCTTTTCATTGCAAATGACAGACACGCAACTTCAAAACGTCCGCTTCGGAATGTGAGCACTGCGGGCTAGTAGCATAGCAACTTCACAACCGCCCGCACATCCTGCCAAAGTGGTCGGTCCCACGTCACGCGACTAGGACCGACTTTCACTGACTTCAGATATCGCGCAATTCTTCAGAAGCTGCTCCGGATTCTCCCGGGGCTTCTTCATCACTGGGGTTGGTATTCTCGTCACCGGAGGGGCCTGTTGCTTCGACAGGAGGAAAATGCTCCTCTTCCTCCAACTTCCGTGGACTCAACGTCGCAGTGGGTGGTGGCGGTGCCGGAGTCTTCAGCAAAGTGAAGTCGTTTGCCTGCATCGCTTCCGTCCCACGCTGTACCAAGTCTTCCAGTGCTTCTTTGCGATAGTTGACTTCCGCGTCCTGGAAGGTTCGGAATCCAGTACCTGCCGGAATCAAATGACCGAGAATCACGTTCTCTTTGAGGCCAACCAACTTGTCGATTTTACTCGCCAACGCTGCTTCCGTGAGTACTTTGGTGGTCTCCTGAAAACTCGCTGCCGAGATGAAGCTATTACTCTGAACAGCAGCTTTGGTGATTCCTAAAAGCTGCGTGCTTGCCGTCGCCGGCTTGGGCTTCTTGCCCTTAGCGGGTTTGCCGCCGAGTGCTTCAATTTGCGCATTGGTCTGTTCGACCACGGCTTTCGGGACAATCGAATCCTTAGTGAACTCGCTGTCACCCGGATCGACAATTTTCAAGCACTTGCTGCTTTCATCGTTGACCCGTTTGAACTCGAAACGATCGAGCACGAGTCCTGGCAATAGGTTCGTATCGCCTGGAGATTCGATCTTCACCTTCCGCAACATGCGGGCGATGATGATTTCGATGTGCTTGTCGTTGATATCGACCCGTTGAGCTCGGTAGACCTGCTGAACTTCGTGCAATAGATATTGTTGCACCGCTTCTTCGCCGCTCACGGCGAGGATATCGTGAGGAACAAGTGGTCCTTCCACTAGGGCCTGACCTGCTTTTACGGTATCTCCAGAGTGGACCAGGAAATGTTTTCCAGGTGGAACCAGATGTTCGACTTCCTTACCACTATCGCTTCTGACAACCACGGATCGTTTACCACGCCGCTTTTCGCCGAGGATTTCGACTGCTCCGTCGATTTCCGCGATTACGGCGGGGTCCTTCGGCTTTCGAGCTTCGAAAATCTCGGTAATTCGAGGCAGACCGCCGGTAATGTCCGAAACCCCAGCAGACTTGCGAGGCATTTCTGCAATTTCAGCTCCGGCTGCGATCTCACTGCCTTCATTGACCGTGATCACGGCTCGTTCCGGAAGATAGGAAACTTCCAGCGGCTTGCCATCGTTGTCCTCGATGACAATCTGAGGATGGTAATCTCCGCGGTGATCGATGATCATTCGACGAAGATTGCCGCTCGGATCCTTCTCGATGCGCATCGTTTCGCCCTCGATGACATCGTCATACCGAATGCGCCCTGAAACTTCAGCAATGATAGGAATCTTATGTGGATTCCATTCGCAGACCTTCTGTCCCGGTTTCACTTCTTGGTTCTCGGCAACGAGCAATCGAGCTCCGGTCGGAACCTCATACTTTTCGAGTTCGCGTCCTTTCGCGTCAAGAACGGAGATTTCGCCGTTGCGATTGAGAACGACATCGATCCCCTCGGCGTTTGAAACAAAGCGCATGCGTGTGAACTTGATGATGCCACCGCGTTTCACCTTGATTTCGCTCTCCTCGACGCTGGTATTGACGGCACCACCGATATGAAACGTTCGCATCGTCAACTGAGTGCCGGGTTCGCCGATACTCTGAGCAGCAATGATTCCGACTGCCATTCCCTCTTCAACCAGGGCACCGGTGCTCATATCCATTCCATAGCATAAACGGCAGACTCCGAGTGGAGCATCGCAGGTGAGCGGGGAACGGATTTGGATCTTTTCAAGACCTAGCGCTTCGATCTTTCTGGCTTTCGCCAGCGTGATCATCTCGTTTTCGCGTACGATTACTTCGTCGCTGACGACGCTGGTGATGTTCTGGCGACTCACGCGTCCGTGAATCGCATCAACCAGTCGAACTTCAACTTTTTCGCCGCGATAAATGACGGACTTGGTGATGCTCTGAGCTGTGCCGCAGTCGTGCATGGTGACGACCACATTCTGTGCGACGTCGGCCAGCTTTCGGGTCAAGTATCCAGAGTCGGCTGTCTTCAAAGCCGTATCGGCTAGCCCCTTGCGGGCACCGTGCGTTGAGCTGAAGTACTCCAACACGGACAATCCTTCGCGGAAGTTCGCCTTGATGGGAGTATCGATAATTTCCCCAGTCGGTTTCGCCATCAAACCGCGCATTCCGGCAAGCTGCCGTATTTGCTCGATGCCACCGCGGGCACCGGAAGACGCCATCAAAAACACCGGATTGACGTACCAAGGGCCGCGATGATCGTCATGCTCCATCGCCTGCAACATGTCCTTGGTGATGGATTCACGAGCATGAGTCCAAGTATCGATTACTTGATTGTACCGCTCCGGACCAGTAATGATTCCTTTGTCATAGTTGCGTTTGAAGGTCATCACCTTCTTTTCAGCCTCGGAAATGATCCTAGCCTTCGACTCCGGAGTCACCAAGTCATCGGCACCGAACGACAATCCGCTCCGGGTCGATTCTCGGAAGCCTAATTGGTTCATGTCATCGAGCAGTTTAATCGTGGCTCGTCGTCCCAATCGCTGATAACAGTCACTGATCACAGTCGCCAGATCGCTTCCCTTCAATGTCAGGTTGTAGAAGTCCATTCCTTCTGGAAGAATCGAATTGAACAGAATGCGTCCGTAAGTGGTTTCAATAACGGCTCCTAGAGGCGCGTTTCCGTCCTCGGTCTTCAGCCGGCGATTACTTGGGAGACGAACCTTGATTTTCGCGTGCAGGTCCATCACACCCTGACTGTAGGCAAAGTCCGCTTCCATCATCGAAGCGAATACCATCCCCTGCCCTTTGCAATCGTTTTTCTGCACCGTGATGAAGTTGCAACCCATGACCGTATCTTGCGACGGGCTCATGATCGGTTTACCGTTCGAAGGCGCAAAAATATTGTGCGTGCTCATCATCAAAGTGTGGGCTTCGACCTGAGCTTCGATCGATAGAGGCAAGTGCACGGCCATCTGGTCTCCATCGAAGTCCGCGTTGAAGCCTCGGCAGACGAGTGGGTGCAAGTGAATAGCATTCCCCTCGACTAAGATCGGCTCAAACGCTTGAATACCCATTCGATGCAGTGTCGGGGCGCGATTGAGCAGCACAGGGTGATTCTTGATCACTTGCTCAAGAATATCCCAAACCTCTTCATCCTTGCGCTCTAACATCTTCTTGGCAGACTTGATCGTGTCTGCGTGGCCAAGCTCCTTCAGCTTGCGAATAATGAACGGCTGATACAGTTCGAGCGCAATCTTCTTGGGAAGGCCGCACTGATGCAGTTTCAATCGTGGCCCAATCACGATCACGCTCCGAGCCGAATAATCTACTCGCTTGCCAAGTAAGTTCTCGCGAAATCGCCCTTGTTTTCCCTTGATCATGTCCGTGAGGGACTTGAGGGGCCGATTGCTGCTTCCTAGTACCGGTCGTTTGCATCGGTTGTTGTCGAACAGAGCGTCGACCGATTGCTGCAGCATCCGCTTCTCATTGCGGATGATCACAGGAGGAGCATTCAAATCGACTAGTTTGCGAAGTCGATTGTTCCGATTGATGATCCGGCGGTAGAGATCATTCAAATCGCTCGTGGCAAAATTGCCGCTATCGAGCAGGACCAACGGACGAAGGTCGGGGGGGATGACCGGGATCACATCCAGGACCATCCATTCGGGTTTGTTCTCGCTGTCCCGAATCGCTTCGACTAGCTTCAGTCGATTGATCAGGTCCTTCTTTTTCTGCTTGCTATTGGTTGTGGCAAGCTCAGCACGCAAATCTCCTGACAGCTTGACGAGGTCAAGATTCGTCAGCAATTTACGGATAGCTTCCGCCCCCATATCCGCTTCGAAACTATTATCTCCAAACTTGGCCTTCTTTGCACGGTAGTCTTCTTCCGTAAGAAGCTGATACATTTCCAAGTCCGTTTGGCCTGGATCGATCACAACATAGTCTTGGAAGTAGATGATCTTTTCCAAACTCGAAGTCTTCATGTCCAGAAGCGCACCTAAGCGGCTCGGCATGGCCTTGAAGAACCAGATATGCACGACCGGAGCGGCCAGCTCGATATGCCCCATCCGCTTTCGGCGAACGCGGCTGTGCGTCACTTTCACTCCGCATCGATCGCAGATCATTCCCTTGTACTTCATGCCGCGATACTTGCCGCAAGCACACTCCCAGTCTTTTTCTGGACCGAAAATGCGTTCACAGAACAAGCCGTCCTTTTCAGGACGATAAGTACGATAGTTAATGGTTTCCGGCTTCTTAACTTCGCCAAAGGACCAACTTCGGATGTCCTGTGGGCGAGCCAAGCTGATCCTTACTGAAGTGTAGTCGTTGACGCGATCATATGTCGCTTCGGCGTTCGCCATAAAACGGGACTCCTCGAATGGGTTCTCTTGGTAGCGAGAATGAAATTTGATTGAACTGAGGATTGGCTGGGGATTAGAGTCTGCGCTTCTCTAATCGCATATTCAAAGCCAATCCACGAATCTCGTTGGTCAATACGTCGAAGCTGGCTGGTGTACCCGCTTCCAACGTGTTTTCACCCTTGACCATCGATTCATAAATCTTGGTTCGTCCCTCAACATCGTCGCTCTTGACGGTGAGGAGTTCCTGAAGAATGTAAGCTGCTCCGTACGCTTCCAGCGCCCAGACTTCCATTTCCCCAAACCTTTGGCCTCCGAATCGGGCCTTTCCACCCAGCGGTTGCTGAGTAATGAGCGAGTACGGCCCCGTGCTTCGTGCGTGAACTTTATCGTCGACCAAATGGTGCAGCTTCAACATGTAGATGTAGCCAACCGTTGTCTCTTGCGACAAAGGTTCCCCTGTTCGGCCATCGAACAGTCGAATCTTGCCGTGTCGAGGAAGACCACTTTGTTCGAGGCAGTCATTAATCGTTTCCTCGGTCGCTCCGTCAAACACAGGGGTCACCGCTTGAAAGCCCGCAGTCGCCCCGGCCCATCCTAGATGTGTTTCCAAAATTTGACCGACGTTCATGCGGCTTGGAACGCCAAGCGGATTGAGGAGAATCTGGAGAGGTGTCCCATCTGGGAGGAACGGCATATCTTCCACGGGAAGTATCTTTGAAATAACCCCCTTGTTTCCGTGCCGACCTGCCATCTTGTCACCTACGCTGATGACGCGTTTGGTGGCGATATAGACTTTCACCATCTGGAGCACGCCGCTACGAAGCTCGTCTCCTCGTTTCATACTGTTCAACCTTCGATCTCGCTGATCGATGGCTTCTTCAACCGGTGCCCAAAACTGCTTGAACACACGCCGCACATCCGCATGGAGACCGGGGTCCAGCTTGTTCAGGTGCCGCGATAGATTGAACGTGGTTGCCCGTTCGGCCAGGTACTTCGGATCTTGGCTCCCGATCAACGGTGTTCCATCACTGTCCTTAAGCTTTTCCTTCGCGACCTTTTCGACTTCTTCCACCATAATCGTGAAAGCAGCAGCGATTTCCTTGTTGCCTTCCGATTCAATGCGCTTCAATTCCTTTTCGTAGTCCTTTCGTTCTTCTTCCGAAAGACTCATACGGCGAGAGAACTTCTGAGTGTCAATAACAATTCCCTCGACGCCCGAACTCACCTCTAGTGAATCATTTTTTACATCCTCGCCAGCTCGGCCGAAGATGGCGTGCAGCAACTTTTCTTCCGGGGTCAACTCCGTCTTGCTTTTGGGAGAGACTTTGCCGACAAGAATGTCGCCAGGACGAACGTAGGTACCAACTTGCACGATACCGCTTTCATCCAAGTTCCTAAGCGCTTTGTCGCTGACATTCGGTATATCCCGGGTGAACTCCTCCTTACCCAGTTTCGTTTCGCGGATTTCGACGTCGAACTCTTCAATATGAATCGACGTGTAGACATCATTTTTGACGAGTTCCTCGGAAATAATGATCGCGTCTTCAAAGTTGAATCCATCGAAGGACATGAATCCGACGAGAACGTTTCGCCCCAACGCCAACTCACCTTTGTAAGATGCAGCTCCATCGGCGATGATCTGACCCTTTTCAACCTTATCGCCGATGTTGACGATTGGCTTCTGGTTTAAGCATGTTCGTTCGTTGAGGCCTTGGAATTTCTTGAGATGGTAAATGTCCTGACCGATTTCAATCCGGGTTGCGTCGACGAATGTGACCCTGCCCGCTTTGCGAGCTCGAACAACCATCGAGCTATTCGCGGCCACTTCCTTTTCGAGACCCGTTGCGACGATCGGAGGTTCCGTTACCAATAGTGGCACTGCCTGCCGTTGCATGTTGCTTCCCATCAATGCGCGGTTGGCATCGTCGTGCTCAAGGAACGGGATCAATCCGGCGGAAACACCGATCATCTGATTGGGAGCCACGTCCATGTACTCCACTTCCGTAGGTAGCACGATTTGAAAGTCACTACGGTGGCGGGCGATCAAACCTGGTCCTGCAACGAGGGCACCTTCCTGTGCCTCGACGTCCGCTGGAGCGATAAACGAGTTCGCCTCCTCATCCGCTCGAAGCCAGACGACTTCATCGGTGATGCTTCCATCGGATATCTTGCGATACGGAGTGATCAAGAAACCGTACTCATCGACACCGGCGTAAACTGCCAAGGAACTGATGAGGCCGATGTTGGTTCCTTCAGGAGTCTCAATCGGGCAGATGCGACCGTAATGGGAAATGTGAACGTCGCGCACTTCAAAGCCCGCACGCTTGCGGTTGAGTCCTCCTGGCCCCAGCGCCGATAAGCGGCGTTCATGAGTCAGCTGCGACAATGGGTTCGTTTGGTCCACGACTTGAGAAAGCTCGCCTCGACCAAAGAAATACTCGACTGCAGCGCTGATACTTTTTGGATTGATCAGCGAGCGGGGCGACATATCCTCGGCTTCCTTCAAGCTCATCCGTTCCTGTACGGTGCGCCGAAGCTTGAGAAATCCCTTCCGGAGTTCTTCACTTGCCAGCTCATCAATCGTCCGCAGGCGACGATTGCCCAAGTGGTCGATGTCGTCGTATTGTGCAGACGTTTCCGGATCGAACAGATCGATCAAATACTTAATCGACGCAACCAAGTCCTCGGGACGCAGAGTCATGACTTCTTCTGGCACGTCTTGCTCTAGCTTGCGATTGAGCCGGAAGCGTCCCACGCGACCTAATCGATAACGATTGACATCAAAGAATTTCTCATGAAAAAGGGTGCGGGCTTTCTCCAGATTTGGGGGATTGCCAGGACGAAGGCGCTGATAGATCCGAAGCAGTGCTTCCTCATGACTGTTCGTGTTGTCCTCAATCAGCGAATTCAAGATGTAAGGCAATTTGGGAGCGTCAATGACCGCGACGCTTTTCACCCCAGCCGTACAAATGGTCTCGGCAATGGTCTTCGTGATTTTTTGACAAGACTCGATGATGATCTCGCCAGAGCGATCGCTGCCGCTAGGATAGACGACGTCGTCCGCCGATATGCGCCCTTCAATCTTGGGGAGGCTACGCCCATCGGTAATCTTTTCCGTGCGGACTTCATAGAATGCTTCGATCAACTGAAGTGTCGAACTGTAGTTCTTGCTCATGGCGCGAAGAAGCGTCATGACAGAAAACTTTCCACTCTGATCAATGCGAACCGACAGGCTATCCTTCTTGGTAACGTTGATTTCAATCCAACTTCCTCGCTCCGGAATGACCCGGCAACTAGGCATCCGCTTTTCCGAAGTGCCCTCCGCTTCCTCGACAAAATCCACTCCCGGCGAGCGATGCAGCTGACTGACAACCACTCGTTCTGCACCATTGATAATGAACTCGCCCCCCCCAAGCATGACAGGAATGTCACAGAGATAGACTTCCTCTTCCAGAGGTTGCTCGCGATTGAGACGAAGATGAATTTGCAGAGGCTTACCGTAGGTCAATCGCAGCTGCCGACATTCCTCAGGGGTGAAACGTGCCTTCTTGAACTCGTAACGCAAATAATCCAACGATACCGACTTATCGAAACTCTCGATCGGAAAGATTTCTCGAAGCACTGCTTCCAGGCCCGCATTCTTTCGCTTGTCAGATGGGACATCTTCTTGTAAGAACGCTTCGTAGGATGCCGTTTGAAGCGTCGTCAGATTCGGTATTGGGAAAGGTTCCGTTCCGGCACCAAACCGACGAATGCTCTTGGGTTGAAGTCTTCGCTGAGACGAAGTTGCCATATCGAGAGATTACTCCTACAAAGAAGCCAACTGAATGCCGAACGGAAAATAACGGATCGCAAAAACCGGAAGCGCATCGTGCGAACAACTGCCAACAAGATCACACATGACCTTTCGTTCGGCGCGCAGAGAGAACCCGGCAATCATCAATTGCATCAAGAAGAACGGTGCTGGGGACGGGAATGCCAACATCGGAGCTTGGCAATATAGCGAAGCGGACCGGAACAGGCAAACCCAGTTCCGGTCCCTTCAGCAAATTTTTTGCCAAACAGTACACTTTGTCGAAGTGAATTTGTCGAAGTGAAAGCGAATCAGCCAGATCAAAAACCAATCAGGGCACGGAATTTCGCTAGCCTTTGCGGAGAAACACTACGGTCCTAAATAGGCGGCCTTGCTCCGTTGCCAGCGACAGCAAAGCTATTTGAGCTCTACGGTACCGCCGACATCCGCAATTTCCTTCTTGATCTTTTCAGCGACTTCCTTCGAGACCCCTTCCTTCAAAGTTGCCGGAACCGCTTCGACCAATTTCTTGGCATCCATCAGAGATGCACCCGTGATGTTCTTGACGACCTTCACAACGTCAAGCTTCTTCTCGCCGAATGACGTAAGGACGACCTTGAACTCGGTCTGCTCCACCTCTGCCGCACCGCCACCTCCGGCATCTGCCGACGGAGCCGCCATGATGACTCCACCGCCAGTCGCTGGCTCGATGCCATGCACTTCCTTCAAGTAATCACTTACCTCTTTGGCCTGCTTTAGAGTCAAACCAACGATCTGATCGCCCAAAGTCTTGACCATTTCCGAAAAAACCGTTGCCGTCTCGGACATATCTTGCCTCTCTTCAACCTCTCAAAAAAGTGAAATCGTGCCGGTGGTTTTCGCAACCGAGCACACGAATACCATCGGACTAACTGGCTGGTTCCACGTTCTCGCTCGCTTCCGCTCCCTCACCAATCTTCTTGACTTGACTTGCAAGCAGACGGGCTGGGCCAAGCAATTGAGCGGACAAAGTTGCACCCGGCGAAAGCACTTGACCAAGCAACAACGCGATTTGTTCGCGACGACTCGGCCACTTGCTCACCTCAGCAATCTTCTCGCCCGCGAGGGCTTCGCCATCAAGGACTCCTCCCTTGATTTCGAACTTCGCAAACATATTGGATTTCTGGATTGCAGTGATTTCCTTCGCCAAGGACACAAAGTCCTCGCAGCCCCAGACCACCGCAATACTTCCTTCTGCCTTCGCAAAGCCAGGTTGCAGCGCACTCGCTTCAGTAGCGCGGAAGGCCAAGCTCCGCTTGACCACCAACATCTGAATCCCCTTCTCGCGGAGCAACTTGCGAATTGCGAAAGTGGATGATGAATTCATGCCAATGACATTCACCAAGATGGCATCTTGGACGCCTTCCAATCGCGAAGCAATATCTCGCGATACCAAACGCTTGACTAATTTACTCATAGAACACCACTCGTTTCGCCGTCAAAAATATCGAATCTGCAAACTAAATAGACACACGAACACTTGGAGTCATCGTGGCACAAATCGATATGGACTTGATGTATGTTCCTTTGATCGCGTTGGGTTTAATCGAAAGCACGAACTGAATGAAAGCATGGATGTTCTCAGTGAGCTTCGCCGCATCAAAGCTAAATTTTCCAACCACAGCATGAATGTTCGATCCCTTGTCATTGCGGAATTCCACTTTTCCGGCCTTATATTCCTTCACAACCTTCTCGACATCGGCGGTGACCGTACCTGCTCGGGGAGAGGGCATTAAACCACGCGGTCCGAGGACCTTCCCAAGGGGACCAACAAGCCCCATCATATCCGGGGCTGCGATACACACGTCGAAGTCCAACCATCCTTCGCGAATTCGCTTCGCCAAATCATCCGCTCCAACCGCATCTGCGCCCGCTGCCTCTGCTGCCTTCGCGAGATCGCCTTTTGCGAAAACGACGACTCTCTGCACGCGACCGATGCCATGCGGCAGAACCACGCTCCCCCGCACCAACTGGTCGGCTTGGGTCGGATCAATGCCGAGATGCATGTGGATTTCAACAGACTGGTCAAACTTCCGTGGAGGAAACTGTTTCAGCACCTCAACGGCCTGTGGAAGGGGAAGAGGCACTTTCCCCTTCGACTTCGACAACATCGCCTTCATTGCTTTGGTCGTCATTGCTCTTTCTATCCCTCGATTTCGATTCCCATGCTTCGGGCTGTTCCCATCACCATGCGCTTGGCGGCCTCTAAGTCACTCGCATTCAAATCCGCCATCTTCTTCTTGCAAATATCCTCAACCTGCTGAATCGAGACCTTTCCAACCTTCGTTTTGTTGGGCTCACCCGATCCACGCGCAATACCAGCAGCCTGCTTCAACAGCGATGCGGCCGGAGGACTCTTGGTGACGAACTCGAATGTGCGGTCTGAATAGACAGTGACGATGACCGGAATCGGAGTACCGTTGTACTCGCGAGTCCGTTCGTTGAACTGCGACACAAACTGCCCCAGATTAATCCCATACTTACCTAACGAAGTCCCAACCGGTGGAGCAGGCGTGGCCTGGCCACCCGGGACCTGAAACTTCGCTTGACCAGCGATTTGCTTTTGCTTTGCCATGAATCCGAACCGTCTCTAGCGGCGACCTCTTCGACTTTGAAAACGATTGCTAACTGAACCTCTACCAACACAGAATCAACATCGCTTCGATCGAGGCTCAAACGTACTCGATCTGCCAGTGATCCAACTCGACGGGTGTACTGCGACCAAAAATGCTAATGATGACGGTGACCCGTCCATTGGCTTCATCGACTTTGTCGACTTCACCTTCCATGTTTTGGAAATTCCCATCCTTAACCCGAACTCGATCGCCGTGCCGGAATGGAATGGACGACTTGAGAACCGTCTCCTCTTCGGCACTTGGCCGAACTAGCTTGATGATCCGATCGACATCGACATCATCCATCGGCGAAGGCTTGCCACCCGAACCCGTGAAGTCACCTACCCCGGGAGTCTCCCGGACAAGAAACCACGTATCATCATTGATGATCATCTGAGCCATCAAATAACCGGGATACAATTTCCGTTTGACAACTCGACGCTTTCCCGCCCTCGTAAACTCCACCACATCTTCCGTTGGAACCAAAATCTCACCAAAGTATTCCTTCAAGCCGGACAGAGCCACTCGCTTTAGAATGGCCTCCTTAATGGTGTCTTCGCGATTGAACTGAACCTTGATGATGTACCACATCATCTTCTCAGGTTCGGAGGGGGCAACCTCCGGCATTTTCCGCGAGCCATGAGCGGCAGGAGCAGCAACGATTTCAGAAGGCTCTTCGAACGAGCTCTCGTCCACAGACTCTACGCTGGACGAATTTGCTACTTCTTCTGTGGAGAATGATTCTTCTTCGTTCGACACAAAATAACCTTGCGCCAGTACAAGCGATCCCGAAAATTTGCCGAGCTGAACTCCGCAAATTTGGCGACCTCCTGGCCCTAAAACTCGCTGCCGAAGGATCAGCAGCTTCACGTGCTAAGAAATCTTCAACCAGGTAAAAATTGCCTGCCAGATTAAATCGTAGCAGAACAGTAACGAGGCCAAAAACAACATCGTAAATATAACAACCAATGAAGCCTTGACAAGCTCAGATCGACTCGGCCAGGAAACTTTATTTAGCTCGGCCTCGACGGCGATCAAAAAGTCCGCGAACCGCGGCCAATTGACCAATCGAAAGCCAAACCAAACCCCTGCCGCTAGTAGCACGAGTGGCAAACCATATCGAAACAGGTCCGCCACCCAAATTGGCAAACTGAACTGCTCGCACCATCGCTGAAAAGGAACGTCCTTGATGACAACTTCAAAAAACCGCCAAGAGGCAAGCGCTACCGCGACCCAAATGGTCAAACAGGTCACCTGTCGAACCATTCGTCCTTGCGTGTGCTTATAGACGGAGGAGATAAACATCTCGCTAAACAACGATCGGCTGGTTACCGGTTCGTCCGTCGCCATCAAATTCACTTCCTAAATGAACAAAAACTATCGCAACCGAGCAAGAGAACAGGGGCGGCAGGAATCGAACCCGCAACCCCCGGTTTTGGAAACCGGTGCTCTGCCAATTGAGCTACACCCCTAATCGTCAAGCAAGCGAGCCTGCTAACCGATGAGGTCGGAGCAGGCCCTTGCGTACTTGACTCGTTGTTTTCTTGATTGTCCTCAAAGACTACTCGAGAATCTTCGTGACGACCCCAGAACCTACCGTCTTTCCACCTTCGCGAATCGCGAAACGGACACCGTCATCCATGGCGATCGGCTTCTGCAATTCGACGGTCAGTTTGACATTATCACCAGGCATGCACATATCGGCACCAACCAACTCGGCAGAACCGGTCACGTCCGTCGTGCGGAAGTAGAACTGCGGTCGATAGCCACTGAAAAATGGCGTGTGACGACCACCTTCGTCCTTGCTCAAACAGTAGACTTCGGCTTCGAATTTGCGGTGCGGAGTGATCGAGCCCGGCTTGGCCAACACCTGGCCGCGCTCGATGTCTTCACGCTTCACGCCACGCAAGAGGCAGCCAACATTGTCACCGGCGCGCCCTTCCTTCAATTCCTTGCGGAACATCTCGACGCCCGTCACCGTGGTCTTGCGCTTGTCGTCGTGCAATCCAATGATTTCGACTTCTTCGCCGACCTTGACAATACCACGCTCAATTCGACCTGTCGCAACGGTACCACGACCTTCGATGCTGAACACGTCCTCGATTGCCATCAAGAACGGTTTGTCCTCTTCGCGAGTTGGTTGCGGAATGAAACTGTCGACAGCTTCAAGCAAGTCGCCGATGCACTTGTTCTTTTCGGCATCCGCAGGATTTTGATAAGCAGCCACCGCACTGCCTCGAATGATCGGTGTATCATCACCTGGGAAATCGTACTTGTTGAGCAATTCACGAATTTCCAGTTCGACAAGCTCGAGCAATTCGGGGTCGTCGACCAAGTCCACCTTGTTGAGGAAAACCACAATTGCTGGCACACCGACTTGGCGAGCCAACAGCACGTGCTCTTTCGTTTGTGGCATCGGACCGTCAGCGGCACTCACCACCAAAATCGCTCCGTCCATCTGAGCAGCGCCCGTAATCATGTTCTTGATGAAGTCCGCGTGACCGGGACAGTCAATGTGCGCGTAGTGGCGATTCGGTGTCTCGTACTCGACGTGCGAAACCGCAATGGTCACGGTCTTCGTTTCGTCGCGGACAGTACCACCTTTGGCGATGTCCGCATACGACTTGAACTGAGCCAAACCCTTTGCAGCTTGCACTGCCAAGATCGCTCCGGTCGTTGTCGTCTTGCCATGGTCGATGTGACCGATCGTTCCAACGTTACAATGCGGCTTCTTACGCTCAAATACCTCTTTGGCCATTGTTCAACACACCTACATTCAAAAATGACCGAGTCCGAACCGTCAATGCCGGACTCTGAATCAAACCAGAAAAATCACGGAACACCACCAATAGGACAAACCTCGACGTAGCCGCAACTTCGCGAGACGCCGAGCCAACACCGGCCTTAGGATCATTAACAACCGGCTTGCCCAGAAAAGTGGGAAACATTGTACGGAATAAACGAGTCTTGGCTACCCATGTACTCGCATTCCTCTCTCCCACCGTTCCCAAGCTGCTGATGGGACTTGAACCCATGACCTCTTCCTTACCAAGGAAGTGCTCTACCAACTGAGCTACAGCAGCAAAAACCTGCTCGTGCAATCAGCCAGTACGAATACCGTGTCCATTGGACGATCCGGAAATTCGATTCCACCAATCCGATCGCTCTGCGCAAGCGAGGTTCCAACATCCCATCCCTCACTGACGTTTCGGGATGGAACATGTTCACCTACCGATCGTCTTGGAAATCGGGGCGGAATGCACGAAAAAATTCTAAGCGGGTGAAGGGAATCGAACCCTCGTCTTCAGCTTGGAAGGCTGTGGCTCTACCATTGAGCTACACCCGCGATGATCTGCCATGAAATGCTTGCGTTTCTTCAGCGCAAAGACAAATCAAAGGAAAATCTCGAAAACCCTCAATTGTTACAATGGGAGGTGTAGGATTCGAACCTACGTAGGCATAGCCAACGGATTTACAGTCCGTCCCCTTTAGCCACTCGGGCAACCTCCCGTAACCATCTATATTCGACCAATCATCGATTCCAGTTCTTCGCAAAGCATCAACATTGCCTTGAAGCCCGGAATTTCATCCCCCCTCCTGAGAGCCAGCGAAGGGACTCGAACCCCCGACCAGTTGATTACAAATCAACTGCTCTACCAACTGAGCTACGCTGGCAATGCGGAGCCAGACCGACTCCTGTCTGCGATCGAACCAGAACCCGATAAGTGTAACGCCGGACGCATTCGTCGCAAGCCGAATTTCAACTACAAAATACTGTCTTTAGACTTCAGTGATACGAAGGGAGCGACCGAGTGAATTTTCGATCCTAACCACCCTTGCGTTTGACACCGGACTTCTTCTTGGAGTTCACTTCCTTTCCCTCAATTGCTTCATCCCCCGTCCCCAGTGGCTTTTCGGGAGAAATGTCGATGCTGTCCGCCGTAATCTGATCTGGTGTTTTGGGCGAACTCAGTCCCGACACTGAAACACTGTCTCCTTTTTTCACCAAGTCGAGACCGTATGCGGTTACGTTCACTTCGGCTTTGTCCTCGACTCCAACGGCCAAGCCTAAGTTACCGCACTGCACACCCAACTGATCCGCCTGCATTCCGATGATTTGACCGACAACATCGTAGTTTTGTCGAATGAACCCGTTCTGAGCTGGACGTTGATTGACGAGATCCGTTCCAGCCGCAGCACCCGCTGGATAAACGCCGGGAATGTATCGGCGCAGTTGCTCTTCGGGCATCCTCCGCATTTGCTGTTGCGGCAATGGCATGAAAACCTGGATGGCGTCCAATTTTCGGGTGGGCCGTCCCTGCTCGTCTAACTCGACGCTGAAACGCACAAACATTCCTTTGCTGAGCCATGCGAGTGTAGCGGGTGCGTTGTAACGTATTTTCGTCAGTTCTTTAGGAAGCGCGATTATTTTCTTCTCGTCATTTTCAGCAACGACTTGAAGCATCGTTCCTTTCCAGTCGTCGACCTTTCCCTGCAACTTGACGATCTGCGCACCTGACTTAGCATTATTCCCAGAGTCCGACGGAGCATCCTTCCCTTTACCCTGAGACCAAACATTGGTACCAAAAGAAGCTAGCATCACGATCGTCAATAAAAAACAAAGCATGTTCTTGATCATCGACCGTTCTCCGACAATTTGCGAAATGCGCCCCGGAAGGCTATGACATTGAAACTCCAGTAAGAAGCTTCGATTGTACCCAACGATGCGGGCAGCTTCCAACCACAACCAGCCCTTAACGCCTGATTCTATACCATACGCGATTCCACACAAATGAACACGAGCATCAATGTTCGAACCCTCCAACGCATGAAGTCCGAAGATCGGAAAATCACGATGCTAACCGCCTACGACTTCCCGACGGCACAGCTTCTCGATGAAGTGGGAGTGGATCTCGTGCTCGTTGGAGACTCCCTCGGCATGGTGGTTCAAGGAAGGCCGAATACGATCTCAGTGACCGTTCGAGACATGATCTATCACGGTGAAATGGTATGCCGGGCCGTTCAACGCGCGATGGTCGTTGTGGATCTTCCCTTTCCTGTGGGCCAGCTTGGCAGTCGCCAAACCGTGTTGACGGCTTCGAAAATCGTGAAGCGAACCGGTTGTCACGCGATAAAGCTAGAGGGAGGAGCCGATCAAGCTCAGACGATCCGACGCTTGGTTTCTGCGGGAATTGCAACGATGGCACACGTCGGTCTTCGCCCGCAGAGCGTTCATGCGCTCGGCGGTTTTCGCATCCAGCGGGATCGCGATCGATTGTTAGCCGATGCCACTGCCGCTGCCGACGCAGGTGCCTTCGCTGTCGTCGTCGAATGCGTGCCCCCAGAAATTGCAGGGGAATTGACGCGGAGCCTGAACATCCCCACCATCGGTATCGGTGCCGGTCCGTATTGCGACGGCCAAGTACTTGTGTTACATGACTTGCTCGGGATACATGGTGGCTACGTCCCTGCTTTCGCAAAACAATACGCCAATTTTCGAGAGGTCGCTCGAAGTGCGATCGAACAGTTTCAGAACGATGTTCGATCCAAGTCGTTCCCACCCACTGTGTAGCCAAGCTCCACAAAGCGGTCTCCGAACCTATACTAAAGTGGTTCAAGCACAATAGAGAGGAACGCGTCTTGAGTGCCATGTCTGAGGGAGAGCGGAAGATGAGGATCTACCTTTCATGACTCGCTACGTCAGCGATGGAGCAACGTCTCATCCCTCTCTGGCGTTTCGGGCGAATCAATGTTGACCGATCGCTCGCGTAAGTAGCTTAGCAACCTGCTTACCTACATTGGTGCACATCAAGAGCAAGCTGGAGGCATGTGCCGTAGTGTTCGTCCCAATAAGTTTACTCTCTCAGCGAAGTGCTTGAGTCCGTTACTTTCGACTTCAATCGGAAACGTATGCAATGGAAGTGGATTCGTCGAAGGACGATGAACTCGATATCGCACTTGCGGAATTCATGCGTCGTCGTGATGCCGGCGAGGCCCTCGACCGCAATCATTTTTTGAGCCTCTACCCTCAGCTTGCCGACCGGCTCGCCGAATTGCTCTCGATCGCTGATAGCATCGAGTCGCTGGCCGGACCGAAATTCGAAGAGCTATTTCCTGTACCTCATGCAACTACGGACTCCTCGTCGATCACTCTTATTCCGAGGACTCCAACGACAAAGAACAACCGAGCGGCTGTCGAACCGACTCTCATCCACCGACGTTCCTGGGAAGATCGCGATGCGGGGGATGACGAAATCGACGGCGTTCCCGGTCCGTCTCAATTACCTCGCCGATTCGGTGATTACATTTTGGAAAAAGTGCTCGGCCGCGGCGGTATGGGAGTCGTCTATCTGGGACGCCAGATTTCGCTCGAGCGGATGGTGGCCGTGAAAATGATCCGATCGGGAAGTCTTGCGACCGATGAGGAAGTGCAGCGATTCTATGCCGAAGCGAAAAGCGCGGCCAAACTCGACCACCCCAACATCGTCACCGTTCATCAATGCGGTGAGGAATCCGGGCACCACTTCTTTTCGATGGACTACATTCCGGGCACGGATCTTTCCAAGAAAATGGCGGAAGGGCCGTTGCATCCACGCGATGCAGCTCGGTACGTCCGCGACGTGGCGCTCGCTATCGCGTTTGCCCATAGCCAGGGAGTCGTTCATCGTGACCTCAAACCGGCGAACGTATTGATCAACGAACGAGATGAAGTTGTGGTTACGGATTTTGGTTTGGCGAAATGGCTCGATAGCGATTCCGGGTTGACATCCACCGGCACAACGATCGGGACTCCCAGCTATATGTCCCCTGAACAAGCTACCGGCAGAACCAATGAGCACGGAGAAGCGACCGATATCTATTCTCTGGGCGCTATTTTGTTTTCCTTGCTATCAGGTCGCCCTCCATTCCAAGCAGAATCCGTCGTCGAAACGATGATGAAAGTCGTCCATCAGCCCGCTCCGCTGATCCGAGAATTACGCAAAGAAATCCATGTGGATCTGGAGACGATTATCCATAAGTGTCTGCACAAGCAACCTCATCGCCGATATCAGTCAGCAGTCGAATTGGCCGCCGACCTAGAACGATTTCTCAATGGGCAACCCGTTTCTGCACGACCTCTTTCGAAAACGGAAAAGCTCGGACGATGGATGGTTGGCATTCCGATCATCGCTGCGCTTTCAGGCAATCGAGCTCATGATCCTTCGGCGACGCAACGTTGGGCGCAGCGCTTGATGCTGCTGGTTCTGTTGAGTCTTTCGATCTACCTTCTCTTTGGACGATCCCTTTCGCAGAAGTGGTTCGATGACCATCTGCCGCGACAAATTTCCGTTGCTGCAGGTATTCCCGGTGGCGCGTATCATTCCCTTGCCAGTCAATTGGCGAAGCAATTGGCAGACCGCGTACAACGGGCAACGACGGTCGGCATCACCGAAGGCTCCATGGATAATACTTCGATGCTCTTGCACGGGCTTGCCGATCTAGCGCTATTGCAGGAAACGTCGGTTCAGAGCGGTGATCTCGCTGTGGTTGCACCACTCTACTATGAGTCGGTCCACGTCCTGGTTCGGTCTGATATTCCGATTCAAAGCATCGAGGAACTTCGAGGTCGTCGAGTTTCATTGGGTCCGGTTCACTCAGGATCCCGCCAAGCTTCCCGACGAATCTTGAACTTTTTCGCCATGAGCGAGTCCGATTTTCAAGTCTCCAGTGAAGACTGGTTGCAGCTTGGCCGACAACAAGACATCGAGGCTGCCATCGTCGTCATGAAGGTGGGCCAACCCGCCGTGAATGAGCTGATAAGTTCTCGAAGGTTCCGACTGATACCCTTGCAACCGGCGATGACGATTTCGCTGGAAGACCCCGCCTTTCATCCAATTGAAATTCGCCCAAGCGATTATCCAGACGCTGGTTTCGATCGCCCCCTCACCACTTTGGCAACGACGGCTTTTCTTGCATGCCGACGAAACGCGCCAAACCGACTGATCGAAGAGACGCTCGCGGTCCTTTATGATGAGCAATACCCGATTCGTGGTATCTTGACGCCCGAGCAAGCCAGTAAATGGCAAGGCCTCGCCTGGCATCCAGCGGCCCGCGTCTTCTTCGAAAGATTCCGTCAGAACGCGAACTAGAATTCGATGTATTCGATTCTGCTTGGTCTTGAATACGGTTGCCGAATGGTACAAAGGGGTGCCGAACCGAACGAAGGGGTGTAAGTGATCGTCAGCCGTTGCAAAATGGAGACCTCCCGTCGCTACCGATTGTCAGAGGAATTATAGAAAAACAGATACCAGCTTGAAACGTCAGTGAGGGACGAGGTGTTGATTCCTCGCTCACGCAGCGGGTTATGATTGGTAGATTCCTATCTGCCGCTTGCTTAGGTCGAGTTTGGCCATGGTTGAGCCATAGTGCGGTTTTACGACAGTGCGGTTGCGCCCTGGCTCGTTCATTCCATTTCATTGTTCGCAGTTGCATTGAACACGGCGAAAGCACTCGTTGCCTGTTCTGAGTCGGTCGAGAGACTTTCAGGTATGATGCAAATTTGTCGAGCTTGATCGGCTTTGCGAGCTCTGCTTTTCGCTTTTCTGCTTTCTCAGGCATTTTGCGAGCCGTTTCTGGGGCCTCCTCTCGACTCGATGCTTTTGGTGACCAAAGGTGTCCTTTGACTGGTTTAAACCTTTGCTTTTGGTGACTTGTGTTCACTTATTGGTTTGCTGCTGAATTTTGGAAGACCATTTTTTTCTCAAAAAAAGCAAGTGATTTGCCGAAAGATTGTGCTAGCATTACACTTTTAGTGTTCTTGCGTTCACTATTGGTGGGGCGGCGAGAGTGAGCGAGCCGCGATCGATTTTTTGGACCGTTCCCTAGGGTACGATGAGATGAAAACGGCGTCTTGGATTCGACAATCATCGATTGATGTGGGTATTGAGGACGGTGTGGTTGCGGATGGAGTGTCTCCTCAAACGAAGATCGCGCAGAGTTTGGCTCAACGGATTCGGCAAATGGAAACGGCGGGACGCCATCAGCATGTGGGATCGATATCGAGCGGTTGCCAAGCCATCGACGAGAAGTTGCCAGAAGGAGGTTATGCGAAAGGGAGTATGGTCGAGTTCCTCCAATCGAAGGTTGGTAGCGGTGCCACCAGCCTAGCTTTCATGACAGCCAAGCAAGCCATGAAGGGGGGCAAATACCTTTTGGTTGTCGACTCCGATCGGCACTTTTATCCTCCGGCTGCTCGATCTTTGGGGATTCCATTGGAACGGATGATCGTCATTCACCCCAAGGAACGTGGGGACATGATGTGGTCGATCGATCAGGCGTTGCGGTGTTCGGGTATTGCGGCTGTGGTATCGAAAATCGATCGGCTGGATGATCGCGAAGCTCGACGCTGGCAGCTAGCGGCGGAACAAGGGGGGGCGTTAGGACTTTGGGTGCGCGATTATCGGACTGCTCGGGGGCAGCCGAGTTGGTCCGACATCCAATGGCGAATCGAACCACAACCAGCTCCTAAAGACGCTGGTGGCGACAATCGACGTTGGCTGAAAATGTCTCTATTGCGATGCCGATCTGGAGTTGGTGGTGCATCGTTCTCGGTCTACCTGGATGGTCGAGATGCTTCTCTTCACTTATCAGACGAACAGCATCGGAAATCAGGGAACCACACTGAGTTGTCTGCTTACCTTGCGACGCGCTCGGTACGAAAAAGATCCCAGAAGCAGCCCGCCTAACCAACCCTTCGTTCCGAAAACGAAGGGCAACGTTGGTACCTTCGAGCGCCAACCGGAGGCACTTCCCCTAATAATCTTTCGCTCGATCAATGAAGTTGCCCTCGTCCTTCGTCCGCACAAGAAATGAGGGTTGGAAAAAATGAGCCGTCCTGCGTTAGCCCTGGCACTTTCCATCTCAAACGTGGATCGCGCCAAGCGGCTGACCCGACGATGAGGCTGTGACAAAGCCCTAGCCAAAAAACTGTCACGGTCGGTGATTCAGTGCCTTCAGTCATCTCATCGGCAATGGTTCGATTTGACCTCCGCCGCGCTGCCTCTCAGGTACTTGGGCTGCAGTTGCTCCCAAGTTGTCAGTGTTCCGGCTTCCCTGGCCTGCCAGCCCAGTTGAAACACGCTTTCGACGCTGGGTTGAGCGTACTCGTGCGGGAGGAAACGGATATTGGGGTGCTGCAAGTCGCTTGCCATCAGCGATCGGCTACCCGCGACCCAAACCAAACTAAGTGCAGCATCTTTCAGTAGCTGAGACTGCCAAATCTCATTTGCTTGCGCGATGGAAGGCTGAGAGCAATGCCAACGACCATCCGTTCGAAGCCATCGCGAACAGAACACTTCACCGCGGTAGGCGTTGAGAGCCGACCACAATGTTGTGGTATGACTTGCGGGGATTTGGGCTTCACAAAACGGAATGGCGGAGGCAGCCATTGCGTCGAGTGTGTCGATGGCTGCAACGGGAATGTTCCAGGCAAAGGCGAGAGCTTTGACCGTTGCAATGCCGACTCTCAAGCCGGTGAAAGAACCGGGGCCGACCGTTACGGCAAGTTGCGCCATCGCTTGCGCATCCAACGATTGTTCCTTCATTAGCGATTGTATGGCTGGAGCTAGGCTCGCAGCGGTGCGAGGCGTATTTGGCAAAGAACGATGCACGAGGATTTCACCTAAGATACCGATACAAAGCGAGGCAGATGTTCCGCTTGACTCGATTGCCAACTGCAAAGATGGATCGCAAACATGCAACGGCATCGCCATGAAAATCGCCTCGCGAATGAAACTGCGTTGCATCGTTCGTCCAAAAATGGGGATTGTTTCGGAATTGGACTGGGTTGTCTAGGAGCAAGTGCTATATCTACAATGACCATGAGGCAGTCGACTTTTCCCCGCAGTCGCTGTCGAGGAATTCTCATTTCAGCATAGGTTGGATCGGTGCGGCAAGCCCTCATCAGTGACATACACGCGAACATTGAGGCATTTCAAGCGGTATTGACCGATATCGCCAGCCAGTCGATTGATGAAATCAATTGCCTCGGAGACGTCGTGGGTTACGGTCCGAATCCCTGCGAGTGTCTGGACTTGGTGATCAAGCGATGCCGCTTCACCATTCTAGGGAATCACGATCAGGCGGCGCTATTCGACCCTGACGGTTTCAACCCGGTGGCTCTTAGGGCGATTTACTGGACTCGAGATCGCCTTGACGATCTAACGTCCTCAAGACCCAATGTCGTCAATCAGCGATGGGATTTTCTGTCGGAACTTCCCAAATCCAAGACCGAGGGAGAGTTTCTATACGTCCATGGCTCGCCACGCGATCCCACGAACGAATACGTGTTCCCGGAGACCATTTACGACCGAGCCAAGATGAAGCAGCTTTTTGATCGCGTTCCGCAGTACTGCTTTCAGGGACATACCCACATGCCTGGCGTCTTTACGCTGGACGGGGAGTTCATTGCCCCAGCGGATTGCAATCATGAGTTTTCGTTGGACGGTGAGAAAGTCATGATCAATGTTGGAAGTGTCGGGCAACCTCGCGATGAAGACTCCCGAGCTTGTTACATTATTCTGGATCAAAAGAAGAAGTTGGTGACGTTTCGCCGTGTCGGCTATGACTTCGAGAAGACAATCGATAAGATCTATGATATTCCTGACTTAGACGACATGCTCGGCGACCGACTTCGCACCGGACGTTGACCCTAGACATAACTAACTTGAGACAAGCGGATGGTACGTCGCGCAATCATCAGCGATATCCACGGAAACGTGGAAGCATTGCGCGCGGTTCTCGAGGACATACAGCGTCAAGACTGCGGACAAGTCATTTGCCTTGGCGATATCGTTGGCTACGGTCCCAATCCTTGCGAGTGCGTGGACATGGTTTCCACGCTTCAGGCCTGTGTCCTTGGCAATCATGATTTAGGCGCTTTGTTCGACCCCGAAGGCTTTAGTAACGTCGCGGAACAGGCCATTTTCTGGACGCGACGACAGCTTGAAAATGGAAACGACCCAGAAGCAGCGTTTCGCCGACTCGACTTTATCTCCCGCCTTCCGCGCACTCGCCGCGAGGGGAAGTTGACGTTCGTTCACGGTTCGGTACGTAACCCCATCAACGAATATGTTTTCCCCGAAGATGTTTACAACCGTCGCAAGATTGAAAAGCTTTTCTCGATGATCCAAGGATATTGCTTCCAAGGGCATACGCACGTACCTGGAGTGTTCACCACGGACATGCAGTTCATTCGCCCGGAAGATACCGGTTATCGATTCTCGCTATCGTCTGAAAAGGCGATGATCAATGTCGGCTCGGTGGGTCAACCGCGCGACGGCGATTGGCGCAGTTGCTACGTCATCTTGGATGAGCCATGGATTGAGTTTCGACGCGTCGAGTACGATTTGAGGACGACCGTCGACAAGATTCATGCGATCGAAGAGTTGGGGAACTTCCTTGGTGATCGCTTGATCGAGGGGCGCTAGGACTTCGGTGGGCACGTTTCGTTCTTTTCGTCCCCTTTTTTGGACTAGTCATTTCCTTCGTGCTCACCGAAAATAGATCGCCTTATTGAAGTCGCTAGAAACTGCGCCATTCGCATCAACCCACGAAGAGCGTTCTGTGGAAAGAAAACCACCCAATCCTTTTTTGACTTGGCTCATCCTTACGATGGGACTGTTCTTGGTATGGAGTTCATTCCAACGACGGAACCCTGTCGATGAGGATCGCAGGAAGGCTCCTCCCAAAGTCGAAGAAGTTGTTGATGCTCAGGGAATCTCTACATTCGATCCCGAACAGCCACTTCCCGAAGCAGTCGAAGGTAAGCAAGAGATTATAGCCATCGGCAGCATGAATCCGAATGACGGCTACAAATTGCTGGTCACTTTGAATTCGCGGGGAGCTGGAATCGAGCGGATCGAATTGGTTGAACAATCGTCGCCAGGCAAATTGCGTTATCGATCTCTTGGAACGCGAGGTGGCTGGATTGGTTACCTATCATTCGAGGAAACCGAAAAGGGACTCAAGGCCAGGTCCATCCCTCGAGGCTCCCCGGCCGACGCAGCTGTTCCACCGAATCAGTCTCATCCCGTCGGCCTGCAAGTCGGCGATCACATTATCGCATTGAATGATAGTCCGGTTGCCACCATTGCCGAATGGGAGAAGATTCTTGGATCGATTCGACCCGGACGCAATGTGCCGATTAAGGTCCGTCGAGAACTTTCCGACGGCAGCACGCTCGAATTAACTTATTCCGTCACACTGATGGAGAAACCCCTCGATGTCGTGCGCATCACAGACGAACTGGCAGAAGAGCAGGTGGTCGGTAACGAACAACGATTGTCGCTTCTCACGACGATCAGTTCTATTGATGGTCGAATCCTTCTACCGTCCCAAACGAACCTGAAGGATTTGGATGTCACTCTCAATGGAAACTGGCTTGCCAAACCGTTGGAAGTCCCCGAGGGAACAGGCGTTGAATTTACTTTGCCCTTGGAAGGTTGGTTAGCGAAATCAGGAACTGCCGCCAAGATTGAATTGGTCAAGCGATATCGGCTGCTGAAAGCACAGTCGAAGGCAACGGATCCAGTTGGGATGGGCTATTGCCTAGACGTGGAGACTGTTATCAGGAACTTGGATCATCGAGCTCACCAGGTGGCGATCCGGCAAGAGGGGGTCCATGGCCTCACTCTGGAGTCGTGGTGGTATGCTCAGAAAATCAGTCCGTATTTCTTCGATGGGGCGGGAATCCGCGATGTCGTTTTCTCAGACTCCGTCGGAGGCCATCAGCTGATTACCCGCAATTCGATTTTTAAGTATGCCACGGGCAACCCGAATGCTCCCGAGAAATCGTTTTTCAGCAGCGGTGACCCGGTCGAGCGCCGATCGTTTCGCTATCTTGGCGTGGACACTCCTTATTTCGTTTCGGCCTTGATACCGCATCCAGAGCAACCTGATGGATTGTCGAGCTTGGCGTATGGTGTAACTCGGCCAGTTGCAGACCCCTCCAAATTCGTTTCGGGTAAAGCGCTTGCTGGTAATGTTGGTTTTTGGTTTGAGACGGCAAAGGCAAATATCGAGGGCCAGGCAGAGGTGAAGCATCGCTACATGCTTTTTGCCGGACCGAAAGATCCGAGCGTGTTGCAAGTTCATGGTCTGTCAGGATGCATCGAATTTGGCTGGTTTGGGTTCATCGCGAAACCGTTGCTGATGATTTTGCACCTTTTCTATAGCATTGTCCGGAACTATGGGATTGCCATCATCATGTTGACCATCCTGGTGCGTGGCTGCATGTTTCCCATTAGCCGAAAAGCGGCTCTCAGCGCCCAGAAAATGCAAGACATTGCGCCGGAATTGAAGGCCCTCAACGAGCTCTACAAGGATGACCCGCAACGAAAAATTGCTGCAACGAGAGAAGTCTATAAGAAACACAAATTCAATCCGGCTTCTGGGTGCCTACCGGTTTTTCTCCAGATACCGATTTTCATCGGCCTTTATCGTGCCGTATCGATCGACATTGAACTTCGGCAACAACCTCTGATTCCGGGGCTGCAGTGGTGCAGTAATCTGGCTGGTCCAGATATGCTCCACTACTGGGGAAACTACATGATCGATTTCATTGCGGGTAAGGGCAGCGGTTGGTTCGGACCGTACTTCAACATCCTGCCGATTTTGACCATTACGCTGTTTATCATTCAGCAGAAGGTCTTGATGCCGAAGGCCACGGACGAGCAGACGCGACTGACTCAGAAAATGATGATGTACATGACCATATTCATGGGCGTGTTGTTCTTCAAGGTTCCTGCTGGATTGTGCATCTACTTTATCACATCAAGTCTCTGGTCCCTCGTCGAGCGGCGATTGATCAAGAAGCACTTGGCAAATCGACCGACTTTAGCGATCGAGATGGGAGGCGGTGGTACTGCCGCAGAGCACCCCAAGAAGTATGTGCCTGACGCACCTGCAAAGGTTCGCGCTCCGAAACCACCGGAAAAACTATCGGACATCTTTCCGTGGCTCGCAAAACCGAAACCGAACGGTCAAGCCTCAGAAAATCATGACGAACCCACGACCTTGCGCGACCCCCAACGCCGACAACGTCGCGATCCATTGAAGAGCAAAAAGAGAAAACGCCCCACGTAGCCCCTTGGCTCACCGATCGATGTGGTCCGTGATCGGCTGATTTGCGACGTTGCGTTCGTTCACGACGAACGGGTTGTAGACCGTTAGTGGTCGTGGAGGTTCCGAGGATGTCATTTCTTCAGGTGTAGGAATCGATTCGGCCGGAACGGAAGGAACATGCGGATTGAGAATGGCCACCGGCTTCCTCGGACTTCGCGCTTTCCACAGGTCATTTTCCGTAGTTGGCCAAGCTGCGTAGGGGCTGATACCGTAAGGACGGGCTACCCGATAGCTGTAAAATACAGGAGGGTGTAGCGCAAAATACGGGGGCGTAGGAACATTGATGTTGAAGCCGTAAAAATTTCCTGCTGGAGGTAACATCCCGAGCCCTTGCCAGCCGTAAGGATACGGAAACTGTGCTTGACTCCGATTGGAGGCAAACGCGACCACAACGACTGTTGCGAGCATGAACTTCAATCGAAGGTACAGCATCTTGAAACCCCCTGTTGGTCAACGAGTTGCGTCACCTGGGCATCGGATAGAACAGCGCTACGAAGATCGCCCATCGTGAACTCGAAAGCTTGGGAGCAAAAACGATGTTCGGATGGTCTGGTCGTTGTTCGAAGTCGACGTGGCTCCAAACCGCCTCTTTTTTTCAAGTTAATTAAACCGAATCCAAATGCAAGACTTTGCGGCGAGTTTGAAAGCAAGAATCATCGTTCTCGCAAGCGATCACGGGTTCCAAATCGCCGGAGTAACGGATGCGGACGACGCGGAGTCATTCGAACGCTTTCTCCAATGGATCGAAATGGGCTATGCCGGAGAGATGAATTACTTGTCGCAGCGTCGCAGCGCTTACCAACATCCACAAAGCATTCTGCCGGATGCTCAGTCTTTGATTCTTCTCGCCATCAGCTACAAAAAAACAGAGGAGCCAGAGTCGTCACGGCCTGGCATAGGACGCATCGCGTCCTATGCCACTGGGCCAGAGGATTATCATGAGGTCATCTGGCGGAGATTGAATCAGATCATTCAATCGATCGAACGGGAGTTCTCCGGTGTTCGATGTCGAGGCGTCGTCGACACCGCACCGTTACTCGAAAGAGATTTCGCCCGAAAAGCTGGACTTGGTTGGATCGGCAAGAACACGCTGCTCTTGAATCGCAGTCTGGGCAGCTACTTTTTCTTGGCCGCAATATTGATTGACCATCGGCTCACCCCAGACTTGCCTTTCGAGACCAATCATTGCGGCACTTGCACGGCTTGCTTGGAAGCATGTCCAACGCAGGCCTTCGTTCAGCCCTACGTTTTGGACGCTCGCAGGTGCATTAGTTATCTGACGATTGAGCATCGAAGTGAGATTGCACTGGAGCTCCATCAGCAGATGGGCGACTGGATTTTTGGATGCGATATCTGCCAGCAGGTGTGTCCCTGGAATCGCCGTCCAGAAGCAACAAGCGATGAGGAGTTGGTTTCTTCCTCGCAGATGCCGTCGATCGATGTTCTGAGGATGCTCAGAATGACTCCGGACCAGTTTCGATTGGAGTTCCGCTCGACTCCCCTTTGGCGACCCAGGTATCGAGGCATGATCCGGAATGCCATGATCATCGCCACCAACCAGCGTTTGCATGACGCAATACCGATCATCGAACAATGGTCTCGTTCAGAAGATGAAGTTCTTAAAGCAACGGCATGCCAATGCTTGAGTCGATTTGCGCTGGCAAAAACTGGCGATCCTTATTGACCTCGCTCAAACGAATTGGGCTACAGTCCTAAGGATTACCTCTGAACATCCCAACAAACGATTACTGGCTCCACCGAACACCGTGGTCCTCTCCCCTCGCCTCTTTCCCAGTTACTGCGGACTCCGGCATCGCCACTATTCCGTCCATGACAGGTGTGGCTTCGAATCCGCGAGGGATGGCATCCAATGAGCTTCGCATCTGGATGAAATCCAGATCTTCCTTCAATTTCACTGAGCCATGGCGCAACCGAAGGCCGCAAAAGCCATGTACCTCGAAACGAGCGAAAGACCCATGGCCAAAGAAGTTAGGCGAGATTCCACTACTGAAACAAAAGAGGAGCAAATTCGTGGAGATAGTCACGCCACTTGTTCCAGGTATGGCCACCATCCGTTTCATGGAAGGTGACTTGAAATCCATGGGACTTGAAGGCGTCCACGGACGCTCGGGTTGTTCCGATGAGAAAGTCGTCTCGACCGGTAGCAAACCAAATTAGCTTCAATCCCTTCTTGAGCTCAGGGTCGTCGAGCGCATTGGAAAAGCGATTCTCCCAAGCTCTCTGAGCGTCTCCTTCCGGCCCCCCTCGGTCGATGCCGAAAACGCCTGAGCTGAAGACGCCAACGTAGCCATAGTGATCGAGATGCGAGAGCGCGATATCAATCGTTTGCGCTCCGCCCATGGATAAGCCCGCGATAGCGCGATGGCTAGCGTCTTCGATCGTACGATAGCGCGATTCGATCAATGGTCGGACGGATTCCTGAAAATCCTTGACGAACTCTGTCATTTGTTGTTGAAAATTGTTGCTCGGACCAAAGGCAAACGTCCCTGTATGGCCAGCGGGCATCACAACGATCATGGGCTTGGCTCTTCCTTCCGCAATCAGGTTATCCAAGATTTGATTCGCTTGCCCAACCGTGCTCCAGGAGTTGTCGCAATCAAAGGCGCCGTGAAGCAAATAGAGGACAGGATATTTCTCCTTTCCAGATTCATAGCCGGAAGGCGTGTAGACATGGAGACGGCGGAATCGATTGAGTGACGCCGAGTGGTAATCGATCCTCGCAACGGCTCCGTGCGGCACATCACGTAGATCCGAATACGCTGAGCCAGGTACGGTGAGGAGACTCCAAGTGTTGCCATTCGACTCGCTTGTGGAACCGCTCTTCGGATCCACCACAGCGACTCCGTCGACGTTGAAACGGTACCGATAGGCTCCTCCAGGAAGCTGCGGCGTAACGCATTCCCAGACGCCAGACTCTTCCGCCTTGGTGAACTCGATACCCTGCTGGGGAACACCAGGGAAATCGCTTCCCGATAAACGAACTGATTTAGCGTTTGGTGCATGGATGCGAAACGTAACTCGGCCATCGGCGGCAATTTCAGCAGAATTGAATTCCGGAGGCCGCTGGCCAAATGGATCTTGCGAATAAAGCAATCCAACTTGCAAACAGAAATTGATGGCGAACATCCAAACAGATAACTTCGTCATGACATTGCTCCGAAAAGTAAATCGTGGGGAAAAGTGTTGAATCGCGGTGCATTCGGCCGCACTTCGGCGTAATCACGTTCAGCCGTGGGCTACTGGTGCTCGAGTAGCTACAATGATTCATTCGTAGCTGAACTGATTGGACCACATTTCCAACGTAGTTACTATCCCGCCCCGAAACTCATCCAAGAAAAATACCTCGGAGATTCTCGAAACAATGCTGATGAATTCATTTACCATCGTCATGTCTCTACTGTTCGTAGCTGGATCATTCACATGGCAACCGTCGGCTTATGCGGGCGAGGACAACATTGCGACGCCTTGGCAATTCTCGCTGGAGAGTCCTGCTGAGAACTGGATGCACACGGATTATGACAGCACCGGCTGGCAGGAAGGCGTCGGTGGCTTTGGTACTCGTGGCACACCGAATGCTCGCATCTTCACGGAATGGCGAACCAGTGATATTTGGATGCGGAAATCCGTTGAATTGGATTCGGAGCTCGAGAATCCCGCTCTTCTGATCTACCACGACGAAGATGCGGAGGTGTATATCAACGGTCACGAAGTGGCTCGATTCCGCGGATATGTCACCAACTATCAAGTCGTTCCGCTGAGCGCCGATGCTCGGTCGTTTCTAAAGAACGGCAAGAATCTCCTCGCCGTCCATTGCCACCAAACAGGTGGCGGCCAATTCATCGATGTGCATGTGGTGAATGCAGACTCGGTTCCCCAGCTTCCTCGTCCTCCGCTGCCAACCATTCCGTTCCAATCGGACCTGATGACGACATGGGGAGAACAAGTGACTGCCGATAATGCCTGGCGAGAGTATCCGAGGCCTAATCTGGTTCGCGAGAATTGGGTGAACTTGAACGGCTATTGGAACTATCAAATCGCATCGAAGGACCAAACCATTGACCGCTTATCAGCTGAATGGGCCGGAAAGATTCTCGTCCCATTCTGCATCGAATCCAAATTGTCTGGAGTGAATCGCCTCCTGAATCCCAATGAATCGTTATGGTACCACCGGACTTTCGAAGTAGCAGCCGAGCCAAAGGGCAAACTGCTGCTGCATTTCGGTGCCGTAGACTATCAATGTGAAATTTGGGTCAATGGCGAACACGTCGGGGGCCACACAGGGGGCAACTGTCCATTCAATATCGACGTTACGGATCATGTCCGAAAGGGGCCGAATGACTTGATCGTTAAAGTGATTGACCCGACGGCAGAAATTCAACTGCGAGGCAAGCAAACGCTCGAACCTGAAGGCATCTGGTACACGCGTGTGTCGGGTATTTGGCAAACGGTCTGGCTCGAAGAGGTCCCTTCCATTTCATTGAACCGCCTCAAAACGACGGTGAGTATCGAGAGGAACGAATTGACACTTATTCCAGAGTTTCGAGGCGAGGTATCCACTGACATGACGTTGCGCGTCGAAGTCTTGGATGGTGGGACCACGGTGGCATCGAAGGATGTTCCCGCAGGTAAGTGCAGCCTCGTGATTGCGAATGCAAAACATTGGTCGCCTGCTCAGCCCCATTTGTACGATTTGAACGTATCGTTATTGGACGCGAAACAACAAATCGTCGACCACGTTCGCTCTTATGCTGCCCTGCGAGAGGTGGGCAAAGCGAAGGACGCCAACGGAAAGTGGCGTTTCACGCTGAACGGCAAGGAAATCTTCCACTGGGGACCACTTGATCAAGCCTGGTGGCCCGATGGTTTGCTCACCCCCCCCAGCGACGAAGCCATTCAGTGGGAAATTGAATGGTTGAAAGCCGCCGGCTTTAACATGATTCGAAAGCACATCAAAATCGAGCCACTTCGTTACTACTACCACTGTGATCGACTGGGGATGATGGTTTGGCAAGATCAGGTCAGCGCCAACAAGACACCTCCCTGGACTCGCTTTCGACCCAATCCCCGCGATGCCGAATGGACCGACGATGAGCATCAGCAGTACATGGTCGAGTTCGAGGAAATGATCAAGAATTTGGAGTTCTTTCCAAGCATCGTTGTATGGACGCCGTTCAATGAAGCCTGGGGGCAACATCGTACTTTAGAAGTCGGAGCGTGGGCGATCAAACGTGATCCGACACGGCTGATCAACATCGCTAGCGGCGGCAATTTCTGGCCGATTGGGGACATTGCTGATTGGCACGAATATCCCCATCCCAGCTTTCCATTCGACGATGAGCGTTTTGGTAACTTCATCCAGGTCGTCGGCGAATTCGGCGGCCACGGTTTTCCGATTCAAGGACATCTTTGGGACGCGTCATCGCGGAACTGGGGTTATGGAGATTTGCCAAAGACCGAAACGGAATATCGCAATCGTTTCGTCGAATCCATTCGCAAGCTCGTTGAACTGAAGTCGCAGGGTATCGCAGCGGGAGTCTATACGCAGACGACCGATGTCGAAAACGAAGTGAACGGCCTGATGACGTATGATCGCAAAGTCATCAAAATTCCGGCTGATCAGCTCAAAGAAATTACCGCACCTCTCTACCCATGAGCCGTTGACTAATATCGCGACTCATTCGATGAGGCATTATGTTGGCAATGTGCTTGACCAGTCGTGCCAGGAGTCTATTCATTCGACGGCAGTGATGTACCAGGAAAACAAGCCATCTTTTTCTGCCGTGTATCGTCGTTGTCTTTGAGTCTGATAATAGAACGAGGTCGCAATAGCGGTTGACTGTTTTTTTAAGACGAGCGACAAAAGTAACCCGCAGCGTCAGCAAGGGACGATTCCAGTTCGAAACTCTCATTTTGTGTAATTGCTACTGCCCCATGTTAAAGGCAAACTGACTTTTGTCGCTCGTGTCTTTTTTGCATTCGTCGCCACAGTCGGCACAATCGTTAGAGATTGATCGAAATACGCTTTGCGGTATTTCTCGCAGCTGACATTTCTCGATGTTCCAGCTTTCTCCGTCCCAGTTCCTTTGGCAATTATGAGCTATGTTGCTGAAGTGTTGGAATCGCGAGAGAGGAGAACGCATGATCGAAGTTCAAGAGTTAACGAAATCGTATCCGGATCTGGATCGGGGATGCTTCGTTGCCTTGGATGGGGTTAGCTTTCGAGCGAATGCGGGTGAAATCTATGGCCTGCTCGGGCCTAATGGTGCAGGCAAGACGACCGCCTTACGAATACTCAGCACGATATTGAAGCCCACGTGCGGATGGGTACGAGTCAACGGATTCGATGTAGTTCAAAACGCGTCGGAGGTTCGCAAGAGCATAGGATTCGTCTCCAACAATACGGCCATCTACGATCGGCTGACGGGATGGGAGATGGTGGAGTACTTTGGTCGCTTGTATGGAATTCCTCGAAAACAATTGGACGATCGCATGAACAAGCTCTTCGATGATCTGCGCATGCAGGACATTCGAAACGTTCCTTGCGCCAAGATGTCGACGGGAATGAAGCAGAAAGTGTCGATCGCTCGGGCCTTGGTTCACGATCCACCAGTATTGATCTTCGATGAAGCGAGCGTTGGCCTCGATGTGTTGGTCGCTCGAGCCCTGCTCGACATCATCGCGCGACTTCGGACGGACGGCAAGTGCATCATATTCTCAACCCATATCATGCGTGAGGTCGAACGGCTTTGCGATCGAGTCGCCATCATGCACCGAGGCCAAATTCTTGCTGAAGGGACGATTCAGGAATTGTCGGATCGATACGGCCAGGATGACTTGGAAGATCTCTTTCATGATCTGCTGGCGAATCACAATCAGATGCACGGAGTAGCATCAGAATGAACTGGGATCAGATCAAGATCATCTTCCACCGAGAGATGCGCGATCAATTGCGCGATCGCCGAACCCTCTTTACCATTGTTGTCCTTCCGTTGGTGCTTTATCCGTTGCTGGGTATGGTCCTGCTTCAGATGACACAGTTCACTCGAGTTCAAGAGGTCAGAATTTGTGTTGCTGGAAAGGAGCACTGGCCAGAGCATCCTCGATTATTCGAGTCGGTATCGAATTCCGTTGCTGATTCTCCGGACTCCGTTTCTCGCGGGGTCGAATTCATCAGTCAATCGGTTGGTGACGAGCTGACCGCAAAGATGCGCACTCAAGCTCGAATCGAGCTTGCCAGTGGACAATATGATCTTTGGGTTTTCATTCCAAAAGGAGGCAAAATCCAGCCCAGCGGCAATCGCGACCAGAATATCACTGCCAATGGCGAGGAACTGGAAGCGACGATCTCCAACGTAGACGGAATACCATCGCTGTATATCCTTGGGAATCGAGCCAGCGAACGATCGTTGCTTGCGGAACGTCGCTTTCGCACGATGCTCGCTCACTGGCAACAACGATGGCTGAAGGAACAGTTACGAACGCACGATCTCGATCCTCGTCTTGCCGATCCGATCTCGGTAGCGACCTCGGACATTGCACCACCAGATACTCGCAGTGCTTTGCTTTGGTCAAAGATTCTACCATTTGTGATGTTGATTTGGGCACTGACAGGTGCTTTCTACCCCGCCATCGATTTGTGCGCTGGAGAAAAGGAGCGTGGCACCCTCGAGACATTGCTTTCCAGTCCCGCCAACCGGCGCGAGATCGTTTGGGGAAAATTGCTGACGGTGTATTGCTTCAGCATTTGCACAGCGTTATTGAATCTGACAAGCATGCAAGTCACCGCGTCCGTACTGATGCGACAGTTCGGTCGACTCGGTATCGCAGAGGGACTTGATTCGCTCGGGCCATTACCGATCAGTTCGTTGGGGTGGCTGATCGTTATCCTGTTGCCGATGTCGGCACTATTCAGCGCTTTGGCGCTGGCCATCGCGGCACTGGCAAGGAGCAGCAAGGAAGGGCAATACTATCTCATGCCCATGCTGCTGGTATGCATGCCCTTGGTATTATTGCCCATGCTGCCCGGGATGACGCTCAGCGTCGGCACCTGCGTTTTGCCGATCACCGGCGCGGTGATGCTCGCTAGGTCTTTCATCGAGGGGCAGTATCATGAAGCATGGATACATGCTCCGTTCGTAGTGATCGTGACGGCTAGTTGCTGCATATTGGCAGCAAAGTGGGCAGAGAAGCAATTTGAAAGCGAATCCGTCCTTTTCCGCGAAAACGAGAGGTTTGGAATATCGAGTTGGTTGCGTCATCTGTGGCGCGATCGTGCGTCCGTCGCGTCGCCGGCGGAAGCGATACTGTGTGGATTGGTGATCTTAGTCGCTCTATTCTTTGGCCGACTCGTTTCCAGTGACACGGTCTTGAACTGGGACAGCATCGCGCGTTCATCACTTCGGACGCAAATCGCGCTGGTGCTTGGACCGAGTCTGCTGATGGCGACTGTGTTGACGCGTTCGCTTCGGCCATCGATGGGATTGCGCGTGCCGCGATTCCTGGACCTGTCAGTATGCGTGCTTTTCGCTGTTTGTTTGCATCCGCTGTATTCACGGATCGTGTGGTTTTTGAACCGCGAGTACTCGATGGGGTCTGAGACTCAAGCCGTATTGGAGCAGCTACAAGGCGTGATTTCCGCTGCTCCTTGGCATTCGGTTTGGATCGTGATGGCGATCATTCCGGCGATTTGCGAGGAGCTAACTTTTCGCGGGTTTATCTTCAATGGACTGAAGCAAAAGAACAACGTTCTGCGTGCAATACTAATCTCAGCCCTGTTCTTCGGATTTTCACATGGGATGCTTCAGCAATCGATTGCCGCCTCGATGATGGGCATCGTCTTGGGGATGATCGCTTGGAAGACCGGCGGCGTCTTCTGCGGGTTGGCGTTCCATGTGACGCACAATACGCTTTCAACTTTCTTGCCGCAATGGATTGCGGAAGAATCCAACCTTCCAACCACGATGCGCTGGGCATTTTCGAGGACGAGCGAGGGCGTTGACTATTCGAGCCTTTGGTTGACCGTCAGTGTCTTGCTGTCCCTACTTTGTGCGGCATACATCTGGACCAGGAAGGAGCACGAAAAATCGAATGCTCCTTCAACGGTCAGTTGGCTCCGGCAAGCTCTTTCTGCTGCTTCTTTCGCTCGGCGATAATATCGTCTTGCAAGTTACGAGGAACAGAACGGTAAGTCGCGAGTTCCATGGCAAACGTGCCTTGCCCCTTGGTCATACTTCGTAGATCGGTCGCATAACCGAAGGTTTCGCTGAGCGGAACTTCAGCGGTTATGTAAGAGATGCCATCGCGAATGTCCGTCGAAGAAATGATGCCTCGACGGCTGGTAATGTCTCCAACGACATCTCCTTGATAGGGCTCCGGACATTCGATATCGCACTTCATGATCGGTTCGAGGAGCATCGGTTTCGAGTTTCGCATGGTTTCGCGGAAGCAATCACAGGCGCAGATGTAGAACGCTCGTTCGCTGGAATCGACGTCATGGTAACTACCGTCATTGAGATCGATTCGTACACCTACCACAGGATAGTCAGCCAATGGACCGCGTTTCAATGAATCGCGGAAGCCTTTCTCCACGGGCGGGACGTACTGTTTGGGAATCCGCCCTCCCACAATATGCTCCTCGAAAATGAAGTCCGCGCTTCCATCGGTGATGGGGGCGAGAGCTCCGACGATATGAGCGTACTGACCGGCGCCACCGGTTTGCTTTTTGTGCTTGTAGTTGAATTCAACCTTTTCGCCGGGCATTTCTCGGTAGCTGACCTTCGGGGCACCGACCTGTACTTCAACTTTGTATTCGCGACGCATTCGCTCTACATAGATATCCAAATGAAGTTCACCCATACCGCAGATGATGGTTTCACTGGTTTCTTCATCAACATAAACTTGGAAGGTTGGGTCTTCTTTGCGGAATCGCTGAAGCGCTTTGTTCATCTTATCTGCGTCAGCCCGACTGGCAGGAACCACGGCAACCTTGATGACCGGTTCCGGAACAAACATGCTTTCGAGCGTGCAGTAATCCCGGTCGTTGGAGTAGGTGTCACCACTCGCACAATCGACGCCCATGATCGCTACAATGTCACCTGCTTCAGCGAAGTCGATCTCCTCGCGCTTGTCGGCATGCATCCGAACAATGCGACTGAAACGATCTTTGCGTCCGGTTCTTTGGTTGTAATACATCTCCCCTTTCGAGATTTTGCCTTGGTAAATCCGCATAAAAGTCAATTGTCCGAACGGATCTTCCACGATTTTGAATGCCATCGCAACGAGCGGGAGGCTCGAATCTGGCTTCAACGCAAATCGTTGGGTTTCATCACCCACGACCTTCGCGCTAATTTCTCGGTCGAGCGGACTTGGTAGATATCGCGTTACTGAATCGAGAAGGAGTTGTACACCTTTGTTCTTGTAGGCCGAGCCCAGAAAAACGGGAGTGATTTCCTGAGATTGGCAGGCAGCACGACAAACGCTGTGAATTAACTCATTCGGAACCGTCTCTTCAGAAAGCAGCAACTCCATGAGTTCATCGGAGTACATCGCGAGCGACTCGAGCATCTGTGAACGAGCGTGCTGAGCTTCTTCCAGTAGCTTCGAAGGAATATCCTCTTCGCGAACATTCTCCCCATCGCGGCCATCGAAATAATAGGCCTTCATGGTTATCAGGTCGATGACGCCCTCGAAGGTCTCGCCCGCACCGATGGGAATCTGCATCATGATCGCATCGGTGTTCAGCTTCTCACGAACTTGCTGAGTCACGCGAAATGCATCCGCCCCAATTCGATCCATCTTGTTGATGAAGGCCAACCGGGGGACTCCGTACCGACGCATTTGACGATCGACAGTCAACGATTGACTTTGAACACCTCCGACAGAGCAGAGCACCAATACCGCGCCATCGAGAACACGCAAGGATCGTTCGACTTCAATGGTGAAATCGACGTGGCCTGGTGTGTCAATGAGATTAATCGTATGTCCATTCCAATGGACCTGAGTTGCGGCACTGGTGATCGTGATACCTCGCTCTCTTTCGAGGTCCATGTAATCCATGGTGGCACCATCGCCATCTCCCTTGACTTCTTCGATCTTGTGAATGCGTCCCGCATAGAAAAGAATGCGTTCGCTGAGGGTCGTCTTCCCAGAATCGATGTGAGCGCTGATACCAATGTTTCGAAATGTACGGAGGTCCATGGGTTACCCCAACCTTGAGTGGGATCACAAAAAATTTAGAACGTTCTTATGAAATGTCACAATCGAAATCGCTGCCATGCGACTTGAAATCAAATGTTCCAGTCCTGGCGCAAGGGTCGATGAACCGAATGAGCGAGGAACAAACGAAGACATGCGGTGCAATCGCCTGCCTTTGCCAACGAACCAACAAGCTGTTGAGAAGGGCGGCTGTCGGTTCGAGACAATCTGATCCAGCCGCCGTGAACTCGCGCGGTCCTCTTCCTGAGCGTCTCGTGTAATTATCATACACGAATCGTCCATTCTTAAAAGACCAAAATCCCGATTGCATTGGGGGCGATTCAAGGCGAAAATGTCCGCTTCTAGTTTCTGGCAGGGGCCCCACTGCAGTACCGAAACGGATTCTAACGCGAAAATCCGCCGCACCTGCCTCCACCCGCCAATGCTACTTTTTTCCATTCCCAGAGATTGTTAAATATTCATGAGAAAGCCGGACTACGAGCACAGGCAGAGTCAACTCCGCAAGCTGCTTCGAAGGGCGGAGTCTTCCGCCTTACTAGTGAGCTCGCCGGCAAACATCACTTACCTGACAGGTTTCACGGGCGGCGATAGCCTTTTTATCTTGATGCGAAATAGCGGCACGCTCGTCAGCGATGCACGCTATGAGCAGCAGATCGAAGAGGAGTGTCCTGGAACGAATGTCTTCATTCGGCGCCAGGCGGAGTCGACTCTCAATGCCGCTGGAGAGATCATCAAACAATTTCGGCTGAGTTCCATACTCGTTGAAAGCGATTCCCTAACGCTCGGACAATTCGAATCGCTGAAATCCCAACTGACGGGAACGGAGTTGGGAATGAGTCAAGGATTGGTCGAGCAACTTCGGGAGATCAAGGACGACTGGGAAATTCACCAAATACGTCGGGCCGTGCGGATCGCAGAACGTGCTTTTTGTGCAGTCAAGGAGGGATTGACTGCCGAATCAACCGAGTCCGAGATCGCCCGCGATCTCGAATTCATGATCCGCAAACTCGGTGGACGTGGACTGGCATTTCCGGCAATTGTAGGAGTTGGACCTCGGTCAGCATTGCCGCACGGCCATCCGCAGCAACATCAACTGAAGGAATATCCGTTCGTGTTGATCGATTGGGGTGCGAATGAAGGGCTTTATTTGAGTGATCTCACGCGAGTGCTCGTGACCAGTAGGCTTCCCGCGAAGTTTGAGCGAATTTACAATGATGTTCTCAAGGCGCATGAGGTTGCTTCGCAACTGCTTCGTCCTGGCGCAAAAATGTCGGATATCGATCGAGCAGCTCGAACCGTGCTCGATGACGCTGGGTTGGGAAAAAGGTTCACACACGGGCTCGGCCATGGGTTTGGACTAGAAATTCACGAATCGGTACGTCTATCGAAAGGGAATGATCGACTTCTGGCTCCGGGCATGGTCGTGACGATCGAACCGGGAGTCTATTTTCCAGATTGGGGAGGAATTCGAATCGAAGACGACTATTGGATTACTGATGACGGATGCGAACGGCTTTCAACGCTGCCGCGAGATTTGCCTTCCATGCACCACATGCTCCCCTAAATTCAAGACAGAGAATCCCACCCTCGAGTCAATTCATGTTTCCATTCCATTTCCGGCTGAACAAACCCACTTGATCGAAGATCCAGATAGAAGGTAATCACAGGTATGGCTGATCCGAAAAAATCGAGTCCCGATATTTTTGACCTCGAACGCATTCGTCGCTTGGTCGAATTAATGAAGGAACACGACCTCAATGAGGTCGACCTTCAGCAAGATGAGCAACGAATCAAATTGACGAGGGGGACGGCCGCGATGCCCGTAGCCATGCCCATACCTTCCATGCCGATTCCTTCTCCCTCATCAGTGAACAACTCGGCGTCGATGGCGACAACGTCAAGTGCCAGTTCGCAACCGGCTGCTGACGACGACGGTCCACACATCGCTTACATCAAGTCGCCGATGGTCGGTACCTTCTACAGCAAGCCAAATCCCAATTCCAAAGACTACGCGAGCGTCGGATCCTCTGTTCAGCCTGATACGATCGTATGCATGATTGAAGCCATGAAGGTCTTCAATGAGATTCCGGCTGAAGTTCGTGGGAAAATCGTAGCGGTCTTAGTAGAGAATGAGGAGGCAGTCGATTTTGGCAAACCGCTATTCAAGGTGGACACTCGCGGTTGATCGAAGGCCATCTGAAAACTCTCGTCACTAACTGGGAAGACTTGACCATTTCATCTGTGAATTCGTGACCATCGAAATTGTATGTTCAACCGTATCCTGATTGCCAATCGCGGTGAAATCGCTCTGCGCGTTATTCGAGCTTGCCGTGAACTCGGCATCGAAAGTGTCGCTGTATTCAGTGAGGCCGATCGTGGATCGTCGTATCTAGAACTTGCCGATCAGGCCATCTGCATTGGCGGCCCAAAGTCGATGGATAGTTACCTCCGCATCGATCAAATCATTGCGGCGGCAGAGGTATCGGGTGCCGAAGCCATTCACCCTGGCTATGGATTCCTTGCAGAAAATGCTCACTTCAACGAGGTCTGCCGAAGCAGTGGCTTCGAGTTTATTGGTCCCAGCCCGGATGCAATGCAGAAACTTGGTGATAAGAATCAAGCGCGAGCCATGGCGGTCGCAGCCAACGTACCTTGCGTTCCTGGGAGTCAAGGGTTGATCGAATCCGACGCTGAAGCTATTCGAATTGCAAATGAAATTGGCTATCCGGTGCTAATCAAGGCCACTGCGGGGGGCGGTGGCAAGGGAATGCGCATTGCGTCCGAAGAATCATTGCTCCTCCCCTCGCTTTCCCAAGCTCGGACGGAGGCGCAAGCTGCCTTCGGCAATCCGGGAGTCTATCTGGAACGATACGTCGATCGTCCGCGACACGTCGAAGTCCAAGTCATCGCAGACCACTTCGGGAACGTCGTGCACTTGCATGAGCGCGACTGCTCCGTCCAGCGAAGGCATCAAAAGTTGATCGAGGAAAGCCCCTCACCACGATTGCCTGATGAAAGTCGTCAAGCCATCTGTGAAGCTGCAGCCCGCATGGTTCGACAGGCCAATTACCAAAACGCTGCCACCGTCGAGTTTATCGTCGATCAACAGAATCGCTTCTACTTCATTGAGGTCAATGCCCGCATCCAAGTCGAACACCCCGTTTCCGAACTTGTAACTGGCGTTGATTTGATCAAGAATCAAATTCGGGTAGCTGCAAAACAACCTTTGCCATTTTCGCAAAGCGACATTCGACCGCGCGGCGCGGCAATCGAATGTCGGATTAACGCGGAAGATCCCGAAAAAAACTTTCAACCCTGTCCCGGAAAGATTCAGAGCCTATTCGCTCCAGGAGGACTAGGTGTTCGATGGGACTCTCACGCCCACTCTGGTTACACCGTGCCTCCTTACTACGACTCGATGATTGGAAAATTGATCGTTCATCAGCCTACTCGAGAAGAAGCCATTGCTTGCATGCTTCGCGCTCTTGCGGAACTTCGAATTAGCGGAATCCGAACTACCATCTCCTTCCATGATCTGGTTCTTCGGCGTCCGGAATTCGCTTCTGGCACCGTGGATACGAAATGGGTTGAGCGAGAAGTCTTGAACAAATAGCAATTCAACAGGACGCGATTTGGTAATTGGGGAGGTTCTTGACAGAATTCCTTCACCCCAAGTAGTTCACTATGTTGATGCCGTTCGAATGTATCCTTGAAAATTGGCGATGCAACGTTATTGGCTCCAACTCCAATTGATGGCTCGATCGAGGCAAACAAATGTCACACTCATTCCCTCTGCGCGTTTTTTTAATCCTCGCTGCTTGCTGCGGTGTGAGTCGAGCTGAATCTCGTGAAAGAGCAGCGACGGTAGCTAGCTCACTCCCCAACATCGTTGTCATCTTTGTGGACGACCTGGGGTACGCGGATATCGGCCCGTTCGGTGGCAGTTCAGCGACGCCGAACTTGGATCGCATGGCAAAAGAAGGTCGCGTGTTCACGGACTTCATCGTGCCAAGTGCCGTTTGTTCTGCCTCACGGGCAGGATTACTAACTGGATGCATTCCAGAACGCGTGTCGATTCGAGGAGCTCTGGGCCCGGACGCGGTCCATGGAATAGCTGCATCAGAGGTTACCTTGGCCGAAATCTGCAAGAGCCGGGAGTATGCAACCGCGTGTTTCGGCAAATGGCATTTGGGGCACCAGCCAAGATTTCTTCCGGTGCGACATGGCTTTGACGAGTACTTCGGTCTGCCTTATTCCAATGACATGTGGCCCCAGCATCCTACGCTAGCTGGCTTGTCCGAAACAGAGCGCCGAAAGCGATACCCACCCCTGCCCCTCCTTCAGCAGGATCAGGTCGTAGACGCGAACGTCACAGCAGAGAAGCAATCGGAGTTGACCAAGCTTTACAGCGAAGCATCCGTGGATTTCATTCGTCGTCATCGAGATCAGCCGTTTTTTCTCTACCTCGCGCATACCATGGTGCATGTCCCCATTTTTGCCTCGCCTAATTTCGAAGGAAAAAGCTCGCTTGGATTGTATGCCGATGTCGTCATGGAAGTCGATGCTTCGGTTGGCATGATCCTCGATGCTCTCGAAGAGGTCGGAGTAGATGAACGAACCCTGGTGATTTTTACCAGCGACAATGGCCCGTGGCTAAGCTATGGCGATCATGCAGGGTCGGCAGGACCATTGCGAGAAGGAAAAGGAACGGCATGGGAAGGCGGCGTCCGCGTTCCAACCGTGATGAGGATGCCAGGATTCATACCGGCCGATACCCGTTGTGCAGAGCTGGCTTCAACGATCGATTTGCTTCCTACTGTGGCTAAGCTGATCGGCGCAAAGTTGCCGGATCATCCCATTGATGGAAAGGACATCACGGCATTGCTAAATGACGCGGATGCGCAATCCCCTCACGAATCGTATCCGTACTACTTCGCCGATGGCCAGCTACAAGCGATCCGCGATCGACGCTGGAAATTGGTCTTTCCTCATCAGTATCGTACCTTGCAAGGATCGGAGGCAGGAAAAGATGGGCGACCGGTTCCGTATCGGCAGGTACAAGCTGAACTGAGCCTCTACGATCTGGAAAATGATGTTGGAGAGACGACCAATGTCTATGAACAGCATCCGGAGATTGCTTCGAGGCTACAACAAGCTGCTGAAGATTGGCGCTCTAAGTTGGGTGATTCGTTGTCCAAGTGTACCGGAAGCGAAGTCCGCCCACACGATCGACTCATGGATACGGATGCACGTCTCACGTGGTAGTTCAAGTGCTTTGAGTTTTAATGGAAATACGGGAATCTGTGGGGCCTTGGTTTGGCAAAGACAATGACCGAGAACGAAGTTCCAATCGCTATTCGGATTGAAAACGATGAATGGTTGGTGATCGAATGGAGTCTGACTGGAGAACGTCGAGTCCGTCTCCGAGAGCTTCGCGATCGATGTCCATGTGCTACATGTCGCGAGAAGCGACTGGCCGCATCACAATCAAAGCAGTTGCTGCCTATCCTCAAGGCAGAGGAACTCGTGCCGCTTCGCATCAAGAACATGCGTCCCGTCGGCAACTACGCCTACAACATCGGCTTCTCGGATGGGCACGGTTCGGGCATCTATACGCTGGATTTGCTCCATGAGATTGGAACGCCATGCCAAGATCGTGCGTAGAGGTCTGCTCAGCCAGTTGAAAGAAGCGAATTGTTGAGTGTGAGCTTGATGGTCAGGCAATGGAACCTTCGCATGAACCATTCGTTTTCATATCGTGATGGTGTTGATCAACGAATGGCCCCCGCAATATTTTCCATCGAATCGACCTCATGATCGAATGTCGGCAGCTTTTTCGGAGCGACGTTCAATCGGAAGGGATGTCGGCGCAAGTGGATCCTTGGACGCGATGGATTTCGGGAGATGGAAAGACCCCTGCGCGGTCTTCGGAATAGTATCGCGACAGGACATCGAACCAACCCAATCGATCCTTGACTTTCGTGAACGCCGTTCGCACGGCGATGTAGTCTGGGTGGCTCGCTGCGTACTTCATTCCAAATTTTCGGAGCCAGGGTGCAGTTCGCTCTCCATAAAGGGATTCGGCCAATTCCCAGTGTTCGGTCAAGACATCTCGCTGTTCATGGATGGAAGGAGGGGGCGGCAAAGGATCACCATCTGCCAAAGCCTTCGCTTGGCGAAATATCCACGGGTTACCGATCGCACCTCGCGCGACAGTAACACCGTCGATACCCGTTTGGTGAATCATGTCCCAACAGGCTTGAGCTGTAAATAAATCGCCACTTCCAAGAATGGTACGATTGCCAACGTGTTCTTTGACCTCTCGAAGGAATTCCCAGCGGCTGGGTCCGAGATATCGTTGCTCAACGGTCCTTCCATGAACGGTGACTGCAGCAACGCCTGCTGCAAAAGCTCCGTCGATGATCTCGAAGAATTGTTCCCGACTCTTCGACGTATCGTCAATTCCCCGCCGCATTTTGAGGGTTAGTGGTACATGCGACGGTAAAGCATCTCGGGTCTTGCGGACAATTTCCAAGGCCACCGCTGGCTGACTTAAGTGGTAGCCTCCTCGGCATCGTCCGAGAACTTTGCGAACCGGACATCCGAAGTTGATATCGATTACCTGAAATCCAGCTTGGGCTAGCTTCACCGCGCCTTGGGCGAATTGCTCCGGCTCGGCTCCCATCAGTTGACCGCCGACAGGAGCTTCCTCTGGCGTGTTGTACAGATAGTGACGTGTCCGATCACGATGCTTGAAAGTAATGAGGAATTGGTCGAGCAACACTTCACAAAGAGAATAGGACGCGCCAAATCTTTTCGCCAGCATTCGCATCGGCCAATCGCTGTAACCGCTCAAAGCTGCTTGAACAATCGGAAAGCCAAGCTGGATGTTTCCTAGTCGAAGAGGTCGGTAGTGAATCGCATTTTTGGCGGTTCGGTCGAGCGCATCAATGGCTTGCATTTGTCGAAGTCTGATGAATGAAAAGGCAAGAAACAACCTCGAAGCATTGTAGTTGAAATGGGACGCTTTTGCCTCGGCAAATGGGAAGCTGCGACATAGCCATTGGCCACTTCGTGACGATCCATGCTCAAGATTATTCGAACGACCATTCTTTGGGTTGGACTGTCACGGTGGCCTGGCGAATCAAGTTATGCATGCATTTGCTAAGGCCGGTCTTCCCAGCCTGAAGCGAAAGCAAGTTTCCAGTCGCGACGATTATTCTCGAACGGTCCGCGCCGATTCGTCATGCCACTGTCACGGTCGGGTCAATCAGCGTGCATGATCTCGCGGTGTTGCTTTGGTGCGTTCAACAAGTCAAGGATCGCCATCGATTTGAAATCGACGGGCCAGCACAAAGTTTGTTTACGCGACGAGCCTAGACGCAAGGACCTGTTTTGCAAATGGAACGATATTGAAAGACGGTGATCGACTAAAGAGCTCACGAACGGTTCAGCGGCAGTTGCCGGGCGAGATCAGTTTTCTCAAAAGTTTCTCAATTTACGGGCTGCAGAATTCTGGCAAGGGGGGTAAGGGATGCAGAGTTCGGAAGTCCTGGTCATGCTGGTTCAAATGCTGCGCCGATGCTTACCTGGACGACGTTTCGGTGCTCGCTACCCGCAATTGCGAGCAGATGGGTGGAATCTCCGACAAGATCGACCGAATGATGGACCCAATGCCAATTCGCTACCGCGCGCTCCGAGTATTCTGTTGCACGGCTTTATGTACATCTGCTGTCTGCAACTTCTCGCCTTCACTGGGATTCGCGGATGAGTCGTTGCGCCGAACTCCAATCGTTCGGGCCATAGAGCGGGTCGAGCCGGCGGTCGTGAACATTCAAGGCAATAAGGTGATTGCTAGCAGTTCCGCCGACGGTTCAGGAAAACAAACCGTCAATGGCATGGGAAGTGGGGTTATCATTTCCGAAAACGGGTTGATCGTCACCAATCTTCACGTTGTCCAAGACGTCAATCGTATCGAAATTACTCTCGCTGACGGATCAACCACGACTGCGAGACTGATCAACTTCGATCCGAAAACGGACTTAGCTCTGATCAAAATCGAGCCTCGCAGAAAGCTTCCGGTCATCAAGTTCGGAACAAGCTGTGATTTGCTTCGTGGAGAAACCGTGATTGCGATCGGTAATCCGTTCGGATACCAGCACACGGTGACGACGGGGATTATCAGTGCACTTCACCGGAACGTTCCCGTCAACGGTGCACAAGAGTACGAAGACCTCATCCAAACCAATGCGGACATCAATCCCGGCAATTCTGGTGGACCGCTGCTGAATATCGAAGGGGACGTCATCGGTATCAATGTTGCAGTTCGGGTTGGAGCACAGGGCATCGGTTTCGCTATTCCCATCGACAAAGCCATGGATGTGATAGCAGATTTGGTGTCCACCAGTCGCCCGGACCAAGGGCAACTCGGTATCGCTCTCAAGGACAAACGGACCTCCAACAACCACTTCGTGCAAGTTTACCAAGCTTCCTCAGAAGCCCGACAATTGGATATTCAGAGCGGCGACCGAATCCTCAACGTCGAAGATCATCAGGTTGGCTGCCGGCTGGATTTCGAGCTGGCCATGTTGCGATTTCAGCCAGGAGATGAAATCAATTTGTTCGTCGAACGCGATGGTCAAACGCTTCCAAGAAAGCTTCGCATTCCCAGTCCATTGAACACCGTTCAAAGCGGTAAGGGCAGGAATGAATTAGTGAATGACGTCTGGAGCGTTCTCGGAATTCGAGTGGTTGAGCTGGGAAACAGCCCATTCACGACAATGGAAGATAGCTATAAAGGTGGTTTCCGAATCACTGACATTCGACCTGGAAGTCCTGCGGCTCAGCAGCGGATTCAAACAGGCGATGTGCTCGTAGGTGTACAAGGTTACAAGACCCCTTCCTTCGACGATTTGTCTTGGGTTTGGACCAATACCAACATCTCCAGCCAGAATCAGGTTGAGTTGACAGTGACTCGCGGAACGAAAAGTTACAAGCGGGTAGTACAGACCGGGCGCGTACTGCGATAGTGCCTGATTGACGGCATAAAGGGACCGACTCCATCCGAAACAAGCCTTCAAGATCGGGGAAGCTTGCCTTTGGTCCGGGAGCCGTTCGACTGACTCGATCCGCGATGGCTGTGGGACCGCAGTTGGGTCTTGTTTGAACGCGAAACGTGAATCCCTCGAACGTTCGCTTTCGAGCTCTCATTCAAAGTTGCTCGGGTCCAATACCAAACCCTTGGGAGTGCCGTTGGATGCACGCCAATCCATCGGACTAGAGTTGTTGCAGTCGAGAACGGGTTTCCTCGACGGCACGCATCATGGCTTGAGCCTTGTTGACGGTCTCTTGGTATTCCGAGGTGGGATTGCTGTCAGCAACCAATCCAGCCCCTGCCTGGATATGAACTTTTCCGTTCACAACGACCATCGTTCGCAAAGCGATGCAGGTGTCCATGTTCCCTCGATAGTCGATGTATCCGACGGCACCAGCATAGGGGCCGCGTCGATTGGGTTCGATTTCATCGATAATCTCCATCGCTCGTACTTTGGGTGCTCCGGAGACGGTTCCAGCGGGGAGGCATGCTTTCAGCGCATCAATCGCTCGAAGACCTGGCCGCAGTTTCCCCACAACGGTCGACGATATGTGCATGACATGAGAGTAGCGTTCAACCACCATGACGTCGCTCAGTCGGACGGAACCGAATGAGGCCACTCTCCCCACATCGTTTCGACCGAGGTCGACCAACATGACGTGCTCGGCTCGTTCCTTGGGGTCGTCCAGCAACTCGGTAGCGAGAAGCGCGTCTTCTTCTTCGGAAGCTCCTCGGGGGCGAGTTCCGGCAAGCGGCCGCACAGTAACCATCGAATCATAGACGCGACACAGAATCTCAGGCGAAGCTCCAACCAGCGTCGTGCTCGGAGTTCGCACAAAGAACATGAACGGGCTTGGATTGATGACGCGAAGCGAGCGATAGATTTCGAAGGGATCGCCATCGAACGGCAATTCGTAACGTTGGCTGATCACGACTTGGAAGATATCTCCGGCTCGAATGTACTCATTGCATTTGCGAACTGCCGTCTCAAAAGCCTCTTGGTTAAAATTGGACGGATAGGATCCGATGGCTCGCGCCCCGAGTTGAATATCGTTGAGCGGCAACGGCGGTAAAGGTTGTGAGAGCTTCTGGATAAGTTCGTCAAGCTTATCGCTCGCATAATCGTATGCCGCATCCGGCGAAGCAAACTTGCGCGGGTTCACAAGTACCAAAACCATCGCTGTCTTATTGACGTTGTCGAAGACCACCAGTTGATCATAAAATCCGAAATCGAGATCCGGCAAGCCGCGGTCATCCCAAGGTGCATTCGGCAGGCTTTCAACGTAACGAACGACATCGTAAGCGGCATAGCCGACCGCGCCTCCGACAAACGGCGGTAGTCCCGAGACCGGTGCCACCTTCGGTTCCCCAAGATATCGATCGAGCAGCTCCAAAGGATCCGCACAGTCCGTCCTCTGCGTCCCATTTTCCGAAGCGACATCGACTTGGCTGCCCCAAGCTGTAACTCGCGTGTGTGCAGAAATGGCGATGAAACTGTAGCGTCCGACTTTTTCTCCGCCGATAACACTTTCAAAAAGGCAGGAGTTATCACCCGGGCGGTCGAGCAGCCGAAACGCAGTGACGGGAGTTAAGCTATCGCTTAGAATGCGGCGGTAAACCGGAATCAAGTCGTAACTGGAGAATTCTCGGAATTGGTCGCGAGTTGGCGTTATAGACATGTAGTGACTCTCGACGGGAACTAGCTAGGTCTCGTAGAATATATCGTCTTGCCAACAATTGGAATGAACCGCTCGAAAATTCTCGCAAGGAATTCCAGCAACCATGAAGTGCCAGCAGTGCGCCAAAGAAGCGACGTTTCACATTACGGACATTACAGGGTCGGACGGTCCGATCATTTTGCATTTGTGTGAAGAGCATTTTCGCGCCTTCGCGAGCCAGGATAGCAAATTTGGCAATGCGAGCGTCGTCGCAGGAGCGCTTGCCAAGCAATTGAATTTGGAGCAGACTGCCGAGCAGCTTGCAGCGCTGGATGAAGCTCAGTGTCCATCGTGTGGAATCACATTTGCCGAGTTCCGTCAGGGAGGCCGATTTGGTTGCCCTTACGATTACGTCTGCTTTGAAGATTCCATCGAGCCCTTGCTGGTCAACATCCACGGTGCGCGGCAGCATCTTGGCAAGCACCCTCGCAGAACCACTGGGCGGCCAGATGAACAACATCGCTTGATTCAACTTCGAAAGGAAATGAAGCAAGCGATCGAACGGGAGGATTACGAAGCGGCAGGTAGCTTGCGCGATCAAATTCGCGAAATGGAGCAAAAATTTCGAACTTCACAGGCCAATGAGGAAGTTCGTGAGGAGTCATGAACCGACTTTTCACTTCTTGTTGCGTCCGACATAATGACTAGGTCGGAAATGGATGGTAACGAACTTGCGATACGTGGAACTCATGCGGTCAACTGAATGTGTGTTACGGCGAGGTGATGAACACTCGTGAAAATTGATGACATGGTTGAGAGATCGGGAGAATGGCTGCGAGGAAGTGGCCCCGAACCCGACATCGTGATGAGCACACGAATTCGACTGGCTCGAAACTTAGCGGATTTTCCGTTCATCCGTCGCTGTACCGAAACAGACCGTATGTCGATCGTTCGTACAGTGCGAGCTCAGATCGGCAGAATGAACTCGTCTGGAAACTTGGAATGGGTAAACGTCGCAGAGCTTTTGCTCCTTGATCGCCAATTTCTCGTCGAGCGGCAGCTCATAAGTCGCGAGTTGAGCGAAACCGAAGGGGCTCGCGGTGTGGCCATCGATGCGAATGAACGTTTTAGCATCATGGTCAACGAAGAGGACCACCTTCGCATCCAAGTTATGCGCAGCGGCTTGGACCTCGATTCTGCTTGGGAGTGCATCAGTCAGCTCGACGATCAATTGGAGCAGGGACTGACGTTCGCCTTCCATGATCGATTTGGGTACTTGACCGCATGCCCTACCAATGCGGGCACAGGAATGCGGGTCAGCGTCATGCTGCACCTACCGGCCCTGGTCATTACCAAGCAAATTGAAAAAGTCTTTCGAGGTCTGCAGCGTATGAACGTCGTCGTTCGCGGGCTCTTCGGCGAAGGTTCCGACTTCGCTGGGGATTTCTATCAAGTTAGCAATCAAATCACTCTAGGTCATACCGAACAAGATCTGCTGAATCATGTTCGAGAGGTTGTCCCCGCGCTGATTGACTACGAGCGGAAAGCCAGGCACTTCCTGATCTCGGAGAGTGGACAGGACTTGCACGATGAGGTCAGTCGGGCCTTCGGTATCCTTTGCACCGCGAAAAAAATTTCTAGCGAAGAGACCATGCTCTATCTTTCGAAGGTCCGCATGGGCGTCAATTTGGGTTTGATTAAGGAAGTTCCCATTCCCATGATTAATAAGCTGTTCGTCAGCACCCAACCCGCTCATTTGCAGAAAATTCGAGGACAGAAAATGAGCACGTCCGAGCGGAACATCGAACGGGCGAGCTACTTGCAGCAGCATCTCGTCCGGCGTCCAAACGATCCGTCGAGCAATTGAGTCGGAACTCAAGCAAGGCTTCTCCAACCATCCGTCAATCTTGGTCGACTCGATGTTGATCCACTGGAAGAACGAAGAAAGCCCGTCCTGAAAGCATCAGCTTCCAATGGACGGGCTTGTTTCTCGGAATGGGACGAATGCCGAGTTTGGTCCGATATCGGATCGAACTTGGCTAGAATTGGAACGTAAGGCCGAGGCTCAGACCATGCAAATACATCATGTCCGAAACGTGCCGCGGCTGCGGAGCAACTGGGTTCGCCAGGATATTCGCAATGTCGATGTTGGTGTCAATCTGATCGCCAGCCGTCACGACGTCCGTGAACAGGATGAATGAGTAGCCAACGTCGAACCTAACATCGGATCGGATGTGATAGCCTAGCTTCATGTCGATCTGAGGGATGAAGGCCAGTGCATTGCGCGTCGATGTACCTGTGTTGCTCGATTGAACAAAAAAACCTCGATTGTCTGTTACCGTCGGCATCAAGGGAGGCGTCTCCGTGTAGAAACCGGAGGTTGTTACGACTTGTCGCATGTTGCCGAGGGCGAATGCAACCGAGTTCGACAATGACCACTTCCCGCGAGTCCACTCGGAAGCAACGCCAATTTGCCCCCCGTGAAAGGTGTTGCCACAATTGAAGCGATCGCTGGTGGTGATGACCGTGCCATTATGAATCGCGTTCGTAATGCCGTCTGTCAGCGATGTTTGAAGGTTCAATCGATCGGAAAGATCAGCGAATAAATATCCACCGAGGAGGTCGATGCGACCTGATCCCGATGAAGCGATCTTGTAGCGTCCGTAGGCTTCGGCTGCAATCAAACTCAGGCGACTGGCGGTCGTCACCGATCCCACGTTGCTTCCGGTACCATCGTTGAATCCGACTAGATAGACAAAGTTGTCACCCAAGGACGTATTGAAGAACGGAACACCCACCGACGGAACTCCCGTGCTGGCAAAGGTTGTGTTCTGCGTACCGGAGAAAAGTCCATAAACCTTACCACCAACGCCGAAAGTCTGGCAGTCATCCAACCACATACCAACATTGGCGCGATATCCAGGGAGAATACCGGTTCCGAGTTCTTGGTTGCCTCCTGCCAAGATGGCTGTGCCTGGGGCATCCAAAGTAGGTGGCACCCCCTGGGTGGGATGCGATGTTACCAGAGGTGGCGCGTTTCTCCCGCCGGAAAACCAAAGCAGCGTGTCAAACTCTGCCCAAGCTGTTTGCGAAAATCGCAGCGGGGCAGAATAGCAACTTGCCGAGCCACTGCATGAAGCACCTTGGCTGTAACTGGCTAAACCGATTTGCGGCTGCCACTCGGGCTGCCACGTCGATTGGGGCGGCTCGACATGCCCAATGTATTTGGCTGCGGGATTAACAGCATTCGAACGGAACAGTTCCGGTCGTGCATCGGGGGTCAAACTGACTGGACGATCGGTCTCTGAATCGCCGATAGTCTGCGAATTGTCGCCAATACGAGCGACACTGCTGCGCTGGGGCCAGTCATAGAGGTCTGAACCTTGCTGGGCACTCAAGAACCCACCGGTACTTGCTCCAGCCATGAGGACAGTCAGAAACAGTCGATTTTTTTTCATAGTTTGGGTCTCGCTAAGCGGAAGCTCGCTTACAGTTCGTACAATTGAATCGGTCGATACAGCAGTTGCCTCGATAAAATGAGGAATTCGAGGAACAGACTGCCTAACCTACCCAGTCAATGCAATCATCAAAAGAGGTTTGCTTGCTTTTCCGATGCAGCTTCGATTCCGTAGAATCTGACATGTGCTTCCGATCCGTCATACTGAAATCGCTCCTATTACCAGTCACTCAGAGAGCAACTTGATCCATGAACAATCGATCCCAAACGGATGATCAAGCTGATGTTAGGAAAGAATCTCCCGACGTGGAAATAGGCGCATCCGCTCCCCAGATCGCCGCCGAGGACGATGCTGCAAATAGGCAGCCGTCCAAGCTGCCGTCACGGCCTCGCATCACGGCTGGATGGTTAATCCCCGGAATCGCGACCACGAAAGTCAACCACTGGCTTGCGCAGTTGAACCGCGTCAACGAGTTAGAACCAAATTATCGCCAGTTCACGGATTCACAGTTGCGAAAGGAAGCACTGAGCCTGCGATATCGAGCCAAGAGCGGCGAAGCACTTTATCGACTCCTTCCAGAAACGTTCGCTCTGGTACGGGAGTCCGGACGTCGTTCCTTACGGATGCGGCACTTTGATGTTCAGATTATCGGTGGCATCGCCCTTTTCCACGGCTGCATTGCGGAAATGCAAACGGGTGAAGGAAAGACCTTAACCGCAACCCTTCCGTTGATTTTGCATTCGTTTGTCGGAAAAGGAGCGCACTTGGCCACCGTAAACGACTATCTAGCACAGCGCGACGCGGAATGGATGCAGCCGATTTATGACTTGCTCGGATTGCGCGTCGGCGTGGTGCTGACGGAGAACAGTCAAGACGAGCGTCGAAAAGCCTACGAGGCGGACATCACTTACGGAACCGCCAAGGAATTCGGCTTTGATTTTCTACGTGATCGCCTTTTGATGCGTGCTCAGGGCCGAGCGGTTGACGATTTCATTGGCTTGGGTAGCAATCAACGCTGGAGCAATAAGGGAGAGCAGCCCGTCCAGCGCGGTATGCATTTTGTGCTGGTGGACGAAGCCGACAGCATTCTCATCGACGAAGCAAGAACACCGCTGATCATCGGGTCCCTCGGAGATCAAGCTCGCGAGACCGTGATCGCGACCTACCGCTGGGCCGCAGAACATGCTCCGAAGTTCCGATATGAAGAGCACTACACGATCGAAGACGACACGCGAAAGTACGAATTGACGGCGAAAGGAAGACAGCTCGTTCGTTCTCTCCCAAAAAACGACGATGTTCGCGGTGTGCCTCTGGTCGATATGTACGATTACACGGAGCGAGCCATCAAAGTCCATTGCGATTTTCACCTCGATCGCCAGTATGTCGTGCGCGACGGCGAAATTGTCATCGTCGACGAATTTACTGGCCGTCTTGCGGAGGGGAGAAAGTGGCGTGATGGCATCCATCAAGCTATCGAAGCCAAAGAGCAAATTGAAGTCACGGTCCCCACGGGACAAGCCGCTCGAATCACGATCCAGGATTTGTTTCTTCGATACAAACATCTCGCCGGTATGACCGGCACTGCGGCGACCAGCGCGCGTGAACTTCGTAAAATCTACAAGACACCGGTGGTTCAAGTTCCGACGAACCGACCTCCTCGTCGTTCCCGAATGGCCGACCGCGTCTTCGGTACGATGCTCAAAAAATTCGAAGCCATTGTCGAAGAAGTCGAACAAGTGCATGCCAATGGTCAACCTGTTCTCATCGGCACGCGGTCGATCGATAAGTCGCGGATCTTGGCCGAGTTGCTCCGAGCCAAAGGAATCGAGCCGATGATCCTGAACGCCCACGAGATCGAGAAGGAAGCGGAAATCGTGTCTTCTGCGGGACAGCGAGGAAAAGTCACCGTGGCAACGAACATGGCAGGAAGAGGAACCGACATCCGACTCGGTGAAGGCGTTGCCGAACTGGGTGGGCTCGTTGTAATCTGTACGGAGCTCCACGATGCTGCTCGAATTGACCGTCAGCTCATCGGACGTTGTGGACGACAGGGCGATCCGGGGCGCTATCGACAATATCTCTCCCTGGACGATGAAATCCTCAGAACCGGATTCGGCATCAAACGCTACGAGAAGCTGAAAGCCATCGGCGAATCAGCGACACAGGGCATGCACTCGTATGCCCGAATCTTTCGACAAGCTCAACGGAAAGTCGAGCGGAAGCACTTTCGTGATCGCATGGCCCTCTTGCACCATGAACGAGAACGAACCAAAATCCAGAAAGAAATGGGGCAAGACCCCTACTTGGATACGGCGGAATAACGAGGTGAAATCGAAACACCGAAACAGCTAGTGCTTCGTCACATTGGGAGTGCGAGTTAGGCATTTTCTTGGCCAACTGCACATGTTCTTATCATCGCTACTGGCTTTGATTGGCAGATTCCTAACATTCGCTCGCCATCTTGGGTCGTTTCCTGTCGGCGCAGCCCCATAGGAATTCGTTGCACTCGTCACAATCGATTCGATCAGTGAGGAAACTTTGATCCGTTAAGCTCATCCTTACCCGCTGAATTGTCAGCGTAGCTTATGTTTCCCTGTCCCCTCCTCGACATCTATCCCAGGGTACATGAGCGATGCCGATTACACCACGCAACGAAGAAACTTCGGAAACGATCGAGAATGCTGTAGTTCGCCAGCTAGCAGAGAATGTGTGGAAACCCTTTTCGGGCACAACCCCCGCTGACACACTGCAAGCGGCCCAAAACGAGACTTCCGAGAGTGACTCGATGCGTCAGCGAGGCTATACAGTTAGTCCTTCGCTGGCTTATCGGATTCGTATCCTTCCAAAGCCTGAACAGAACGAGTTGGGCACAGAGGCCGCTCGGCAAATTGATGCTCAATTCGATGCTCTTGAGAACGCGATCTCAACGGAACAAGCCGCCGATCAAATCGAACTCAGTATTGTCATGCCGTGCTTGAATGAAGCCGACACGGTGGGCACCTGTGTTCGGAAAGCATTCGCGGCGATCCGAGCGATGGGAATCTCTGCCGAAGTGATCGTCGCCGATAACGGAAGTACGGACGGGTCCATTCCAATCGCGGAATCATTAGGGGCGAGAGTCGTTCACGTAAGGGAAAAAGGGTACGGAGCGGCCCTCCAAGAAGGTATTGCGGCGGCGCGCGGCAAGTACGTATTGATGGGCGATTCCGACGATAGTTACGATTTCGGCGAAGCGCCTCGATTTCTTGAACGCCTCAGGGCCGGTGCGGATTTGGTTCAAGGGTGCCGGTTGCCTACAGGCGGCGGCCGCGTGCTTCCCGGGGCAATGCCCTGGTTGCATCATCTAGGCAATCCCGCTCTGACCTGGCTTGTGCGTCAGATGTTCGGAGCAAAGATTCATGACGTCTATTGCGGAATGAGGGGGTTCACCAAGTCGTGGTTTCTGCACTTGCGCCAGACGTGCACCGGCATGGAATTCGCGACGGAGATGATCATCAAGAGCCAACTATTCGGCGCCAAAATCGAAGAGATTCCGATCACGCTGCACCCAGACGGAAGAAAAGCTCATCGGCCACATCTTCGAACGTTTCGAGACGGCTGGCGCACCGTGCGTTTCTTCATGCTGCTGAGTCCTCGCTGGACATTCTTGTATCCAGCTGCTCTGCTGTTCCTTTGCGGATTGCTCGGTGCCTTCCTCGCGCTTTCTCGGACCGCTTTATTGGGTATCGCCTGGGACGCTCACACGTTGTTGGTGTCGGTATTCAGTGTGATTGTGGCAGTGCAATTGGCATCGTTCGCACTGCTCGCTAAGACGTATGCGATTCAGAATGGAATCCTGCCGGAGGACGCGAGGCTGAAGCAGATGTGCTCGTGGTTCAGCATCGAACGTGCTTTGTGGGCCGCAGGAGCCGCTGTGCTTGCTGGTTTGTCAGTCGTAACCTGGAAATCCTATTCATGGATGTCGCAAGGATTCGGACCTCTCGACTATTCCGAGACCATGCGATGGATCATTCCCGCAACAGGCTCCATCGTCGTTGGAATGCAGGTCGGCTTTTGCGGTCTGCTGTTTGGACTAATGCGGTTCGTAAAGAAGTGAATGGAACGATGACGACCTGTTTAGAATTTGAATTCGACGCCGTTGCGAAGAACTATGAGGAGCAGCTCAACCTTGGAATCCAATGGAGCGGCGAGAGCGCGGATTACTTTGTCGCGCGACGAATCCAAGTGGTTGCAACGTTCTTGGCCGCAAGGGGTTTCGTTCCGAAAACGGTACTCGATTTTGGATGTGGGGTCGGAAATGCGATTCCTGAGTTGTTCAACACCTTTCACCCGAAGCGGCTTGTAGGGCTGGATCCATCGCGGCTTTCGCTTGATTTCGCACAGCGCACTTCATCCAACCTGAGCGTCGATTGGACGCATGACGGATCATCCATCTCTTCCTCCTCAATCGATCTCGTTTATACATCCGGAGTGTTTCATCACATTCCGCCCGAAGATCGCAATGAGGAGCTTTCCAAAATTCACCGATGGCTTCGCCCTGGAGCGATCTTGGCATTCTTCGAAAACAATCCTTGGAACCTGGGTACGAGATGGGTCATGTCGCGCATTCCTTTCGACCGTGACGCTCAATGTCTCAGTCCCATCGCTGCCCGCGGACTGCTCCGCAATTGTGGATTCGACATTGTCGAGACTCGGTATCTCTTTTTCTTTCCTCGTTTTCTACGCATGTTGCGTGGACTGGAGAATCATCTAGGAAGCTTTCCGCTTGGTGCCCAGTATTTGGTGATTGCTAGGCGATTGCCGGCATTGGCTGGTTGAGAAGAAAGCATTGTAGGGAGCGGGGGCGATGGTTTCGAGCAGAGTATTTCGGCGCGGTTCGAAATGGGTAACCAGGTCGGTGCGATGGCCGCTTTGTCTCATCTTCCTTGGCAGTATTGGTTTCCTGGTCGCGGCAGCAATCACTTGGTGCTGTCCCTATGTTCCGATCGAGCACGACGAATTTAGTTATCTGCTCGGTGCCGACACGCTTCGTCACGGAAGACTCTCTAATCCAGCGCCCATGGTCTGGGAAGCTTTCCAGACCTTTCACGTGATCATGCAACCGAGTTACGCTTCGAAGTACCCGATGGGGCCTGCCATTCTGATTGCCGTCGGATGGTCAATGTTTGGACAACCCATCGCGGGTAGCTGGATCGCCGCCGGAATTTGCTGCGCTAGCGTGGCGTGGATGTTGGCGGGAGCTTTTCGGAAGCAGTGGGCCATCTTAGGAGGTTTGTTGGTCGCATTGCATCCGATGTTTCAAACCGTGTGGTCTCAAACACTCCATGGAGGCTGGCTGGCTGCAGCGGGTTGCAGCTTGCTTTTCGGGGCGTTATTGCGATTGCGACGAAGAGAGTCCCTTCGCCACGCCTTGCTCGGAGGGATAGGAATAGCGATTCTCGCGATCACCCGTCCGTTCGAAGGTTTCGTATGCGTCGCCGTTTCGATAATGGCGTTCGGAATCCATCAAATTCGAACCAGCAGCGGCTGGTACTGGAAATCCATCGGTGTCGCGACCATTCCAGTGACGATGGCGGCAATACTGATCGCAGCGCAGAATCTTGCGACGACCGGTTCAATCTTGACGATGCCCTATCAGGTTCACGAACAAGCATACGGAGTCGCACCACTGTTTGTATTTGGACAGCCGAATCAACCCATGATGGAAGCGACTCAACCGTCTGTGTTTTACGAGTTTCATCGCGGATGGTCGATGGATTGCTACCGAGAGCGAGTTGGATGGAGCGGATTGATTCAAGGCCTGCGGGTCGAGTATGGCCTTCTGACTTATTATTGGGGACTCGGTCTCACGATCTTTCCTCTGACGACCTTTCTGCTTTGGAACAAATTTCGCTGGGCGAAATTAACGCTGCTCTTGATTCTTTCGCAGCTTGCGGCTGCCTCGCTCGTGACTTGGATATTTCCTCGCTATCTCGCTCCCATCACGCCCTGGCTGACATTCTTGACGATCTTGTCCTGTCGTGTCCTGAATCGATCATTCGGAGCGCAGAGGAAGTACGGTTTGATCTGCGCAAGTGCGCTACTATTGTTCGAGGGATACGGTTACATTCTGTCGATCGAAGCTTGGAAGCAACACCCTGGACGTCATTGGGCCTCTTCCAGAAATTTCATCGAACAGGAGCTTTGTCGACGGCCGGGAAAGCATCTCATCCTGGTCGAATATGGAGTCGGTCATAACGTTCATCAAGAATGGGTCTACAACTTGGCCGATCTGCAATCTCAGAAAGTCATTTGGGCCAGAGCGGAAAGGGAGGATTGGGAAAGGCGATTGTTGCAATGCTACGGCGAGCATCGAAGCGTATGGAAGTTGAACCCAGATAACATTCCAAGCACGTCACGCCGCGAGGAAATCCTAGCGTTGCTGCGACCAGCGAAAGGGGGGCAACGGACTGACGCCCAAGGAACTGTCGTTGATGTCCAACCCAGCTTCATGAGCACCATTCCGGTTCAAGTACGGATGATCCGGGAGCCCGAATTGGCGGTCGAGACGAACCTCTGACACATGGCCGTCTTCATAAAGAAGATTAACAAGCCTGCCGCCGTGCAAAACCCAAACCTCAGAATTGCCACGGACATACGGGGCGTCACCTAGAATTGCAAAGTCGGACCGCCCGCGAAGTTCGGCTCCCACGAAGCGTCCTTCGTTGATGTGACCAAGATGGTAAGCATAATTGCCTCCCGACAAGTGCTGCAACCGCACGAGCTGAATGGGGTCTGATTGCAGTATCTCTTTCGTTTTCGGAATGTACGAAAGGAAACTGGGGACCGATATGGAGGGGCATCGGACCATGCTGGGACGCTCGACCAGACTCGAATCCGCTAAGACCGGTGCGTAGACTCCAGCAAATGCAAGAGGACCATTCAGTTCGGGACACGGCAATTGGCGTTTCGCGCCCAAATTCGCGAGCGATAGGAAAGAGACCCCCCAAGATCGCAAATTCTCCATGCACTGAAGTTGTCGAGACGTCTCTCGAAATCCTAAAACCCCAGGAGCGAGCATCGCCAAAAAAATGGCAGTCACAACCATGCTGACCAACATGTCCGCAGCAGATGCCGGTTGCCCAGTCCAATGTTCTGAGCCACTCGCCAGTCTCTTGGTGCGCGATGTTCGACACTGATGGTCGGCTTGGGTAGGTTCTAAAGAACGTTCACGAATCGGAAGTGGGGGAATTTGAGCCATGGTGCGCTCAACTAAATCGCCGCTGGGTTCGTACGGCCCAGGCTCGATGCGCTTCAAGATCGACTGTGACTCGATCGCTGCGAGTCGTGACCTCAAACTCGAATCGGTTGCCAAGCGATCCCGAATCCGATCCATCTCCTCATCAGGAAGCAATTCAAGATAGTAGCCAAGTAAATCCTGATCGGAAATCGGTAGGTCAGTCACGGCTGGATCAAAATCGGCTGGAACAGGAATCAACGAATGTTTGGTGGAGAACGCTGAAACTATCGAACCGCCAAAACTCCTTTTCGGACTACGATTCCTTTCGATTGGAATTCTGCTTCAATAGTTCATCTTCTGGATACATACGCTCCCAGATCGAATAAAGTTTACGCATCGCGGTATGAACTCGACTTTTTACAGTCCCAAGCGGAATGCCGAGAATCTTTCCAATGTCCTGGTACTTCATTCCATGGAAAAACGCTAGCTGGAGCAATGATTGAGTCACCTCGGGAAGTTGTTCCAATGCTGCGCGAATGCGCTCACCCGACTCTCGCACCATCGAATCTTCCATTGGTGAAGAACGCTTATCGGGTACGTTCGAACCAATCGTATCCGATCCGCGTACTCGATCACCGTCGGGAGCATCGAGGCTTGTTAATCGATGTCTTTTGTTCCGCCTTTGAAAATCGATTGCCTTGTTGGTAGAGATGGCAAACAGCCAGGGGCGAAAGCGCTTACCTTCTTGGAATTGATCCACGCGCAGATGAACCGAAAGGAAAGTTGCCTGAAATACATCTTCAGCCAGCTGCGAGTCCCCTAAAAACTGTCGCAGATAGGTGTACAACTCGCGTTCGTAACGGCGCACCAGCAACTCGAAGAGTTGCCTGTCTCCAGTTTCACGGTAAGTGAGAATCAATTCCTCATCCGACCATTCAGACAAGCATCGATCGAGTTTTTTGAGAATTTTTGTTGAGGTGTCCATAACCGATCTTTCCCTCCTCCACTTTGGGAATCCATTCTTGCGTTTCTTACGCAGTCAATCCGAATTACTTCCGCTCCTCTTCGTCACCCTATCCTTCAGCCAAGAATTATAGTCTATACGAAACAAAGCCCCAAAGTCAAAAAATGGACAGAAACGCAGCCCTAAAGCAGATCAAAAGCATGCATTCCATTGGTCTAGCGAAATGGTTGAGAACCAATTTCGGACGATCAAGTCATCCGTTAACGCAATCAGATTCGATGGAGTGTTGAAAACCTAAACTCCCTCGAAAGTGGCAGGCGCGAGGATTCGCTTGTGCCTTCCGAGGGAGTTCAGTCATTCGGCTGATCATGTGCTCGCTAAGCGTTATCCCCGATGTGAGCTCGATCGAGGATCGCTGCATCTCAGACGCGGCCAAAATTTACCCGTCCCGATTGAGCAAACAATTGAGCTGGAGTCACGATGACGTAACCATCGTTGTTGCCGTCGTTACCAGCACCGTCCGTTCCCCATGGGTTGCGAAGTCGGATGCCCGTGATGGTTCCAGCCGAGTTGCGGATAATACCAGCGACTGTGTACATGTGTCCCATGACAAGTGGAGCTCCGCCAACGGCTCCGCCGCCACGTCCCCAGAATCCGACGGTAACCGCTTGAAAGCCATTGTATCGCGTGGCAATATCGTTGGCCATTGCAGTTGCATTCGAGTAGCTATTGATATTCCGTTCGCCTGCTGACGTCGATCCAAATGCTCTGTTCGCTTCGACGGCCCAACCGCCTTCGATCGAAGCGTAGCTGTTCTGTCCACGTCGAAAATGTGCGAATGCCTTTTCGTATAGAGCAACCCACATACTGTTTTGCGCACCCAACTGTGCGTAGGCAGGATTGAGGGCAAAGGAACTTGTCACGGGAAGATCGTCATCCACGCGATAGAAGCTGTTGCCCAATCGAACTCCATAGGTTCCGTCATTGAAGTCCACGATGTTCTGTCGAATCGCATGAGGATTGTCCAATGTGATTGCGCCAAGTCCTGCCAAGAAATAACAATCTCCAAGGCTCCCTTGAACGACATCGTTCAGACGCGGACCAGCATTGCTGAACAACGGATTGTTGGCAAATCGCTTGTAGGTGTGCCCAGCCAAGGTCGTTGGATCGGCGATACGATCACCGTTCAAGGTCCGATCGGCACCGTTCGCGAAAGAGGATACCACATGCACCTTATCGATTGATTCTGTACCAATAACGGAGTCACGAGAGGATCCGATGGCGTCGATCCACAAGGTATCGGCTCCTGCGCCACCTTCTAAGTACTCACCCACCGCTCCGTCGATCGCTATCAAGACGTCATTTCCATTGCCGCCCCACATTTTGTCGATCCCGCCCTGACCATTCAAATGGTCGTTTCCGTCGCCACCAATCAGCTGATCATTCCCCTCGCCGCCGAGTAGCGTGTCGTTCCCAGCCATTCCCCAGAGGATATCTTCTCCCCATCCCCCATCCATGAAGTCATCGCCATTGTCTCCAACCATACGATCGTTGCCGAACCCACCGTACATTCGGTCGTTTCCATTGCCGCCCCACATCTGATCGTCACCGCCGTAGCCGTACATGGTGTCGTCGCCATCTCCGCCGACCAAAACATCTGCAGCGTTGTAGCCTTCCAAATAGTCGTTTCCCGCACCGCCGAAGAAACGGACAGGAAGATCGCTGATGTAGTTCACGAATCGATCATTTCCGTTACCTCCTTGAATTTCGACGGTCCCGATCGACGATCGGTTGTAGCTCCAACTTCTTCCAGTATTCACGTCATTGATCCTCAATTGTGTTCCCGATTGAACAACATTGACATTCGTTGAAGCATTGTCAGTGCGAACGACGAGCATGTTCCCACTCATCCAGAGTGCGTCAACGGCCATCAGTTGCCGTTGCTCGAGCGTATCCACGAGAAGTTTTCGATTGACTGTCTGCTTTTGCTTGCGTTGTCGTGCGACCTGCTTCGAGCGAGCTGATCCGCCAAACAGTTTGTGAATACGTTGGGTAAGTTGGCTGGCCATGATTGTTTCTCCGCGATTATCGTTGCCTTTGGTCGAGTTGGGTTATCCATGCACTTGCAAGGATTTGAATTCCCTACCTAAGCAATCGATGAATCCGCGAAAGTGTTACACAGAATCCTTAGAAACTGTTTTTAAGGCCTCTCGCATAGCCATCGAAAGAGTGTGTTCCACATGTCCGCAGAGGATAGTCAGCATCTGTCGCCGTCGATCATGCATGGATCGTCTGCAGGAGGCTTGCTCAACATGTTCGTTGTTTGGCGTATTCGCAAATGATTCAAATACGAGCAGTTGAGGCAGGACCGCATTTGCTACAAAATGGTCTCTGTGTCAACGTGGCCATAAAATCGGAATAAAGTGACTGTGGGGAGTGCAACTTTCCGGTTGATTCGCTGTTTGCCGTTGCAAGCTGCTGAATTCTGAGTTTTTCGATTAGACTCTACTGGAACATCGCCATGTTGAACTTGGCATACGCGATGATGGCACTGAAAAAGCAGGTTCACGTTGACTCGATTAGGAATGTTGCCAACGTCGATTCCTTGGTGGAATGGGATCTCCAATGGCAGTGTCCAATGACAAAGCTGAAGAAAGTGGAACCAAGTCCACGGACCCGCAGTTCAGGATTCGTCAAATCCCATGTTGAAAGTCGACCTAATACGTGGACCCGAGCTAACGCGAGAACTCGCGCTGCAGTGGGAAGGGTTAAGAGCGCGCAATGACCGCCTCTACAGTCCGTTTTACTCGTCGGATTTCACGAAGATTGTATCGGCGATTGGGCGCGACGTAGAAATTGCTATCGTCCATGAAGACTCCGAACCGGTTGCGTTCTTTCCTTTTGAGCGAAAGGGCAAGTCATTGGCGATTCCGGTTGGCGGAAAAATGAATGACGCTCACGGCGTAATCGCTCCCTCGGAATTTGAGTTTGACTTTGCCTGGCTACTTCGTCAGTGCAAGGTGCAACGGTGGGATTTTCATGCCATGTTTTGGCCATCATCCGTTGGCAGTCGATCATCCTTTGCAACGGTCAAATCGTTCATGGCCAAACTGGAGGTCGGGCCTCAGCCCTATCGCCAACAGCTTGAAGAACGCAATTACACGATCGAGGCCCATCGCAGAAAGTCTCGCAAGTTCAAGAAGGACCATCCGGGAGCCTATCTCGATCTGGACTGTCGAGATACCGCCCTTCTTGATCGACTGATTGAATTGAAGCGGGGTCAATACCAACGAACGCACATCTTTGACATCTTTTCCGTACCGTGGACGAGAGATTTGGTCCGACACTTCGTGGGTTATGAGGGGCACTCCGTTAGAGGTTGCTTGTCGGTCCTGCGCGCCGACGGTGAGCGAATCGTTGCCATCCATTTTGGCTTGCGCGAAGGCGACCTGTTGCATTATTGGTTTCCCGTCTACGAGACGAGCTTCCATCAATATTCGCCCGGAACAGAGTTGTTTTTGAGGATTGCCGATGCCGCTCCGGAACATGGGATTCGACGGATCGACATGGGCTACGGTGAGCAAGCCTATAAAGAAAAATTGGTGAACACAGTCGATGAAGCTTACGAAGGATGTGTCAGTACGACCTGCTGGGCGTGGCATTTTCGTCGATGCCAACATCGCCTCCGCGAGCAACTAAAAAATGTCGTTCTCAAAGACCGCTTGAAACGTGGACTCCGATCGGTTTGGCCAAGCTTCGGCAAAAGTCAATTTCAATAGACCAACGGTGACTAAGGTAGAGAAGCTTGGTAAAATCTGTTTTCGGACTATCGATCGTCGTTCACTATCTCTTGGAAGATTCGTAAACATCGAACCACTTGCCGCATGGCATGCGATACGGTTACCGTACCGACCCAAGAAGCAGATTGGGCTGAACTCCCAAGGACTGGTTAGACCGTGAACCACGACGATTTATTCATCGAGCCAATCGACATTCTATTGGGGTGCTGCCATCGCAACATCATCGCCAGCAACGACGAGAACGCCTGAGGGAAATTCCAAGAGTTCTTCAGAGTCAACCGGGGCAAGTCAATCGAAAACTTGGCTTTTACGTTTATTGCAAGGACGGGCTCGACTTGTTGTCCTGATCGCCATTTTCATGCCGTTGGCTTACTTTGGAGGGCATCGGATTTGGTTCAACTGGCAGATCGCAACGGCTCGAAAAGCCGTCAGAGACTTCGAAAATCCGCAAGCACTGGAGTTGTTGAGGAAGATCGAGCAGCGTTATGGAAAACACGGCGAAATCGAGTTTCTTCGCAGTCGCGCCCATCGCCATCTGGCGAAGTTTGATCGAGCCGAACAGTATCTGGAACTGGCCAGACAGCTCAGTTTTTCCGCATTAGAGATCGAGCGTGAATCGCTATTGATACAAGCTCAGCAGGGATACCTGGAAGGGGCGGAGGAAAACTTTCAGCGGTTGCTCGAAAATGCCGGATCGGATTTCGGCGAGGTTTGCGGAGCTCTCACTTATGGTTACTTGATTCGAATGCGTCTGCAAGAAGCCCTGGGGATGGTCTTGCTATGGATGAAAGAGGAACCAAAGTCTCCGTTTCCGAACTACTTCCTGGGCTTGATGGCGCAGTATCGCCGCGATTGGTCGGCGGCAGATCAGTTCTTCGATGAGTCATTGAAGCTTCAAAATGGCTTTTTGCCGAGCATTCATGCGAAGGCAATCAACAAGCAAAAACAGAACCAGCTCGATCAGGCCATTCCGTTTTACGAGCAATATCTGTCGGTGATTGCTGATGACAAGGAAGCGAAGCGAGGATATGCGGAATGCCTATTCGGGGTCGGCAAAACGGATGTCGCATTGAATCAGCTTCGATCGCTGGTCGAGGACGGAGATCGGTCGTTCGAAACGCGGCTCCTGCTTGGAAAATCCGAACTTGAATTAGGAAACGCACAGGCGAGTGTTGATATCTTGGCACCGCTCTCTCAGATTTGGCCCGATGATGTTGACCTCAACTTCACGTTATCACGAGCGTATAGTCAACTGGGGCAAGAGGAACGCGCGAAGTTCCATGCGGCCACCACCGAAGTCGCCAGAAATCGACTGGAAAACATCGATATGAAAATTGGCCAAGCCGAGGCCGATCACGATCAGCCGGCATTGCGAGCAGAAGTAGGCCACATCTTGCTTCATTACAGTTCTCGCGAGGAAGGACGCTATTGGCTTCAAATGGCTCTTATGCAGGATCCGACGATTGTTGCCGCTCACACGGATCTCGAGCTTTATTTCACTCGTATCGGCGATCCCGCAACGGCAATGTACCACAAGAACATTGCTCAACGCTTGATGGGGATCGACGGAGCTGTCGATGTCTCGACTCCTGGTATGTCGTCATCAACTCCGATCAAAAACTAGCTTCATCACCAGCGAGTGCCGTTATGTCTTTAGCTCTTCGCTTTAAGATGATGAACATTCTCTTGGTCGTGATCGTTGGAGGTTGTGCCTTTGGCTGTCGGAATGAGCGAGCCGACACCCCATCGATTCCAACCAACTCGTCCGACGGAGTGAAATCAATCGCGAGCGGTACGGATCAGAACTTGGGAACCCAGGATGCGGAGCGAGAGCCGACCAAACCGACCATCCGCTTCGAAATGATGGGAGAGGAAAGCGGACTGAATCACATCTTTCGCGACGGGCACGAAGCCGAGGTTTATAGCATTGTCGAATCCTTGGGCGGCGGCGTTTCCATTATCGATTTCGACTGCGATGGATTAGCCGACGTGCTTTGTCCAGGTGGTGGAAAGTTTATGCCTCGTACCAAAGTTGAAGGTTGCCGTGGCGATCTTTTGCGGGGGAGAGCATCCAATCGATTCGTCTCCGTCGCCGAGTTCGCGAGGGTCGATATGAGCGCTTACTACCATCACGCGGCGATTGTTGGAGATTACGACAATGATGGCTTCGATGATTTCGTTGTCACCGGGTACGGAGGGCTGCAACTCTTTCGCAATCAAGGAGATGGAACCTTTGAAGAAGTTGCCAACGCCGCTCAGCTCGACGATCCCTTATGGAGTAGCACGGCTGCTTGGTGCGATATTGATGGCGACGGATTGCTCGATCTTTACGTCGCTCATTACGCCAATTGGAACTGGGAGAACGATCCGGCCTGCATCATGCCTCGTTTGAATGTCCGCGACGTCTGCGGCCCTCGCGAGTTCGAGGCATTGAGTGACCACTTCTATTTCAACAACGGGAACGGTACTTTCCGAGACGCCACCGAAAGCGTGGGGCTCGCTCGCGGAGGCCGTGGACTCGGTGTCTTGGCTGCCGACTTAGATGGAGACGGCGACGTGGACTTATTTGTCGCAAACGACGAACAAGCGAATTTTTTGTACCGAAATGATGGCGGAGTCTTCTCGGAAATGGGAATCCGTGCTGGTGTAGCTTTTGATGAATCCGGTTCGCCTGACGGCAGCATGGGTATCGCATTTGGCGATTTCAATCGCGACGGCTACTTCGATCTGTTCGTCTCTCACTACGAAAATGAGACCTTCGCGTTGTTCCGCAGCTTGGGAAAAATGAACTTCGCACATTCATCTCGATCGACCAATATCACGTCGATGGGAAATCGCTTTGTCGGTTGGGGGACTGTTTTTGCTGACCTGAATCTCAACGGATTCGAAGACATTCTTGTCGTGAATGGTCATGCGGTTCGACAGTCATCGACGGCGCCCGTCGAGCAACGGCCAGTCTTGCTGGAAAATCAAAGCGGTCGAATTTTTCAGTGGATTCGTTCTGGTGCCGGAGACTTCTTGGAACAGCCTCGTCCTGCTCGAGGGTTGGCCATGGTCGACTGGAACCGCGACGGTCTCTTGGATGCCGTCGTTTCCTCTGTGGAGAAGCCGGTCGTCGGATTGATCAATCAGTCGGAGCGACAGGGACATTGGATCGGAATCGAGCTGATCGGAACGAAAACCAATCGAAATGCGATTGGCACAACGATCGTAGTCGAGAGCGGCGATAAGAGATGGTATCGCCAAATCATCGGCGGTGGAAGTTACGCATCAAGTTCCACGAGATCGCTAATCATTGGACTCGGACAAATCGACGAAGTCGATCGCCTCAGCATTCGTTGGCCGAACTCTGAACCCGCGATGATCACTTCTCCCAAGCTTAACCAGTATTTGATGGCCATCGAAAAATAAGTTGAAATGGCTAGAAGCACCGATTAGGCTGAACCGCATTACCTTCAACGAACAGAATTGTCTGTGCCAAAGTTGACAATCAGTTGCTATGGAGCTACGCAGTCGTTCACGATGCGAGACGGACAATTGGGTTAAGCGTTGAAGATCGAGGCCATTCTCATTTTTGAAACGATGGATCAGAGCAATTGGCAATTGCATCGGTCGTGAGCTTGGTCGCAAGCAACGAATCCAATCGCCAATGTTGTTGCAAGCCTCGCTGGGAGCGTGCGTCGCAATGAAAAGCCCTGCTTGCTGCGAAGCGGTATTCTAAAGTCGATGTACGCGCCTCATGATGCGGAGCTATAACCAATTTGGTTAAATCCAGACTCGACACGCATCAAAGTCATGGCGACAAGCAGCCATCACTGGCTGAAGGCTGCTTTGGTAACTCACCAAACTTAGGGTCAACGACAGCAACAATTGGAGCGGCACGGAGCCGACTTACACGGGTACTCAACAATCTGCCAACAGCAGCGACAGACTCCACACTCGTGATCGTTGATGAAGGTGATGACTGGCTTCCTTGCATTTTGATAGGCTTCGCATAGAGTTCGCCCGCTTGCAGTGAGCTCGAACCAGTTACCTTTCCTCGATTGAGCCAAGAATTTGACCTTCCAAGTTTGACATTCCATCGATGTGGAAGAAGTCGACCTTGCTTCATCGTTGAGTGTCTCGATTAACCCACACGAAACACCCTCACAGTACTCGACCGCCCCATTGCAACTAGCCTGGGCATTCATGCGTGCGGCGTCCTCTGCAGCAGCAGTCGAATTTCCAGTCCCGCTGTAAAGTTTGCAAATTGCACCGCCGTTGCATTTCGCTGCAACCCAACATTGATACATGATAAGAAGTTTCGGTTTGGGGTCTTCCGCTTTCAAAGCGGGGCCGATCAGAACAGGGATGACGACAGCTAAAATGGATGATCGTACGACAGCATTCAACATGATTGAAATCATCCTCGAAAGTAGAAGCACTTGAGAACCTGCAACGTGATTTTAACCATGAACTAGGAGGAGTGCAAATTTTAGTTAGCCATGCGGAAATTCAAGAACATGGATTCCCAAAAAACCAGCGAAATTTGCAATAAATTGCTCAGCTCGGCTAGGAACTATCGGTGGGTTTCTGTGCCCATTTTCTTGGTGGATGCAAATCTTCAGGGAGCAACCAGCACCAGGAGGTTGATGGATCGAGACGAACCACACGCGAATCGGAATTCCGAAACGGCCGGAACGATAATCAATAAAGCCGGGGGATACTGCAAGGATTTCATGCATCGGAAGGCGAATCGTGGAGGTCCAGAACAGCTCGGGGATGACAATACGGACATGGCCATCCCGTTCTCGAAAGATCTCGTACCTTGCAAATGGTAGCCTTGCAAGGATGATGATCAGCAATAGTGCGATTGCCGAGAACATCAGCCAAATGCCTCCCAAAACGATCGCAAATACACGACCGAACACCTGTGTCCTTACCGAGCGTGCCCGAGTTTCCTTCTCGCGTTCGATTCTCTTGTGTTCGATGTTCTCCAAGGCTCGTTCGATCGATTCATGGTCCAGTGATTCGCCGAATATCTCCCGCAACTTTTCTCGATCGCGTTGAACGGAACCGTCGCGATTCACCTCATTGATGTTCGCATCGGATTTGGACGCACTTGGAACGTTCCAGAAATACCAAGGCGTCGCGTTGGCGAAAGACATCGATGCTAAAACGATTCCTGGAACAAGTAGCAAGTAGAGCGAGTAGCGGAAGAAAGTCATAACCGAAGGGAAGAGAACCAACTTTCCGCCTTCAATCTTCCAGTTCCAATCGACGACGTCAGCTTGACGTGCCTTTGTCACCGGTCGCATCTATGTCCTTCCAATCGAAGAAGCCACTGCTTGGACTTGATACCTCCGGGAGCGGAATAGCCTCCTAACGCCCCTCCGCTGCCGAGAACCCGATGACATGGAATGACGAGCGGAAGTGGATTGGTTGCCATCACGCGACCAACTGCTCTCGCGGCCCCAGGGCTTCCGACTTTCGCTGCCAACTGCGCATAGCTCAATGTGCTGCCGCAAGGTATTCCGTGGCACGCTTGAAGCACAGACAACTGAAAAGTAGTCCTCTTGCCTAAATTCATCGCGTCAAAAGGGAAGCTCGCTGGTTTTCCATCAAAGAACGAATCAAAAAACCGTTGCAGCAGTTCGTGCATAGGATTGGAGTCCAACCATGCTCGATCTAC
>JBBIUE010000001.1:0-160985 GCA_037440405.1 Pirellula sp. | reverse complement strand
GCAAAAGAGCTCGCCTCCTTTTCAAGATCAATTAGTTTTCGGATAGGTTCTAAGAAGAAATCCAATATCCTGAACGCGTTGGCGAATGATTCACGATGTGGATTTGAGGAATCCCTACAAGAGAGTCATTCGAAATCCGTGAAACAAACGAGGTCCTTTATGTTCATCGCTCATGTCGCAACACCCCTAAAAGCCTTTTGCATCTTGCTGGGTATGGGACTTTCCATGTTCCTGTCCGAACGTGTTCAGGCACAGGACAAATTGTATTACGGCGAAATGGACGCGGGGCCGCGCCTATTTCGCTTCGTTGTGGAGCTGGAGAAGAAAGAGGGGGAAACGACTACTGCGACCTTGACTAGTTGGGATGAAGGATCGATGAAGTTCAAGTTGTCCAATGTGTGGGACGACGAGAAGGAACTCGTATTCGATCTGACTGCGTCGAAGGCATCCTATCGAGGCCAGAAAGTTGCCGAATCCAAGGAGGTAACCGGGAAATGGTCTCAAGCTGGTGCGACCTTCGATTTGAAATTTGAACTTCTCGATCATCCGCCGAAAGATGAACCAGATGAAATCTGGCAAGGCACATTGGATACGGTTGTCCAGAAACTCGAAATGCAGTTTCGCAGATACGGCAAGGGTGATGACCCAACGGTCTTCATTGACAGCCTTTCTCAGAAAGCGGGCGGATTCAAGGGAACGTGGAAGGATGAGGGAAACAACGTAACGATCACCTCAGATGCGTTGAGGGCGAAATTCAGCGGCACGCGTTCCGAAGATGGAAATGTCATCGAGGGTCGTTGGTCACAGGGCATTCCCCTTCAGCTCAACCTGAAGCGCGTCGAAAAAGTGGCCGACGCACCATCGGTCGCACGAAATCGACCGCAGACTCCGAAGCCTCCATTTGCATACGAACAAATGGAAGTCACGTTCACGAATCCCGATGACGGTACCGAACTTGCGGGGACCATTTGCAAACCAAAAGGCAATGGTCCATTCCCGATCGGTATCCTCATCTCGGGCTCAGGACCTCAGGATCGAGATGAAACGATACTCGAGCATAAGCCCTTCTTCGTCATCGCTGATCACCTTGCCAAACAGGGCATCGCGACCTTGCGATTCGACGATCGGGGCGTTGGAAAATCGAAAGGCAAGTTCGAGCACGCCACAACGCTGGATTTCGCTGGAGATGTGCGAGCCGCAGTGCAGATGGTCAAGGAGCACACGTTTGTTCAACCGAATCAGATTGGACTGATCGGACACAGCGAAGGAGGACTCGTCGCTCCCCTAGTTGCAGCGGACAATCCATCTGTGGGGTGGGTCGTTCTTCTCGCAAGCCCTGGAGTCAACGGCGAGGAGATTCTTTACTCCCAGGGAGGTCTCATCATCGCAGCCGAAGGCGGCTCCGAGCGCGATCAACGACGTTTACGTTGGGTGCAAGAGGCAACCTTTACGAAGATGAAAATGATCGATCCGAAGGACGATCTGGAACCTCATATCAAGGAAGTCGTGGATGTTATTGAACGTATGGCCAAGCAAGCGGAGAACGAAGAAGGTGCCGCCGCCGATTCCGAAGAAGAAAAAAAGCGGGGGCGAGAAGTCCTAACGGAGATGGTGAGGGCAAATCTCGTCGCAATGCATGATCCGTGGTTCCGCTTCTTTGCTAGCCATGAGCCGGCTCCCGTTCTTGAACGCGTGAAGTGTCCGGTCCTTGCGATCAACGGCGAAAAGGATGTCCAGGTCGATCCCAAACTGAACATTCCTCGAATCGAAGCTGCATTGAAGCGTGGCGGAAACGAAAACGTCTCGACCCAAGTTTTGCCTGGCCTTAACCATCTGTTCCAAACTGCGAAAACCGGTGGGATCAGCGAATATGAGCAAATCGAAGAGACGATTTCGCCGTTGGCATTGCAAGCGATTTCAAACTGGATAATTGCGACCTGCAAACGTCAATAGCTTGCAATCGAAGAATCGCACGAAGGTACGAACGGGATGCGTGCTAACCGTCGATTTCGTAGCGAAGCAGATTCCGACTTCCCTACGCTGCTCGCGCCAGTTGTTGGTAAACGGAAAGCACTTCGTAAAGGTCGTTGGTTACTTCCACTGGATCTTCTGAAAAGTCATCCAGCCACGCCAAATTTTTCCCGTTTGCATCGCGCAACACATTGAGCAAATCTCTCAAACGGATACACTTAGTGCTCTGATCGACTAAGGGTTCACATCGAGTTTCCGGAGCAATTCGCAATCTTCTCGATTCCATTCCAGCAATCCTTCCTTGTTCGCTACTACGCGGAGTCGTTTATCGAACGACCTGCAGTAGCTACATGAGTGAGTTTTTCGATTTTCGAGAATTGAAGATTTGCACAAACTGGATAAGTTCCTGGTAGAATGTTGTGGCCTCTCGACTTCACAACTTGACAATAGCTAGCTACTTTCGATAGATTCCGATCGTCAGCCGCAGGAAACGGCTATTTATGCAACCTATACCGGTGCCGACATGGATTGGGCACCTGTCCACAACGGACGCTCACAGAATATGACTCAGCTTCAAGCGATTGCTCGCACCCTTCGGCGTTCGGAGGAGCAACTCAAGCGACCTATTGATCTTTTGCGGCAGGGGTTCGACCCTGCGTTCCTTGCGTCCTACCGATCGGATGAGATTGGCCAACTCGATCTACGTGCATTGTTTCGATTGAAGCGCCAGGTCGACTACAACGATCGAGTTTCCAAGCATAGGCAGGAAGTGCTCTCGCAATGGGAAGTCGAAACGGGTCAGCCCGGTCCCCATCGAGAAATCCTCGATCGCGCAAACTCCATCGCTGCGCTCGATCGTCTCACCCGTGGAGTTCGATCGAAGAAGGGAGCGAAAAGCGTTGCTCAGAAATCGCCACTCGCGGCCGAGATCGGTCAGGCCATCCTGACCATGCAGGGCCAGGATGCCCCATCGGATATCAACCAGTGGATTGCTGAAAAATGGTTCGTCAATCCCGAGGAAGCGGATTCCCTCCTACAGCAAGCACGTCGCTGGATGACGCTGCTCCTCTCAGAGGATGTGGTACTCCTTGATAAACTTGCCAACCACATCCTTCGTCGGGCAGTGGTCCGGGTTGAAAGTATCACCGAAAAGAATACGGTGTCAGAAGAGGACGGATCCGACCAGCCATCGGGTGCTTCGGCATCGATGGAAACGTCCCTCTCATCAGAGCCGTCTAGTCAACCTGAAATGGCGGATACGACTATCCCAAACAACCTGGCTGAATTGCCAATCGCCGCTGAGCAAGCAGAGCCTTCCCATGGCGAGAATCTGACGGACCAAACTTTGGCAGAAGTTTCAGCGCCTCTGAATCAGCCTTCAGAGCAAGTCGATCCGGCGTCTTCGACGAGTACGCTCGAAGTTGGCTTTGGCTCAAAGAAGAAGAACGGTGACAAGAAAAAGAAGCACGACAATTTTAGAACCATTCGCTCCGAGGCTCGACTTTCGCCGCGTCAACGACGACGACGCTGGTTGAGAAGCTTGCTCGAACCCTATGCCAAGCTGCGAAGAGCTCTGCATCGGCTATCGCCGTATCAGGTCCTCATGCTGGGTAGGGGGCAGCGCTCTCAGTTGTTGCAGCTTCACTTCGAATACGATCGCAACTACATGGTGCAGGCAGCGAGAAACGCTTTGTGCCAAGGTCGTCATCCGATGCATGACTGGTTGTTGTCCGTTGCAAACGAAGCCATCAGTCACATCGCGCCCAAGCTTGAGCAAGACGTATTCGCTGAGCTGGAAGAAGTTGCACATGTCGAGCTTACCGAGGCCGCCGTGGAGCATTTGCTTTCCGTACTTGCGCAGCGCCCGTTGGGTCGCCATCGGCTGATGGTGATTGATGCGATCGGGCCCAAGATGGCTGCGGTGGCAATCATCGACGAGTCGGGGGAGGTGTTGCATATCGACGACATTCCGTGTAATTCCAGCCGTCCCGACGTGGTTGCTCAAAATGTCTCCATGCTTTCCGAAAGCATGCGTCGCTACCGTGTCGCATTGGTTGCTCTCTCGAATGGACCTTCCCGGCGTTATTTGATCCATACGATTCAGCAATTGCTTGCAAGATCGCCCGAAGGAACCCTAAGTTGGACTATGGTGGATCGAGCTGGAGCGGATGCTTATGGCGCCACTCGTTTGGCACTGCAAGAACTGCCGAACATCTCTCGCCGTCATCGCTGTGCAGTTTGGCTTGCCCGTCGCTTACAGGATCCTTTGCATGAGATTCTCAAGATTGATGCAACCAAGTTACGTTTGGGAAGTTACGTGCGGGAACTCCCGGAGCCAATGTTGCATGAGGGACTTCAACAAGCTATTTCCGCTACCATCGCCGCCCGCGGAATCGACTTTTGGAATGCTCCGGAGCATGTGCTTAGGCTTGTCCCCGGGCTGAACAATGCTGCGGTTGAAGCGTTGGTCAAAGCTCGCCAAGCTGGTCAGATCGAAAGTCGTCAGCAACTGATCGCCGCCCTTCAGGGGACACTCGATGAAGCTCGGATTCGCCAAGCCATCGGATTTCTTCGAGTGTTCGGAAGCGCGGAGTGTCTTGACGCAACCGCCATTCACCCCGAAGACTATCGTTTGTCCCAAAGACTCATTTCGAATGCTGGAATTCCAGCACCGCCAAACGCCCCACCGGGGTGGTCGAAGTCGTCGATCCTGGCTGAAGCGACTTTGGAAACCACGCAAGCGGACCCATCGTCCTCCGACTCGGAGGAGCACGATCCTCCGTCTTCGGAAGGAGAATCGCGTGAAGTTCAGATCGATGCCGAGAGCTTGACCGATGTTGCTATTCTCCAGAATGAGTTCACGGAAAGTACGGCCTCCCTGGATTCGAATGCATCCGAGTCCACACCGCCACCGGCGGATGCTGAGAAGGCTTCGAGTGAAGCAGCATCTTCCCTCTCTAGTGAGTCGGACGCGATCGTTACAGAGAGTGTGGCGACAGCGACCTCGTCCGAGATGGTTGATGCTGAAAATACCCAGTCAGCCTCTGACACAGCGTCTTTGACGGATGCGATCACGCAGCAGATTCGAGAAGTGTTTTCGCGATTGCAGGAAAGTTGTTCGGCAAAGAGCCAATCACAGCTCTCCATCGATATTGAAAAGCTGGCGAGAAGCTGGCAAGTCGGGCGTGATAAATTGCGCCATGTTGCACGGTGTTTGCAAGATCCATTCCACGACGTCCGATGTGATACTCCATCGATTCCCTTATCCACCTATGTGCCCTCACTCGATCGGTTGAGCGCCGGCGTCACGCATTGGGGAGTTGTAAGTGGAGTTGCTGACTATGGAGCATTCGCTGACTTGGGATCGGATTGTACGGGACTCATCCACGTCAGCCGAATGTCGGCTTATTATTCCGAGGACCCGCATCAAATCTTTCAAGTCGGGGATTTGGTGCAAGTTTGGGTCAATGAGGTCGACGTTGCCAAACGGCGGGTCGCTTTGTCTGCTATCCCACCGGGAACCGAAGTCATCCGCCCCGAGCGCGAAGAATCCGCTCGTATGGACCAACACAATTTGGACAACCGAGGTCGCAACCGCCAGGGTGCTACTCGCGGAAAGGATGGCAATCGGGATGATCGCTCCGAACGCCAACCCATCGGTAATTCACGTGAACGAGGAAATTCAGGTCAGGGAAACCAGGATCGGAGAAGTGGATCAGGGTCTCGTACGAACGAACCCGGTAAGGGCGCGGGCGGAAATCGGCAGCCCCATCGAGACCGCGATCGACATTCCAGCAATCGAAACCGCCGCGATGAAAAACGCGAAGTTCGAGAAGTGATCGCTGAACGCAATGAGAAGCTGAAGCTTGCTAAGCCCGCCGTACCGATCACGGACGCCATGCAAAAAGGGAAAGAGCCGCTCCGATCTTTCTCTGATCTGATGCAGTACTACCAAGGTCAGCGAGTACCATCGGAGGATGCTTCCATGCCGCTGTCATCTGCCGATGGAGAACCTGTCGCTGCCGCTACGCTCGCTTCTCCACAGATCGCGACCGTCGCAGATTCTGCAGATGCAATGGTTGATTTGCAATCAAACTACCAACCAACCAACGGCGAGTCGATTACGAACAAAGATCTGGATCAATCACCGTCTGGCCATGAATGAATTCGAACAGCAGCTCAAGGCTGCCATCCGACGAGGCGAAGCGAAGGGAAAGCTCGAACATGGCGAGGACGCTCGGCGCGCATCGCAGATCGCCGAGTTCAAGAATCTGCACAGCAAGTTGCGATTGAGCCTGACCGAGTATATTGATCGCGTTATTCGTAAACTGGCGGACCATTTTCCCGGATTTCGAATCGAATCGGTTTTTGGTGAAGCCGGTTGGGGAACAGCATGTGCCCGCGACGACGTCTACGTCGATGGACGCACTCGTTCGAATCGTTACAGCCGATTCGAGATAACCGTTCGACCGATCAATGAGTTCTACGTGCTTGATCTCCAAGCTCGAGGGACCATCGCGAATCGGGAACTTTTTCAGCGGGGCCATTTTCAACCCGTCCATGAGGTCGATATTCAACATTACCAGCAACTGCTGGACCGCTGGACACTCGAATTCGCTGAGCTGTACGCTGCGAAAACGACGAACCCCAAAACGTAGTTACTGAATTCGTTACGGACTGAAATACCAATGGATCCTCTTAGGACCGAAGGGTGAAAACACCGTCTGCCGGTTCTGGCAGGCAACTCTTCGGCTCGACCTGCTGCGAGAATGGCTGCGGCGATCACTATCGAAGCGTCTTCTCTCGAGCCTGGCATCCATCGCATCGGTGCGGCTTGCGACAAACAACGCGGCGATCACTATCGAAGCGTCTTCTCTCGAGCCTTGGTGAGAGCGGCTGGAGGAAGGTACAATCCTGTTTCGTCCTCGATGCGCTCGGCGTCTTCCGGAACATGATGCTGAAACAACTCGGCTGTCATTTCGATCGGGCTCACGACATCAAAATACTCAATGATCGAATAGGGAATCAGGCCCCCCGATTCTTTCCCTTGTTTTGATGAGGTTTCGTCTTTCCGACGGAAGTATTCGATCTGAATGGGAAAAAGGGGAAGATTCCCTTCTCGAATCAAGGTTAATCGGACATCGGTTGGAGTGTATTCTTCCGTCTCCTGTTTGAATGCAGCCATATCTACTTGCGCTGCAGTGGCCGGGTTTGGTAATTGTGTTCGCAGTGTTCCGATCAACTGCCAGACCGGCACGTCCTGGATATTGCCTGCATAGATCTTGTACCAGCGATAGCGATGGTACAAAAATCGGAGCGATTCAGGCTGTCCTCCGATAGCTAGGTAGAGCGAAACATCAGGTCGGTTGGATCTGCGTCCCAAATGGGCAAAGAACTGTCGAAGTCGATCGAGGTGGACCTTCCGAAGTGGTTCGCTGGCACGCGAGATCGTCCACATCAGCCGACCATCGCTGACCTGAAGCATGTTGGAGATGTTGTCCCCGTCGGCAAACTGCATATCCAGCCGAAACTGTCCTGTCCCTTGCCCAGCGTGATAGTATCGGCCGACTCCTAGGTACTCTGAGTCGTACAGAAACGTCCGTTGGCGAACCGTACAACGCAGGCTGGATCCCCACACCGATTGCTCCACCGCTTGTAGAACCAGTGCGTTTGGATCGTTGATCACGGCCGAAGTTGCATCCCTCGTAAAGTCAGCCATGGACGACTGTGCGGCTGCGCATCGAATGCAAGCTAACCAAACGAGGCCGACGGAAACCGCAAAACACAGCGTTTTCGCGAAATTTCGCAATCGGGAGACTTGAACTAGATGGCAGGCAATTTCAGCGGGTGCGGACGTCATGAAGCGGTTATGCCGATTTTATCAAAGATTCCTTCGCGAACTGGCCGAACAATAGAACAAGCTTTCTGGCGCATCGTTCGAAGGTACATTGTCCGAACGGTGCGAAGCCTGAAACGGGCAGCGAGCACGTTGTCGCCTGCCGGATTCTAGGCGACCATCGAAAGTGATGTCCAGTCGGATTTCGTTCAGGCTTTATGGTGATCCAGCGAGCCAGCCACACGGTTTATTCATCGAAGTAGCCGCCAAGCACCTTGCAACTCGGTGCCGGTTGGCCGACGAACCCAAATTTAGGTCCAGGGGGAAAAAATGAGGATGCGAAAGTTCTTGGGAGTCCTGGCCGCGCTCGGTCTATCCATTGCTTGGGTCCAGCGTCCGGCCAGTGCCATTGACGGTATTCGTCACAATATGCCCCCAGCGGCACGTTTAGCCGAACCTGGCCCGATGGTGGGTGGCCCAGGTCCGGGTGTCATCATGCCTGAGACGATTCCTGTCGGTCCCGGCATCGGAATGATGTCGGCCCCTCCCGTCCAGGTGTTGTTCAATGACATGGAGTCGATGCACATCTACTACGATGTCGTCGGCGATGGCACCTTCGGTAGTGAGCCGCTCGTTGTCCCTGGGCGACTGGAATTCCAGCAAGGGGGCATCTTTAGGCTCAAACTGACCAACATTCCTGGCCACGAAGGGATCGAACTTTATCCGACCCTCGAAGTTGGTACAGCAACTTACCGCACGGGTGCTTACCTGGCTCACAATGCCGTTCCAGTTCAATTCACGGAGCGCGATATACAAGCTGCCATCGATTCGAATTTCGTCACGAAAGTCATCTACCTTCCTGATCCGCAATTCCAGGGCGAAGCACTGACCGGCATCGACACGCTCGTCAGCACGAACTTGGAACCAGGGCTGGACCCGATCGTCGAAGCAGACCGTCGCGGTTCGATTCTCGCCATCGTACGACTTGGTAACAAAGATATCGAACTGTCTGGGGCTGGCGGAGCAGGCGGGTTCGGTGGCTATCCCGTTGCTAGCATGTTTGGGGGCTACTGTGGTCCAGACGGAATGGTCGGGGCGAATCCTCCAAATAATGTCGCTGGCGTTACCGCCCCTCAGTATGGCATGACCTACTCAGGAACGCCGATCGGATTGCCCGGTCCTCCACACATTCCATTCGGAGCACCAGCCGGTTTGCAGAAGCACGTTATGAAGAATCATACTCACATGAACATTCCTGATCCTGTCGAGAAAATGAAGATTCACGTCAAGCAATCGCCTGGCTACTCCTATCCTCAGCCCGCAAGCCGAGCTTACATTCGCGAGCAGAACATCAATCCTGGCTATCCGACCGGCATGGGACTGCAACATCGCCAAAGCCAATCGGTTGCTCCCAATGCTTTCGGTGGCGCCGGTAGCGGCGAGTATTGCCCGCCAGGAACGAACCGCTAGGTTGGTTCCTCACAATCACGATGACCTCAGGGTGGCTGACCAATGTTCAGCCACCCTATTTCATGTCTTCTCGCCAAGAAGAAGCAAGGGATACCTGCCAATGTTGATCCAGTCAGCAGCTAGACTCGTTATCGCCGTCTGCATGTTGACCTTCGTCGTTGGAGAATGGGGTCACATGGCTGCATTCGCGCAGCAAGGTTTGCCTTCCGGAACCTGGCCGCTCTATCGCGACGATGCGTTGCCCGGCTTGATCGGTGCCAGTCAGCACTTTCGCCGCCCACAAACTCTGGGGCATTTCCAAGCTGTCGAAATCAGCGGTCCGGAGGGGATGATTGTCTCGCTGGCACTGGACGGCGTCTTCGATGATGCTCAACCTGCTCCACGAAGAGCTGCTTTCCTGGTCGGCACGCCCTATCGAATCCGCTTAGGGGGTATCTCATTCCAAGGTGGCGAGGAACTATTCCCATCCGTCGAATTGATCGACCGATTGTACTCTCCTCCAAAGCGGGAACACCGTTTCCCGATTCCGATCGTGTTCGACGAAGACGATATCGCGGCTGCGTTGCGAGGCGACTTGGTTACTCGTGTTGTCTATCTGGAAGATGCCGAGATCGCCGATCCGATCAGTCACGGTGATGGGATTCAACGAGTTCTCGACGTTTCAGGCACTCAAGATGCATTGCATTTCGCTGATCAACTTGGGCGTCCTGTCGCGATCATTCGCCTTGGATCACGCACTCCAAACCAGACTGCCAACACGGATTACTCCGAGTTCCTGTTTGGATGCCCGCATTGGTTTCCAATCAAGGACATCTATCGCTCGCCAGCTGTAGCAGACATGCCAACTTCGAGCGGCGATGGGACCTTAGATCTAACCGCACCAACGATATTGCCGGTTCGGACCGGTTCACTCCAAGAACCCCGTCCGCAAGCAAGTCGCATTCCTACAAAGATTGGAGGCTAGTGCATGTTGCGGAAATATCGAACTGCCTTCGCCTTCGCTTTGGCTGGTGTGAGCTTGCTTACTGGTTGTCAGTCTGGGATTTCCGGACGAACCACTGGCGGTGCATTTAGTTCAGCGCAAGGAGCATCCGGCAACCGTTCCATGGCGACGTATGGCCAGTCAGGAGCCTCGCAACAATCTGCAGTGCGAAGCACGTCGCAGGCACCCCAGCAGATTGCATCCTCGCAGTCCGCCAGCGGCTTCCAACCGAACGGGGTGGCCTTGGCCAGCTATGGTCAGACGACAACCAGCCACATGGACCATCCAGGCATGATGCCGCAGATTGTGCAGCAAGCATCACATCGACATTTAGGATCGAACAGCGATTCATGCCCCGCTTGTAATGGGGCATCGAGCCGCTATGTTCCGATCTATGCGGACTGTGAACCGTGTCCGAGCGTGCCGGGGGGCTACGCTCCGATGCGGTGGATCGATCCGCAAGAATATGTGTTTGACGGAGGCGACCGAGACCCGAAGGTCCAGGTGTTGAAAGACGGAACGGTCGCCGGACTGCAGCCCGAAGACACGGTGATCCATTACGATCGGAAGACTGGCGAGACGCTCGTCGAACCGTCTTGCCGATTTCCAGTTTATGCTCCTCGTTTCGGGGCTGTTCGCAAGATCACCAAACTTCGTGAAAGCGAGCTGTCGCAATCGACGCTCGCTTCCAATTTGCCCGTCGCTGCTTCGGCGACTCGCGAGGCACTCCCGCCCTTGCGTCTTCGACAGCCAGTCCGTGCTATTCCTGAAGACAGCGTCCGAATCGTTGAGTCCTTACGAGACCGCAATCGCGGAATCGCCGTTGATCGAATCATCCCGGTTTTGGCAGTCGAGTCCGATTTGCCTCTCTATGCTGATTTTCAGATCATTCGCACGGGCATTCAACAAGACAACGAAAAAGCGCGGCTCGAACAAGCCGTCGCCGCTGCGAGAGTCTGGTCAGGCATCGAATCCGTACAGGTCATTATCGATGGCAAGGAATCGGCGATCATCGGTGATATCAAGTCTGCACAAGAGACGGTTCTCTATGATTACAAAGGCAAACCATGTGTCCGCATTTGCAAAGTCGGTTCGCATCAAATCGCCAATCCCGGAGATGAGATCGAGTTCACGATTCGCTTCGATAATCGGGGGGTCGAAGACGTTTCGAACGTCGTCATCCTCGATTCTCTTCCGCCGAGACTGGAATACCTAGAAGGCACGCAGCGAGGAACGTTTGAGGCAACGTTCTCGTCCACTCCGAATTCCGCCGGTTCGAGCGTGCTCCGCTGGGAACTGCAACAGCCTCTCAAGGCCGGCGAAGGTGGATTCATCATCTTCCGCTGCTTAGTGCGCTAGCTTGGAGACCGATTCCATCGCATCATCCACTCCACCAAACTTCGTTGTTAATCAAGTTCGGCTTGAAGCTAGGTGCTCTTCTCGATTCAACTTTCCGATTTCCATTTTGGCGCAAATCGTAGGCGTTAGCACCATTTGCCAATTGCACGCCTTCGGCTGACTGTTCAACACAATACCGTTTAACGAACATCATCCTGCCGATCCAACAAGAGAATTCTACTTGCAAATCGAGTTCAATCGCTGGCGCTTCGGGCTTGTTTCGCCAGCTTCGATGAACAGTATTTCTGTGAATTGAAGGATGTCCGTTGGCTTTCAATAGGGAGGTGATCACTGAACCGTTTCTGCAAGCGACTCGTTCCCGCAGTCACGCATTCCCCAGTGGCAAAGGTTTACATCCTTTTGGATTCCAAGAAGGATTCCAAAATGATCATGGCCGCGATTCGATCGATGCGTTGCTTTCGCTTCGCTTTACTCAACTCCGCTGGTCTTAGCAGTTGCTCGGCGAACGCCGAGGAAAATCGTTCGTCCATGAGTTGGTGGGGCAGTCCCGTTATTTCGGTCAGCCACTTGGCGAATGAACGCGCTTCTAGTGATTTCTGACTCTCCGAGCCGTCATTGTGGATCGGTAGGCCGACGACCCATCCTACAACGTTTTCATTCTTGGCGAGACCGACGAAATATTCGATGTCGAGCTTCGTCGTGCGTGGCTGGTAAGTATCGAGCGGACTGACCCAATGCTGCGACGGATCACTGATGGCAATGCCGATCCTCACACTACCATAGTCCACGCCGGCAAGCCGGCCGCTGGTCGGCCACGGGTGCGAGTCACCTGAATTCATCCCTTGTAGTTCATCAGAGATATTGCTGATGTCCAAGTTCCTTGAGCTGCTGCACGACCTCTCGAACCCGTTCCTCCTCTGATTTGGGAGCGACGAGCGTCGCGTCCGAGGTATGCACGACGATCGTATCCTTCATCCCGATACAGACAATCAGATGATTCTCCTCGCTTCGGATAATCATCCCCGTGGAATCGATGCCGAGGAAGCTCCCCTGGACGGCATTGTCGTTTTCATCGGGCTGAATCAAGCGCGCGATGGCCTGCCAGCTTCCTACATCGTCCCAGGTAAATGGTGCTTCAAGTACGGCGACATTTTCATACTTTTCCATGACGGCAAAGTCGATAGATTTACCGCGGATTCGCTCGAAGTGCGTTGCAAATGCGGACTGAAAATTCGGCGTGCCGATGCTCTTAGCAATTGCTTGAATATGCTCAAGCATCTCTGGTTCAAAACGAGCTAAGGCATCCAAAATGGTCTTGGCTTTCCATAAAAAGATGCCGCTATTCCAGTAAAATCTGCCCGACGCCAAAAACGATTCGGCGGTCGCGCGATCCGGTTTCTCGCGGAATCGATCGACGCGAAAAGCGGCAACTCCAGCGGGACTCGCTAGCGGTTCGCCGCGTTCAATGTAGCCAAAAGACTCGGCAGGGTAATTCGGGCGAATTCCGAAGGTCACGATCAAACCTGGATGCTTCTCCAATAGCTCCACACCGGTCCGAACCGTTCGGTGAAACTCCGACTGAGGTTCAATCGTATGATCGGAAGGCAGGACGATCATCGTTCCGTTGGGGTCGGCAGATGCAATCAGCGATGCTGCGACTCCGATGCAGGGTGCCGTATCGCGTTTGCATGGCTCGCCAACAATGTGTTCCGGTGGCAATTGGGGCAATTGCTGCTTGACCGCATCCGCTAATTGGCAATTGGTCAAGACCAGGACGTGCTCGGGTGTTACCAGTCCTTGCAATCGATCAAAAGTCGATTGCAGCATCGTTCGCGACGAGGCCATGCTGAGCAGTTGCTTGGGCTTGGCTTGACGGCTGGCAGGCCAAAATCGAGTTCCTGAACCACCTGCCATGATCACCGCGTGCAACATGCTAACGACTCCTTGTTACGTGATCGAATTCTTGCAAGCCAGACCAAGCCACGAACAACCCAATTCCCTCTTTCTCGATCCTTGCCCCTCGAGGGAGAGAAAAGGACATAAGCCAAGTAGGTTAAGTTCGGGGCTAGCTGAAATACGTGGACTTTTCGATGCTAATCCCAGGTTGTATTTTCTTTACTGCTTCACTTTCGTCGAGGGCCCATCCAGGATGAATTTCCACGGCTGTCTCGTCATGGACAGTGACGCCGGCGGACCGAAGCCAGCTTTGATGGAGTCGTATCATGGCCCGACGTGCCGTGTCCGGCGAGTCGATTGGGTCGCCAGGAGCGTTCTTCACTGGCGCAAAAACTTCGTGGGCCTTAGCTTCCACGACCATCGCATTGCTCGCGAGAGGTAACAGATCGAAGATGAAACGCTCGAACTTGATGGCATTGGGCTCCGATGGCTGAACAAGTGAGCCGGAATCATCCACATACGGAACCTTCTTGATCGCGCGGTGGAAAGGTAGGGCATCGACTTGGTTTGTATTCCTCTCTACAAAACTCAGGTCGAATATGTGAACTGCGATATTCCCTGCCCAGAGAGTCAAGGATCCATCGGGATTCGTCAACTCAGCGAGCGAATCGGGCAAGTCGCTATATTCAATGATCTGAGTTCTGCCGTCAATGGAAACGACATTCCCCACTTTCTCTTTGGCGAATCTCTTCCGTACGACTTGCGTTGTCATCTCGCTGCGCGCCGAAAGATGAAATCCGATCAGTGCGGGATCGCAAATAGGCAGCAAGGGATTATCGACTTGGCCGTAAAAGAGAATCTCGATCCCGCGATTTCGAGCGTGCTCTAAACATCCGTGTTGCTGCATGGCCGCTAACAGGCCGCCGTGACCGTCTGGACTCAATGCCAACTGCGAACGCGACTCCATGAGTATCCGACCGCTTTGCCGATCGATGGCGGGCATCACGCCTTGGCAGATAATGCGCAAATCCTCTTCCAACAATCCGAATCGATGATGGGCATCAAAATACGCTCGCGTTTCGGCATCGGTTGCGGGACTCGTCATTAAGTACAAGGGGATCGAAACTTGAAAGCGATCCATCAGGGCCTTGAGACGATCGATGTGAATCTGAAAAAGCGTTCGACCAGAAATCGGAGCAATCGGATACATTCCCTTGGGATGATCGAAACCAAGCCGCGTGCCTTGTCCGCCAGCTACCAAAACCATCGCGACTTTGCCCTGCCTCAGCGTCGCTTCGCCGGTCGTTCGTGCAGCGCGTATGGCTTCCTGGCTACACGAGTCCAGGGTGATCGCATTCGGGGGCTGAATGTGGATGCGACTAAGATCCAATGGAAAGGATTCTTTGTGTTGCGTCAAACCACGTAGGGCCGCTAAATCGAGGCTGTGAATCTGTTCAGCCAAACCAACGCGTTCCGTATCCGAGAGTTCATTCCAGAACCGCAGAAGGTGAGTTTGATCGAAACGAGAAAGTCGCTCTTCCAAGTTGGCATAGAGCTCACTGTTGTTCAACTTTGTGGACATCGCTTCGGCTAGCATAATCGTGCTCTCCGTTATCATCAGAACATCTGCAACAACTTCAGCCATGCCTAAGCCTAGCTTATGCTCAGCAGACCATCCATTTTCAACGTACCCTTATGAGCAGTTTTCGGCTTCGATTCGTTCATCACCGGAGTAGAACCATGTTGCAGACTCCAGCTCTTTGGGATGGGGCTGTCCCAGCAGTAACTATCGTACCAAGTTCGTCACCGACGAACGTTGGGAACGAGACCATCGATTCTGGCCAATCGAAGTCGGTCGTTTCAACCGTTCCCGTTCTTCACATCATCAATGGCGAGCATTTTTCTGGGGCGGAACGTGTGCAGCAGTTGCTAGGGCAATGCCTCGAATCCAATCATTTTGCGGCAACCTTTGCCTGTTTGAAACAGGGCAAATTCCCGCAGCTTTCCGGTCTGCCGAGAAAAGCAATCAAGCTGGCACCCATGCATTATCGATGCGATCTCGGAGTAGTTCGTGAGGTCGAACAAATTCTGCGCGATGGTGAACACAGGCTGATCCATGCGCACACGCCGCGAGCCGCCATGGTCGCCAGCCTTGCCAGCCGAAGAACAGGCATTCCTTGGCTTTTCCACGTACATTCGCCCACCGCTCGCGATTCGACTCGATGGTTGACCAATCTATTCAACGACGGCTTCGAGCGATGGTCGCTCACGAATTGCTCTAAGATCATCACCGTTTCCAAATCGCTGCGCAGAGAAATGTTGTCGCGAGGCTACTCACGCCAGAAAGTCGTGTCGATTCCCAATGGCGTTCCCATCGTAGAGCCGATCCTTCCGTCTGAGCGCTTGCATCAGAAGAACTGGCGTTTGGGAATGGTGGCCCTCTTTCGTCCACGCAAGGGAGTCGAGATTTTACTGCAATCCCTGAAACTGCTTCAAAAGCCTAATATCTGTTTGGAGCTGGTGGGTGGATTCGAATCGCCGTTCTACGAGAGCAAGATTCGCACACTCGTCGATCAGCTAGGATTGACCGACCGAGTACGATTCTGCGGTTTCCAGTCCAACGTCATGCAAATCATTCGCGAATTCGATGCCATGGTATTACCAAGTCGGTTCGGCGAAGGGATGCCGATGGTGGTCTTGGAAGCCATGGCGTGCGGTGTTCCTGTGATCGCCACCAGCGTCGAGGGTACCCCTGAAGTGGTTCGCGAAGGAAACGAAGGCGTTCTAGCAAATCCCAACGATCCCGTAAGCTTAGCTCTAGCCATGACACGCTTAACGGCGAGTCGATCCGAGTGGGCGGGCATGAGCCAACGAGCGGTTCAACGCCAACGAGAACGGTATACCGATCAACATATGGCCGCGTCGGTCGCCAAAGTTTATCGCTCGCTTCTATAGCCCTCTCGGCCTGAGGAAGGCTCCCTCAGCGATACGATCAGAATTCCGCAGTCAGACCGGCAGTCTCGAAGTCCAAAATGAGTTGATCGGGATTGTCTTTTCGCCCGTACTCGCGATAGAGCAAACTGGGTTGAATGTCCCGGTTGTTTTGATATTTGTCACTCGCATACTCCCTGACTTGGCCGCAAACGTCGTGGTAGATGATTTGGGATATCCGTATTCCAGCGTAGATTCGAACTGGCTGGACGGCGACAATCTCAAGTGTCCAATAACCGCGAAAGCCGACATCGCCAAACCCACCTGTCGCATGGATAAACAGACCTAAGCGACTGACCGACGATCTTCCTTCGATCATGGGAACGAGATTATGTGTTTCCGTGTATTCCGCAGTTCTCCCCAAGTAAAGCTGATTGGGAGAAAGTATCAGCCCTTCAGGAGGAATACTCAAGCGGCGAAAGCGATTTGGCTGCTTGCAATCGAGAATGACTTCTTCGTAAACCAACAATTCATCGTGCAAGGATAAATCGTAGCCATTCGGATTCAAGCATTCGGGATCAAAAGGTTCTATAACGATATCGGTGCCTAATCGGGCAACGATTTCATCACCGGTAAGAATCATCGGTTACCTTTGCTCAAGGATCAGCTAGGAGGAGTCACAGGAGAGTTTCAACTTATCGCCAAGTTTCGCTCGACGCTCGCGTGTGGTAATCTACCGAGAACGTTCGATCGAATCGAAAGCTTGATAACGCACTATGGTAAGATAACAGTTTTTGCTATTGTTTGTTACTGAATTCCGCGTTACGGACGAAAATGCGGCCAGGGAACAATCTGAAGCCGCTAATTTCGATGACTTGATCTGAACGGTGCTGAGACGAACTTCCATGAATCCATTTTCGCAGGATTTGTCGTTGCCGGATAATTTTGACGGACTTGTTCGGCTGTTTCCTCTCCCCAATTTGGTGCTTTTTCCTCATGTCGTTCAGGCGCTGCATATTTTCGAGGACCGATACTGTGCGATGCTGAAGGAGGCATTGGCTACCGATCATCTGATTACGATGGCATTGATGAAACCAGGCTGGGAAAAGGATTACGACAGCCGACCTCCGATCGAGAGCACCGTTTGCCTTGGCAAAGTCGTATCCTGCGCCGAGACCGACCAGGGAACTTTTAACATCCTCCTCGCAGGAGTTCGCAGAGCCAAAATTCTCAGGGAGGTTCCGAATCTCGAACTGTTTCGTAAGGCAGAGGTCCATCTCCTTGAAGAAGTGGAACCCTCTTCGGATGAAGTGGATGATTTGCGAGAGCGACTGAAGTCCATTGTCAGCATCTGCGTAGCATCGGGTGAATTTCCTGGAATCTCGCCTTTCGAAGATGCCGCGAATATGATTCCGATCGGCGTGCTTGTTGATCTGATTGCTTTCGGAATTCCTATGCCTCATCAGTGGAAACAGAGGATTTTGGCGGAAACGTTCGTCTCTCAGCGATGCTCGATCTTGTTCGAGTATTTGGAACAGTTTGCACAAGTGGAATCGTCTGCCTCAGTCCAAGCTACGTCCTCTCGATCGTTTCGAAAATTTCCCCCCAAGTTTTCGGACAACTAATCGACCTGGCAATTGATAGCTCTCCACCGAATGTTCTCTTGCAATTGCTCCTCAAATTGACTTAGTATCGCACGAATTCTGGGACGAGATCTTCGCGTACGAAATGGAATTCGTGCTGATGACCATGCAAAATTTAGCTCGCTCAAGCTGCGTTTTTCCTCTAGTCGGGCCCAATCGTCGCACCTTGGCCCTCTCCCTCTTGGGATGCTCGATGGTCTGTAGTTGGGCGTCAACCGGCTGCCATCGGCTGGAACAAGTCAGGAATCAGATCGTCAATGGTTCGCTTGGCTTCGACAAAGATGCCGGGCCTGTCGCGACCACGGCTCAGGGAATTGGCACCGTCAGTTTGCGGTCATCCCATCCCGATACGCAAAATGGCCCTCGACCATCAGATCAACGAATGGCGATGCGAGAGTTGAACGATGTCCGACGATCTTCCGCCAGAACGATCAGGGATGTTGAAAGCTCACCTCCACGCCCCCCCCGCATGTTGGTTACGGCCCACCCCAATCCAGAACTCAGCTTCGCGACGGATGCGCTTCCACCAGAATTTGTTGAGATGCTCAAGACGTCCATCGCAGCACATGGGGCCAGAACAGTCGAGGAAACGTCGGCGATTCGAATTGCTCCTGAAGAAGAGCTCTATCCGTCTGAGGTCGTTCCAGCGTCCGCAACAGCGGTGAGCAGACAAAGCTCTGATCCTGAATCGCCATCCCCCCAGTGCGACCCTACAACTGTTGATCCGACCTCAATGTCGGCGATTGCTCCGCAACCGTCGACATCGAGCGAGCCGACGGAACGAAGAACTCTTTCGGATGCTTCCGAGGAGCCTGCACAGAGCCCATCGCAATCCAGACAAATCGCCAGGGCAACCCCACCCGCAATCCAGGAGATCGAAACTGCGGCACTTCGAGCTGAATCGAATCCGATCGACCAAGCCATACGAGAACTCGAACAGCGGCTTCAATCCGGACAGTTCAGCGATTCTCCGACTCGGATCAAGCAAGAAATGGAACTCCGCCTACTTCGCTTAGTTGCTGGTCGGGTGAATGATGCCCTGGAACCGGTCGAAGGTATCTCCGAACACGAGCAGGCTTATCTGCAATGCCAATTGAGAACACTCCAACAGGCGGTTTCGATCGATATGAGTCGATCAGATTCCCGTCGCTGGCTACCAATATTGAAGGACCACCGCGAGGCAGAATCTCACTTGGCTGCAGTCAGCGGACTTGAGGTTCGCGATTTGGCGTTTTGCTCCGAAGTGCTGGGCTACGGGAATTACAAGCGATTACCCACCCAACGATTTCGCCCGGACCAAGAGCTACTCATCTACTGCGAACTCGACAACGTTGTTTCAAAACTGGCGCAGGAAGGGTACCAGACGACGTTGAAAGGAAGCTACGAAATCATCGACAAAGACGGTGTGCGGATCATCGAACAAGCTCTTCCGGCAGAGTCGGAAACTTCGAAAAACCAACGGCGCGACGTGTTTATCGTCTATCGCATCTACATGCCATCTCAAATCGCTCCGGGCAAATACCAACTGCGACTGACCATGGAAGATGGCGTTGCGGGTAAGTTTGGAACGGGGTTCGTCGATTTCCAGATTATCAAGTAAGGTGAAAACCAACCATGTCTGCAAAAAGAATTCTTTTCATCGTTGGGGACTTCGTCGAAGACTACGAGGTCATGGTGCCCTATCAAATGCTTCTCATGGTCGGCCACGTTTGCCATGCCGTCTGTCCAGGGAAGAGGGTCGGCGACTTCGTTGCAACCGCAATACATGACTTCGAGGGACACCAAACCTACAGTGAGAAACCGGGGCACCGATTCACCTTGAATGCTGATTTCGATTCGGTGGAATCTGCGGCATACGACGCTCTCGTCCTCCCCGGCGGCCGAGCTCCCGAGTACTTGCGCTTGAATACCAAGGTTCTCGACATCATTCGAGATTTCCATTCGGCTCGAAAACCTATCGCAGCTATTTGCCACGGCCCACAGATGTTGGCGGCAGCGGGAATACTTACGTCTCTCAAGTGCTGCGCTTATCCAGCCGTCTCGACCGAAGTCATTCTGGCGGGAGGGACCTACGATCCTCCGAATTCCAACTTCGATTCGGCAACGGTCGATGGCCACCTCGTCACCGCCGCCGCATGGCCAGCGCACCCTGCTTGGATGCGAGAATTTCTAAAGCTTCTCGGTTCCGTCGTTCAGCCGTAACCGAGTCCATAATCGAATCCATGTAAGTCGTGAGTTTGGCAGCCCAACGCCGCATCGTTCGACCAGTCGTATGATGAAAGCAAGCTTTCAACTCAGAAGTTGGTATTCAGTCGACCAGCAGTTGCGAGCTTAGCAATAAACCCGAGTCGTCGCACTCTGTTCAACTGGAGTACGAGTGTGATCTTCTTCAAACTTTGGAACGGCGCTGCGCGAGCTGCCCAGCTTATTTTGATCTGCTGCTCGGTTTGCTTTGATTCGAACGGAAGTTCGATGATTTGTCGCAGTCTGCAATGGCTAACAGCGCTCGTTTCTGCTAGCAATCGAACGGGAGTGATGGAAACAGACTGCTTGTTGGCGTGGGTCGTTTCATCTCTTGACGATCCAATGGGAGGAGGTTTCGTCACCGAATCGAATGTTGATCTGTTAAACCGTATCGATTGCAACGATTGAACGAGACCGACACTTGAATTTGGCTTGTTGACGTGCCATTCTGGTTCGCAAAATCCGAAAAAACGTTTTGCTCGCTACCATCCTCATGCCGAAAACTATTTCTGGGTACACGACTGGCAGTCAAGTTGCGCGAGGGGGGCTTCGCTCGACCATGGCAAGTATGTCCCCAACCCAAGCCCAAAAGACCACAGAACTACCGTAGGAGGGTTTCCATGCGTCGCTTCTTTTTAGGCATCGTGATTGCATCGATGACTGCGGCTGCGCCGATGTCGGCGCTGGGTGGTGATCGAGAGGTCGCTGTCATTTCTGCACTCAAAAAACAGCAGTCGACCGGAGCTTTGAAAGGCTTCGACCTCGACCTCAGCGTGAAGGATGGCAAAGTCACGTTGACCGGCAATGTTGCGAACCAAGAACAATTGAATACCGTTTTGAATGCAGCTCGCAATGCATCTGGTGTTCGATTCGTCGAAAACTTGTTGACCGTCGACGGTGAATCCGTCATGACTGGAACGGGAGCAACACCGGCTTCCGCCAACGCACCTGAATCCAGCGTGACGGCTCGCGATGCAGACATCACCGACCGAATCATCGGGCAACTTTCTTCGGAAAAGCAGTCGGGCAAGCTGCGTCACTTCGAACTGGACGTATCCACGGTGAGCGGGGAAGTTTGGCTGCGAGGCTACGTTGCCACGCCCGATCAGAAGCAGCGCGTTCTGAGCGTTGCTCAGCGAACCGCTGGCGTTCGCAAGGTCATCGACGACATCACAGTGGCAGGCGAATCCGGAGTTCGAACGGCATCTGGTCAATCATCCAGTATGCCAGTCGTCGGCAGTGGTGTTCCGCAACCGTTCGCACCGAGCATGTTGGCCTCCCAAATGATGGATTCTGGCATGCCTGCTCCAGTTCCAATGCAAGGCGTGTCGTCCTATGCTGGAGGGGCTCCTCGCTACGATCAGCCTCACATGCCGAGCTATTCTTGGCCTAGTTATGCTGCGTACCCCAACTACGCCGCAGTCACCTATCCCAAGCAATACAGTGCATCAGCTTGGCCATACATCGGACCGTTCTATCCCTATCCTCAGGTTCCACTCGGCTGGCGCAAAGTCACCCTTGAATGGGACGACGGCCTGTGGTACCTGGATTTCTCCAGCAAGAGATAGTCACTGTCCACATTGCCAATTCGACTATCAATTGTCGAATTCGCAGCAAGGCGAAAAATACAGACCTTCGTCATCGAGTTTGCAATCGATGGCGGAGGTTTTTTCATTGTGCTACTTCGCTCGCAGAGCGCATCCTCAAAAATTGCACGACGTTTCGATGCCAGTTGTGATTATCTCTTGCTCGGACCAATGGTAGAATTGCTGCTCGATCGTCGAATCAGCTACATGCTGTCGTTCGACAAATCATTCAATGCAGCAAACCGACTGTCTCTCATTCACTAATACCATTGCAGCAAGTAACACATGGAACTCTCGATAGGAATGCTCGCATGGAAACCGAATGATCGACCTTTGATCATTGCGGGACCTTGCGTCTTGGAATCGAAGGAGTTGGCACTCCGAATTGCGGAAGAACTTCGGACGATTGCTCATCGGTTGCAACTCCCGCTGGTCTTCAAGGCGAGTTTCGACAAGGCGAATCGGACGAGCATTCGCGGGTTTCGAGGACCGGGCGTGGAGAGTGGACTTCGCATACTCGAATCTGTGCGAAGGACGACTGGTCTTCCCGTGACGACGGACGTCCATCTGCCTGATCAAACGAAGCCTGTCGCTGAAGTCTGTGACCTTCTTCAAATTCCGGCATTTCTGGCGAGGCAGACCGATTTGTTGCTCGCTGCTGCGGAAACGGGCAAGCCAGTCAATGTCAAGAAGGGGCAATTCCTCGCTCCTGAGGACATGAAGTACGTGGTCGAAAAAGTGCTCGCGGGTGGTTCCTCTGCCGCCATGCTTACCGAACGCGGAACTTTTTTTGGTTACGGACGGCTAGTCAACGACTTCTCGGGCATTTCGGTCATGAAGGCATTCCATGTTCCTGTGATATTCGATGCGACGCACTCGGTGCAGCGTCCAGGCGGTCTTGGACATGCGACCGGGGGAAATCGCGCCATGGTCGAGCCTCTGGCGCGGGCAGCCATCGCAGTCGGGGCAGATGGATTATTCTTTGAAACCCACCCCGATCCCGACCAGTCTCCGAGCGATGGCCCAAACATGATCCCGCTTGATCAGTTCGAGGGAGTATTGACACGGCTCATTCGATTGTGGGAAACCGTCCGGACCCTCTCCGCGTAGCTATAATACTGTCTTTCGTCGGGATGACACCCAAAAAGATTCTGGTGGATTGCATTTGTATGTCCATAGTGCCGCTCTCTAAATACATTCTTCCCACACTTCTTCTTTGCTTGATGCTGATCATTGGATGCCGAAAGACGATTCCCGATGAGGTCGTTCAAATTCAGCAAGACTTGGAGGCTACCACACCCAAAAAGGAATCGGCTAACGAGGTTTTTCGGTACATCCCGCAGATGATTCACTTCGAGCGTCGAGCGGCGGTTCGTGAAGTGGTATACCATCTCAATGCTTGGCGAAACGCACTCGGACCGGATGACCGTTGGAAGAAGACGCAACTCTTATCCACCTTGCCTCCTGATGCTCAAAAGTCGCCATGGGCAGAGAGGATCGATCTGCCGGTTTTCGAAGAATCGGAATGCGACTACTTGTTTCAATGCTGGATGATGAATCAAACCGCTTCCTGGGTGACCCGGCAACCGTATCGCGATGGATTGTTCGCACGCTGGTTAGAGAAGCAGAAGGAGTCGGTCGCCCCTGAAGATTTCAGTCGGCTGGAAACGGCGATGAAACTCTTCGATTGGACCATACGCAACATTTACGCTGAAGGAAACCCGAAGGAGATCGAGTCTCTGATTCCGAATCCAAGCTTGCCCTATTCGGATACGGGGAAAGGTTATACACAACTGCCTTGGCAAACCATGATGATGGCTCGGGGTGACGCGCTTGCTCGAGCACGCGTGTTCTCGCAACTGTGCTTTCAGGAGTCGATCCCCGTCATCTGGCTGGCGCTGCCCGGAGGAACAGAACTCAAACTATGGCTGATGGGCATTCCGGTTGGAGGAGAGCTGTACTTGTTTGAACCGCGAATGGGTATTCCGCTCCCCGGACCTGGGCAAGTGGGCATCGCCACGCTCAGACAAGCTCAGTCCGATGAGTCCGTCTTGCGAAGAGCGCGTGTTCCCGGGTTCTTCGAGTATGGCATGACGTTCGATCAAGTGAAGCAGGTGATCGGTCTTGTGGACTTAGACCCGATGAGTCTGAGTCGCACGATGTTCCTGTTGGAAAACGCGCTTACCGGGGACACGAGACTGACCCTTTCAACCGATGCTGATGCGATCGCAAAGGAAGTCAGCCGTTGTTGTCCCGACCTAAAATTGCGGCTGTGGGGCCTGCCGTGGATGAATTACGAGTACAGTCGCCAGTTGCGCGAGCGTCTCAAACAACCCAATCCAACGATCCCACCGTTCCTTCGAAAGCTGATCATCTTCATGGATGATAACGTCGTCAGTCGCGCCCGAATGGCTCATCTCGCTGGAAAGTTTGAAAATACAATCTCTGAAGCCGGAGCACTTGGCATGTACATGCAGTTGCGAGTTGATGATGCAACCTTGGACAAGATGCTGACCGATCAAGACGTGCAGAAATCCCTTGCCGTTCGCAGGAACCTAGGGGAAGACTACAACGTTTTTGAACAGCGTGTGATTCGGACTCAAGAAGTCATTCGAGAATCGAAGTTTTTTAGTAGCATCTTCATCGCCATGCTTCAGTTCGACCTGGCGAATTTCGAATCCTGTCGCAGTTGGGCGGATAAGAGAACTTTGCAGTTCCGGGGAACCGAGTATTTTCATCCCATCTGCTGGTATCTGATTGGTCGGTCTCTCGAACAGCTCGGGCAAACCGCAGAGGCACTTGACTGGTATCGCAAAGGGCCGTCCTCGCAAGAGGCTGGGAATCGCATTCGTGTTCGGCTATTAGGACAGTCCGGCGATTCAGGTAATTAGTACAGATCATTCGCACAATGGTTTCGCTGCCAGATTCGTGGATTCGACCTCCACTTCGAGATGGATGGTTCCTGACGGGACCAACGGCCAGCGGCAAGACGTCGATTGGATTGGGTCTCGCTGAATTGCTCGATGCCGAGATTCTATCGATGGACTCGATGGCCATCTATCGAGGTATGGATATCGGTACGGCTAAGCCCACACCTGAGCAACGCTCGATCATTCCTCATCACCTAATCGACATCATCCATCCAACCGAGGATTTTAGCTTATCCCAGTATGTCGATTTGGCTCATCGGATCAGCGAAGACATTCGCGCTCGCGGAAAGCAAGTCCTCATCGTCGGGGGAACTCCTCTCTACCTCAAAGCACTGACGCGAGGCCTCTTCTTGGGACCTCCAGCAGATTGGGAGTTTCGGCGTGAAGTCGAAGAAGATGCCGCCAAATGGGGATTGGATGCACTGCGTCAGCGTCTTGAACATGTCGATCCAGTCGCAGCGCATAAGATTCTGCCCGGCGATCTTCGTCGAATGACGAGGGCCTTGGAAGTTGCCAAGATAACGGGTAAACCTCTCAGCCACTGGCAAACGCAATTCGAACGCATACCGATTGTTCCCCCGAAAGCCGCCGTCTTGCAGTGGAATCGAGCTGATTTGCATGCCCGCGTCAACCAAAGGGTCGAGCAAATGTTTCAACGAGGATTGATCGAAGAAACGAAACATCTGCTCCAACGACATGGTCCGTTCGGACGGACGGCGTCGCAAGCATTGGGATATCGCGAAGTGCTTCTCGCCCTTCAAGATGAGATCCATCCGGAAACGCTGACCAAATTGATCGAAGAAGTGAAAGCCCACACGCGTCAGTTCGTTCGCCGTCAGGAGATTTGGTTTCGCTCCATGCCTGAGTTGGTTCGGATCCCCATGACAGAACCATTTGATCCGCACCAAGTGGCTGCGCGGATTGTCGAACATTTAATTTCGTAACACATCGGTTGCATGGGGAAAGACCACTTGGAACATGAGCCATGCCATGACGAACGTCAATGCGAGATTGAGTGTCTGCCCACAGACATAAAGTATCAATGGCTTTCCGCCGGCGAGGTTTTTGCTGATCTGTCGAAAATTCGTCTCCAAACCGATACTCACGAAGGCCAGACCGAAGAACCAAGTTTGAAGGGTCTTGATCGGTCCATTCACCATGGCATCGACTCTGAGTTGGCCATAGGGTGCATACTGATAAATAAGCGAGAAGACGATCGATGCACCGAGAAATCCGAGGATGAATTTCGGAAATCTTTTCCAGACTTCACTCGGATTCGATCGACGAATCTCAACGGAGGGGGACATGCGCGTCACCCAATACAGAGAAACGACGAACGCGATCGCACCGATCATGACGTTCTGTATCATTTTGATGGTGATAGCAACGTCGCGAGCGGCATCCCCTAGCATCGCTCCGGCAGCCGCGACGGCTCCCGTCGAATCGATAGTACCTCCCATCCAGGCTCCACCCAACACGGGATCGATTCCCAATCCTCGAATCACTGCGGGCATAACAAACATCATGATCAGCGTGAAGGCCATCGAAAGCCCAATGGCGGTCGTGAGTTCTTCTTTTTTGGCGCCGACCGCAGCTGCCGTAGCAATCGCCGCCGACGTGCCACAAACGGACATGTCCGCACTGATGACCATGTTTAAGGTCGCTGATTCCAGCTTCAATACGCGCTGTCCGAACCAAAATGTCGTTACCAATACGATCGGAGTAACCACCCATGATACGAAGATGCCTGGAACTCCAAGTGCCAACAACTTGCTGATAAGAATCGTCGCTCCCATCAGCACTAATCCTGCTTTCAAATACAGCTCCGTCTTTATCGCAGGCTGCATCCAAGCGGGAGTTCCCGCCAAGTTGCTGATCATCAGTCCGAGCAATAGGGCCCAAATCGCGTACTCAATGCCAAGTTGCTGAATCGCACTTTGCGAACTCATGATGAAAGCAGTCAGATTAAGCAACACGACTGGAACAAAGCCAGCTAGGAATCGGAGCGAACTCTCCCCCGATGCTCTGGCCGCCACTGCGAAAACGGCGAGTCCAATGATGCAGACGCCGAGAACTCCGAAATGGACGCCCGCGAATGCCCCTTCCTTGGTGCGAGTTACTAAGGCATCCAGCGGATTGCTTTCCCATTTACCCGGAGTCGAGACGTAACTCTTGAGCCACGCATCGGCGATCACTTTCGAGGTCGCAGCTCCTGGCCGCCCACGGTCTCCTTGGACGCTGGTGGTGAACCAGCAGATCGTCAACAGGATAACGCTTACCAGGATGGCAAGTAGGTCTTCGCTGAATTGGGACGTTCTCTTATTCATTGGCGGCGGTCAGTCGCGTATCGCATCAACCCAAACGAAGATGTCCAAACGTGCTTCGTGCTGGAGGCCCCATTCGATGGTGGCCTAACGTCCCTTGGGATCGAGATTCTGATCGATCTGTCCGGGTTCCAGTTTCGAATCAACGCCGTCATCCGGTACGTCGACTCCTGTTATCCAAAGCATGGCGTTGAGAACCGTCTTTCGAAACTGGTCATTGCTCCAGTTGTCGTGGAAGTGGCCGCCTGTGAATCCAAACCCTCGGCCTCCCAATGGACGCTCGACACACCACATCATCGCTTCCGCCCGCCCCTTGGATTGTTGGATATGGTCGTAAGGCCCTCTGGGATAGACGTAAGGGCCATCACGCACTTCATCACTCGGTGAAGCTACAAGAATCGGAACAAACTTCGCGCCCGAAATTTCCCGTTGTCCATTGCCTTCGATGTCATTGATAAATCGCATATTGAAATACCATTCGTCTTTGACTTGGAATGGTTTGACCCCTCGTGTGATCGGGTGATCCGGAAAAACCGAGAATTCCGGTTCCCAGATGGGATTGCACGAATACAAGTGCTCATAATGTCCGCCAATCCATCTCTTCATCTGTTCCCCGGCTTGATCCGGAACGACTTCGACAGCAAAGTGCATGCAGCCAATTCCTTTGCCGGATTGCATCCAGGATTCAATTAGTTCCAATCGCCGTCCAGACTCTTTGACGATTTCGTGCCCACCGCCACCGTCCATGTAAAAAACAACCCCATCCATGTTCTCGAAAACGCTTTCATCTTGTGGCCATCCGTTGAGCACAATATGTGTATCCAATCCTTCGACAGATCGCAGACAGTGCTGCAGGAGCTGGACTCCTGCGTTGAATTCATGCATACGAGGAGGATGCGATGGCTTACCTGCTACCAAAACGAGCTTCTTCGAAGCTCTTGGCGCTTCGGCATACAAGTTTGAGTGACATGCACACACGAGGGCCACGATCATCGCGATGCTTTTCAGGCCGGACATCGTTGACTCCTTGAAGATACAACCGTGAGTTGTGAGCTCTTTTAAGAGAGAGATACGCATCGAGGTTCCCTTTTCTCCAGGCAGGCGATAGGCAATGACCATGCACTTCTTTGATCCGCAGAGTTCGCGCTGAAACGATTTGTGCAGTCAGTTTGTTCCAGCTACTCAAAACCGGAACTCGGTTCCATCCGGCAACGTTTTCATCCACGGAACGTTCTCGGTACTATAGGTGAAAAAGCCGAGTAACTTGCATTGGTTCGTCTATGATCGCATCGGCTCCTGCATTAATCAACTCGGCTTTGGTGCGAAATCCCCAAGTTGCACCAAGGGCGATGCAACCCGCTCGTTTCGCCGTCTGCATGTCGGTGTTAGTGTCTCCCAAGTAAAACATTCTCGATGGAAACACTTTCATTGTCGAACAGATGTAATGAGTGCTGGCGGGATCAGGTTTCTTGGGGAAACGGTCAGAAGCTCCTAAGACTACCGCAAATTCCCAGTTGCCTAAAAGTTCCCTGGCAAGCCGATTGGTGAAGAGGTCCGGTTTGTTTGAGAGAATCGCCATCGGGATATGATGTGCGCTCAGCCACGTCAATAAATCCGCAATTCCCTCATAGGGCCTCGAATGCTCAAAGCATCGCTGGGCATAAATTTCATCGAATGCATTTAGGCAGGCTTCATGAAGACCAGCATCCTGTCGAGATTGTGGCAACAATCGGTGGAACAAAGTCGATACACCATCACCCACGAGAATTCGATAATCATCGATCGGCACCGGCGCCTTCAACATTCGAGCCAAGACATCATTGGCCGAGTTCGCTATGTCCGCCAGAGTGTCCAGCAACGTGCCATCAAGATCGAAAAGAACCGCTTCTACTCTAGCCAACGATCGAGATCCCCATAAGGCCTGAACTACATCATCGTCGCGCCGATGCGAGTGGGTTCGACATCAGGCTGCTTCGGAACCGGCTTCATGGATTCTTCTAACGTATCTCTCACTTCGATCTGATTGCGATACGCCTTCGCGTCAAGAAGAGTGAACCCCAAAAAAAGTGTCACAAAAATCAGCGAACTGATAAATAGAATTGCGTTGAACGGCTTGTCGTAAAGCAAGTGCATGAAAAAAAGAATCACAAGAGATGCTTTGATCGTAGCGATGATCAACGAAAGCCAAATCTCGGCCCCACCCAAATCAAACGATGCCTGATAGACGGTGAGAAACGTCAGTCCAACGAGGACAAAAAAGACGGTCAACAACATCCGAATCGATGCCGGATGAGCAAACTCACCATCGTGATGTCCGTGAGCGGCGTCGGGGCTAGCAGCAGTATGACCCATGAACAATCAACCTCTTCCTATGCTTCCCAGTAGTACTCGACCAAATGCCAATGAAGTTCGTTGAGCTAAGTAATCAAATACAGTAGTGGGAACAGATAAATCCAAATGAAATCGACAAGATGCCAATACAAACCGACGTTATCTACAGGTCCGAAATATTGGCTGTGAAACTGCAATTTGGCGGCCTTGATGATCAACCAACTGATCACCACCATACCTCCAATAATGTGCAGAGCGTGAACACCTGTCATGCAATAATAAATGCTGAAAAAGAGCCCCGCTCGACCCCGCTGATTCACATCCTGACTAGGCACCGAACCAAATTTTGGTAGGGCCACCTGCTCGGGATTCGCCTGCGGGAGGGTGACTACGGAAGGGGCTATGGAAAATGACTTCTCTTCATGCTCATGACTCGAGGAAGTTTCCGAACTGTGGTGATCATGATCCTCTCCATGCTCGTTCGCCGATGCATGCGCCGGATGAGCCGTTGCATGGCCTGCTGAGGAAGCATGATCTGCATGTCCTGCATGCGAACTGTCGGATTCTATCCATCGACCCAATCCAACACCGGCAAAATACATGATCGCCGCCACCAACAGAGGACCAGCAATTCGAAGCTGAACTGTGCTCTTCTGAATGAGTGCCTGAATCCACCATGCGAGAAAACCAACAAGCATGATTGCCGGCAGCACGCAAAGCCAGATCAATGCTCGCTCGCCAAATTCGTGATCCTCATTCGTTGGTACTCCTTGGGACAAATACAAATGCCCTGGCAATAGTCCCAGACCCCACTTGTGCGTGTACTCAACGGCTTTGACCCCCAAGAAGACAGCCGCACAGCCTAGAGTCATTCCCAGCGTGGCAGTCAACGTGCGATGTTGAGAGAGCTGTGAAGCTCTGACCGCCCAAGCCATCGTCAGCGAGCTAAAGAGCAATACCCCTGTATTGATCGCCCCCAATTTTTCGTTGAGAAACTGACTGGCGAAAGCAAATGTTTCTGGGCTCTGACTTCTCAACAGCGCGTAGGCGCAGAACATGCCGCTGAAAAAGAGGACTTCCGTGACGAGGAACAGCCACATTCCCAATTTTCCCGAATCGAACTGTTGTTCGGCGTCATCAAAATGGTGCGCCAACCAATCGGGATGATCGTGGCTGTGATCATCATGCTGTTCGTCGGTCGAATGTTCTAGTGTTTCGGTTGCACTCATCGGTGGCTACTTTCTCTTCACGTAACCTTGAATCTTCTCGTCGTACTCGATGCCTCGAAAATCATAAGGATCATGCACGGTCGGTGGACGCTCGAAGTTATAAAACGGAGGTGGCGAACTGCAGTGCCATTCCAGGGTCGCTCCACCCCAAGGATTGGCTGGGGCACGAAGGCCTCGAACGATGGCATAGAGTAAGGAAATTAAAGCCACCAGAAGTCCAAGTCCAAGAATGTACGCTCCGATCGTGGAGACGATATGCAAATCCTGAAACTCAGGTTTGTAAGTGGCATATCGACGCGGCATGCCTCGAGTTCCCAACACGAATTGCGGCAGGAATGACATGTTAAAGCCAATGAACACCAAGATCGCACTCAGGATACCGAGAGGTTCGTTGTACATGCGACCTACCATTTTGGGCCACCAGTGGAACAAGCCACCGACCAAGGCAACCAAGGTTCCTCCCATCATGACGTAGTGGAAATGCGCCACTACGAAATACGTGTCGTGCATATGCCGGTCGAGAGAGAGAGGACCGAGAAACAAACCAGTCAGCCCGCCGATGGTAAACAAGAACATGAAGTTCAACGCATAGAGCATCGGCGTGTTCAGACTGATGGTACCTCGGTACATCGTGGCCAGCCAATTGAAGACCTTGATGGCAGATGGAATCGAAACCGTAAACGTCAACGCCGAGAAGATGATCGCAGCAACATCCGACATACCGCTTGTGAACATGTGGTGTCCCCAAACCAAAAATCCAAACAAAGCGATCGCCACCGACGAGTATGCAATCAGGCGGTAACCAAAGATTCCTTTATGACAATGAACGGCGAAAAGTTCACTGATGATTCCCATCGCAGGCAAGATCATGATGTAAACGGCTGGATGTGAATAGAACCAGAAGAAGTGCTGAAAGGTGACTGGGTCTCCGTTCAATTTTGGATCGAAGATGCCAATGCCGAGAAGCCTTTCAAGAGTGAGGAGCAGTACGGTGATTCCCAGCACTGGGGTGGCAAGAACCTGAATAATACTGGTCGCGTACGTTGCCCAAAGAAAGAGAGGCATGCGAAACCAGGTCATTCCCGGCGGTCGCATGGTGTTGATGGTGACGATGAAGTTTAGCCCTGTGAAGATGGAGCTAAAGCCTAGGACAAACACCGCCAGAGTGGCCCATACGACTGGCCCCTTCGAATCTAAACTGTAGGGCGTGTAAAAAGTCCAACCTGTATCCAATCCGGTTAGCAGCAATCCAACAACAAAGAAAATCGCTCCCGTCACCCACAAGTAAAAACTCATTAAGTTGAGTCTGGGAAACGCCACGTCCTTCGCTCCCAACATGATCGGAAGCAAGAAATTACCCATGGCCGCAGGAATACTCGGGATGATGAACAGGAATACCATGATGGCGCCATGCAGCGTGAACATTTGATTGTACTGCTGCACGGTGAGTAAGTTTCCGTCCGGCCACATCAAGTGCGTTCGAAAGATCAACGCGATGATACCGGCGATCGTGAAGCTACTCATGACCCCAACGAGATACATCAAGCCGATTCGCTTGTGATCAAGGGTCAACGCCCATGTCAGAAAACCTCGCGTATGCGTCAAGAAATTGTCCTTGACTGCATCCCCTGTAGAAACCGGAATCGAAAGTTCTTTTTCAGCTACCGTACTCATTTTTCAACCTCGTGATCTGTCAAATCTCAGACAGATAGCGGTGTCTTCATGGGACCCAAAAATTTTGCTTAATCCTTCAGAGACTTCATAAACTCGATGATGGCATCTAGTTCCTTTTCCTTGAAGCGACCTTGGTAGGAAGGCATCGCAGAAGCCCCTTGATAACCATTCCTAAATTCCGCTTGCGGCTCCAAAATGGATCGTCGCACATAGTTCTCGTCGAACCGAATCGTCCGTCCGACTGACAAATCCACATCCTTGCCCCAGCTTCCTTTGAAGCTGGGCCCAATGACCTTCGTGCCGTCGATCGAGTGACAACTCTTGCAACCTCTTCGTTGATAAAGCCATTCACCATGCTCAACCGGCGATTCCGGCGGACGAGCTGCCTCGGCAACCCACTTTTCGTATTCTTCAGGCTCATGGACGAATACCCTGGTGATCATTTGACTATGTTTATCACCGCAGTACTCGGTGCAGAACAAGTCAAATTCGCCGGTCTTAATCGCCTCGAACCACATGCGATTATATCTTCCCGGTACGATGTCTTGCTTGCATCGAAAAGCCGGAATGAACAGGCTGTGCAATACGTCATCCGAACGCATGATCAACTTCACTGGACGTCCCACTGGGAGATGCAGCGTTTCATGTACTGCGGAATTCGGATACTCAAAACTCCATGCCCACTTCATCGCCTGAACTTTGATCTCAAGAACATCCCCTTCAGGCATTTTCGTCATATCGAGATACCCAATCGTTCCCCTCGCGAAAATCCAAACCACAATAAAAGTGGGAATGACCGTCCAAGTAATTTCGAGCGCATTGTTATGAAGCGCTTCCGGCGAACCTTGATAGCCTTTTCTTTGGCGATACTTCCACATGAAGTATCCCATCGGGACCATGATGATGACGAAAAAGAACATGGAAATCCAAAACAAGATGTCGTAAAAGCTGTCAATCTCCTTAGCAAAGGTTGACGCCTGGGTCGGAAACCAAAAGGTCTCGTTGACATCAGCTAGCGGCAAAACAGATTGGATCATTTCTAGCATTGGGTAGCTCTATCGATCACTGGATACAAATTGCATATTGGACGAGCTCGTTGTCGCATCGAACCTGAGATCGGTTGGATCGCTCGAGCCAGGTTGTTCTGGAGACTTATGATTCTCTTGGGCTTGCATGGTACGGCTGTGGCGTCGCAATATCCAAAAGGGACTGATGAAGCCAGCTAATGCTAAAGCGAAAGCACCAGCAGCAACTGAAAGCAATTTTCTTGCGTCCGCAGAGTATCGATTCTCTGTACCGCTGTAGTGCATACACCATAACAAGAACGCGTCGATCGTTCGACCAATCTTCCCCTCGGATGCCTCCAGCAAAGCCAACTTCAACGTATTCGGCTCGAAGGCTACGTCATACAAATAGCGAGTGACTTTGCCTTTCGGAGATACGAAGATGGCAGCGGCTGCGTGATTGTACCGATCGTTTACCTTGTCATAGGTGTAACGAAAACCAACCGCGTCCGTAATTTTAGCAATGCTCTCGGGACTGCCAGTAAGAAAGTGCCAACCTTCCACCTGATGGGGTTTCGAAATGCCCTTAGCGTACTTCCGCTTCATCTGGAGCACTCGCTCGCTCGTATCACGTGGATCGATCGAAATCGAAACTATCTCAAAATCCTTACCAAGTTCGAGCTGATACAATCCATCAATTCCCTGAACCAATCCCTCTAATTGCGCTACGCACAAGCCTGGGCAGTCACTGTAATTCAAGGTCAGAATAAACGGGCGATTCTCGTCGACGAAGCTTCCAAGAACTCGGGAATGTCCAAGCTCATCCTGAAAGACCAAATCGCGAGGAATCTCAGCGCCGAGCTTCTCGTCGACCCGGATTTCCTTGGCGTTCTCTGGAATTCCCGTCAACATCTGCGCATACGACCAGCCCAGGTCGACGCTGAGCACAGCGGCGATGAGAAGGGCCCTTTGGAAAATTGGTCGCAATGATTTCATGGCAGTCTCAGAAACTGTATCCCCCGCCCGAACTGGTCGGAAACACTCTCTCTTCAATCTTTCTAGGCTAACGGGTAAAAAAGTAAACTCGGCAAAATGTCGCCTCAGCAACACTTAGATTCCCTGCGCGGCCCCAGCTCCTGAACTCGGCTGCTGAGCACTGAGCTCCTTCAAAATAAGCTCTTTGGCACGCTCGATCGAAATTTGAAGCCGCTTCTGCGGTTCTGGTACAGGCTCGCCCTCGGGCACCTCTTGAACCGGAAGCGCAACCCATTCGTAACGGTTCAACGAATCGCGCTGCTGCTCCAAGACTCGTTTGGATGTGGTGTACTCGGAACGGTCACGCTTCCTTGCCTCCTCCGCGCTTTCCCAATAATAGGACAGCCCCTGAACAAGGAAGATGACGAGCACCAACAACCATGCACTGAAGATCGTCGCATAGGCGATGGTTTTCGTATTCAAGTCGTCATAACGCGCCATGATCCAGGCCCTGTAATATCTTTACAAAATCGGATTCGAATAGGTCAATGCTTCGCGAAGCCGAGGATCGCGGTGAGCAACCAAGGGTACATCGCTGGCACGCAGAATTAAGAACGCTGCAAAGATCGATACCATGCCTATCGTCCCAATCAAATGTGCGATGAACAACAATCCCGAAGCCGGCACATGTGTATTCGGCATCACCATGAACACCATGTCCATCCAGTGCGCGACCAAAAGCCAAGCACACCAGAACACCACACCCACGCGATTGCGACGTACATGTCGACTCATCAAACCGAGAAACGGAATGATGAAGTGAACCGCAATCAGTACGTAGGACAGAGTGTCCCAGCCATTCTCGATCCGCGTGCGAAACCAACTGGTCTCCTCGGGGATGTCGGCATACCAATACAACATGAACTGAGAAAAACCGCAGTAAGCCCAAAACATGTTGAATCCAAACATGATCTTCGACATGTCGTGAAAATGCTCAACGTTCACCGCATCGCGAAGTTTGCCACATCGCTGCAGGAGGTCGAACAGAAGCATCATCGTCGCAAAAAACGCTACCATCCCACCGGCGAACATATAAACGCCAAAAATGGTGCTGTACCAATCCGCTTGAAGCGACATGACCCAATCGAATGCGGCGAAGCTGACAGAAAGCGCAAACAATACGATCATCGGACCACTGTACTTTTGAATCTTGAGAGTGATTTCGACCTCTCCCGTTTCATCCTGTCGACGACTCATGCGGTGAACCCAGGTCACGATCACCGACCAGATCGACAGATAAATAACCGATCGCAAGCTAAAAAACCACCAATTCAGGTAGCCCGTTTTTTCCGCAGCCAATCCGTGAAGTTCTTCCCTGCTGGCATTCCACTCATAGAGGTCCTTGCGACCGAGAACCAGCATGACCAGGATTGGAATAAAAAGCATGGCGAGCCATGGAATGACGGACGAGATAATCTCCGCCAGGCGTCGAACCGTCGCGCTCCAACCCGACCGAACTACATACTGAACTAACACGAAAAACATCGCTCCAATCGCGATGGTCATGCAGAACATCAGGTTGGCTAGGTACGAATGCGAGACCAGCTTCATGACATCCTTATCGGAGACCAATCGGAACAGGAAGAAGCTGATTCCTACCGCAATAATGCCCACCACAATCATCGGAATCGCCTTGGACCGCCATGATTCCGGAATGCGGATGCTTTCGTCGTTCTTGATTTGGATCATGTGTCTTTCATTCCCGAAGCGGTGAATAGGTTACCGCAGTCTTACTTCGATTGACTTAACTTGCTTTGCATTTCCAGAGGCACGTCGCTCTCGCTTGCATTCCTGCTTCGCTGGAGTGCCTTGACATAAAGAACAACCGCCCAGCGTTCCTTGGGAGTCAATACGGCACCGTAACCAGCCATTTTCCCCTTGCCGTTGGAAATGGTGTAGAAGACTTGGCCAACAGGTTGCGACCGCACGGCATCAGCATGAAGAGAAGTTGGTGGAAGCCAATAGCTTTGAGCAATTTCTTCGGCTCGCCGCGCAACCAGTCCATCTCCGTCACCGCCGACTCCATGGCATACCGAGCAGTAGATCTCAAACTTTTTCTTGCCGAGCTCCATCACTTGGGCGTCGATCTCCATCGGAATGTTCGTTACAAACGGAAGCGTCGGAACTGCTGAAGCAAGTGCTGCTCCGTCTTGGCTTGGATTCGCCGGTTCACCCGAAGATGGAGAGGCTGCATCATTTGCCGTTTGAGTCTCTTCGACCATCACCTTGCCGTCCGTCGCCTCGTCACCCGGTGAAGGTTCATCGCTTGGCTTCTCGGCAGCGTTCGAAGACTCGTCCATCTCATCGGAAGTTTCACTTTTCGCAGGCACATTCGATCCAGCTGGAATTGCAGACTCGGGCGATTTCTCTTCGTCGGGAGTAGGTGGTTGGCCGAGTGCAGGTGCTCCAACTGGATCCTGCATCGCTGCTGCCAAACTTGCACCTACAAACCGAGAGCGATCCCTCCCTGCATGCGCGGCAAGTTTAGCAGGATCATAGCCTAAATAAAATGCGTCGTTTCCTTCCCATTGACCGCGAGCGACGGTTCCGAGGACCGGACTTCGCATAGCGCGTCCATCCGCGAACAGCGTGGAAATCTGCTGAGGCTTCTTCTTCGGCTGAAAATCCATGTCGAAGAATACATGCCACCGTGGCGAAGGACTGTTGCTGTTACGCATCTTCAGAATGATCGCCATCGGAATCGAAGCGATCACCAGCAATAGCAAAACACTCAACCAAACAGCTCGGGGAATAACCGTCGACGACGCATCCTCCATAACCTCTTCCAAGGACTCCGGATTGGTCGATGACAAAAGATTCTGTACCGAGTTCTTGTTGAAATAACGGTCGCTGCTATCGACATACAAGAAAAAGCGATCATCCGTCGCGCGATCGAAGCGGGGACTGGTGAATACCGGATTGCTGTACTTCGGCAGGCGATTCAGCAAGATCGATCCGAGAAACGTCGTGATCGCGCTGAACAAGACGGTCAATTCAAAGGTCACCGGAATAAATGCAGGCCAACTGCCGAGCGGCTTCCCAGAAATCAAATACGGATAGTCAACTGCATTCATCCAGTACTGCATCAGCAATGCCGTACCTAACCCAGTAAACCCGCCTACCAAGACGATAAATGGGAGGACCGTTGGACGAATGCCAAGAGCATGATCGATTCCATGCACTGGATAGGGAGTGAACGCATCGGTCTTGGTATAACCAGCCTCGCGAACCTTGCGCGCTGCCTCCAGCAATCCGTGCTCGTCCACATACTCAGCGATCCAACCCTGTGATTGAGGTGGCCTGGATCGATCTTTTTTTTCGTGATGTTCGCTCATAGCGAAATTTCCATCGTACTTTCGAGTTTGTCGCGTCTATTCTTACCAAACCAACTAGTGATGATGCTGTCCATGATCCCCCGCCAAATGAGCTTCGGCGTGGGCGTGGGCACTCATGACACCCTTCACTTCCGCCATCGCTATCGTCGGCAAGAAACGACAGAACAGCAAGAACAAGGTCATAAACAAACCAAAGCTGCCAGCTAGCATCAGCATGTCAAAAATCGTGGGACGGAAATATCCCCAACTGCTGGGCAGGAAGTCCCGGCTAAGGGAGGTCACCGTAATCACGAATCGTTCGAACCACATCCCAATATTCACGAAGATCGAAATGATCACCATTAAGACAGGGGACGTCCTCAGCTTCTTAAACCAAAACAATTGCGGGCAGATCACGTTGCAGGAAACCATAATCCAGTACGCCCACCAATACGGTCCGAAAGCTCGGTTGATGAATGTATAGGACTCGAAGCCGTTGAAGCTATACCAGGCCATAAAAAACTCGGTTGCGTAGGCCAACCCAACCAAGCTGCCAGTGACCAAGATGATCTTGTTCATGTTCTCAAGATGCCGCATGGTAATGAGATGCTCTAATCCGTAAATCTTTCGAACGGGGACGAGCAAGGTGATCACCATCGCAAAACCACTGAAAATCGCACCGGCCACGAAGTAGGGTGGGAAAATCGTAGTGTGCCACCCTGGAAGCTGCGAAACGGCGAAGTCAAAGCTAACAACCGTGTGCACCGATAGAACGAGCGGAGTGGCCAACGCCGCCAAAATCGTATAAGCCTTCTCGTATCTCATCCAATGCCTCGTCGAACCTGTCCAACCCAAGCACAGGATGCCATAGATCAACCGCCGCAACTTTGTTTTGCTTCGATCGCGATAGGTCGCCAAGTCGGGAATCATCCCCATGTACCAGAACATCAGTGATACAGAAGCATAAGTCGAAACCGCAAAAACGTCCCACAACAAAGGACTTCGAAACTGCGGCCACATCCAAAGGTTCAAACTGGGATAAGGCGTAAGCCAAAACGCCAGCCAGGCTCGACCAACGTGGATGCCAGGAAAAATGCCGGCACAAACAACCGCGAAAATGGTCATAGCCTCAGCGGCACGGTTGATGCTTGTTCGCCAGTTTTGTCGAAACAGGAACAGAACTGCCGAGATCAACGTTCCCGCGTGTGCGATACCGACCCAAAAAACGAAATTGACAATGGGCCATGCCCAAAAGACAGGAGACATGTTCCCCCAGATACCGACCCCCATGTAAATGAGGTAGGCAATCAGACTGAAGAACATCACCATCATCGAGAACGAAATCGCGAAGGCAATATACCAGATTTTCGGCTGCGGTCGCTCCGCCACCGAACTGACCATCTCCGTGACCGATCCCAACGTCTGATTGCCCGTAACAAGCGGCGCTCGACGACCTGGAATCTCGATGGTGTTGTCTATTTCAAAACTGGTTGCAATGGATGCCATAATGTTTCTTAGTGAGCCGCTGAAGTAGTTGCGTGTTCCATGTCATGATCGCCATGAGCCCCGTGGCCATGGGATAGCGTGTTACGCTGATAATTCATCGTCAACTCTTTGGGAACGTTGCGAATCCGAGCAAGATACTTGGTTCGAGGCTTGACGTTCAACTCTTCCAACATCGAATAGGAACGAGGATCAGCCTGCAACTGTGAGACGCGACTCGCGCGATCATTCAAGTCGCCAAACACAATCGCCTGAGTTGGACACGCTTCCTGACAGGCCGACTTGATGTCACCGTCGTGAACCCTGCCATCCCCCTCCGCTCGCGCTTTGATCTTTCCGTTCTGCACACGTTGAATGCAGTACGTACATTTCTCCATCACTCCTCGACCGCGAACGGTAACTTCCGGATTGAGAACGAGCGATTGGAGTTTCGTATTGACCGATTCGCGATAATCCTGCCAACCGTAGTGGTAGCCGTACTTGGTGTTGTAGTTGAGATAGTTGAATCGCCGGACCTTGTAAGGGCAGTTGTTCGCACAGTAGCGAGTTCCAACACACCGATTGTAGGCCATGGCGTTGATGCCTTCTTCCGTATGAACGGTGGCAGCGACTGGACACACTTGCTCACAAGGTGCGTTTTCACAGTGAACACACATCAGCGGTTGATGAACGATCGTCACATCCACCGGATCAGCAAAACCACTTTCCCGACGACTGCGATCGGGGTCACAGTGGAAATAGCGATCGATTCGCAGCCAGTGCATCTCTCGCCCTCGCGCAACCTGCTCCTTGCCAACCACGGCGATATTGTTCTCCGCTTGGCACGCGATGACACAGGCGTTGCAACCAGTACATTTGTTCAAGTCGATCGTCATCCCCCAAGCGTAGTCGATGTTGACCGCAGGGTTCTTCCACAAGGATTCGATCTTGTGGTGCATTTCGACATGCGCAAACTTCGGGTCGCTCTGATAGGACTCCAAGGTACCTTCGCGGACCAAGGTCGGTGCCCTTTTTGCGATCTCTGACAGACCAAGCTCGTCAATGGCGAAGTGATCTTGCGTTGTCGATAGTTTGTAAGGTCGCGTCGTTCCACGAATTTCCGCCCCAGTCAGCAACCAGGAACCCGGATTCCTTCGCAATGCCTGCACGGAATGGCCAACCCCATTTCCGACCGAACCAGCAGCCGTGCGTCCATAACCGATGTGAGCAATCGCTGATCCGTCCGCCACCCCAGGAACGATAAACACGGGCAGATCGACACCGACTGCATCGTGATTAACTCTGGCCAATTCGCCTTGCTTGAGATCCAATGCCTTTGCCGTTCGAGGGCTAACAATTAAAGCGTTATCCCAAGTCAACTTCGTCACAGGCTGCGGGAGCTCTTGCAACCACGCATTGTTCGCCAATCGACCATCGTAGACGCTCGGGCTCGGCAATAAGAGCACCTCCGCTTTTCGATCCTTCAGCAAATCGCCGAACCCAGCTTCTGCCTCCAACTTTTGCGACGCATCAATGTTCACCGCAGCCAAGCTTGCTTCCATGGTCACAAAGCCGTCATGCAACAGCTGCTTCCATTGATTGTCGGTAAACATCCCACTGCTTAGCTCTGTCACCGTCTCACGAACGAACTGCATGGCAGGCACGGGTCGACCAATGAGGACACCCAGAACTTCGAGTGCCGAGTGACCGTTGAGCAGCGGCTCAATCTGCGGCTGACAGACGCCATACACTCCGGTCGCACTAAGGACATCCCCCCATGTTTCGAGTGGATGAGTGGCGGGCAAAACCCAGCTTGAAATTGCCGCCGTTTCGTCCTCATAGTCCGTCAAATAAATTATCTCGGCACTCTTAAGTGTTTCAGACAATCGGAACTCTGTCGGTCCGCAGAAGACAGGGTTTCCGCCCAAGACAAGAATTCGTTTCACATTACCGCTGGAAATCCTTGCGGCCAATTCCGCCAGCCCGACCGAAGAGCCCGCCAATGGGTCGGACTTCTGAAACACCTTCACGCTCTTGCCGATGTTGCCAAGCTTGGCGTTCAGTCGCAATCCAGCCAACTGAACTTCTTCGCTGTGGTGAGGCCCAACCGCGACTAAAGAAGCGCCTTGATTCGCCACCAAGTCCCGAGCGATCACCTGAACGACCCGAGCAACCTTAGCCTCATAACTCAAATCGGAATAGTCGCTGTCGGCAATATCCGCCGAGGCCCCACCCAACTGTGCGTCCACAGCGGCTTCTAGGGCAGACACAAATCCAGGTAGCTTGGAGGAGTTCAGGGCTAAGCGAACGTCCGCCGAACCGCCGGTAACACTGTATTGACTCTCGACGCAGTAGAGCCGGTTCATTTGCGAGTTCGGAGTTCGATTCATTCCGAATTGACGCGTGTACAAAACAGCGTGCTCGTCAGAGCCAAGCAAATCCGCATCCAACGCCACAATGATCTTCGCGGCGTCCAGCTGATGGACTAGCTCACCACCCCCAGCAACGGATTCCAGAACCTTCTCTTGATTTGGATAGGCCACCGATTTCAACTCGGAAATCGTCGCCTGTGGGAACGTTGCAGACAACTCCTTCAGCTTCCTGCGCAGACTGGGACTGCGGGTTGCATCAAAAAGGACCGCGAATCCCTTACCCTCATCCTTTAGCAACTCCGTCCGAAGCTCATTCAGCATCGATTCCGCGGCAGCCCAACTGGAGTCGACGGATCGCCCCTCCTGCTTTCGAATGACGCGGTCCAATCGATCCGGATCGTAAAGGGAAAGGACAGCCGCCTGCGCGAAGACATCCGTCCCCGCACTCGCAAACTTGGCATCTTTGCCGTCATGAAAGTCCTTCTGCTCGCTGGACGCATACATCGGATGCTGAGGGTTCCCATCCAATTTGATGGGGCGTCCGTCCATGTTCGTCGCCAACAAGTGCATCACCCGTCCAGCCCACTCGAAATTCGTTGCGAAGTAGTTGGGAACTCCGGCAACGTGATTCTCGGGGCGAACAACGAAGGCCGCAATTTGCTCGACCTGATAGCGGCAACCAGCGGCGCCGCCAAATGCAAGCGAAGCCCCCATCAGCTTCATCCACCGTCGGCGCGACACACCTTCCGGAAACTCCGAGGCAGCCACCGGAAATTCTCGGTGCAAGTGCTCTTCAAACTCAGTCGTATTCTCCAACTGAGCAAGACTGCGGAAGTAGCGAACTCGATTCTGATTACCGTTTGAACTCATCGGTGACACACCGCACAATTGGTCTTGGGATGAATGTTCTTTTCTGCTTTGAGCCGAGCACCAAGATCAGCAGGGTCTTCACCCTCTGGCTTCCAATCAAGTTGCGTAACGAACTCAACCGGACGAAGATGAGGCTCGGGATTGCGATGGCAATCGACACACCAAGTCATCGACAATTCCTTCGCTTGATACACTTGTTCCATCTTGTCGATGCGATCATGGCAAGTGACGCAACTCACGCCCCGCTGCACATGGGCAACATGACTGAAATAAACGTAATCGGGCAGCCGGTGAATCTTTACCCACGGGACCGAATCGCCCGTCCGCCAACTGTCATGCAATGGCTTGAGCTTGGCAGAGACCAACTTGTTGGAATCGTCATGAACAGCGGAGTACACCGGAGGACCGGACGGACTTGCAGGGCTGTGGCAGTTAATACAAGTTGACGTCGCAGGAATCGTCGCGTGAGCAGCCTGATCGACTCCGACATGACAGTACCGACAGTCCATTTTCAATTTGCCGGCATGGATGACATGGCTGAAAGGTATCGGTTGCACCGGCTGATAGCCAATGTTGAGAGTCACCGGGCTCGTAATGCCCAGGAAGAATGTCCCGGCATAGAGTATGCCGCCCAGCAATAACACACCAAGCAATGCTACGAAGGCATTCGTCCAGCGTGGAAAGAGAAATCGTTCCATGGAATCCAACGTTCCTGATTAGACAACTTCGCGGTTTCGAAAGACGACTCAGTATCGTAACCGCAAGGCACTTTCCTCAATAGCAACTGGGCGTTAGCGACAAAGAGTCGCATCGATGCTTAGACATGGATTTTTCGAAAAAATCCGATGAAAAATTCTCGCGGGTTTTGTTTTTGGCGATCAGCAATGAAGCGGGCAATGCCAAACGAAGTTGCCAACGTTGGAGTCTGAACAAAGGAAGCTGACCGAAATGCTCCGAAACTCCCCAACCATAACTGTCATTTCTCGTCCGGACTTGAACGTCCAACAAGGAATTTGCGGCGCCGGAATGCTTCGACAGCTAATACGAACCCGAAAGCGATCATCGAGGAAGGTTCCGGAATGGCTGAAATTCGCCACGCGAGTCCGAAAGTAGTATCTTTGTCGGTTGTGACGGCAATTCGATAGTGTCCTGCTTCGAGATTACGCCCATAGATATGCTCGACATTGTCCACCGGGCTGTTACTAAATGTCGAAAATCCCGTCGTTAAGTTCACTAAACTCAGTGACATGTTCGGAAGATCGAAGCTCGGATCGAACATTGGCCCTGGGTCCAAATCCAGAATGATCGGATTCCAAGTAAGTACTAGGGACAATTCTCCGATTTCGGACAAAGCGTGAAAGTCATAGAACATCGTATTGCCTGCAGCTAAGGCTTCCCCATAATCCCAACCCCGAAAAGTGATCGCATTTCCAGGTATCGTCAGCGACCCGTTTTGCTCTTTGGCCGCCAGGATGTGGAAACTGTTGTAGATGTTGACCTCGCCAGCGCCAAATCGGAGATCGAGAGGTCTCGTCGTCGTATTCGCCCAAGTTGGAAACTCATCCTTGGTCGCACCAGCCATGATCGCCGCTTTCAAGACCTCCATGCGGCTCGCGTCACCATTGCTGTGCAAGCTCGCTTGATGCGACAGGACGCTGCCGACGGAGCTGGAACGAGCGGTCGCTTGGCTGATATTCGGTGCAGGAAGTACGATGTCCGGTTTAATCCGACCATTTCCATAAAGAGTCGTAAAGCCGGCACCATGAAGGCCGTCCGAACGCCCGACGATCAAGCCACTGTACGTTTGAGAGAAAATGCGCGGCAACGTTGTCGACGAACTGTTGCTGGTTCCAGCAAACGACAAAATGTTATTTTGTTGGTTCACGTAATCGAACCGTCGCGACATGTTCGTGGCGTTGGCAGGTGTCGGACTGCCAATGTAGGAATGATTCTGAACATGAAACGGCTGCGACTGCGGATCCAATCCCGTCGAAAATCCGAGGACGTCTCCAACCCAATGATCGGCCAAGTAGCCAGTGATGTTGGTCGAACCTTGCGATATACTGCTCGTGTTTCCAAAAAAGTTCTGTCCCACGGTTGTCGCGTGACTGGAAGGACCAGTACTAACTCCTGACCCGTCAATGATGGTCTTTCCCGTGAATTGTGCGTTCGCAGAATTCGGCAGGTAGGTAAAGCCACCGCTCCCCGCCCCTGTATTCGCCTCTACCATAGAGAGGACGCGAGTCGAGCCGTTCGGTACCGACCCTCCTTGCTCAAGCACTAACTGATCGTAGCCGATCGCTTGCTGCCAAGTCTGAGCTGTAACCCAGCTTGAATGGGCGGCAGCGAAAGTCACCAAAATACTAACGGCGATCGTTCGAAGATAAGATGAAGACCTCATGGTGTTGCAGCTTTTGTTTGTCGTAATCTCGTAGCAGTACACGGTTCGCGCCGCTGATAACTTTGGCCAAATCGTCCATCAAGCCCTTGCTTGAAATTGTAATCAAACTCGAACAAAAGATTATTTGTTTGGAAAGGATTTTTTCGTTCGTTCCCTAATTTGAGAAGATTCCATGAACCCACCGAATTACCGCGTCCAACTTCAGAAAGAACAACTGGTGTTTAGTGCCGCCCATTTTATCACGTTTGCTGGCGATATCTGCGAGTGTCTGCACGGTCATAACTACGGCGTTCGGGCCGAAGTCTCGGGAAGCCTCGACGAAAATCAATACGTCATCGACTTTATCGCTTTCCGGGACTCCCTTGCAGAGATCGTAAAGCAATTGGACCATCATGTACTTCTACCGACGATGCACCCGCTTATCCATGTCACGGAGGATGGGAATGAAATCACCGCCCGGTTTCGACAGAAGCGATGGGTGTTCCCCTCGGTCGATTGTAAGCTGCTGCCGATTATCAATACCACCGCCGAAAAGATCGCTTGGTGGATTGGTACCGAGCTGATCGTTCGACTAAAGGACAATGTACCCGGCATCGATTGGCTCGAAGTCTCCGTCGACGAGAACCACGGCCAGTGGGGTATCTGCCGGCTGGATTGGAAATAAATCGACTACTGTTGCTGTATGCTGCACGTCAAACGATCTGTTCGAGACCAGCCCTCAATGTAACAGCACGACCGATTCCCCCAAGTCGGCGAACTCTTCGTATTCGAGCGGGTCGATTTGAATGACAAGCGCGGCCATGCAGATCACTTGCGGATGAGAATGCACGGTTAACCGCAGCGGCAACAGCCTGTACTCGCGCCGATGACGACCGCGTGCCGTAGCAGCTGTTTTAGCTCGCCGGCGTCACACAAAAGTAACCACCGAAAGCAACTTCATTCGGGATTTCGGCCGTCTTCATTTCGTGCTGCGTATGCAGTCCTTTCCAACCCACGGTCGAAGCACGATTGGTATTTCGATACTGCCGTCCGATTGCTGATAGTTTTCCATGATGGCGATCAAAGCTCGGCTGATGGCGATCGCGGTGCCGTTGAGTGTATGCACGAAATGCGTTCCCTTTTCGCCTTTGACTTTATAGCGGATATCTAGCCGACGGGCTTGGTAGTCCGTGCAGTTGGAGGTGCTGGTAACCTCGCCCCACTCTCCCCCCTCGCCGCGCCCCGGCATCCAGGATTCGAGGTCGTACTTGCGATACGCTGGCCCGCCGAGATCTCCTGTCGCCGTGTCCACAACGCGATAGGGAATCTCGAGCGCATCAAACAAGTGACACTCTAGCTCCCGAAGTTCTTCGTGGATCGCATCGCTTTGCTCGGGTAGTGAGAAGACAAACATCTCAATTTTCGTGAACTGATGGACTCGATAAAGTCCGCGAGAAGCACGCCCTGCCGCCCCTGCCTCGGTCCGGAAACAATGACTGATACCCACCAGCTTCTGGGGCAGCGACTCGGCTTCGACGACCTGACCGGCTAGCATCCCACCGAGCGTAATCTCTGCCGTCGCCACGAGATTCAGATCCGAATTCTCGATGCTGTAAATCTGCGTCTCCGGTCCGCGGGGCATGAAGCCAATCCCGTGCAGCACGCTGGTGGTCGCCAAATCGGGCGTGGTGATCGGAACGAAACCGCGTTTGACGAGCTCCGAGACGGCAAACTGTTGCAACGCCAACTCCAGCAAGACGGCTTCATTCTTCAGGAAATAAAATCCGGCACCGGCCACGCGGGCCCCCGCCTCAAAGTCAATCAAGTCAAGCTTCCTGCCCAATTCGACATGATCAAGCGGCTTAAAGTCAAAGCTGCGAACGGGAGTGCGTCCCTGACGAACGACGCGGTTCGATTGATCATCGCTTCCGATGGGCGCGTCAGGATGCGCTATGTTCGGAAGCTGAGCTTGAATCGTCTCAGCCTCCGAATCCAAGCGATCGTGCTCGGCTTGCGCCGCATCCTTTTCTTCACGAAGCTGTCGGCCCCGCTCCTTTAGTGCTTCGCGTTCCTCCGGCGTCTTCGCCTTGCCGATCTCTTTGCTGACTTCATTAGCTAAACGATTCAATTCCTGGGCTTCTTGAAGCTTGACCTTCCGCGCCGTCTCCAATTCCACCAGCCGGTCAACCTCACACGGAACGCCACGATTGGCACAGTTCGCTCGAACTGCTTCCACATTCTCCAGTATGAACTTCCTGTCCAACATCGAATCAATTTCTCCGCTTCGTTTACGTATTACTTGCTTCGGAAGATTGTCCAATCATTGCCAGCCGAGAATTTCAACATTCAGCCCGAAAACATGTCCAAATTCTCAATGGAAGCGGACGGAGGATCGCTCTCTCGTTTTCGTTTTACCAGACGGCTCGCGCCGAACCGTTCAAAGCGGTAAACACCATCGGAATAAGTCCTCAGGAATATCTTAGCTTCGTACTGCTCAGCCGCGAGCGGTGGAACGAAAGTCGTCCCATGCCTCTCTTATCGAATCCTGGAGCTACATCGTCCACTTCCTCGACATCGGTCCGCTGTCGCCAAGTCGTCTTGCCATCCAAACAGCGAACTCGAACCGAAACTGTCGAATCGACGTTGACCACCAATTGGTCCTGTTGATCCACAGAACGGGTAACAGTATCCTTCCCTCTTAAAGTAGCGACAATGGCAAAACACCAGATCGAACCTGTTTTCACGATCGGGCCGGAACGCAACCGATGAGCATTTCCATTCAGTTAACAGCGGAATGTGCCGCCCGCGTGATTTGGAATGCTCCAAAGAAGGAACGTTTTCTTCCTGCAAAGATTCAATTTGTCGAGCGCCTCGTCTCATCCCAGATTCGCGGCGTGATCGATGTCGTTCCTGGAATGGAGACTGTCCTTGTCTCGTTCGATCCCGCTGAAATCAACTTTGATCGACTTAAGGCTATGCTCCTAGAGATTGATAGCGAGTCCGCAGGAGCGATTCCGAGCTCCGAACGTACCATCGATCTTCCCGTTTGTTACGATGATGAATTCGGATTGGACTTGGAAGCTCTCAAGCAGCAACTCTTCTTGACTGTTGATCAAATCATTCAATTGCATCTGTCGGGTGATTACACCGTGTCGATGATTGGATTCTCGCCGGGCTTCCCATACTTGTCCGGCCTCACTAAGGAGCTTCATGCCTCGCGAAAGGCGACCCCAAGAACTTACGTGCCGGCAGGATCTGTCGGTATTGGCGGAAGCCAGACGGGTATCTATTCCATCGCTTCACCGGGAGGTTGGAATATCCTTGGGCGGACTCCCATCTCGCTATTCTGGCCAGATCGATTTCCGCCCACACTACTGAAGCCTGGAGACCGTGTCAGGTTTTTTCGCATCTCGGTTGATGAGTTCCATACTTGGACCAGCCAGCCATGAGCGCGATTCAAACCGTTCGCGCCGGACCGTGCTCGACCATCCAGGATTTGGGGAGGTTCAACCTTGGCCGCTTCGGCATCGTTCGAAGTGGGGCCGTTGATGCCTATTCTGCTCGACTCGCCAATCTGCTCGTTGGCAATCCGATTACCAGCGCTGTCATCGAATCGACCTGTATCGGCGATACGATCCAATTTCCAGCCAACAGCTTGATCGCCATCACTGGAGGGCTGGCTCAATCACGACTCGTAACGACCGACCAACAAGAACTTGAATTGCCCACCCATCGGCCCGTCTTGCTGCCAAAGGGTGGCACCATCCGGATCGGAACCATTCTCGTCGGTTGGCGGACCTATCTGGCAGTTGCAGGAGGGCTCGATGTTCAGCCGCTATTGGGCAGTCGATCAACCTACCTCCGAGCTGGATTTGGAGGCTGGCAAGGCCGGGCACTCAAGAGTGGCGATTCGATTCCGGTTGGTAACCGCGATGCGAAAAACAAATCGGTTCAGTCGAAATTGGCCGCAGACGCGAGTTCAAGCTCGAATTGGTTCGCTCCTCGATGGAAGACCCCGAGTTATCTAACCTACGACCGCGATGCAGTGATCCTTGATCTCATTCCGAGTCAACCTGTGACTCGTTTCGAGAGCGGTTGCGATTTTTCTTTTGCTGAATATGCCATCACCCAAGATTCTGACCGAATGGGCTATCGATTCGCCGGTCCGGAGATTCGTCTCCTGGAAAGAGTTGAACCACCTTCTGAAGGCCTGCTACCGGGAACGGTACAACTGCCTCCAGATGGCCAGCCCATTTTGTTGCTCAACGACGCCGCTCCGACCGGTGGCTATCCCATTTTGGGACACGTACCCCAAGCCGACCTGCCTCAAGTCGCACAACTTCGCCCCGGCCAACGAGTTCGTTGGCGCTGGGCGACTCCAGAGGTCGCATTGGAAAAGCTTTTTGCCTTGAATTCTCGCTTTCGAATGCTCGCGCTCCACCTGCAACTTTGGCTCGAGTCTCCGCAACGCCCAACCTCGTCGCGATAGCTGGCCAGAGGTCTCATCAGGCACCGCATCTTCCGCAGCACGAGGCTGAGAGAGAATCGTCATCGCTAACGCTGATCATGCGAACCTGAGCTACCTCAAAAAAAGCAAGGAAAGACGGAATCGCCGCCCCATCGTTGGACCAAGCAAGTCCATTGAGAGGCACGAATTAGCCGACGTCAGTCATCCTCGGTGATTCCAGGACTCGGATTCGTTTCGAGCAACTTGCAGAGTTCACGCAGTGCCTCTCGGCGTTCATCGATGTCCTCGGTGAGAAACTTGACGAGCATGGGACGGTGCTGAAAGTCGTATGCCGATTCGCCCTTGCCATACAGATAAATCAACATCGCGGCAAAGAGGGCAGCCTTATTACCACGGTCTGAAGCAACTCCTCGCCACAGCACTTGTCGAATTTTTTCGGAGTGATGGGTTTCAATCAAGATCATCGCTTGAGTGAAAGTACCGTCCTCATAAGGTAGCGCCAGCGCTTCGATGAGTATTTGCTCTCGTTCCGAGTCGGGAACGATTTCGGCAGCGTGCATCAAGACAGCAATCTTGATGATCAGTGGTCCCTGTTCATAGGCTGCCCGCAATCGCTTAATTGTGGATGGAGTTCCGACAGCGGCTAAGGCCTCAATATCGCGCCAATCATTGACAGAACGCGAAAGCAGGATGCTCTCGACCGACTTGCGTTCAGCTTCGCCACCCACTTCCAGAATCTCTAAGTCATATCCAGTCCCGTCGTGCCACGCATCGAAAGTGGGTGGCAGACTTCGAACAAATCGGTCCATCGCGTCCCTTACACGCCCGTTATGCAGAGGAATGGACTCGCCCTGACTCATGGTTGCTCCTGCTGTCCCAGACGTAGCCGATAGCGAACGTGAAACTGCGGGTCTTGGATCTTCGTTGGGTCGGCATGAGTTCGCTCGACGGGAATCCAATCGCTCTAAGGAGGTTCGGGATGGATCGATCGCCGATCCATCGGCATGGGGAACAACAGGTTTAACTCTTCATTAAATCGAACGTTGAGATACGTGTTCGTGAAACTTGTCATCAACGGCACGGTGGCTGGAATGAGGGACTGTCCGTCCACCGTATAGGCTTCGTCCAATCGAAGATCTCCCGTTGGAAATCTCTCACCGTAAAGCGGGTATATCTCGGCGGAAGCTCGTCCGTAATCGAGCTCAGGAATCTCAAACCCGCGAGGACACCTGAGTTCGATGTCAACAACGAAAGGTCTCCCATTCCAGGTGGGTTCTCGATCCGCCAAGATCCAGCTTACAGCTAGTGTTGCCCCCGCCATCGTTAGGACGCATCCCAAGGAAAGGATCACGGCTTTCGAAAATCCATCGATGTTTGCGGTCCATAGCAGAATGGAAAATATAAGTCCTACCAACCCTCCAAGGACACCGCCGAGCAAAGCCGCTCCGACGATGGAGTAGCCTGACTTGCCTTCAAAACTCGATATGCGATACCAACCAACGCAGAGGTTCATGATCAAACCTCCACAGATCAATCCAAGGAATCCCGAAAGGAATGTAATGAAGATCGCCCTAATCCAGTTCACTATTCTCTCAGGGGGCTGATGCACCAAGCAAGTTTACGTTGAAATTCTTGATGACCAGTAGACTAAAAATCGCCGACGATGAACAGATCATCATGACTCATTCGCTCAGTTTCATCGATTCACTTACAGGAGCGGAGAGGCAGGGATTCGAACCCTGGGTCGAGTCACCCCGACTCTGGTTTTCAAGACCAGCGCAATCGTCCACTCTGCCACCTCTCCAGAAAGGATAGATTCTACGGATTTTGTAGAGACTGCGAAGAGCATCCTGGTTCGGGAGACTTCGTTTCTTCATGACAAGCATCCCTTTGGCCCGGATTCCCAATAAGCCCCCCCGCAATTCATTCGTAACCGTCCAGCTATTCCGGCGCGAGTGACAAAGATCAGTTTGCCTTTGGCAAGCGCCGGGAGTTGTCATAGAAAGCAGGAACAATCAGCAGGGTCCGTCCCTTGTCGACGCAGCGGATTACTTTTTCTCTCGTGTCCATGCGGTTGGGGTACATGAGGCAATTCAACGGTGGCTCGCGCGTCTGCGAAGCGAACTTTCTGACAGATACGCTTGCTTCCAAACCAGCCCCGCTAAAACTTCTGCAACACTTCAAGACAAATGCCTGTTCCACGCACGCTTCTTGTTCGAGCTCTCGACGTCAACAAAGATTCGTCTGGTCGAGCTACGACTACATCAACCACGCGAAGTCCAATACAGCTCGATCGACATGATCGGCTAACTCGTTCCGATCGAGTGGATGTTCGACCAATCGCGAGAATGTCGATCCCGCATCGAAGTCCGAATCATCACCCAATGATTCGGAAGTCATTGGAAGCGGTCCAATGAGAAAAGCCACCACATCCGGAGTCAAGTCCCGGCTTGCATCGTCGTTGGATTTATCTCGGAGTAGCGAGGTTGCTTGGCTCGAAGGTGTTCCATCCCATGTTCGATCTAATGCTTTGGGAATACAGAAAGACTCGGGAAGCGCCGAAAGACTCTGGGCCGTTGCGACCAATGGAGTCTGGACCGAAGAGTCGTCCTGCTCGCCTTGGCCAGGGCCAGAGCCCCCCGACGATGGTCCGGCGAACCTTCCTCCTCCATTGCCACTTTCGCCTTCACCTCCGCCTCCGCTCCCTCCGCTGCCGCGCGCGTTGAGGTAGTTGATGACCATTAGAGCATCCATTGGAGTCAGTGCACCGTCCCCATTCACGTCGACGCCAAACGTCGTCGGAACGCTAGAATCCAGGGGCCCAATTCCTCGACGATTCAACAAGTTGATGACGATCAAGGCATCCTGCGGAGTGACTTGCCCATTCTTGTTAACATCTTCTGGAAAGCTTGCATGATGCCATGGGCTCCCCTCGAAGATCGCTCCGAAATCGCGGTGATTGACTTCGGTCAAGCCATCATAAGAGACGCTGAGAACTCCGGACGGAGGAGAAGTAACTCTCCAAGCTGAACTCGGTGGCACTGCTCGGACACGATAGTCACCTGCTGGAATTCCCGTGAATGCATAGTACCCGAAGCGGTCGGTTGTCGTCGAAGTTTTCGGGCCGTAGCGCAGGTTATCGATCTTGATCGAGGTGTTTGCGTGAGCCCGAACAATAGCCGAAGCAATCGTTGCGGAAGCTGTTGCTACTTCGAGACTGGTGGACCTACCTAAACCGATCGGCCCCGATGTTACCCGATCGATCAAGTTCCCAGCGGCATCGTAGATTTCGAGTCTTCCGATGCTTCCACTCTGAGCGCCGATGATATCTACCGAGACGTACGATGTCGGAGAATGGAAATCGATCTTGAGCTGATGATTGCGTCCCGTCCAGACTGGTGAAAAATCAGCCGACAACACAGAGTAGGGACGAAATACGCGACTGCCGGTCGTGGCGTTGGGGTCATTGAAAACGCCCAGTCCCCCTTCCGCATCCAAACCGACTGTCGATAAGGTCACTCCCGGATAAGCGTTACTATTCAGTAATCCCAGCGGCTGATCGTCGGGTTCGATTCTGCGGTGCAAGTTCAGCGGCTGCCCCGAGTTGTCAAGAAGATGGACTCTCCAGGACGCTCGTCCATCCTCACCCGTTCCCCACGTTCCGCTGGCGTCCCAATCACCGTAAACAAACCCCGTGATGCCAAGCTGCTGCATCGCATCTCCGGTTGGCGAGAGATTTCCGATGAAGGAAGGACTCACGACACCAGGCGTGGTTGATAAAGCGCGAATTTCAATCGTGCCTTGCCGACGAATGCCGGTGGGAATTGATATATCAAAGGAACTCTCGGCCGCCTGGATCGTTATTGCCGTTCGCCAATCCGTTCCGGGAAAACGGTACTCGATTCGAGAAACTCGACTAGTCGAAATATCGTTTTGCAAACCAGAGGAATTCTGATTGGGAAGCGTGCCAACCTTGACGCTACCCTGGAATCGGTAGACGCCCTCCAACGGGTCGAATCGACCATACCCGTTCAGTTCGACGGGAACATCCAAAACATCGAAGACGCCGTTACCATCGGAGTCGCGCCAGCCAATCATCGCCAAAGTGCTGGCTGGGGAGGTACCTGCTTGGTAGGCCTCGAGCAGCTTCGGCCCAGCAGCCATGATGCTGGGAGCTTGAACGAAATTTGGGTCTGGGTTGTCTTGGAGGGCGTTCAAGTTCTGTGCGTTATAGTAACCGCGTCGCGCGAAGTAACTTTCGCCTCCCGAATACTCGTCGTAAGCGTAGAAGATGTGCCCAGTTTCGTGAGTGAATGTGGAAGCAGGTCGGGTCGATGGTACAACATAGAACAGGCCGCCCGCGAACGCAAAAGCTCGACTGAAGGTTCCTCCCGACGCGAACGTGCCATCACCGTCGATTTGAGAATTGACCACGAAAACGGTGAAGGCCCAGTCTGTGTTCAACTTCAGACGCTGAGCGTGATTGAAGTCGCGGATGTTGCTCTCCAGATCAATCGAGTTATTGAAGCCTTGCGCTGCTAAAAACTCGCTAACCCAAAGCCGATAGTCATCCGATCGGCGATTGATTGGTTCATAAGCGGTTTCAAAGGTCTTCGATGCAAACTCCTCATTGAGCACAAATTTCAGTTCATGATTCGGGGTTTGCGACGCAAGCAGGTTTTCCCACCACTGAAAGCTCTCGTTCAGCTTCAAGAGAACTTCTTGAATATGAGCTTCATTCCAGTTCTCGACGTTTCGATCGATCTCACCATTGCTTTCCAGCAGTACCGGTGTAACCGCAATCGTTCCCAGCATGTATTCGGCGGTATCATGAGGCATGGCACCGTAAGGTAAACCGGCCAACATGGCGCGCTGCTCTAAAGCCTCGCACAGTAATCGACGACGGCGATTCGCCTTCGAGTATTCTGATCTTCGCTGGTTAGAACGGGGCGTAAGCATGCGATCGACGATGAACGATGAAGTCTGAATGAAACGTTTCGGTTGGAAGATGTCAAAACGAGCGTTGAATAAAAAATGTGCTGCCGCAACCGTCGCTGTTTACACCTCTCGCTACGAATTTGCCCAGCAACCAACCATCGACCGAAGCCTTACCTCTGCATTCCACGTGGCATGGCGGTTCGTCTTCGAAGGATGTACGGAGTTGGCCCGAAGCAACTTGCCGCTATGAGCCGCACGGCACAAGCCGTCCGGCACAAGCAAAACCGGAGGGATTGCGCCCGTCCGCTTTCGTTGAGGCACGGAACTTACGTACGGGCGAAACCTTGCTCCTCGAATCACGAAATCAAACCAGCGAGAAACTCCTGCTCGGCACACCCTAACTGACTACGGCGCCCAAGTCGCGAACCTTTTAACCCAACATCCTGCTACTTTCGAATCTAGATCGCCAGAAAAGTTCCAGAACTCTGGGCTATAAAAAGCGTCGAAATCCGACTCATTGCCGCCAAAACGACCGGAAAAGGCAGAATTTACGACAAACGGCAGTAGAAAAATTGCTAGCCCAGAGGTTGAACGTTGCATGCCTCACTCTCTTTTTTTTGAAGTTGCGATTTTCGTCACCTACCGCAAAAAAATCGCAATCCGCAGCGTCAGCCAGGGGAGAGATTAAGTTCAAGATTCATTTGCTAACGCGGCGGGTTATATCAAATGCGCAACTTCAACACTCACGTTTCGGGCTGCTGATAGGTGAAACCGTTCACGCTCCAAGCGTGGACCACGGCGAGTTTGGCGAGCGGAATGAGCGATGGTCGCAACTTGCAAGCCGCCTAAGTTGCTCTGACCTTGCGGATCATCGTTGGTAACTGATCCGAAATGGAACGGTTCGTTTAGTGTTCTGGTACTTTCGACCTTGGCTCTTGCACATTCGTCCTTTGGAGGGTGCGAAAACTTTGCGTCTTTGCAGTTGAGAATCGTGAAGGCTTACAAGCCGACTTTTCCTCGACTCTATTCTTCCTTGCAAGTTCGAAGAACCTTAGTGGTGCGACCTTGCATCAAAGGGAATTCGGTTGTTCAGAGCTTGAAAAATCGGTTAAAACCAAGTCGGTAATCGCAGTGCACGTTATGACATTTCGACGCAATGTAGCCTTCAACACGATGTTTTCTATTTACCTTCCGATGAGTTGTCAGTTGCGAAAGGTTGTTCCAATTCGGAAAGCTGATTCGCGCGAGCAACGGAGATTGCCTTTCAGTCCGAGCATCGGGTCGAGCAAGGCGGCTTTTTTATGCATGCTGTTCGGATTACTGTTATTCGTTGGTTGCGGTCGGCGAACGAACTCGTTTTTAGAGAATGAACTCCATATCGTTCGCATGGAAAGGGAGTCAGGAGGATCGCTGGAAGGTGTTCGTGAGGAAATTCAGGCGTGTTTGCAAGATTGGTTTGGCACTCCCGACGATCCAAGATGGCCGGAGCAAGCTTCCGAGTTATGGAATCTGGAAATTGAAAAACTGAAGCTTGCTTCGGGCCCGGTCGGTCGGAGAGAAGATGGGATCGAACGGGGGTTGTACCGCAAGCATTGTGCGGTTTGTCACGGGCTAGCGGGTGATGGGGTCGGACCAACCGCAGGGCTTCTATCGCCGTACCCGCGCGATTTTCGTCGCGGAACCTTCAAGTTCAAATCGACGCCCATTGGAGTCAAGCCGACTCGTGAAGACTTGAAGAGAACGTTGCTCGAAGGCATTCCGGGCACGTCGATGCCGTCGTTTGCATCGCTCGCTCGCACGAAGCACTTCGAAGACGATATCGATGTGTTGGTCGAGTACGTCGTCTATCTTTCGATTCGTGGTGAAGTGGAACGACGTTTGATAACGGCGGCCGCTTTGGAGTGGGATTTCGTCGAGGGCCGATTTTACGATCCGTTACTGAAGGAGGGTACGGAAGCCTACACACGGCAACAAGATCGCCTGACGAAGGAACTGCGCTGGGTTGCACAGTCCTGGTCCCAAGCTGAAAAATCTGTGCAAGTCGCTCCTGAATCCAACCTGGAATTTTCTGAGAATTCCAAGACATGGAACTTGGATATGAAATCGGTCGAGCGTGGTCGTGAACTTTTTAGGAGTCAGCTTACAGGTTGTTCGAGTTGTCACGGTCCTGAGGGTTTGGGGAACGGTACTTCGAAGGACTTTGATGAATGGACAAAGGACTGGACGATACGGGCCGGCATCGATCCAGATCGTCCCGAAGAGTGGAAGCCTCTTAGAAAACTGGGGGCTCTCAAGCCGGTTCGCAATTCGCCGCGAAATCTTCAGCTCGGTGCGTTCCGAGGAGGAAGCAAGCCTGAGGATATTTTCCATCGTATCGCCTACGGGATCGATGGAAGTTCGATGCCGGCTGTATTGAGGGCCTCAACCTACCCGGATGGCTTAAACGACGATCAGATATGGGATTTGGTGCAGTTCATTCTGTCGCTTTCGCAAATCGAATCAAGAATTCAGTGAGGTTCTCCGTTGGTTGATTTGGCTGATCAGAAAAAGGAATCGATCGAACCGTGGCTATTCCGCGTTGCGGCAACCATGACCTTCATGACATTCCCCTTGATTTGGGTCGGCGGATTAGTCACGACCTACGACGCAGGTATGGCCGTTCCGGATTGGCCGAATACGTTCGGTTACAACCTGCTTCTCTATCCGATAAGCACTTGGATTGCAGGGCCATTCGACCTTTTTGTCGAGCATGGCCATCGACTGCTTGGCATCGTCGTGGGCATGCTCGCGATTGCTCTGGTGGCGGTCGCTCATTTTCGCGAACGTCGAGCTTGGATGAAGTTGTGGACTTGGTTCATCTTGGCAGCGGTTATTGGCCAAGGCGTGCTGGGAGGCGTTCGAGTCCTCATGGATGAGCGAACGTTCGCCATGATCCATGGCTGCACCGGTCCCTTGTTCTTTGCACTTGCCATGGGAACAACCGTCATGATGACCCGATGGTGGCAGTTCGCCGATTCAAACTTGGGAATCGATAAAAGGCTTTTGCTCTGGTCGTCGCTCCTTCTTGTTGCGGCAATTTGTCAATTGGTCATCGGGGCGCAATTAAGGCATATTCAGGTTTGGTTTCGGCCAGTAACATTTACGTTCTTTGTTCATCTCCATTTAACGTTCGCAGTGATACTGACGATTTTGATTCTTGCTGTTGGCTGGCTCAGCGGTAGCCCCGCAGTCGCGTCTTCCAAGGTCGTTGTCAGAGTATCGCAGATTCTGATCGCGTTACTGGGAATACAAATTACTCTTGGGATCGCGACTTGGATTTTCAATTATGCTCTCCCATGGCAGGAATTGAATCGATGGTTGGCGATCTATCGAATCGATGCACGAGGGTGGCGAGAATCCTTGGTCATCACCGGCCACCAAGCTATGGGATCGTTGATCATCGGATGTGCGACCATTCTCGTGTGTACCGTGTTCCGTTTGAAGAGGGTCCGTCTCTAAGAGGCGTCCGAAGAGAGGGCTATTGATGAAGGAAATTGCTCCATCCGAATCAGGTATTCACTTGAGCCTCCCCTCCGGCTCCAATCTGCATGCCATTGGCTGGTCGAGCGTATTCCGCGATTACGTTGAATTGACGAAGCCTCGCATCGTTTTGATGATTGTTTTGACGACACTTGTGGCAATGGTCATTGTTCCCGAAGCAACCTTGAGTGGCAGACTGTTGTTCTTTGCATTGGTTGGCACTGCCTTGGTGGCTGCGAGCGCGAGCGTTCTGAATCAATGGATGGAACGGGACCTCGATTCCTTGATGCGACGAACCTGTCAGAGGCCTTTGCCGCAGGGGCGATTGACTTCGTTGGAAGTTGCTTGTTTTGGGATCCTGACACTTGCATTGGGGGTCGCATTGCTCCTCGTAGGAGCCAATGTCATCGCCACCTGTATCGCCTTTCTAACATGGGCACTTTACTTGGGGGCGTATACTCCCATGAAAACGCGCAGTTGGTGGAATACGGCGATCGGAACGCTGCCGGGTGCATTGCCCGTCATGATTGGATGGGCAGCGGCGGAGGGTGCGTTCAGCGACAGCCGCGTTTGGTTCTTGTTTTTGGTTGTCGTCGTCTGGCAGTTTCCTCACTTCATGGCAATCGCTTGGATGTACCGCGAGGAATACGGCAGAGCTGGTTTCAAGATGGTGACCAGCATGGACCCAACTGGCAAATTGGCTGGGTACCATGCCGTGATTGGAGCTGCGGCTTTGATTCCGTTGAGTTTATTTGTAATTCAGCCACAGGACCTGAAAAGTTGGGTGATTGGCATGGGAGCGGTTGCGATTTGTCTCGTTCAACTGGCTGCCTCCATACGGTTTTTCTATGCTGCGACGGATGCCAGCGCTCGAACCCTTCTGCGAAGTTCGCTTCTGTACTTGCCGGGCATCCTCATTTTGGTGCTCTCGCGCGTTTGGCTCGATTAGTCAAGAAACTGGGCAGGGAGAGGTGGTAACATGAAACGGCATTTAGTGATCATCGCTTGCACGGCCTGTGCGGCTGTCACGGCAGCTTGGATGACAAGTCGCTCCGGTTCAAACAAAAAGTCTGACCAAGTTCAGACGTATCCACAACAAGTCAGGGTAGACAGCGATGCTGGTCGAGCCGTCGTACAGTCGATTGATGCCAAAATCGAAGGTCGCCGCGAGTACTATCGCACCCTGCGAGAACAAGTCGGTGCGATGACCCCGGAGCAGTGGCTGAGAGGTTTTGCACTAACCGAACGCTCGGGGGCGACAGTGACCGATCAGGAACTGCATGGACAGCCCTACGTCGCAAGCTTCTTTTTCTCACGATGCCCAAGTATCTGCGTGCAGCAGAACGACAAAGTGAAACTACTTCAAACCAAGTTTCGCGATGAAGCGGTTCGCTTCGTCAGTATTACCTGCGATCCTGAATACGATACTCCTGAAGTGCTCAGGGAGTACGCGAATCGAATCGGAGCCAGCCCGGATAAGTGGCTGTTTTTGACTGGAGATTGGGATTATCTTCGTCGAGTTTCTGCCGAAGTCTTCTTCAATGGGTTGCATTCACCGCGGTTCCACATCGAGAAATTGCTCCTCGTGGATGAGCGAGGGCAGATCCTTACGGACTATGATTGGCATGATCCTGAGGAGATGCAGGCGCTGGAACGAGACCTGCGAACGATGCTGACTTCCCTGAAGAGAGTCGAGAGTGAATGATGGAGCAGTATTTGCCACATGTCAACGTTGCGCTGAATATTCTCGCGGCAATTTTGTTGCTTGCGGGCCGAGTGCTGGTCAAGCAAGGTCACGAGCGAGCTCATCGAAACGCGATGCTATCCGCATTTGCGGTGAGCACCCTTTTTTTGATCAGTTACCTAACCTACCACTATCTCGCTGGTCATCGGCCACTTCCGGATGATGTTCCCAAAGCTCTGCGATATTCTTACCTCGCCATACTTTTTTCGCACATCGTCTTGGCGATGACGGTCCCCTTCTTCGCGATTGCAGCGATTTTTTTTGGATGGAAGGGGAATCGGCATTCGCACCGCAGAATCGTGAAATGGGGTTGGCCGATTTGGTTCTACGTTTCGGTCACTGGGGTCGTCGTTTATTTGGTGCTGTACCAGATCGCGCCTCGTTTGGCATAGCAAGGGCTGGTGTTTTGAGTCGCCGCAGTGCTGAAGGACCGCAGGGATGGTGATACACTTACAGGACTTGAGAGTCGCGAAACACCTCGTTTTCTAGCTGTTCGCCGATCGTTCCCGATTTTCGTTGTGTTCGTCGTAGCTGCTCTGTCGCTTAACGGTGAGCCGAAGGCGAACGAGATTGTAAATGTTGGACAGGATGCTAAGCATCCGCTACTAGCCGACGGTTAGGCATCACCAGCCTGGACGACTGCATCTAACGGAGCGAGGGCCACTTGGCATCGGCGTTTTCAAGCCTTGCTCGCCGCCATTAAGGTTTGGAATTGATCGAAGAGATAGCTGCTGTCGTGTGGCCCGGAGGAAGCTTCAGGGTGATATTGAACACTAAAGGCGGGAAATTGTCGGTGACGAACTCCAGCGATCGTATCGTCATTGAGATTCTTGTGCGTTACTTCGAGGCAGTCCGGCAGAGTTTCTGGATCGACGCTGAATCCGTGGTTTTGGGCGGTAATTTCAACACGCATGTTGTTCAAATTTTGCACAGGTTGGTTCGCACCGCGATGACCGAATTTTAGCTTGAATGTCTTTGCCCCAGAAGCCAGAGATAATAATTGATGTCCCAAGCAGATACCGAAAATGGGACGCTTACCGAGAAGTTGCTGGATGGTTTCGATTGCGTAGGTGAGGGGTTCTGGATCGCCAGGACCATTGCTAAGGAAGATTCCGTCTGGCTGATGCGCGAGAACCTCCTGAGCCGACGAAGTTCCCGGCAGGATGGTGACGCGATTGCCTCGCTGAAATAGATGTCTTGGAATGTTCCACTTCATCCCAAAGTCGAGGCAGACAATGTGATATCCCGCCGGCATTCCGTTCCCTCCGACCGAAGCTGATGATGACATTGGATCAGAGAGAGTGTGTAAGCCTTCTTCCCAAGATTGGATGCTTTGGGGGACAACTTCGCGAACCAGATCACGCCCAAGCATTCCTTGGCTCGCGCGAACTTTTTCGACGAGCAGTTCATTGTTTGAATCGATCGTACTGAGGGCCCCTCGCATGGCGCCGGCCGTTCGGATACGACGCACCAGAGCTCGTGTATCGATGCCCGCGACCGCAACGATGCGATGTTGGGCTAAGTATTCTTGGAGCGACCCTTCAGATCGAAAGTTGCTTTCAAGACGGCACGCGTCGCGAACAATGAAACCCGAAACTTGTGGTTGGCTGCTCTCCGTGTCCTCTCGATTAACTCCGTAATTTCCTATTTGCGGATAGGTCATGGTGACGATTTGGCCGCGATAGCTCGGATCGGTTAAGATTTCTTGATAACCCGTCATCGACGTGTTGAAGACGACTTCGCCAAAACACTCGCCTGAATACCCCACCGAATAACCGTCGAAAACAGTTCCGTCCTCCAACACAACTTTAGCAGCTAACCAATTTCGCGGCAAAATTCTCACTCCTGTGGATGAAGGACAGGTACGGCCACTGAACGCATTCTTGCGGTCCTGATGAATCCTTCCGCGTCCTGGAAACGCGAACGCTGCAGGGCTGCGACGTGTCGATATGGTCGCTGATTGAGCCCAATTGCTCAAGGGGTAGATTCACACTTTGGTCGTCAACTTTCTCGACGGACAATAGATTCGGGATTCTATGGTTGGACCGGGTGGAGTATGATTTCTTTGAAGTTCTTGGTCAGGCGGCGAGGCTTGCGGCATTGAAGGGAAACTGGCCGGGAACATCTGCGGGCGTGTACTCACTCTATATTTCATCTTTTCGAGCGAGCTATGTCAGGAACGATCGATTCAAGAGAAACAAATACCGAGTATTCTGAGGTTCATGCTGCCATTAAGCATTTTCGGGACGATCCTCGCGTACAGGAAGCAAAACGGCTCTTGCTTGAAGTGTTGAAGGAACATGCGAGCCAGGTTGATGGCGTGCGTGATCCCTCCCCCGAATTGGTCGATACCTACGAGCAAATGCTGCAGCGGCTTTCGGTCGCCCGTGGAGGCGCCACCTACTTTCCATACCTGACCAGTGGCGTAGGGAATGGCCCATTCGTTCAACTTGCCGACGGCAGCGTAAAGCTCGATTTCATCGGAGGGATCGGCGTCCATGGCATGGGGCATAGCCATCCCAAGATTCTCGAAGCGGTGATCGACTCAGCGTTTGAAGATACGGTTATGCAAGGAAATCTACAGCAGAATCCGGCGACCATTGCATTCAGCGAGAAGTTGATCGGTCTAGCTCGGCAGCAAGGAGCTGATCTTGCCCATTGTTTGCTCACAACAAGTGGTGCCATGGCAAATGAGAACGCTCTCAAAATCGCGTTCCATCATCGCACCCCGGCCGATCGCGTGATCTGTATCGAAAAATGCTTCGCTGGGCGGACGATGGTGCTGACTCAAATGACGGATCGACCACAGTACCGGGTTGGCTTGCCGAGAACAGTGCAAGTTGATTATTTGCCCATGTACAAAGCTGAGGAGCCAGCGAAGAGCATTGAAACCGCGGTTGCAAGTCTCAAGACTATGCTCACCAGGTATCCGGGGCAGTATGCGGCCTTATGGATGGAATTGGTAGCAGGCGAAGGCGGTTACTACGCGGGTTCACCGGCCTACTTTCGAGCGTTGATCGAACTTTGTCGGGAGAACAACATTTTGGTTATTTTTGACGAGGTTCAATCCTTCACTCGATTGAGTCAACCGTTTGCTTTCCAACACTACGGATTAGATGCGTTCGCTGACATTGTGACGATCGGCAAAATAACGCAGGTTTGCGCGACGTTGTATCGAGAAGACTTGAAGCCGAAATGTCCTCTTTTGAGTCAGACCTTCACTTCCAGCTCCGCATCGCTGCTTGCGGGATTGGCAACCCTAGAAGAACTGGAAACAAAAGGTTGTTTCGGACCGAAGGGATGGAATATGCGTCGCCACGAGTATTTCGCTGGGCGACTCGGCAACTTGGCTCAAAAGTATCCTGGCAAGATTTCTGGTCCGTTCGGCGAAGGGATGATGGTTGCGTTCACGCCTGGGGACGGAACGGATGCCGCTGCGAAAGCCATGGTGTTTTCGCTTTACGAAGCAGGCCTCATGTCCTTTGTAGCGGGAAGCCATCCGACGCGCATCCGATTCCTGCCTCCCCCAGCCATTGCTACGGAGGAACATATCGACTTGGCGTGCTCGATCATTGAATCGGTACTCAACACCACGGAATAGGCATCTATGACGGTCGTTCGGTCAGTGCGACAAGAGGATATCGATCAGCTTTGGGATTTGATTCGGCAGGCCACCTACGGCATGACGACGCTTCAGATTCCAAAGGAAGAACTCATGGAGCGGATTGAAGCTTCTGCGTTCGCTGTTCAAAAGAAAGTGGAAAAGCCTGATGGCAGTCCCTACGTGTTCGTCATGGAGGACCTGCACACGGGGCAATTGGTCGGAACGTCGTGTATTTTCTCGAAGATCGGTGGTTTCGAGCCCTTTTACGCTTATCGAATCGTTACCGAACAGCACGCCTGCGAAGTACTGCGCAAAACGACCAAGACGGAAGAATTGCATCTCATCAAAGTCCACGACGGCCCTACGGAAATTGGAAGCTTGTTCTTGCTGCCAACCTACCGAGGGGCGGGGCGAGGAAGATTGTTGAGTTTGTCTCGTTTCGCTTTCATGGCTGCTCATCCGAAACGGTTTTCCGATGAGGTCATCGCCGAGATGCGAGGGGTCATTCAGGATGACGGTCGTTGTCCATTCTGGGATGCTTTGGGAAAACATTTTTTTGAAATGGAATTTCCTCAAGCAGATTCGCTTTCCACCATTCGAAAGAAGTTCATCGAGGACTTGATGCCTCGCCATCCGATCTATCTCTGCCTCTTGCCTCAAGAGGCAAGAGACGCGATTGGTCAGGTGCATCACCAAACCAGACCGGCTTTGGCAATGCTTCAGGCCGAAGGTTTCCGACATCGAGATTGGATCGATCTATTCGATGGTGGGCCGGTCGTCCATTGCCGTCGCGAATCCATCGATGCTGTCCGGCGAACTCGTTTCCTGCCTTTGGTGGGAGTTCGAGAGAATCTCGACGCACCGACACATCTGCTCGCAAGTGAGCAGAGTGGCTTCCGATCTATATTTGCTCCGGCAGTTCTCCAGGATGGTGGTGTTGTTACCACTCAACTCGCGGCTCTCACCCTGCAAGCAAAAAGAGACAGTCAACTCCTTCTCATGTCCCTGCATCCTGAATCAGGCCAACAGCCCATCGAATCCGCAGCGGATTTCCAAATGGCTAGTCAAGTTGGAAAAGACGCTACGATATGATCAACATGAGTTCGTTAACAGGTCAACTTGTCGTCGATGGAGTTTGGATCGATGGAGATGGAGTACCACTTCGAAGTTTCGATCCCTTTCGCAATGAGGTGATTTGGAGCGGCTTTTTTGCAACTGTTGAGCAAGTGGATGAGGCCGTGCAAAGTGCAAAGCGGGCGTTTCCATCCTGGAGCATGTTGGACCTCGATCGTCGCGAGGGAATCGCACGACGATTTGCTGAAGTCTTGAAAACCTACTCGGACAATTTGGCGGAGCTGATCTCGCGCGAAACGGGAAAGCCGCTCTGGGAGTCCCATACCGAGGTTCAGGCCTGTGTTGGAAAAGTTCAGAATTCCATCGATGCTCTTCATGAGCGTCGATGGACCTTGACGGAGAGCGTTGGTGGACAGACCACGACGACTCGTTATCGACCGCTCGGCGTCATGAGTGTGTTGGGGCCCTTTAACTTGCCTGCGCATCTCCCGGGAGCTCACATCGTGCCCGCTCTCTTGGCCGGCAACACCATTGTCTTCAAGCCGAGCGAACAGACACCGGCAGTCGGCGAGTTCCTGACCCGGGCCTGGGAAGAAGCTGGCTTGCCAAAAGGCGTGCTCAATTTAGTGCATGGCACGGGTGAGGTTGCACAGCGCGCCGTTGCAAGTGATGATTGCGATGGCGTCCTCTTCACCGGTAGTTATCGCGTTGGCGCGCTTCTTCATCGCATGTTGGCCGGTCAACCCGAGAAGATGCTGGCACTTGAAATGGGAGGAAACAACGCGCTCGTCTTCGAAAGTTGCGAGGATATCGACGCCGCAGTTTATCAGATTCTACTTTCGTCTTACATTACCTCTGGACAACGATGCACCTGTGCTCGACGACTGGTGGTAATCGATTCCGGACAATCGGATTCGCTAGTGAATCGCCTCGTTCAAGCCGTGAAACGGATGACCGTGGGCGATCCGCTGGGGGAACCCCAGCCGTTCATGGGAACGGTGATCTCGTCGTCGGCAGCAATGAACATCTTCCAGGGACAGCGTGCAATGCTGGACCGAGGATTTCAAGCTCTTGTTCCGTGTCAAACGCCGAACGAATCGTCAGCGATCGTAACGGCGGGATTGATGGAAGCTGGTGATCAGATTCCCGACGACAACGAGTTGTTTGGCCCGCTGCTGATTATTCAAAGGGCAGATAACTTGGACCAGGCCATCAAGCTCGCTAATCAAACGCGATATGGGCTCTCCTCAGGCATCATCACCCGTCACCAAAGCGTGTGGGAAACGTTCATCAATCGCATCCGTGCGGGCATCGTCAATTGGAACCGACACACGACCGGTGCCAGTGGTCGACTGCCTTTCGGTGGAATCGGAGCGAGTGGCAATCACCGTCCTAGCGGCTTTTTTGCCGCAGACTACTGTTCGTCTCCACTGGCATCGATGGAGAGCCAAGCATTGGCGATGCCGCAGCAACGGCTTCCTGGACTCGATCAAGTTTTCAGTGAGATAGCGGCTGACTAGCAGGGATACTCAATAGGGTATCCGATCAGCATTTTGCTTCCAAAGATCGAAGGGAAGGAGAGCTTCATCGCGAAGGTCTTGATGCATCGGAATGCTGCGCAGCGCTATTGGCTTGGACAACTCCTGGTAGAAGACTCGATCATCGAAACCAGCGTCTGCCGCATCATCACAAGTCGCAGCGTGGAATATGCGATCCAGCCGCGACCAAAAGATCGCTGCAAGGCACAGCGGGCACGGTTCGCAACTCGTATAGATGGAGCAACCAGCGAGAGAGAATTTTTCGAGTCGTTTGCAGGCGTCCCGGATCGCCACAATCTCGGCATGCGCAGTCGGATCATTGGCTGAAGTGACCTGGTTCCAACCCCGTCCGACGATCTCGCCGCCCTGCACAATCACGGCCCCGAAAGGTCCGCCTGCTCCTCGCTGCATGTTTTCCAGAGCAAGTCGAATCGCCTCCCTCAAGAATCGCTGATCTTCGGCGGTTGACGTCAATTCACTCACATGGTTCTCCAAGCTTCGCCGAACTGGACCAACTCGAACGGTACCATTGAAAAGCAACAGTCGCCGCAAAGGTACCAAGGGCAACCGGCAGGCTGCTTCTTCGAAGTGCAAAGGAGAGCGCCACGGCCCCAACCGCCATGGCATCCGCCGTTCTTTTCACTGGCCCAGGTAAGCTCCCGCGTTTTCCTTCCGTATCCTTTCCGTAGCAGTAATCAACGAACGATTCACAATTTCGAGTTAGAAACGAATACTTTCCATTCCAAGCGTTATTCGGATTTTGTGCCGATTCCAATGCGCGTTGACAAATGCGTTGCGCATGCTCTGGCGAATTGGGCAGTCGTTCGATCCGAACCAACTGGCCGGATGCGAACGATTCCAGCGTATCGAGCTTCAGAACCGCTCCGCGATCTCCGAGCTTCGTTCCGTTAAAGTGGACGACCTTGCCTGAACCCAGGTAGACACCGAAGTGTTGGTAGAGACAAAGTGGAGGCGCCAGTCGTCGAGAAATGATTGCTCCCACCGGAAGTGGATCGCGAGGGTCTCGGAGTTTTTCCTTAATGCGAAGGTCGATGATCTCCGACTCACTTTCGAGGTGCGACATGTTATTCCCTGAATCCGATTTCGTTACGCCAGTCAGCAAGGAGCTGCGGCTCAATCCCAGTCACGTTACATGCAATCGGGCCAGACCTCCTTTCGAAAGTCCGGCCCTTAACCAGTTTATAGCTCAGCTTGAGGATGCCGATCGGAGAGCCAATCGACAAAAAGTCGATCAAGATTGTCCGTTCGCCGAGCGAATCTCGATCTTCTTTGGCTGGTTCTTTATCGACTTGGGAAGCCGAATATTGAGAACCCCGTTTGAAAATTCAGCCGAAATGTTCTCTTGATCGATTGACTGTGGAAGCATCACCGTTCGGAAAAACTCTCCGGTCGAACGCTCAATGCGGTGGAAATTCTTTCCCTCGGTCTTCGTTTCAGCTTCACGCTTGCCAGATATCGTCAGTCGATCATCGACGATTTCCAATTTCACTTCTTCAGGTTTCACGCCGGGGAGATCCACGTGGACGTGATACTCTTTCTCGGTCTCAGCGACATCGAGACAAGCAGTGAAGTTGCCTCCTTCGCGACTCGGCTGAAGCACGCTCAATGGATTTCCGAAGAATCGCTCGAGCGCCTGCTCCATTTCGTTTGCCCAGTCCTGAATCGGTAAACTAACGTTTCGAGCTCTACCAGTCGGCATAGCACATCTCCTTTTTTGATCTTGAATCACGATTGTCTCACTTTCCGAATCGAGTACGTTGGTTGGTTTCACACTGAAAACTAGTTTTAGTTTCAAAAGCGATGCCAATTATTGGTACCCATCTAATTGGCACGTTGGTTTCCGATCTGCTGCCAGTCTGACAGTCAATCGCAGCCGACGATATTCATTGATTGCAAGCAGCGTGCCAATCTCCGTCCCAAGCCCGGTCCCTCCCTTCCAAAAAAGGGCGAATTCAAGGAGCAAATGTAGTGTGACGTTTGTCGGTTATTCTTGCTGTGAAGGACGGCGTTCGCGGACTCGCTTCGCGTCAGAAGACTCTTTATAAAACGGGTCAAGCGGATAGCAACCGCTGACGATGCCGTTGCGCGGTGCCGTCGTGCAATCGCTGAAAGTTCTGCAGATCTTGACCCGAACCAGCTTCGCTCCCCTCAGCGTATCGACTGGAAGGGTTGGATAGGAAAGCACCATTCTTCCGATTCCGACAGCGTCGATCCAGCCGGCTCGGATGACAGCCTGAGCTACATTCGGCAAATACTCCTGCAAATAGCTGTAACCAGATCCCACCATGATGAGATCTGGCACGGCGGTTTTGCATTTCGCAGCGGTTGCGATCTGACGATGGACGCCGATCAGTGGGTCCTCCGGAGGAAAATAGCCGTCGCTCGGCGGGAAAGCCGCTGGACGTTGTATGTGAGGTGTGTAATAAGGACTTCCACACGTCAGATTAACGGCAACGACATTGAGATTCCTGAGCCGCTCGAGAAGCTGGATCGGCTCGGTCAAATCGATCTGCAAAGGATTGACCGGGTTCATGCCGAATCCGAATTGATAGGGTAGATAGGTTTGAAAGTCTTCGGGAGATCCGCATTCGTCCCCTTGGATGAATGGTGGGCAATCATAGACGCTCAATCGGACTCCGATCGCCATTCTTGGGCACTCCGCTTGAATCGCTTCGATGATCGATTCGATCAAACGCATCCGATTTTCAAAACTGCCACCGTACTTTCCCGAGCGAGTGAAGCCGCTCAACATCTCATGCAACAGATAGCCATGACAAGCCTTGACGTCGACGAAGTCGAAACCTGCCATCGCAGCAATCTTCGCTGCTGATACGAAATCGTCAACGAGTCGATCTAATGCGTCATCGGTCCAGATGCAACTGTCATCGCTTGGATCGATTCCAACTTTCTTATCGAGCAACGGATGATGGTAGGCAACTTGGGGTTCGAGTTTGGAATCGTTTGGCCGGGCATATCGTCCGCTGTGAGTGAGTTGCAATCCGATCACTAAGTCATCGGTCGAAGAAAAATGTTTGCGGTGCTCATCAACCAGAGCTTTCTTCAGAGCCGCCAAGCCCTCCAAATGTGAGGGAGTGGCCAACAGCTGATTTGGATTCGCGCGTCCATCCTGCCGAACGGCGACGGCTTCGCCGCCCCAGATCAGCTTGGCACCGCTTTCCCCGAATCGACGCCAACGTCGAAACGTTTTTTCCGACGGCGATCCATCTCGATTGCTATCCCAACCTTCCATGGGATGAACACACCATCGATTCCCAATAATCTTATTTCCGAAGACCATCCGTTGCCCGAGTGGCGAGTGACTCGATGGTTCATCCAAGGCATCTTCGACGGGCAAGTCCAATTGCAATTCGCGCAATCGTTCCCGAAACTGATAGACGGATTTGAGCTGGGCAATTTTAGGAAAGCGGATCGGAGCCATCGCGGTTTATGGAAGTTTATATGGCATAGGTACATAGCGGAGGCACAACAGCCAAGAAATGTTGGGTCGCCCTTGGTATCTACTCGACTCGTTCCAGTGGCGCCTTGGCGACATGAAAGGATCGGATTTGCTCGTCATCAAATTCGATCCGAGCGATTTGCTTTAATCCACGGCCATCGACTTTCAGGACACGTCCAATGCCGTATATCGGATGCCGAACCATCGATCCCACACCGAGATTCGTGGAGCTGTGATTTTCAGCGAGACCGGCAGCCGTGCCGATCTGAACACGCTGCTTCTTTCGTGCTTCACGAACGCTACTTCGGAGCTTCTCAGCAATTTCTCCATCAGACGGTTGGCTTTCTTCAAGCCCGACTTCCTCCAAGTCGTAGCGAAGCTCCTTCTTCGTTTTCTTGCGCTGTACGAGCGAGTCATCCTCGATAAGTGATTCCTCGCCATCGGAACCGATGTCGGTTCGATCGCGCCATTCCAGTTCCGACCTGGGCAACTCCATCAAGAACGAGCTTGGGACGCACATGCGTTGCATGAAGCCGCGATACTTCGCAAAACTTAGGTGCAGTTTGTCCATGGCGCGGGTAATACCGACGAAGAATAATCGTCGTTCTTCCTCCAGTTGGTTGGCGTCATCGCGGCTTCGAATGTGCGGAAGGACATCTTCTTCCACGGCGATGATAAACACCTGCCGGAATTCGAGGCCTTTTGAGGAATGGAGCGTCATCAACGTGACGCGATCGCATCCAGGCTCCCACTGGTCCGTATCGCTCATCAGCGTGACCTTTTCCAAGAATTGTTCAAGTCGATCCTCTTCGGGTAAAGATTGATCCGCATTTTCTGCATCAGCCAAGAGTTCATTCACGTTCTCGACCAAGGACTCGTCATCGCGCTCAGATTTCTTCATGGCCAGATACTGAAGATAGTCGGTCTGTCGGATGATGAATCGCAATAAATCAGCCAGCGATCCGTCTGTCCGCTGGAGGCACAAAACGAAGAACGTCAGGAACTCACGTGCTCCTTTGGCCGCTCGCCCTTTGAGTCGTCCTTCATCCAGCATGGTTTGCAGACCTTCGACCGGACCAAGTCGTCGCGATTCGGAGAATTGCAGTGCTTCATTTAACGTCTTTTCACCGATGCCTCGAGAAGGCGTTTGGATCACCCGAGCAAACGCCATGGTATCGGAGGGATTGTGAATCAATCGCAAATAGGCAAGTAGATCCTTGACTTCTTGCCGCTCATAGAAGCGGAAGCCGCCAATCAATTGAAATTGGATGCGGTTCGCCATGAGAGATTGCTCAATCAAGCGGCTTTGGGCATTGGTCCGATAAAGAATGGCAAAGTCGCGAGGGGACTTGCCATGATCCACGATTTCTCGAAGGATGTATCTGCCGATGAAATCGGCCTCGTCCCGATCGCTTGGAAAGATTCTGAGCGAGGCACGATCTCCCGAACTCCGCGCGGGGATCAACGATTTAGCTTTGCGGCGGCGGTTGTTCTGAATGAGCGTATCCGCCAAGGTCAAAATCTCTGGCGTACTACGGTAATTGGTTTCCAGTCGGACGACTTTGGCATTGGGATAATCGCGCTCGAACTTCAGGATATTCTCGATCGTTGCCCCTCGCCAACCGTAGATCGATTGATCGGGATCACCAGTGACGTTCAAGTTCGGATGATCGTGCGAAAGCGATCGGACGATCACGTATTGGGCTAGGTTGGTATCCTGATATTCATCCACCAAGATGAACCTGTGCTTTGCGTCCATCTCCGCCCGCAGCTCTTCGTTGGCTCGAAGAAGCATCGCCGTGTGATACAGCAGGTCGTCGAAATCGGCGGCGTTGCTCGACAAGAGGCATTTTTGATAACATGGAAAGACTTTGGCCACGGTATGGAACAGCGCGTTCCGAGTTTCCTGATGAAGCTCGTCCATTTGAACCAGCCGATTCTTCCAGCGACTGATTTCGCGTGCTAGATGATCGATCGAAAGGTGGGTCAGTTGAACTCCCGACAGTTCGATTGCTCGTTTGAGCGTAGCTTTGGCGTCGGCAACATCGAAGATCGAGAACTTCTCCGTCAAGCCGATCATCCGCCCATAGCGACGGAGGAAGCGGGCGCAGTAACCGTGAAAGGTTCCCATCCAAACCGGCTGATCCCCAACCAGTTTTTGCAAGCGGTGCCGCATTTCATTGGCGGCCTTGTTTGTGAATGTCAGAGCAAGTATTTGGTACGGCGACACACCTTGATTCAAGAGATTCGCAATGCGATGAGTTACGACGCGGGTCTTGCCGCTGCCAGGCCCAGCCAGCGTTAGGATGGGACCGTCAACGTGTTGAACAACAATTCTTTGAGCTTCGTTGAGGTCATTCAATATGGCTGCCGTGCTCATCATCCATCGTCCATCGCAAGAATAGAATGTTCGAATTCCTTCGATTATCCGCGTTTGAAGCAAATTGGACTAGCTCTATAATGCTTCGTGCAGTTTGAATTTCGAAAACCAGGGAGTAGCTCGATATGTCATTGGAACCCGAACAGCAAAAGATCATCGACGAACTGATTGTTGCCTATTTTATGGAGTTGGAAACGGTGATGAACTATATCGCCAACAGCACCAATCTCGATGGGATACGAGCCGAAGAAATCAAAAAGAGCCTCGGTGCTGACATCATGGCCGAAGTGGGACACGCACAACAACTCGGCGAACGGATCAAGACCATTGGCGGTAAGATTCCCGGAAGTCTGCACTTCAAAGCTGCGCAGAAGTCTCTCCAACCGCCTACCGATTCGACCGACGTCGTCTCGGTTATCAAAGGTGTTATCGACGCTGAAGATGCAGCTTGCCGTCAATATACGAAGATCATTAAGCTATGTGACGGCGTCGATTACGTGACTCAGGATTTGTGCATCACAATCCTAGGCGACGAGGAAAATCATCGGCGCGAGTTCCGAGGGTTCTTGATGGAGTACGAGCGATCGGGTTCCTAGAGAAAAGGTATAGGTTCCGGACGGATATCCGCAGCATCCAACGTTTTAGGGCCAATAACGATGTGGCAGCGATTCGCTTTTGCGTTCTTTTGTTTGACCTTCGGCCTGCTGTTGGGCTGGTCGGCCCGCGAGCTGGGCTGGCGCACACATGCAGAAGCTCAGACCGCAGCAACGGCACCTAAGGTTGCTGTCGCCCAGCCCGTTCAGATTCCCGATGGCGATGCCTACAGTCCCGAGGAGATCGTCAACATTAGCGTTTACGAACGTTGCAATCGTGGCGTTGTGAACATTTCGACTCGCTCGATACGCGTTGAACGATTGTTCTTTGCCTCGGAGGTAGAAGGGAGCGGGAGCGGATCGGTCATCGATAAGAAAGGTCACATTCTGACGAATTTCCACGTCGTCGAAGGAGCCGAATCGATCAACGTCACGTTGGATTCCGGCGAGTCCTATCCGGCTGCATTGCTTGGGAGTGACCCAGATAATGATATCGCAGTCCTTCGAATCGATGCATCGGAGGATCGACTCCATCCAATCACGATCAGCGATTCCTCTAACCTGCGGGTTGGACAACGAATATTCGCGATCGGAAATCCATTTGGATTGGAGCGAACGATGACCGACGGAATTATTTCCAGTCTAAACCGCCAGCTCCCATCTCGGAACCGCCGCACAATGAAGGCAATCATTCAAATCGACGCTGCGCTCAATCAAGGCAATTCCGGCGGTCCACTATTGAATACTCGTGGCGAACTCATTGGAATGAACACTGCGATTGCAACCAGTACCGGTGACAGTGCCGGGATCGGCTTTGCGATTCCAGCCGCAACCATCCGACGGGTCGTTCCTCAGTTGATTCAGTATGGGTACGTCTCCCGCCCCACCATTGGCATTCTGCGTGTTGAGGAAAAGGAAAATGGATTGCGCATTGTTGAACTGACTCCTGGTGGCCCAGCAGAATCGGCGGGGCTGAAAGGATACAGTGTCATCATGCGACGGTTTCGGCGGAACAACGCCATTATCCAACAGCCTTCAATTGATCCCAGCCAAGCAGACCTCATTGTCGGCTGTAACGGTCAACGCATCCTCACTGCCGATGACCTGTTGAGCATCATCGAAAATAAACGGCCCGGAGAGGTAGTCACCATTTCCGTCCTTCGCGGTGGCAAGATCGTGAACGTTCCAGTCACTCTCGGAGAAAACTAAATACGAACGAAAATCTTGTTTCGATAGAGCCAAAATAGAATGAGCCAGAAAATGATTAGGGTGGTGGCTCCCAAGAGGAGTGGTTCGAGTGAGACAACCTGTCCATCGGCATTTTTGAAGTCCAGGATCTGAAATGGTCCATGACCGATGTGGCGAAGCAAGGCATCGTGCGTTGGAGATTCCAGCACCCAACTCATCATATAAGCGACGATCGAGTTCGCTCCAATGACTCGGAGAGGAAACAGCCAAGTGTGCCATCGGAGGATATCGCATACCAAGTAGAATGCGAGTAGGATGAGAAAACAAATGCCGCCGCTCCACAACGTGAATCCAGGCGTCCAGATTCGCTTAACATTCGGGCAGATTTGCGTAGCGTTCAATACGTAAGCGATCACCAGCAAAAGCAGACCAGTGATCGCGAACTTCATTGCTAGTTGGCCCACCTGCTGCGCTTGACGCAGCCAATTGCCGGCGATCAATCCCAAGAGCATCGTACCGAGCGTCGGGATAAAACTCAGTGTTGAATAGCCGCCACCGTTGAATAGAAATGGCCGCTCCCGAGGAAACAGATTCAAGAACCAGGTATCGAATGCCCATGCCAAATTGCTGTTCTTGTTCCAATGAGCAGCAAATCCCGTCATCAAGTGTGGCCAGTCGCTCGGGACCCCCACCGACGGATAATCGAAATCAGACCCCGGCAGAGGATAAAGTGCAAACGCAAGCCAATACCCGACGAGAATGACAGTCAAGGTAGCAGCTTGTACCCATGTTTGAGTCAGTGCCAAGAGATGTAGAAAGAAATAGCCCAGTCCGATCTGAGTCAGCGTATCCTCGAACGTGAAATTGGTCTGCGAACGCCCCAAGCTTCGTAGGAAGATGCCGAGAAAAACCAGGATCATGGCTCGTCCGAACGCATGCCATGCCATTTGCATTTTCGTTTGACCTGCGAGTTGACGCTTGAATAAGGAAAAGGCGAGGGAGACTCCGACCAAGAACGAGAAGCTCGGCTGGATCATATCGTGCAGCGAACAGCCGATCCATTCGACATGGGTCGTATGAAAATGAACCCAATCGGCGATGCTGCTGCTCGGAAAGTAGTCCTTCAGCTTGTACAAATGCAGCACTTCCGCCAACATTAGAAACATGACCAATCCGCGATAACCATCAACACTGGCGACTCTGGGTGGCAGAGTTGAAGAGGTCGAGGTAGAGCTGCTTGGCTGAGACATGCGATCCTCTCACTGAATCTGTTGGATTGGCAGTTCAAGCAAATGACCAGTTGCCGAGTATACAAAGCCAAACAGAGAACGAGTAGCCACCTGCTCACGGCGATGAGATGATCTTGGACCGTTGAGACGAACGCCTAAAGCATGAAACCGTCGGCTTTGAAAAGGGGAACTCCAGAAACGCGAACGAGATACCGCCAATCTGTGAACTGCGGAAGATTGCAGATAATTGGCCACAAGTTGTGAACGTTGATGTCGAACGAAGATCGCCGACGATCAAGCTGCATTGGATGGCGAATTACCGATTGGTTCGGGAACGTGTTACTTTGTGGCGAAAAAGACGCGCACGCCGCCGCTTTGTCGTGCCAGATCAAACACAGCGATATTGACGTCCATCGTCACTTCGTCGTCCGGGTGAACGATGACTGGAACTTCGGGCTTGATTTTCAGGATGGCCCTGAGACGCTGGGCCAATGCGGGCAAGTCTGCGACCGGAGTGCCGGTAAGCTCGAGCGTTGGCTGGCCGTTTTCAAGTCGGATGCGAACAACCACATCGTTGAAATCACTCAACTCGATGGAATCCTGATTTTCGTCACTGACTCCCGACGACAGCGTTGCTTCCTGCGAGATTGCCGACGGGAGGAGCTTTTCAGCGATTGCGAAACTACTCGTCACCAAGAAGAAGATAATCAAAAGAAAAACGACATCGATCATGGGCGTCATCATGATATCGACCCGGCTTCGCCGGCGAGCTTGTGTTTCAAGTTGCTTTCCGTATGCGACCATCGTGACTTGGGACGTTGCTTAGCTAGTTTGGGGACTTGGACTCGAAGACGCCGAACACGACATCGGTAGTTTTGGCTTGAACACACGCTTTGAGAATCGGTGCTACGACTGCATATTGAGCAGTGCGGTCCGTGCGAATTCGCACTCGCAACAGACCTCCCGCATCCTTGTTTCGAGAGGCTAAAGCGGTGGCCAATTGATCGAGGCTAAGCGACTGCCCAGCCAACTGCCAGGTACCATCGGGAAAAACATTGATCGTCACTGTCTGACGCTGCACAAGTTCATCTGGAATACCCGTCTGGGCCTCCGGCAGACTGAGTTTGGCGTGATGCTCTCGTTTGGCAAGGTGGCTGCTGATGAGGAAGAAAATGATCAACAGGAAGACCACGTCGATCATGGGGGTCATGTTCATGCCCACCGAACCCGACTGCAATACTCTTGGGACTCGCACGGGGCTCTCCTCAATCAGTTGCCCGGAGTCCTGGGAGCAGCCGGACGAACGACAGCTCCAGGGATTCTGCGTCGGATTGGGGCAAACGCATGCTGCGCGGAATAGGCAGCATCGGCGATCAATTCATCGATCCGATTGCGGAACACAGCAAAAGCTGCAAGAGAAGGAATGGCGATGATCAAACCAGCGACCGTGGTGACCAATGCCGAATAAATGCCCTGAGCTAGTTCGCCGGCTCCGGCTGTACCTTCGCTTATAGCAACTTGCCGAAACGCCATAATCATTCCGGTAACCGTTCCGAGTAGGCCGAGCATGGGTGCAATGTTGCCGATCACGGACAAGTACTCGACTTTGCGATATAGTCGCGCGGCTTGTTCCGCTAATGTCTCTTCGATCGCCTTTTCAACCGCTGGCCATCCGAACTCCAATTCCGAGATGCCGCTGATCAGCACAAGCGCTAGCGGGCATGGTTGACTGCGGCACTGGGCGTCCGCGTCCTTGGCCTTTCCTTGGGCAAGAAGCTGCCGGACGCCCTCGCCAAGTTCTTTCGGGGCGATGTTCTTCGCTCGCAATAGAATCGCCTGATCGACAATCAAATAAACAGCCAACAGGGACAGGGACATGAGTGCAATGAGAATCGCAATGCCGATCCAGCCGCCACTGAACAGGATCGCTACAACACCCTCCTCTCGCTTTGAAGATGATTCTTGAGCAGCTTGGGCCGCTGGAATCCAATATGACGAGGCGAGAATCAAGCTGAGGAAGGAAACCGGAATGGCAGTCCATCGGAATCGTAGGAAATTTGTCATCGCCCGAACTCTATGGCAACTCTTCGATAAGCTTTTCAATTCGGTTCGCTTCCTCGATTTTTCCGGCTGCCCGAGTCGCTTGAGCTGCCAATCGAATCGCTCGTGAAGCAGCATCGTAACGATCGCGATGAACAATCGCAAGCCGCAGCCATTCAGGTACGGCTTGCTCCGTCTTGCCTGCTTGATCCAATTTATCGGCGATTAGTTCGGTCGGACCGACTTGGAGGGGCAGCAACAGCCGATTCCGATGAGACTGCCAAGCGACCAGGCTATCTGCAACGCCCGAATTCGCCGGAATCGTTCGCCACAATTGTGCAGATGCCAGTGATGCGATCATCCGATTCTTCGATTGAGACAATTCGCGAAGTTTCGAATCGGCTTTCGACCTTTGATTACCGGAGAGCAACCAACTCGCACCGATGAGTTGCGCCGCTTGGGAGTCGTCATTAAGCCATTGCTTCGCTTGCTCGAGAGCGCGGGCATCGAGTTCCGATCGAGTCCACACCAGCGGCATCGATGCATACAATATCGACGGAGGCTGGTATTTTGACAATGCCAAGAAAACCGTTCCACTTTCCGTCCATAAACCGAGGGCGCGATAAGAATCAGCCATTTGAGCGAACAGCACTCGCTGCTGCCAGGTCCGGATGCCACTCTCGATCGCTTTCTCTGCACCTCGAATGGCTTCGCGATATTTGCGTTGCCGAAACAATTGGTCGGCTTCTGCAGCTTCGACGGTCTCCCAAGAGATATCCATGGCAATGATTTGGTCGCCGACGATCCGCCGTTCCTCATGGGTGTCCGTTATCAGGTAGCGTGTCTCTCGTTCGCTGATTTCCAGAAAGCGACCTTCCACGGGCAATGTTGTCTGCGGCATCCAACGATCTAAAGTCAGCGGCTGTGAGTCCGCGATCCAAACGCGACTAAGTGGTGGCAGTCGGTCGTCATCTGGCTGAGCTTCAACCATCCCGCAAAATCGCAGGAACAAAAGGCTAAGTGCGATCCAGAAGCTAGCCAAAGGAATCAGTTGCTGAACTCGAAACACGAAACGATTCACGGCAATGGTTGTCCCAAAAGGCTCTTGGCGTCTACATAGCGATATTTGCCACCAGTCCGATTCGCCAGGACTTCGATCCAGCGGCCTGGGCCAGGGTACGCTCCGCTGCCAAATTCGACAGCATGAATCGTCGTCCCACTTCGCTCGCAGAGTCGGACGATAGCATCGAGGTCGGTGGCGCTCATCCGTGGTTCGTCCGCGTCGGTGAGAAAGAACAGTACATCCGGCTGCATCCGAATTCCCATCTTCAGTGCGGCAACGTGCTCTGTTCCACCAGTGGCGTTGATGCGATCGACAAACTCCATGGCATATTCGAGCTCACTTTCTCGTGCAGCCAACATGCCAGATGCGGTCGTGGTCCGAGACACATAGGGCATCGGTGTTTCATTGTAGAAAAGGATTTGAAACTGATTGGCGGGTTTGAGAGATTTCAGACTTTGAATCAACTCTCGCTTCGCCGATTTCCAAGGAGCTTGATTGTAACCGTTCATGGAGTCGGAGCGATCGATCACATAGACAAAGGAGTTACCCTCTCCCTCAACTCCATAGATCGAAGTTGTCGTCCTCAGCCCTCGGCCCGGGCCACTCGATGGAGCTCCAGATGCTGAGTTGCTGAGGCCTGAAGCGGCGTCGGTACCCTGTCCAGCCGATGAACCTTGGCCGACGGAGCTAATCCCGGCCAACAACGATTCCGTGTCCAAGGGTGGAGCTGACGAATCGCTGATAACTTCGGAGACGGCGTTGGACTCCGAGAGATTTCCCGCCTCGACTAAGTCATACTCCGTTCCGGACGGAGTCACATGAACAACTGCAATGCCAACTGGTCGATCCGTCTCACCTCCAGAACCGCGCTGAGAAGGCTGCCACAACCAAAAAAGCAAAAGGATCGAAATCAAGTGCACAATCATACTGACGATCCAAGCTGGCACATCGGTCCAGCTCTTCCAGACAGGCAAGCCAACGGGTGTCCGTCTACGAAGCAATCGCTCGGAAGTACGCTCTGACTCGATCAAACGACACGATCCTCATTAATCAGAACTACTCGAAGTCATAATCGCACACTGCGAGTGCGAACCGTCGCAAAACAAAGGAGTCCAGCTTCGAAGAATGGGGCGGAAACGAGTCGGCACATGCGCCGAGTCGAACCCAGCGACAATGGCGGTGCCGATGCCAAACAAAGCGAAATACGGCTGGCGGTGCCAGCTACTCTCGAAACCCTCACATTTTGGAGGACATCGCTGCGCTATGCGGCTCCATCTGCCACTCACCGAATACTACCAGTCATTGTACATGAAAAGCAGTTCGATCGTCTTAGTATCACGAGTTGAGACCTGGATAATATGTCGTTCCACGCGGTGCAAACTAGGCAGATTTACGACCGATCGGGTCGAGAGTGGGCAAGCGATTGTATAAGGTTTTCAGCGCAATCCCCAATTCTTCAGCTGCTGCTGGTTTGTTGCCCTGATGGCGTTCCAGAGCCTGGGCGATCGCCATCGCTTCGATTTCTCGTAGTGTCAGACCGGCCAAATTGATTGCAGCTCGAGTTGCTTCGCGGTTACCGAGACTTCGCGGCAGATGCTCCGGCAGGATCGGAGGTGCATCGCAGAGAATTGTTGCGTGTTCAATGACGTTGGCAAGTTCCCGCACATTCCCTGGCCATCGGTATTGCTGAAGCGCTTGAATGGTTTCAGGAGCGAAGATGGTAGTCCCGACACCAATATGCTCAGGTCGAAAACGCTTGTAGAGATTCTCAGCGAGAATGGGAAGGTCGGTGATGCGTTCGCGAAGTGCTGGGAGAACAATTTCGAAGGGATTGATTCGAAAGAGAAGGTCTTCCCGAAATAACCCATCGCGGACCATTTGAAGTAGATCACGGTGCGTCGCGCAGACCACGCGGACGTCGATTTTTTTGGATTTCGTTTCGCCGATCGGTCTCACTTCGCGGGTCTCCAGAACACGAAGAAGTTTGGCTTGCATGGCTAGTGGCAGCTCACCGATCTCGTCGAGGAAGATCGTTCCTCCGTCGGCAACTTGGAACAGGCCTTCATAATGACTATCAGCACCCGTGAAGGCTCCTTTACGATGACCAAAGAGTTCGCTTTCGATCAGCGATTCCGGCAGCGATCCGCAGTTGATTGCGACAAAAGGCCGGTCCTTTCGAAGACTCTGATCGTGAATCGCGCGCGCTGCGAGTTCCTTTCCTGTCCCCGTTTCTCCTCGAATCAAGACCGTGCTTTGGGTCGGAGCGACTTTACTGATCAATCGTCGAACCACATCCATCGAGGGATGCTGGCCCAGTAATTGCGACGGCTGGACTTTTTGACCCACCATTCGCTGCAAGGCAACATACTTGCGTCTTAGTTCACGTCGCTGAGCAACTTTGGAAAGGAGAACATCGAGTTCCGCTAGCTTGCATGGCTTGGTTAGGTAGTCCGTCGCACCAAACCGCATCGCTTGAATCGCCGATTCTACGGATTGCTTGCCGGTGAGGACGATGGCTTCGGTTGACGGAGAAAGTTGTTGGCAGTGCTGGATAACTTTGATACCGTTTGGGCCGGGCATATCGAGATCGACGATCAAGCAATCGTACGTGTCCATTTCGAGCGCGGCCATGGCCGTTTCGCCATCCGGACAGATGGTGACGGTGTGACCCATTTGCGGTAACTCGAGACGCATTAACTCTTGCAGATGTACCTCGTCATCGGCAAAAAGTATGAATAAGGAGTTAGGCTGCTGTTCTTTGGAGCTCATGCTGAATATCTTCGTTCAGTAAAGGTAAGTGAACTTCGAAACGGGCTCCCTTTCCGGGGCCATCGCTCGATACTTGAATTCGACCTCCGTGGTCGGCGATGATCCGGCTGGTGATTGGCAGACCTAATCCGGTTCCTCGTCCATCGCGCCGGCGGGTAAAAAATGGCTCAAATAAATGTTGCTTCACTTCGTCCGTCAGACCACATCCGTTGTCGTCGATGACGATTCGGACCTGTTTCGCCTCTGGGACGATGGAAATTTGGACCAGCCCATTCTCCCGTTGCTCTGAAATCGAATCGAGCGCATTGGTAATGAGATTCAGCAAGACTTGCTTCATCTCTTGTGGGCTGACGTTGGCATAGACCGGCGATCGAGAATCAAATTGGATGTTCCGGTTCCTGTATTGGCCGACGTGCTTGATCATGTCGATCACGTCGCAAACCAACTGGCACAGGTCCGTCTTCGACCGCTTCTCCGCCTGTCCCAGGCGAGCGAAGTCGAGGAGTCGTTCGGTGATACCTTTGCAGCGGAAGGCCTCGTCCTGGATACGCCGAAGATAGGTGCGAAGCGTTTCTATATCGACTGAAGGTTGTTCTTCAGCGTCCGCAGTAGGGATGGCGTTGATGATCCGGTGGAGTCGAGACTCGAGCGCTTCGGCGCTCCAAGCGATTGCGGCTAGCGGATTGTTGATTTCGTGAGCGACGCCGGCCGCCAGGAAGCCGACACTGGCAAGCTGCTCGTTACGGATAACCTCTTTGGACCGTTCCATAACCTGATGGTTCAGCTCTTGCTGAATGCGAAGAAAGCTGGCATTGCTATTGTTCACAGCAGCGGCCAGCTCACTTAACTCATCATCACTGCCAATTTCAATGCGATACTCAAAATTGCCAGCAGCCACCAATCGAGCTCCCTGCAATAGCCGCTTGAAAGGTTGAATGACCGCACGGCGGAGGTAGATTCCTAAACCGGTCAGAATGCAAAGAGTTGCTAACATGCAGACGACTGTGACCGCCATCCAAGTTCGGTAACGCACGCGTACTTCGTCGCGGAATGTCGCCATCCGCTGCTGCAGGATCGTCGGCAGTTTTTGAGTGAGGTACGCTAATTCGCTAACGTCCGCTTCGTCGAAATCGGTGCGAGATCGTCCAAAGTCCTCATCGGATGCTCGAAGTCGAATCTCTTCGAGCTTTCGATCAATCTGTGCAACAATCTCCAGTTCACCAGAGTCGTCGCTCAAGAATGGGTCTGCGGATGCGTTGGTGTTGAGTCGATCGCGATAGCGAATCAGAATTTCTTGGAAGCGATCCAGTTCTTTCAGAAACAGCCGTTTGTGATTCCAAACGTTCTTGGCATTCGGAGTATCCAAATGCGTTTCCAAAGTCTGCATGCGACCAAAACTGTACCGCAGTCCGTCAGCCGACTGAGTTAGCTCTGACGTAATTGGGAATTCAGATGCCCGTTGGCTGACGATGAGTGCGAGGCCGCGATAAGCGATCACGCCACGCAACCCACTGTAGCCAAGCAGCATCACCGCTGCCGCTAAGCACAGAAGCGTCAGAAGTACCTTCGTGCGAATCGTCTTTCGTGCGGACAAATCTGCGACCTCCTTGTCGCAATGCAATCGATACTATGGCGAGAAAAGGTCGAATCGCTACGATTCATAACCTGCTATGTGAGCGAACGATGAAAGCATCATTCCTCAGTTGCGCTTCGGGCTAGCACGTGACAGCTATCGCTCGCGCGATAACAGCTTCGACAAGTACCGCTCGCGTCCCAGCCGCTCGCCTAACCCTGAATCGCATTGTAAAACTTACAAGCTGGCGGCAAAAGGTCGATTTTCTGAAACTATTGAGTTTCTTGAACCTTCTCGACCTTCTTGGAAACTCGCTTTGCTTTGCCAACCATCATCTTGACCATCTCCGTGCCTCCACCTGGGGGAATTCCGTACATTTCGAACTCGCGAGTTTCGTCATCGAGGAATCGATCGACGTTCTTCCCCATGGTTTTCGCCCCCGTCGTCGGATCGACGCTCTCATATTCCATGGTCATCGTCTTTGAGTCCGCATCATAGGTCCCTGTCATCATGGACATGTTGGGATTCATGATATCGCACCAAGTTCCGAAGAATACTTTCTTCTGCGAATCGTATCCTGTTTGCGCGTGGCCTTGAAACGGAATGCCCCCAAGGTCGCCTGAAAAATCAGAGAGGACAAAAAATGCTCCAAGCATGCGATTCGTCTCTTTGGCAGTGCTTTTCATGGACGGACCATTCGGTCCAATGGGCCAAAACTCGATATCCATTTCCCAGGTCCCAACCATCTTTTTGAGAACTTCGTGTTCAGGGGCTGGTTCAGGAACTTCTTGAGCGAACAGAGCCATCGAGGGCGTCATCAAGCAGAGAAGTCCGCAGAGACGGAAACTTATGCCAAAAAAACGCGAAATGGTTGTGAGAGACATCACATGGGCCTTTCAGAATTGAACCACTGGTGAACGTAAAAAGCGATTTGCCACCTATTCGTGTCGCGAGACGCCAAGATTGGAAGACATTTTGTAAATTCGACAATCTTGCATTTCGCTTTACAAGCTGCCTCAACGCCATGCTTGTCGGATTTCTCGCCTTTTTCTCAATTTTTGCTCAAGATTCACGGCGGTCTCGAGTAGTTGGAATTATTTGGCATGAGATTAGCAAAACAGAAAAGAATCCCTCCGGAGTTTGGAGAGGTGCATGGACTCAGGTTGACCCGCAGTAATAGGGAGGAAAATCCGATGTTGGTGTTGAGCCGAAAGCTGAACGAACGGATCCAGATTGGAGAAAACATCACAATTGTCGTGGCACAAGTGAAGGGAAATGTGGTTCGGATTGGAATCGAGGCCCCAAAAAACGTGCGGGTACTGCGTTCAGAGATTTCCAGCGAGACGGCTCTCAAGCAAGACGCGTCGCACGAACGAAAACGGTTCTTTTCTTGTATGGGCTAAAAAAAATGATTGACGGACCGTCGCACTGACTCTATCATTAAGGTCAAATTTGGGCGCTTTTCTCCGCCGTCGGTCTGAATTCTCGTTATGCTCGTGAACGCAACCTCAACTTCCTATTTGCGTGATGATGCAGCGTCGTTGCGTCTGAGCAAAGTTCGTTTTAAGAGAACTTTCAGTCTCACGGTTATCGCGATTTTCGCAGTGCTCACCTGCGAATATGCATTTGGAGGTTGTGGATGTCCGCAGCAGGATGGTTGGTATGAGCGAATCGTTCAGCGTAGTTCCCGCGACTATACCAAAGGGCCATCGAAGTTGCTGAGTGCGACGGTCATCTATGAGGGTGGTTCGCTCGTGTTGTCGAGAACGATCTTTTCTGAATTGCCCTGCAGTGGTCCTGAGTGTCGTCAATTACCGACTCTGCCAGCGGACCAACTCCCAATGAGCCTGGTGGTGACATCGGTCAAGCCCATTGTTCTGAATAGCGGGATCGACTGCGACTGCGATTCGCCGATGCTGTATCGGCTTGCTCTCAACGATCTTCATTTTGATCGCATCATCGCAGATGGTTTGGAGAGACCTCCAAAGCTCCACTGCTGCTAAGTGGGCGAATTGAGGAGCAGTGATTGAGATCGGCTCGGGCGTACTGATTTCTGTTGAGTCAGCGCGAACTGAAGATTCATTCCGAAATGCGGTCGTAGTCTCTGATTCCTATCTTCTCGCTTGAACGCTCCAACCATTTCTGGGCGTGCTCTGCATTCTGAGTTCTGAAGAATTTCTCAATGTTCGTAGCAGGCACCACTTCTACGAGCAATTGAATACTTGTTGCAAACGAACATGTATCGCCATTCCCATGGCGCATCATCGATTCATTTATTTCGGCGAACACATCCGTTCTTCTTGATTTAGGAATATTTTCCCATGTTATCGAATTCATTTCATTTCCGACTTCGTCAGCGCGGCTTTACCCTGGTCGAACTATTGGTCGTCATCGCGATCATCGGCATCTTGGTCGGTTTGTTGTTGCCGGCAGTGCAAGCAGCTCGAGAAGCAGCTCGACGCGCCCATTGTCAGAACAACTTGCATCAGATCGGCATTGCAATTCACAATTACGAGGCCGCTTATCGGATGTTGCCTCCCGGAAATCTGCAAGGAAACAGCTTCACGGCGGGATTATCCGTTCATGCACGCATCCTGCCCTACCTCGAGCAGAGCAATGCCTACGTATTAGTAGACATGCGGTATGGTTGGAATCATGCTTCCAATGCGGTTGCGAGGATGCAGCAGATTCCGACGTACCGTTGTCCAAGCGATGGTGCGCCACGAGCTCTTTTAACCGTGGGTGGACTGAACAACTACTACGCGAACATGGGAACGGGATTGTTGGCTGGAGCCCCGCCGACGAATCCGTCTGATTCGAACTACGGCATGGATCCGCCGAATGGAGTTTTCATGCGAGATCAGTTTATCGGCTTTCGAAATATTACGGACGGTTTAAGCCAAACAACTGCTTTTTCAGAGAAATTGATTGGCGACTTTAGTAATTCCGTCATCACTTTGGCTAGCGACACCTTCCGTCCAGGAACCTATCCGAATACGGCTGACGAAGCTGTTGCTCAGTGCAAGGCAATGAACTACCTCGACATTGGAAATCAAGGCGTCTCCGTTGTTGGATCTCCATGGTTGCAGGCGTATCATTCCACGACACTTTATCAGCACATTTCGACACCGAACACTCGCAACTGCATGTTTCCTCCGGGTCGCATCATGACCACCGCTTCAAGCAACCACCGCGGTGGAGTTCACATGATGATGTGCGATGCGGCGGTCAGGTTTGTCAGTAATGCGGTTCGAGTAAATGTATGGAGAGCTTACGGAACTCGCGAAATGGGAGAGGTTGAGCCGGATGGTGCGCTTGTTGATTAGTTTTCGCAATTCGAGGCGTCGTGAGCGGAAGCGATTCATGGCTCGGATTCCGCATGGGAAGCAGCGACGGCTGCGCGTCGGTACTCATCTGCTTCCGCATTCCTTCGCATTTTTTGCGGGAGTTCGAGCAAGGTATTTGGATGTTCGCTGGAATTCGGATCGACTCCTGCGTGTTGTTAGTTGGATCTTGCTCGGACTCTGCTTGGCAGGATGTAGCAGACTACCGGGAAAGAGCGACTACAATACGGCACGAAGTGCTCTTGAAGGTGCACTCGAACAGTGGAAATTGGGAAGCGATCCTGCTGAATGGCGCGCTCAATCGAAGATCGTGGCTGGTGACCCAGAATGGGAATCTGGCATCAAACTCAAGAACTATGTCATCGACGATGAAGTCTTCGATGACGGTCGCAACTATCATTTCAAAGCCATCTTGGAACTCGTCATCAAGGACGGCGAAGTTCAAAAACGCGAAGGTAGCTACATCGTTGCTACGAACCCGGTTATTACCGTGTTTCGTAACGAGATGTAGTTTCCTATCACGAACGTGACGGCAATCACCATTCATCTTCAATAGTGAGATATCCATAATGAGGAATTTCGTTCGCTATATTTTCGTCGGTATGCTGATTGGCTTGAATCCAGTCCTGCAACGCCTACCAGGAAACGAGCAAGTGCAGGAAAGCGTGGCCCAGGGTTGGCTATCGCCCCTTTCCAACGATGATGCCTGGCAGAAGCTTCCGGCGATCGAAAGTGGCCGGAAAACCGATTTGCCAATCTGGGCTCGAATGTTGGCAGCTCCCATGCCACGTACCACAGCAGCTCTACTGGAGCTTGATTTGGCCCATCGAACCGCAGGGCCGGTTCCCATGACTCTGCGTCATGCGATGCGTTGGGTGACCGCGCATGCGAATCATTGCGACTATGCGGAGGCCATGGCCCTGGGAGATGGCATGCTGTCAGGCTTTACCAAACAGCAAGTCGCCGGATTGAAGGACGGTTCATTTTCGGGTTGGACCGACTCGGATCGAGAAGCGTTGCAGTTTTCTCTTGCCATGGCGGTCGATTCGGCAGGATTCCCGGATGCAAAATTCCAGAAGCTTGTCGAGCTGTTTGGCGAAAGGGTCGTCGCGGCTATGGTCCTGCACAGTGCCTTCGCCAATTTTCAAGATCGTCTCCTGATCTGCTTAGGATGTCCCGGTGAATCGGGCGGAACTCGATCACCAGTTGACGTTCGATTCAATCGTGAGGCCTTGGTAACCGCCATGACGCCTCCCGCGAGTGCCACCTTATCGGCAACAAGCGCTCCAGCTCCGTCCTCACCGGTTGCTAACCAGTCGCATACCTCCCTGAACGACACGATCACATGGCTATCCTACGATGCTTTGCAGGGCCAACTGGAATTGCAGCGAAAGAGGACGACGCGTTTACCCATTCCTGATTGGAGCGAAATCAGCAAAAAATTGCCTCCTGGATTGATGGATCAACCGAGCAAGATCGTTTGGTACCAAATCGTCATGGGATATGCGGACGAGTTAGCGGTACCATTCGAAATCTATTTGCGAACGGCAGGTTCCGAGATTTCACGCAATTGGGATCGCATCTTGGGCAACAGCATCTTTTGGATGGTTACGGACTCGATCAATTGTCCCTATTGCATGGGGCACTGTGAAATGAATTGGGAAGTCGCCGGACTCTCCCCGGCACAAATCGCAGAGCGCAGTCGCATCTTGGCAGGTTCCGACTGGTCATCGCTGCCCCAAAATGAACAGAGGGCTCTATTGTTTGCAAGGAAGCTAACTGCGACACCGTGGAAAGTGACTCCCGATGATTTGAGCGTTCTGCGATCAGATTTCGGAGATGAGCGGGCTCTCTACATTGCGGTCAATGCGAGTAGGTACAACTACATGACGCGGATCAGCAACGGGTTTCAACTGACTCTCGAGAGCGAAAACGTCTTTTGGGACTACTACAATCTTAAGCCACCGACACAGCAAGTATCGCAGACTAGCGAGGTTCGGCAGAACGTCCCGGGTATGTTGACGGCTTCTAAATCGCAGCAGCCTGAAAGTTCATCTTCGGACCAACCTCGCCCCACTCCGCTGACAAGACCAGAGATGAAAGAGCTCTTGGAAGATATGAAAGGTCGCACTCCACGAATTCCTTTGCCACCTGCCGAGCCCTCGGAGAATGCTCCCGAGGAATTGTCTCGCGCCTATGAAAGTCGCGTGCGATCGCTGTATGTTCCAACGGGTGACGGCATGAGCTATTTGGCCTTCAGTGGCTCTGCAAACCGAGGTGGCGCTGTTGGCGGCCCAAACAACTCAGGTGGAACTCAAGGTGGAGGGACAAGCGGCTTCGGCGGTGGTCAACGATCTGGATCATCGGGAGCTGGCCGAGCTCCGATGGCTCCAGACCCTGCGATGAGTTTAGACTATGCCTTCAAGACTCGATTGTTTTGGATTGCTTCTCGAGCAAACAATTGCCAATACTGTTTGGGACATCAAGAATCGAAACTTCTCGCGGCAGGAATGACCGAAGATGAAGTTGCTCGACTTGACTGTGAGTGGGAGGCCTTTCCTGAATCAGAGCAGTCTGCCTTTGCTCTGGCTCGACGTTTAACACTAGAACCGCATCTGCTGAGCGATGCCGATATCGATGCATGCCGTCCCTATTACAGCGATTTGCAGATCATCGAGATGATCGCCTCGGTTGCAGGTAACAACGCCATCAATCGGTGGAAGGAAGGGATCGGCGTCCCTCAATCCGCAGGTGGTGGAAATTTCGGGGCACCAAGGAACGCGGAGCCGGGCAGTCAGCGAGTGACGGATACTGGCCACAGCTATCTCACGGCTACCTCAGAAGCTTACCAGAGCATCCTATCGAAAGTCACCTTTGCAGATTCTTCGTTGTCTGCCAACAGCAATCTAGTGATTACGCGCATGTCTCGGCCGCCATTGGAGTCCCGCCGGTTCGTTTTGGAATCGCTCGCTTCGGCCGAAAATCGCAAGCCTCGGTTGTCACTGGCAACGGAAGAAACAACTCGACTGGCGTTCGAAGAGTTGCTGGTCGAAGGTCCCATTCAGCAGTGGCATCGGCTGATGGGACATTTCCCGAGCGCTGGAAAGCGAGTGGTCGGACTGGTCCAGGGAGGTGAGGCCATGTCTGCACTTTCACCTAGGTTGCGAAGCCAGATTCGTTGGTCGACAGCACGTCAAGATCGCGCTTGGTATGCGATGTCATTAGCACGCAAACAGCTTCGGTCGCTGGGAGAAACGGACGACGCTATCTTTGGCATCGATGATCTCTCAACGGAATCCCTGAGTGACGCCGATCGCTCCTTAATCGTCCTAGCTAATCATCTAGCTGCATCGCCAGTGATCCTCACCGATGCAGAAGTCCAAAAGGCCGTTGAACTTGCTGGACCGGAAGCGGTCGCCCAATGTGTGCATTTCACCTGTATCTGCGCATTGTTCAACCGTTTGACGGAAGCCGCTGGTCTAACTGCGGAAGCTTTGTAATTTCATTTTCTTCCTATTCTCCACCACGGTCATTCACACTCTCTGAAAAACTGACCGTGGTGGCGGTCGCTATTTGTCTCCGGAGAATTCGATACCGCCTCGCGGTCGTTTATTTCGAATCTTCAAGAGGCTTGCCGAGAATCGCTAGCTTAATTCGCCGAAAACACGATGGTCAGGCCTGGTGAAGGAAGTTTGCAATTCGGACGCCCTCACAGGTCCATGACACGTTGCTAACCCAGCTATTGCTTGCAAATTTCCATAATGCAACGACGGCACAATAAGAGAATTTAGGCATCTTGGGCTGGCTTGGCGGAAAGCAGAACGTCGCATTTCAAAAAATCGACTCTCCTTTGCTCTCGACTGAATATTCGGATTAACGAGTAAAAGGTACTCAGTCCGATAGATCGAACTAATTGGCAAATTTTAGGGAAGCGGTAGATACATCGACACCAAGAAACCCGAGTGCTAGCGCACTGCCTTCCGGATGTTCTCGGAGCGGCGAGAGCTGCCCGTGTTATCTGCCGCTCGCCTTCACGAGTTTGGCGAGAAAAGATAGGCAAGCATGGGGAATTTCTCTCGAGCCCTACGAGACGCTCTTCGATATTGGCCATCGATTGTGATGGCGACTCTATGCTCGATTGCCGTCGCAGCCCTTTGGGGCGGCAATATCGCGGCATTCTATCCCATTCTTGAAGTGACTCTCAAGAACCAAACACTCCACGATTGGGTTGAAGGCGAAGTTCGACTTCATGAGAGAGAGACGGAACGTCTATCGCGGGAGCTTGAGGAGTTTCAAGTTAGCACAGATCAGGCGGCGAGCACTCGATTTTCAGTGGCGACCGGGGAATTGAAATTTCATCAGAAAAAGCTGGCAACGTATCGTTCCATGCAACCCTGGTTGGACCAATGGATTCCACGATCCCCTTTTCAAACGGTAGCCATCATCGTTGCTGTGCTTTTAGTGAGCACACTGGTCAAGCACATTTTTCTCGTGATCAATGAACTGCTCGTCGGTCGCGTGGCCATCGATATCTCGCGAAACCTTCGGCTGAAGGTTTTCGATCGTGCCATTCGAATGGACCGCGCATCATTTTCATCAACAGGTATGAGTCGATTCACCGCCCACATCACTCACACATCTGAGATGCTATCTCAGGGATTGATGAATACACTAGGTGGTGCGGTACGCGAACCCTTGAAGATTCTCTCTTGCTTGCTCGGGGCAGGCTGGATTTGCTGGAGATTGTTGTTGATCAGCATGGTTGTTGCTCCGGTTATCGGATACTTGCTCGTCTCAATTACCAAGAAGCTCAAACAAACATCACGTGATTTTCTCAGGCGAGCTTCTCACTTTCATGAAGTCATGTTGGAATCGCTGAGCAACGTACAGACGGTCCAAGCATATTGTATGGAGGAACGCGAGAACGAGCGATTCCAGCAGTCGACTGGCGAAATGCGGCGCCACGGTTTGAAATTCATCTTCTACACTGCGCTAACGAAGCCCGTCATCGAATTTCTCGGACTCGGCATGCTTTGCACGACGATCCTCGTCGGGAGCTACCTTGTTTTGAACGGTAAGACCTCGATGCTCGGGATCAAGGTCTGCGATGAACCACTGTCGGTTTCTGCGATGCTGATTTTCTTTGGCTTGCTTGTCGGAGCAAGCGATCCATTGCGCAAGCTGTCGTTGGTCTACTCGAGTATTTATACGGGCACCGTTGCGGCGAACGCCCTGTACCCGCTATTAGATGAAGCAGACAAAATCTCCGACCCGCCATCACCGGTGACGATACCCAAACCGCACCGAAACTTGCGATTTGATCAAGTGGCTTTCGCTTATCTACCCAATCAACCAGTGCTTCAGAACGTCTCGCTAGAAATTCCTTTCGGGTCGACGATTGCCATTGTTGGTCAAAATGGAACGGGCAAGTCCACGTTGATTCACTTGCTATGCCGCTTCTACGATCCGACGTGGGGCTCGATTCAACTCGACGGGATCGATCTGCGATTTATGCGACTGAAGGATTTGCGATCGAGGATCGCAATCGTTTCGCAAAACACGGAATTGTTCAATCAAACGATTCGCTACAACATTGCCTATGGTAACCCTCAAGCCTCCGATGAGGAGATCGATCAAGCGTCAAGAGAGGCCTACGCTCACGAGTTCATCGATCAGATTCTACCGGACCGCCTCGAGACCAAAGTCGGTCCCAACGGTCATCGTTTGAGCGGCGGTCAGCGACAACGTATTGCCTTGGCTCGCGCGCTTCTACGGAGACCGGAAATACTAATTCTCGATGAAGCCACCAGCCAGATCGATATGCGCAGTGAATTATTGATTCGCGATTCCTTGAAAGCTCATCGCGGCCAACGAACCATGATCATCATCACCCACCGACAGGCTCTCCTGGACATCGCAGACGTGGTATTTGAGCTTCGAGAGCATCAATTGCATCGAATCGAGGGTTTGGGAACTCCTCTCCCAGTTGCCGCGTAAAGGTCTTCCGCATCACATACACCACAAAAAAAGGGCGAAGTGATTTTCACTCGCCCTTCGGAAGAACCGTGCGATGGACGATCTCAGTCTAGTTGCCATCTCCCATGGTGACAGTCATTTGTGAAGTCTCTTCGAACGAGGGCCTTTCGGCTTTCCTCGCAGATTTCTTGCGATCGTTGTTACCTACGAATTCAATAATGGCTCGCGTCCCTCCATCTCCGAGTCGCGGCTTGGCGAGTCGAACGATGCGGGTATACCCTCCGTCGCGATCCGAAAACCTTGGTGCGATCGTATCAAAAAGGATGCGAACGGCTTGCTTGCTGCCGAGCATGCTATAGAGCCGTCTCCGAGCGGTCACGGCCGGGGCACGCGCGGCAACCCATTGGCTCCATTGCGGCCCACTTCGCCATGCTTTCCAAGCCTCACTGCCACGGTCAGCGGAGGTAGCATAGGTTTCTGCGGCCTCTTCCGCTAGGACTCCCTTCTTCGCAATGGTGATGCAGCGTTCGACCATGGGGCGAACTTCCTTTGCTTTTTCAACTGTCGTGACAATTCTTCCTGCGACCTTCGGGTGATTCGATTCCAATTCCGACTTCTCACGTTCGGTGAGAATCAGAGCTGTCACCAGATTCCGATAAAGGGCTTTGCGGTGCGGAGAATTTCGTCCTAAAACTCGGCCACGTCTACGGTGACGCATGGTCGTTACCTACTCAATATCAAATGATCGGAAAGTAAACTTCGATACGATGAAACCAATGAATTAACGAAAAGACTGGCTCGACGGAATTCGCATGCCGAGATGCAAATTCAATGCCTGCAAACGCTCTCGAACTTCGGCCAGGGTCGTTTCACCGAAATTGCGAACTTCCAGCAATTGATCTTCGGTGCGTTGAACCAAATCGCGAACCGTTTGAATGCCATCGGATTCCAAACAATTGTTCGCTCGCACCGAAAGCTTCAACTCGCCGATTGGCATGTTCAGCTTCTGTTCGAGCTGGGCTTCAGCGGAACCAGGACCGCCGCGTGAAATGGCGTGGACCTGCCGACCGACTTCAGAGTACTGAACGAAGGGATTCAAGTGCTTTCGCAGAATTTTGGCACCTTCAACCATGGCCATTTCGGGATCGATCGAACCATCCGTCCATAGTTCAATGATGAGTCGATCATAATTCGTCTTTTGACCAACGCGAGTCTCTTCAATCTCATAACGGACCCTGGTGACAGGACTGTAGACGGCATCGATCGGAATGATACCGATTTCGTGATCGCCGACGCTGTGTTCTGTGCAAGGAACGTATCCCCTACCATTTTCAACAACCATCTCCATCATGAATGGAGTATCAGCAGTAAGCGTCGCCAGAACGTGATCCTTGTTGATGATCTCCACGTCGGCATCGGTTTCAACATGTGACCCAAGAATCGGACCAGCGGTCGAACGCTCGACAGTAATGACTCGCGTGCTATCCGAGTGATTCTTGACCACCAAGCTCTTGACGTTGAGTACCAAATCGGTGACATCTTCCAAAACGCCGCTGATCGAGGTGAACTCGTGCTGAGCTCCGCGAATCTTGATTTGGGTGACAGCACTTCCTTCCAAGCTGGACAGAAGCACACGGCGAAGGCTGTTACCAATCGTATGCCCGAAACCTCGTTCAAAAGGCTCGGCAATAAATTTCCCATAGGTGGCAGTTAGCGATGAGCGCTCGACGACCACTGAACTCGGCAATTCGAAACCACGCCAACGAACGTGCATAAATTGAACCCTAAAACAACACTTTGAAACGATACCAGGTAACCACCCGACGCGATAAACGAAATTCGAAAGCAACTAAACTCGACGGCGCTTTCGTGGACGACAGCCATTGTGAGGAATCGGCGTAATGTCCTCAATTTGCTTGATGGTCATCCCAGACGACTGCAGTGCGGTAATTGCACTCTCGCGACCAGCGCCAGGACCCTTCACGCGGACTGACAATTCCTTCACGCCGAACTTAGCGGCCTTTTCCGCAGCTTGTTGTGCCGCAACCTGACCAGCAAACGGTGTGCTTTTTCGACTCCCCTTAAATCCCGCCGTGCCGGAACTCGACCAACACAGCGTGTCTCCTTTGCCGTCGGTAATGGTGACGGTTGTATTGTTGAACGTCGAGCGAATGTGAGCGATCGCAACCGTCACATTGCGTCGCACCTTTCTTCGCTTATTTCCAGTCGATCCTGATGTCTTTGCCACGTATCAAATTCCCCAATTGCAAGTTCAACTTAAGAAAGCTGCGAACGACCAGTGAGTCGGGCAGCCAACCAAAGCCATGTCTTACTTCAAATCCTTAACGCCCTTTTTACCCGCCACTGTCTTGCGAGGACCTTTTCGAGTTCTCGCATTCGTCCTCGTTCTTTGTCCACGGACGGGTAAACTAGCTCGATGCCTTAAACCTCGATAACACTTTATTTCGCGAAGGCGATGAATGTTCTGTCCGACCTGTCGGCGAAGCGGTCCCTCCACCGTGAAGTCACGTTCAAGCAAGGTCGCCAATCGGGACAGTTCGTCTTCGTCCATTTCCCTGGCCTTCTTGTGCGGATCGACGTTGGTCTTTTCGCACAACTCTCTAGCAACTGCCGGACCAACTCCGTAAAGATACTGCAAAGAAATGATGACTTGCTTGTCGTTGGGAATGTCTACCCCCAGCAAACGCGGCATGAAACGCTCCAACAAAATAGGACGTGATACAAGCTTCGCTGCATAGCGAAAGCTCAAGAATCGTGGGTCGGACGGCGATTCCCCTCGACCATGAGAACCCAAGATTTTAGCCAAGACCTACCAAAACTGGCAAGGGCCAAATGAAGCTTGAATGAAATATTTTCTGCCAGGTTTCGGAGATTTCCTACTGTATAGCCCTGCAAATCACCGCTAGAACTCCGCACTTCCTGGGGTCCGTGGAAACGGAATAACGTCTCGGATATTCGCCATTCCGGTGATAAATTGAACGGCTCGCTCTAGACCGAGACCAAAACCACTGTGAGGTACCGTCCCAAATCGCCGTAAGTCGAGGTACCACCAGTAATTCGCTTCATCCAGCCCGAATTCCAGCATTCGACCCTTGAGAACGTCCAGGCGTTCCTCTCGCTGGCTTCCTCCGATAATTTCTCCGATTTTTGGCACCAAAACATCCATGGCTCGCACCGTCTGTCCGTCATCATTCACTCGCATGTAGAACGATTTGATCTTCGAGGGGTAGTCGTACAGGATCACTGGTCCCTTGACATGGTGTTCTGTCAGATAACGCTCATGCTCAGCTTGCAAATCCGTTCCCCATGCGATCGGATACTCAAAGTTCTGGTCGCTCTTTTCCAAGATGGAAATGGCTTCCGAATAGGATAGATGTTCAAAAGGTTTGTCTAGGACAAGTCGCAAACTATCGAGCAACCCCTGTTGAATGAACTTTTCGAAGAACTGCATATCCTCGTCGCAGTTTTCCAGGACGTCCTTAATCAATCGCTTCAAATACGATTCTGCTAACGCCATATTGTCCACGAGTTCATAGAATGCCATCTCTGGCTCGATCATCCAAAACTCCGCTAGATGGCGACTCGTGTTTGAGTTTTCGGCACGGAACGTCGGTCCAAATGTGTATATTTTCGTGAGAGCCGTCGCGTAAATTTCTCCTTCCAGTTGTCCGCTGACAGTTAGGAACGCTGGCTTTCCAAAAAAGTCCTGGCTGTAATCAACCGGACCGCGAATTTGTGGTAGCTTTTCGATGGGTAGCGTCGTCACGCGAAACATCTGGCCAGCTCCTTCGCAATCAGAAGCGGTGATGATAGGCGTGTGGATATAGAAAAAACCATTCTCTTGAAAGAATAGGTGTGTCGAGAAACTGACCTGATTGCGAATCCGAGATACCGCTCCGATCGTATTCGTACGTGGACGAAGATGAGCCCATTCTCGAAGCTTTTCAAGCGTGTGGCGTTTCTTCTGCAAAGGATAGGTTTGCGGGTCAGCAGAACCGAGAATGCGGACCGATCCTGCAACCAGTTCGGTTGACTGCCCTTGGCCAAGACTGGCCTTCAGTTCTCCCTGTACTGCGATGCTCGAACCTACGTGGAGATTGGCGATTTCCGTTTCATAGTTGCCGAGATCTGCGTTTGCGATGACCTGCAGATTGCCGAGACAGCTTCCGTCATTGACTTCAATAAAACTGAAGCCACCTTTTGAATCACGCCGTGTCCTGACCCAGCCGCGAACTTCGACCTTTTCGCCGATGTTTCGAGCATCGCGTGCGTCACGCACCGAAAGCCATTTCCAATTCGTCATCAAAGTCCCTCGACGAACCGAAAAATCATGCCACCACTCATCGTAGTGGTGAAAAGCACTTCACCAGATTCCGTTTCACCGTAGGTGACAATTGGAAGCCGTGCTCGCCATTCAATGGGTCGATTTTCAGTGACCTTGCCAGATTTCTCGTCAAACTTCAAAGCCCAGAGCCTTCCAGTTACATAGTCAGCATAGAGATAGTAACCGACTAATGACGGGACCGCGGCCCCGCGATAGACCACACCTCCCGTAATCGACTTGCCCCAGGGCTCGGTGTGCGGATACTCCCAAATCGGATCGATCAACGATGAAATGTCTTGGCCAGGTTTTTGAAAAAATGGATGAGCGCCCTCTCGAAGGCTCCAGCCATAATTTCCTCCCTTTTTCACGATATTGATTTCTTCCCACAAATCTTGTCCAACATCGGCCACCCAAAGATCACCTGTCTCTCGATCGAACGATATTCTCCACACGTTGCGAAAGCCAAGTGCGAATATTTCAGGCTTCGCTTGTGGATTACTAATGAATGGATTGTCGGCGGGGATGCCGTAGTTTGTTGCTGGAGTCGTCGTATCCACATCGATACGAAGTATCTTCCCAAGCCAAGTGGTCAAGTCCTGTCCTGCCTGCAAGGGATCGTTTGCTAGGCCTCCATCGCCGAGACCGATGTACAAGAATCCGTCAGGACCAAACGCCAGCGTGCCTCCATTATGGTTCCAATAGGGCTGCTTGATTTTCATCAAGATCAACTCGCTGTTCGGATCAGCAACATTTGGGTCGGACTTGGAGATGCTGAATCGAGAAATGAATGAAAGTTGAGGTTGTGTCGTCGAAGTGTAGTACAAGTAGAAGTAGCCGTTCTCCTTGAACTTTGGATGAAAGGCCATTCCCAGTAGCCCTTCTTCATTCTGATCGTCGCGGTAAACAACGCGGTCCGAGATGTCTAAGAACACCGGGGCTTCTTCTATCTGTTCATCGCCAGAGATAACGAAGATCGTCCCGAGCTGGCTGGCAATAAACAACCGCCCAGAACCATCGCCAGCATGATCGATAATCAAAGGCCTTTCGACGCGAAGATTTGGGAAAGCACGTTCGACACGGACGGCGAGGGACTTTTGCTCGACTCCCTCCATCGAAATGCCATCTTCCGAAAAAGCCAAGCCCTGTGTCGCATCCAACATGTAGGATGCGATATAAGCCAAACAAACGAAAAGACAGCGCACTGGTAATTCCTCTCAAATAAGCAACAGAATTAAGCGATCGGATTCCCACATCAAGAACAACGGAACCGCGTTATTTTACTTCAAGCAATTCGACTTGAAAGATGAGTGTGGAATTCGGACCAATGTCGGGACCGGCACCTCTTTCGGCATAGGCTAATTCGGAAGGAATATAAACTTCCCATTTGTCGCCAACACGCATGCGCTGGAGCGCCTCCGTCCAACCTGAAATGACACGGGTGACTTGGAACTGTGCCGGTTCTCCGCGCTCAATCGAACTATCGAATACCTTCCCGTTGATGAGCTTTCCTTCATAATGCACCTTCACAGTGCTTGTCAACGTTGGCTGGGCTCCCGAACCTGACTTCAGGACTTTGTACTGCAAGCCGCTGGGCAAAGTAATGACGCCTTCCTTTTTCTTGTTCTCTGCGAGAAATGACTTTCCTTCGTCGGCGTTGCGGCGAGCACGTTCCATCATGCGGGTTTCCAAACGCTTGCGAATGGTATCAATGGCAGCGGCAATTTCCGCTTCCGGAACACGAGCTTCCGCCCCGGCCAACCCGTCCTGGAGTCCCAATATCAAATCCGCCAACTTGAGGTCAATCGCCTCAAACCCATCACCCTTCAAATTTCTGCCGATATCAAGCCCAATCGAGTAGCTGGCCGCATCTGATACCTTGTCCGATTTGGATGTCGATAGCACTTCCTGAGAGAATCCATTTGGCATCCAAAGCAAAAAAAACAAGCCAATTGCTGTCCCAAAACGTTTCATCGTAGACTCCGATTATTCCAAGGATCTCAATTCGTCAGACCAATTCACCTGCGGTGGTTCATTCGCGAACCTGTCGCACGGTTCGCAAACAGAATTTTAACCGTCGTTTCGGGAATACCATAGCCGACTAATCCGCATTTCTCTCATTGAATCAGAAGCGATGGAAACATCGCGACTTCCCAAAGAGTAACCGACGCTGGGCAAGAGTCGGGTTTGTGCAGCAGGTTTTAGCGTGGTGATGAGAAACCGCGATAGATATATTTGCTTGGTCCTCGTGCTCGAATCGACGTTCTCCTGGACTTCGGTTACGCACCCTTGGTGAGAATGAGGACTTCCCGCACCCTCTTCGATCTCACGCGGATTCGTCGCTCAAAGACAGTTGCAGGCCTTCGCGAAAATTGCAATTCAGCGATTGCAATCGCGCACACATGTTGACTGCAAAACCCAATACCACGGAATATAGCGGGCCATTCAGGTCCCAAGCGTCAGCCGGTGAGGCCGATTTTCAGGAAAGTTTCTCACGCAAGCTCGACAGGCCGCACTTTCGATGATCGAAAATACGGTTCAGCCGTCGTAAAAAGAGCGAATCGAACAGATCTCGACTGCGCCCCGTAGTGGTTAGGGGAGGACCGATTCGATTATGACGTCTTTGCAGTCGGTAACTCCCACGTGTCGCTAGAACTTCGCTAATTGAACTCCGTTCCCTCACCAGAAAATTTGACTAAGGCGGTTTCTGACATAGTCTTCCATCGACGAGCCAATCGTTTTGGCCGTTGGCCTTCGGGCCTCGTCTGCCGAACTAGCGTACAAGCTCTTCCGTGGCGGAAAGTCTTGAATCACGCGGACGGCATAGTATCTATGTAGTGCCCGGCCAAGGTGCTGGGTCAGATGTCTGGAGGGAAAGACATGAAGAATTTTGGTTTGAAGCTGAAGCGATTTCTGAAGTCCGAAGACGGCCCAACCGCAGTTGAGTACGCGGTTATGCTGGCTCTGATCATCGTGGTTTGCTTGGGCGCGATTACAACGATCGGCTCGAATGCAAGCTCGACCTTCACTTCGGTAGCTAACCAGCTCTAATCAAGGCCTATTAGAACTCGCTTCCGCGTAGCGTCAGCAGCATTGGCTGTGATATGCGCGAGCGCAGTTCTCTTCGACCGTTGGCACTTTCGCTAAGGTCGAGGTGGCGCGGAAGTTCGTGCCACCTCACCTTGGCGTGCCTTACTTACGCAACCAATTTTTCCTGTGATTTTTTTGTGTGTGCTCATGTCTCCCTACGATCTTCCCATCGAAGCTCTTGCCGGTCTTTGGGAACTCCTGTGCTGTATCGGGACTGTTCTTGCGGTGGCGTTGATGTGGCTGCTGCAACTCCGATAATACTGAACTTCACTCATTCATGACCACACCTGAATTCGTACACAGCTTGAACAGAATACTTACAGGTGACTGAAAGGAATTGATGACATGGCTTGGAATAGCTTCTTCGACGCTGCGGCCGCGCACTGGCCTATTTGGTTGGTTTCCGTGGTGTTGATCGTCGCAGCCGTGATCGACGGTTGGAAACTGAAAGTCCCGAATTGGCTGACGTTCCCGATGATCCTCAGCGGATGGGTTTATAGCTTCGCCGCAGACGGTTGGTCAGGTCTCGCCTGGAGTCTTCTCGGTACTGCGGCTGGTTTGGGCATGCTCTATTTCTTGTATGCGATCGGAGGCATGGGAGCCGGCGACGTGAAACTCCTTGCAGGAATCGGTGCATGGGTGCATCTCCAACACACTTTTTACATCTTTGCGGCAACGACCGTGGTCGGTGCAATCATGGCAATCATCATGGTGCTCCGCTCAGGTGAATGGAGAAAGCACCTCGCTCAATTCTTCGCCATCGGTCGTGAGATCATGCAAACGAAGGACCCGGAACAGCTATTCCAAAAGGCAGCCGAGCGCAAGCCGACGATGCTGCTCCTCCCATATGGCATCCCGATGACCATCGCTGCCTTGGGATACTTCTTCGTGCAGGGAATGTACTTCTAGAGCGATCGACAAGCAAAGTCTTGCCAAAGCCAAAACGCGACGTAATTGAGGGACTCTCGCCTCGTCCCTCAATTATCGGCTTTGAACGACATAGCACACTCTCAGGGTGTCGCCAATGAGGAATTCGGGTCGTCGTGTCGATTGATGATGTGATGATCGGCACGGGATGAACGCAACGGTCAATCACCAGACCGATTCGCTGGAAGATTCCGTCATCCCGGCTGCTGCCCGAGGAATCGAGCTTGCTCGGCCCTCCTCGTATCGAAGAGCTCATCGTGGTCCACCACTTGATCGAGATGCGAGCCCCTGGATAACGGTTCTGGCAGCGACTCGAAGTGAAAACCCTTGATCTCATTGAATCGCTTTGCCGTTGCCCGAATGAACACAACTTCGAAGACCCTCATGAGAGCAGTTGCTCCATCAATCGTTCGTCATCAAGCCTTGGCACAATGTCATAGACACCGGAAAAGTCGTGGTCAGCGGAATGTGCTCCGGGAACAGCAACGACGCAGGCACCCGCAGTCACCCCAGCTTTCGCTCCGTTAGCGCTATCTTCAAGCACCAACAAAGATTGAGGCGGAATGCCAAACTTCTCTGCTGATCGGAGATAAATGTCGGGAAAAGGCTTGCCGCGTGGTACATGCTCGGCGGTGACGATGAAGTCAAATCGCTGAGCAATTCCCGTTAGGCTCAGCGCCCGATTCACGAACGTCATGCGACTGCTTGTAGCAACGCACCGTGGGCGGCCGGTCGCGTCAAGACGATCGAGGAGCGACACTAACCCCGGCATCAAAGCGACTTTCTGCGGCAGGAGCATCTCGAAAATTTCATCGCTTTCTCGTTGCAAGTCCTGCCAAGCGACGGAAAGAGATTCATGCTCGATCATGAGTTCGAATGCTTTTTGAGCGGGAAGCCCCATCATTCCTCGCCGCAACGCATCCGTGAATGTCTTTCCGCGGCGTTGCAGTAGAATAGATCCGACCTCATAGTAAAGATCCTCGGTGTTGAGCATGAGCCCGTCCAAATCGAACGCAACTGCGAGAATCGTATGATGCCAAAGAGCATTTCTTCGAATCGAGGCTGAGCTTGACTTTTGCATACCGTATCCGTTCTTTCTTCGTTAACAGGCCACCCGCCAGAATCCCTCGCCACGCAGTTCCCGTTGAGCGAGACCCGCATCTCACCATCCATCCCATCGTTTTGCTCGAAAAGCTCAAGGCTGATCCCGACATCGATCCTGTTCATCATCAACGAATTGAGGCCGATACGGATCAAATTCGTAAGCAAATCCATCAGTACTATCGAATCAAGCACTCCGAGCTCACGCACCTCTACTCAAGCTTTGATCCGGACAGATTACCTCATCAAGTTGGGTCCGTAAATGATGCATCTCGCGAAGTCCTTGAGCAGGATTTCTTCGACGGACTTCAGCCTGTTCTGCAGAGTGCCAACTACATCCAGTTGAGTGAAAAGGAAATTGATGAAGCCATCCGTTCCGCCAGCGATTGGGGAGTCATGTTGCATGTCGATTTTTCACGTTTTCGGCGTGTCGAAATTTTTGCTCGTGGCCTGATCGTTGGCAGGCGCGTGCGGTACCACTTCTTCAGAAAGATTGAAAGCGATATCGTTGTTTACCAGCGTCTCGTCATCATCTTTCAGACCAAGCCGAATTCCGATCTCGAAACCGAGTTCGATCCGAACATGATTCACTTGAGACTGTTCAAGAACATTCCCAAAGATGATATCGATATGCTGATCCCCGGAGGCGGTGTCCGATTGACATGGTTTGAACGCGGCAAAATTGGCATCCCGACTCTTTGGGGGTTTGCACTTTTCGTGACGCGGCTCATCCGCAACGCAACGTTGCTCGCTCTGCTTGGCATCGTGAAGGTCTTCGCTTCGTTCGCCATGTTCGTCATTGTGCTCGTCGCAGTCGTCTATTACACAATGGTCTCAGTGTTTCGCTATTCGACAGCACGACAGAAATACTTGTTGAACGTGGCGCAAAACCTCTACTTGCAAAGTCTTGATACCAATGCGGGTGTACTTCTGCGGTTGCTGGAGGAGGCGGAACAGCAAGATGCTTGCGAATGTATGCTTGCCCATGTCCTGCAACGCATCAGAGCGGAGCGACTTGATCCGAACCATTCCCTGGATCAGCGCATTGAACGATGGCTGGAACAAAACTTGGGCCGTCCGGTCGACTTTGATGCTCCGTCTGCGTGTCGGTTACTCGAGGACCTCGGCTTCTCGACATCGGTTGCTGACCCAAATTTCGTCGTCTTCAAATGAGGAGGGGACCCTCTCGGATCAGCCTTCCATGGTCGATTCCTTCGGCTCGGGCAAAATAAAGGATAGTCCGAGATTGATGGCGTAGAGCAAGGTAGCGATGCCGGCCGCGACGTAGGCAACCTTCTGCGGAGGAGTCGTGCCTGGAACGAAACTCATCAGGGCAAGTTGCTGGGTGACAAAAGCGAAACACGTTCCGATCATGCGTCCACCAATATTGGCTGCGAAGCTTTCCCCCGTTCCACGGAGATGAAGAGGATAAACGCGCGGTAAGTAGTTCCCCCAGAAACTGAACTGCGCGACAGTAAAAAAACCTGCTACGAGGATACCAATTCCAAGGAGCGAAATGCTCAAATCATGGAAGCCAGGAAGGAAGCTGATATCTGCCGTGAAATAAGTCGATTCCACTCCCCTTGCGAAACCAATGAAGATGATCGGCATGAGGATCAATCCTGGAATCAAGAAGAACCGAAGCAAATGTCCTCGCGACAAAACGATCGTCGCCAACACAGCGAACGCAAAACGTCCGAGAAGGCCACCGACTTCTTGACTCTTTGTATATTCGGCTGCTTTCGCCTGTACAATTCGACCTGATTCACGTGCCTTTTCCTGAGGAGTCTTATCCACAGTGGCCGTTTCAATCGTGCTTTTGACGGCATCGATTCCGGGAACAATCTGCGGCATTTGCTGGATAGCTCCAAAGGCCACGCCATAACTGCAAGCAAACATGATGGTTGTAAGGATGGTGGTCTTGCGCAAATCCTTTGAGAAGAGTTCCCGAATTGAGGGCCGCTTCAACGTCCCTGCTCGCCGCCGGGCCGCCCACTTGGGAGACTCTGGCAGGAATGGCCGAATGATGATCAGGGGAATGGCAGGTAAAAGGCCGCTCATCAACGTGTAACGCCAAGCCGCTCGCCCGTCCTTGATTTCTCCACCAAACCAGTTCAGGAAATCAGGAAGCTCTATGTTCGGAAGAAGTGGCGATTGAGAATATTGTATGGCTAGGGCATTCGCAATGGCCACCATGATGCCTCCGAACGAGGAGAAGGCTTGAGTGTAGCCCAAAACTTTTTCACGCTGTTTGGAATCATCAAACAACTCGGCCAACCACGCGACGGCAGCAACAAACTCGACACACACTCCGATGAACGTCGTCGTACGAAAGAACAGAAGCATCGGTAGACTTGTCGAGAATCCCGCAGCAAACGCCGAAAATGCGTAGAGTAGAATACTCCAGGTCAAAATGCGACGGCGTCCGAATCGATCGGTCAAGTATCCTCCCATCAAACCGAAAATCCCGCCGCAGACCGCCGGTACATAGAAAAGCAGCCCAAACCAATGACTGAACTCCGGAGTACCTGGTGTCAAGCCGCCAAGCTCCAACAGGGCTGGTCTGACTATGAGTGGCAGCATCAATAATTCATAGATGTCAAAGGCAAAGCCAATAGCTGCAATGATGCAAATCAACCAAACCGTTGCATTGAACTTGGCGGGCATAGTGGGGAACCGTTCGTGAGGGTAAACTCTTCGATTAGGTGTTGCATCCAATGTGCAACTTAGGGAGTTCGAATTTTGAGAGTATGCCTGGGAGGACAGGTCTCAGAACTGAGCACGTTCAAACTGGAAAGAAGTATATCCTCAATCCAATCGATCGCCGAGTCGTTTCGGAAAACTATGGTTGCTTTGGACGTCACGGGTTTCTCCATTGAGTTACCCGGAAAGCAAATACTGCTAAGGGCATTGAATCAGCATGGCATCCAATCGAATCTTGGTTACCGGTTACGGGGGATTTCTCGGAAGTGCCATTTGTCGCAGGCTGTTAAGCGAAGGATTTTCCGTACGCGGAGTGGCTCGCAAGAATTATCCGGAATTACAGGCTCTCGGAGTCGAAGTGGTTGCTGGCGACTTGTCACAAGCGTCGGTAGTCGAAGAAGTTTGCTCTGGAGTCCGTGCGATTATTCACACGGCTGCTCTCGCGGGCGTGTGGGGACCGAGACGAATGTACGAAGCATCAAATCTTCGACCAACGCTGCTCTTGCTGGAGTCAGCTCGACGTCATCGTATGGAAGCTTTCGTTAATTGCAGTAGCCCCAGCGTGGTTTTCGATGGTAAAGATCAGCGTGGCATCGGCCCGGATGCACCCTATCCGAAACGATGGCTTTGCGAGTACCCGCGATCGAAAGCGCTCGCGGAGAGGGCGGTTCTCGAATCCAATGGACGGGAAGGATTGCGAACGGTCAGCTTGAGACCGCATTTGATTTGGGGGCGGAACGATCCTCATCTCATTCCTCGCTTGGTCGATCGAGCGATATCGGGGAAGCTGCGTCGGATCGGAAACGGAATGAATGAAATCGATACCGTCCACGTCGACGCTGCTGCTGAAGCTCACTGTCTGGCACTAAAAAAATTACTCGATGGCGACGAGCAAGTGGCCGCTCAAGCATTCTTCGTGTCGGACGGAGAACCCGTGCTGTGTTGGCAATGGATTGCTCAATTGCTCGAGCGGGCTAAGGTTCCGGTTCCAAGGAAGTCCTTGTCCTTCACAACCGCCTATATCTTGGGAGGCTGCCTTGAAGCCACCTACCAGCTGCTTCGCCGTTCTGCGGAACCTCCCATGACACGGTTTGTGGCTGCCCAACTCGCGAAGGCACATTATTATGACATTCGACCAACTTGCAAAATGCTCGGGTATGCTCCGATCGAGGATCGAGCGCTGCGGCTGGACGCCATGCAGGATTGGTTGGAATCGCTGAAAGAAGGTCCCCTCTCAGATTAGACGATGAACAGACTTCGAGCAGAGATTCTCGCGATTGGTGATGAACTGACTTCAGGGCAACGGTTGGATACCAATAGCCAATGGCTTGCCCAGCGGTTGGGTGAACTTGGTGTCCGCACAATGTTTCATACCATCGTCGGCGATGATCTGGCCGCATGCATGGACGCTTTTCAAACGGCGATCCGGCGATCGGATTTGCTCGTTGCGACGGGAGGGCTCGGTCCAACTGCCGATGACTTGACCCGCGATGCGATTGCCGCAGCAACCCACTGCCCTCTGGAATTGAGGCCGGAGGCGCTCGCTCATATAGAAAACCTCTTTGCCCGAAGATATCGAACCATGCCCCAGCGCAACCGCGTTCAAGCCATGTTTCCGAGAGGGTCGCGAATCATTCCCAATCCTCATGGTACAGCCCCCGGTATTGACCTGTATTGCCAGTTTCAGGATGGGCATGTTTGCCGAATCTTTGCTCTGCCGGGAGTTCCAGCGGAAATGACCGAAATGTGGAACGGCACCGTTGCAGATCGACTTCGTCAGGAGATGGGCTTGGGAACGAAGAAAGTCCATTACCGTCAACTGAAACTGTTTGGTCTGGGTGAAAGCGATGTTGAAGCACTTCTCCCGAACCTGATCGAACGGGATCGCGACCCGTTGGTCGGCATCACCGTATCTCGCGCGACGATCACGCTACGTATTTCAACATTGGCAGAGACCATTGATGAAGCAAATCATCGAATCGCTCCCATCATGGAAGAAATTCGTGAACACCTTGGCGAATTTATTTTCGGCGAAGACGATGACGAACTAGAAGATATCATTCTGCGATTGCTGTCTGAACGACGACAGCGCGTCGGATTGATTGAAATCGGACAACACGACATTGCGGCGAAGTGGTTCCGACAGAAAATCAGCGAATCGGATGTAGAATCTTGCGTAAGATGCATGCGTATTGAAACGATCGAGGAACTCTGCAAGTCTTCTCCCTTGTCATTCGAACGTACCAACATCGATTGGACGGAAATCGCTGAACGTACTGCCGATGACTTTGTTGCTCAGAAGCAATCCGATTGGGTCCTTGTTGTGGGGCCGTATCCAAAGGATCAGATGATTCCGATTCTTGACAACCTTCCCGAATTGTCCGTGGCAATTGTCGTTTGCGGACCCGATCATAGAAAGTGGACCAAGAGTGTTCGACCGATTGGACATCCCGACATCGTGCTGCATCGAATTGCAAAGCAAGCCTTGGATGTGCTGAGGAAGGCGATTCTGGAGAGTGACTTCAATCCGAGAGCTTGAAATCGGGATCGCCCAGCGCCCGCATGTACTCGGATAAACGGCTGAACGACTGAAGTAAGACCTGCCATGTTTCACCATCGAGCGTGGCTTGATCGCCTTGCTCACTGACCTTCGCTGAATCGATGATTCCTGCGAACCGCTGATGGAAGTAGTCGAGAATTTCCGCAAATTGTGCCGACTGACTGGGAGTCATTCGCTCGGGCAAAGAGGGAGTTGGCTGGTGGCTAAGCAATAAACGATAGGAAGACTCCATTCCAGTACTCATATCGAAATCAGCCATAGAGAACTGATCCAATACGGAAATGGACTCCGTGCGATTGGAATCGATTTTTCCAACGCTGTTGTGAATGCGGTTAGCGATTTGATCACGAGTACCAACCAGGAGTACCGATCTACCAACCGCGACGATATCGCCATAGCGAAGGATTCGCATCTGACAATCTTGGCCATTGACTCGAGTGCCATTCGTGCTTTCGAGGTCCGTCAGAACCAAATGATTATTGTCTTCTTGAATCTTGAGATGGAATCGACTCACTCGCTCATCATTAAGCTGGATCGAGTTCCCCTCTTCGCGGCCGATCGAAATGGGAGGCCTGAGTTCAGAAAATACCTTTCCCCGGTCGGCACCTTGAATAACGCGAAGAGTCAGTGTTTGCATGCAGATTAGCGTCGAAGAAAGTCATCGCTTCAATAAAAACCAATGAAAACAATTTAGAGGTTCGCTGAAAAATGTCCACTGCGTCAAGGAAAAATAGATTGCGTTGTACTCTTGCAAGTCGACCAAAGAGAAGCGAAACCTCTGACAACCTAATCAAGTAAAGCGGGGCGGTCTCACAGGATCCACCCTTGGGCGAACGGAAACAATTGAAACACCGATCAGCAATCAATCACGAGGTTACTTGCTTCAACGTCAGCCAAAGACGTACTCGCAACAGATCATCCTTCAATTGCAATAGCCTACGCATTCGGCTAACTGTAGAACGCGCGCCAATTCAATGAATCGAACGGAAATCGATCACGACCCGTGACGACCACGTAATCTTGAGTCGGACACGGGAACACCATCTCCTCTTTCTCCTACGTTTCAGGCTGGTATCGTTTCACCTTCCGGTTACCAATACCCTGGAAATCTATTACCCATCGAGATGCATTGACCATCACAACCGTTCGCAACTCGATAACCGGTTGAGTATTTGGCCCTATTCCTTTATAGCTTTGGAATGGCAGAAAGCCATTCCAAAGCAAGTTCGCCTAACAAGCATGAATGATCACGATGAATTACAAACTTGCGTTGCAAAATTGATTTGTTCGTCGTGGACCCCGGACGAAATTACGCATCTTGCCCAGCAGCCGAATACAAGCCGATTTGGGAATTAGTCAATCCAGAATCAAAAGTCGCAGCTTAGGCCCCTCCGGTTCCTCCACCACCACCGGCTCCCGGTCGTCCCGAACCTGGTCCAGGTTGTTTGGAGCTTTCTGATTGCCGTTGAGATTCAGCAACTTTCTCTGCGTATTCAATGTCCTCGACGAAACTGTACATGCGGAAGGGTTCGAAGGCTTCGAATTCATCCGAGATGAATAGCTCACCAGTCGCGGAATCGAACATGCATATCTTGCCCACACCAACCAAGGGGTCATCTTTACGATCATACAGGGCAAGTTGCTCTCCGAAGATCATGTCAACCAAGGTAGCCGACGATCGAAATTCAAAGTCATCATCCAAGAACACTTGCTTGTTCAAAGGATTGATCACTTCTGCTCCCTTGGTGCCGGTTGGATTCATCTTGATTTTTCCGGCAAAGACCTGCCCCTTCACCGCCTTCGCTTCTCGTCGAACAACATCGCCACCTCGCTTACCGTCCCACTCGACGACGACAACATCCGCGTCTCGATTTGACATGGTTCTTGTCTCTCCAATATACGCGCGAATCGGATAATCGACACGAATGGGAGCTCCAGCTTCACTCCAATCAGTACGCAAGGTGAAGGAGCGCTCAAAAGTTAACTTTGGATCCGCCTTTGCCTTATCAGCATTGACTTGATCGATCGCCTTCAATTCGTAAACACGTTTGAGCGTATCCGCTTTGAGGGTCGATAAAGAAGGTTCGAACCGAGAGTCTTCAGGATAATTCACATCTTCAACAAGCAATCGCACGCGATATCGATAAACCTTACCCGGCTGTACTTCGAAGTCGTAGAAGCGAATAAGGTGGTACTTGGTAACTGCTGGGCGATCTTGAGGCTGAGCGGGGCCCCCCAGGCCTGGAGGAGTCGCACCGCCGCCCGGAACATAAGGAGAGCCTGCTCCGTAGCGATCCGAACCCGCACTGCCGAAAGGCGCATTTCCACCGTATGGGTTTCCACCGGACATGTTGCTACCTGGAGGAGGTCCACCTCCTGGAGGTCCTCCGCCTGATGGGTAGCCTGCACCATAGGGGTTTCCACCACCCGAACTCCCGGGAGGAGGACCGCCCCCATACGGGCTTCCGCCGGTTGGGTAGTTACCGTAAGGACTACCGCCTTTTCCCTTTCCCGTCGGCGAAGGCGGCGGCGCTTTTTGCGTTGGAGGAGGTGGCGGAGCCGCAGCAGCCTTGGCTTCTTCGCTCAACGGCGTTTCAGGGTGTTTTGCGATCAATTTGTAATCGCGAAGCAAAACAGGTGGAATCGGCATGGTCAGATTTGGATTGACATGGTCCTTAATGACGACCTCAGGACATTCACCCGCCCAATTTTCAAATGACTTGACAATCGATTTTGAAGAGGCGTTCGGAAGGTCTTTCCATTCCGATTCATCAATCGCTCGGTTCGGGTCATTGGTTACTTCCACGCGTTGAACTTCGAAGCCCAAATAGAAAGGAGCATCTCGCTGCGGGTTGAAACCAGCGCTTTTCTCTAACGTCTCACGGTATTTTTCAAGCTGCTCCCCATAGGGCGCGAGAGCGACCACCGACGTAAACGTTCTTGGCTCACTAATCATAAATGAAGTGTTCTTGCCCGCCTTATCTCGGTCACGAGAGGACGAAGGATTCATCGCAATTCCGCCAGCCTCGACCAAAGCGGCGGCAGGCCCCGTCACAACAAATCCACGATCAAACTTGGGGTCAATGGCTCTTGGCACGAACGGCTTCTCTTCCTTGACCTTTGAAGCTGATCCGGAGGGGCCTCCAGCGCTACCATAAGGCGAGCCTCCGCCCCCGGTCGATGCACTCGATTTTGTTCTTCGGAAATCGACCGCCGGAGCCGCCATGAGGCTTTCAAATGGGTTCTTCTTGATTCGCGAATTCATCGCAATGGCAGCAGTCATGCTATACCCCATGACCGCCAACGGCTTTACGAGTTCTGGATCACCGCGCTTCGTGGTCGAAGTTCGAGGCGTGTTTTCGAGGACGAAGGATGGATAAAGACTCGGATCAGTGGGGCGGCGCGCCTTCTCAACCTCGTCCGGGAAATTCGATTCCACCTTTCGGTCAGCAGCCAGATGACTCCAATGATCTCCCTGTTCGATTTCGCGTCGGGCGCGAGTTGTTTTCTCTTCCATGTCAGAGGGAGTTCTCTCTGATGGATAGGTCTTGGTTTGCGTCCCATCATAAATCAAAAAAACCATCAAAGCGACGATCAGGCCGAGAACCACTTTCTCGACGTGTTGAATCGCCAAGTCCTTCAACCCTCCACCTGCTGATGAAGCTTGAGCCAATTTCTCTGGTTTCGATTTGGCTTTCTTCTCGCCACCAGATTTCGCACTTCCACCGGATTTCTTGCTGGATTTGAACATATATGGCTACTCGTCGTTGAAAATCTGTTTACTCGAACTCTTCTTGATGGAGTGTTAATGAATCAATTATCATCCAATTCGGAATCCTGCGATCCTTGGGGAGCGCGTGGAGTCGTTGTTTCTCCACCGTCATCGTCGTTATCCTGCGACGAATCTGTGCTCTCTGAGGTTGATTCTGTCTCTTGGATTTGAACCGAGGTGACTAATTGCGTGTTCATGGTAACATTTTGTAAACCAAGTTTATTGATGTCGACTGGGTTGTAGAGATAGATGACACCATAAATTTCCACAGGCAGGTCAAAAGAACTTGCTGCGACCGAGGGGCCACCTCCCGACGAGGAACTTGACGAACTCTGCATGAACGACTCGCCACCTTCCAAAGAAGCACCGGCGGAACCACCACCAGCCATTTGGGGACGCTCAGCCCCACCACCCGCCGGTCCCCCAGCCATTGCGCCAGGGGCTGGAGCTGCAGCCGTATTCACTCGAACTTGGCGGACTTCGAGAACGAGGTTGGAATTACCGCATTCCGTCAAAAGATCATTGATTTTGCGCTGATCCATGCGAGAAAATCGCATTCGAACGGGGATTCTTTTCGCGACAGCGAAGAATGCGGACTCGGGGGAGCTATCCTTCATCTTGCTCCGCAAATCCTTTCCGGATACCGGATTAAATTTTGCGTCAACGTATCGGTTATCTGCTGGGTCGAATAGCGAGGCTTTGGTTTTATCGCTCGAACCTCCACCCATTGCGGCTTGCCCATAGCCAGCTGGCATCCCGCCCGATCCGGTCGGCGACATGCCCGGCATCATGCTACCCATATAGCTCGATGCTGCGCTACCACCTGAAATTTCGCCGGCCTTACCCATGGCTTGGAATCCAATTCGGATGAACTCAATCTCCTTGATGGCGGCCTGAAAATTCTCGCGAGCATCACCATTGGTCTTCGCGATGATTCGAAGAAGGGCCTGGAGCACCCAAATATCTTCTTGGGTGTAACAAATCTGCAAGGTGCTCGGTGCGTCTTTGGGACTAAACCAATAACACATGGCATTGATCAGTTCTTGCTGCGATTCCGAAGGCCAGATGACTAGCTCGTCGGATTCGACGGGAGCGGCAGAGGGATTGCCTCCACCAGCGTAAAAGGACCCACCTCCGGACGGTGGAGTCGGCTGAAAGTTCGAACTTCCTCCGGGCATGCTTGACATCATCGCGGACCCATAACCGCCCGACCCGATGACAGCAAGCTTTGCTTTCCATTTCGAGCCAATGATCTGCGCGATCTTGGGAAACTCTGTTGCAATGTAGTCGCGGTAGATTTCGCGATCGCTCGCATCCAGCGGGTCTTTCTCTGGAGGCATTGGAAATTCCAAAGACAACTCGATGGGGCGAAAATTCTTCACTTTTTCGAGTGCTCTCGGCTGCAATGCATTGGCGGGCCAAGTAAATATCTCTACCTGCTTCTGGTATTGCTTTTCCCAGGCAACCTGAACATCCTTCGTGAGGGCATCAATAATCTTGTCCATCTCGGCCTTGGAAATCGAGTTGGGGTGCTGCCTCGAAGCGGCATCCAGCGAAGTTACCAAGGTGTATTTTTGGTCGAGCACACTAGTACGCTTCGAGATTTGATCGGTCAGTGACATACGAGCCATCACATAGCCGATCGAACTGACGATTAAAGCCAAGCCCGTCAGAATCCAAAAATGATACTGCTTCACGAACTCGAGCGCTTGTTTAACCTTGTCCATTCTTAATTTCCAGTCAAAAGGATCGATTTGAGATCTTGAGTATTCGCTTGCATGGATCCATTCTGTTTCTGCTTTGTCTCTTCATCCTTTTTCTGCTGTTGCAGACGAACCGAGAGGGGTGTTTCACGCCATACGAATTGGATCGTGAAGGAGAAGACATCAACATCGTACGTCGGTGGGACCAGCCTGCCATTTTCATCCCGAATCTCGGAGATGCGTCCCGAGGCGCCAGGAAGGGACCCGAATGAACCTGTTCCGCCAGAAGTTCCAGTGCCGCCCGAACTAGGCGTCGAAGTTGACTGACCGCCTCCTGCGCCACCGGTACTACTTCCAATCTCGTCACCGAAATCAGCCGCACCTCCCGCACCTCCAGCCGCACCTGCTCCACCGCCACCCAGACCAGGGCGACCACCGCCGCCCAAACCAGGCCGACCGCTGGAACTTGAACTTCGATCTGCTGCTCCTCCAGGAATCGAAGTAGGCATGGTACCGGCAAGCTGCAAGTAGAGTGGATTCGGAACCTTTTCGCCCACTTTGAAATCGAATCGATCTACGATCGGATGAGAAATGCCAAGCTCTTTCAATGTGAAACGATGCATCACTCCATCTTCATCAGGGAGCTCGATCGAGCCGTTCTCGAAATACTCCAGCAAGTAGCGGCGAACATGGTCGAGCTTCTCTTCCCCCTTCTTGCCGTTGTAGAAGTGATATCCATCCAATTCAAACACCCACCCCGGTCCACTAAGCTTGTCCTTATCGTTAGCAGCGGTTGCCGTGTTGCCAGTAGTGGAGGCCGGTTTTGCAATTCCCATCAACTGCTCGCGCCCGAGCTTCTGGGAGGCATACTTTTCCTGAAGCGATTTGCTGAACCACTTGCTCAAATCTTCCTGAAATTGTGATTCGACTTTCTTAAAGTGAAAATCTTTACGCTCGAAAAACTTGTATTCGTCTGGAGAAACATTGGGGTCCTTCTCCAGAACCGGGTCTCGGTTCATGCCTCCATAGATCGCAGCCAAAACCTCTAACCACAATCGTCGGCGATCTGAGTTGCTGCTCAACTCGGTCCCAATGCGCTTCAGCAACTCGACCTTATTCTTGAGCGTTTCATCTTCGTTCCGCAATTGATCTGAGGCTGATTTGGCCGAGGTCACCTTGGATTCCGCATCCTTCCAACGGCCTTCGTTAACGTTTGCGTAACTGGAGGACATGAACATATAGTTCCCGATCATGCCAATCATAGCGAGGGCGACCGCTGCAACCGCCCAAGGCTTCTTGGCACGAACAACCCGTTCCATCACGATCTCGCGTGGAATTAAGTTGGTCGTGATGGGCCCCTTGCCAAGCATTTGGAGACACATGCCATACACAACACCAAATGCAAGCTGGTTCTCCTTGAACGCGGGAGCTCCGACTACTTCCGTTCCTGTCAGTCGATGGAAACGATCAAACGAACTCACCTCGTAACCAAGATTCTTCGCAAGGTAAGGCTGTAACCCTGGGAGCTTCACCGTGTTCCCAAGCAGGAGAACATTCTCGATCTCTGCCTTCTTGTCTAAGCCCTTGAAGAAGCCGATCGACCGCTGTATTTCGGTCACCAAATCACCGAAAATGGGTCGCATCGCCTGAAATACTAGTTTCGGATCGTCAGCCTGCATCGCGTTGCGCTTGAGATGCTCCGCCTTGGCGAACGTCAACTTCAAGTCTTTCGTCAATTGGCGTGTAAAGTGATTGCCACCGATGGGCATATTGCGTTGCCAAATTCGAAAGCCGTTGGTAACAATCAAGTCGGTCGCGTCCGTCCCAAGTGACAACACAACCGACGATTTCGGCGGGTGATCCGGATCATACGATTGCGTCTGCAACCGATCGGCGTAGATGTCATAGCCCAGCATGTTGTAGATGCTGATAGGCGCTAGCTGGATCAGGTCGACATCGATGTCCGCATCTCGAAATGGTTTCAACGCGCGGAAAACGGCCTCTCGCTTCATCGCGAACAAACCGACTTCACTTTCGAGAGCATAGCCCTCTTCGATGCTGCTCCCCGCCATCTGCTGAAAATCCCAGATAACATCGTTGAGATCAAATGGTATCTGTTGGCGAGCCTCATATCGGACGATGTCTGGAATCTTCTTGACTTCTACCGGCGGCGGTTTGAAGAACTTTGCCAAACCGCTCTGCCCTGGTACGCTGATCCCCACCTTGCATCCGCGGAGGTCATTCCGGGAGAGAAACTGCTGGATGGCATCCGCGATTAGTTTCTCCGGTTCTGCCTCAGGCTGGGACAGGATCTTCGGATACTCGACGAAGTCGAACGCTTCGGCAACGACATCATCTCCTTCCAGCCGACACCGCAATGCTTTCAGAGCAGATTGGCCAATGTCGATCCCCCAAACGCTTAGAGCCTTTTTTGAGTTTGCCATACTTCGTTCCTAAGAATTCGAGAACCCGTCTCGGTCGATAGCTTACCAAAAGTAGAAAAGTACAGCGGACCGATGACCCTCGCACCCAACAAGAAAAGTGTAGTCCGCACCGCCGCAAACACCTTCTCTATGGTAATGAACTTGCACATTTCGTGTCAAATTTCAGTGCGAATGCTGGAGGTAGAAAGTCGAAAATAACACGCTGTTACCCTACGATCCAGCACGAGGGTAGCGAGTTGGCGCGATGAGAATACCCAAAAAAGGCAGTCGGACGCCTAATTTTCTGGAATGTAGCGTCTGTACCGATCGGAAAACGATTGGTTTTCAGCGCAGCAAGTTCTAACGCGGCAACTTGGGTTTCCATCGCATTGCGGCTATGATCTACGTTCCGATCTTTCATTTTGGAAGCGTCCCCAAAAAAATCATCAGTTGTTGGCGTCTTCCTGTGTTGACATTGGTCTGGTAGTCAAGCTTCGGCAGGAGTTCGATTTTTTGCAATCATTCGAATCAGACGCTGGTCCCGGCTTGGGACAACCAACCGCGCCATTTCAAGGAGAGCGGCAGCCGATCAACCGATTAGTACTGGTTATTCCAAGCCAGGGTTTGGATGATTTCCCCGTCTATCTTGCTGATGATCTCGCGGATAATTTCCTTGCGAGCTGGACCTTGCTTTGGCATCCCCAAGTCATCTGCGCCGCGAATGCAGTACCTGAATGGAAGAAGCCGGATGCTGCATCATTAGATGTTCAGTCAGCTCTCATCCTCTGTCCAAAGGTATCAAATTCGAAGATCAATGCGACGATTTCGGAGCGATTTCCGATCAATAGCTGCTCGTTTCTTTTGGCTCACGACCACCGCGAAGCGACCTTAGAACATATCGCGAGTTTATTCGGCATCCCCAGTCAGCAATTGGAAATCAATGACAAGTCACTGGAATTGTTCGCGTTGGGCTATGCATATTTCCAGCTCCAATTGCTCACTCGACGGTTGCGTTATTCCGCGAATTTCGAGCAACCTGTTTTTGTCGAGCAGGTTCTCGAAGCAGCGAAAGCAGCCGTCGCCAACGACGACGAAAAATTCGAGCATTGGATTCAGGCAGCCTTTGATCAACTTGCCCAAGACCGCGATCGATACTACTCGCAGTCGGCCTATCTGTTGGACGTTACCCTCTTGGCAGAGACCACGCTTGGCAATTCACTGAAGCGTCAGCTAGCGGACGATTCATTGACAAGTTACCTCGCGTCAAGCAAGTTACTCTCCCAGTTGCGGGATCGCAACACAGAGAATTTCCATGCTCTACGATCGGCTGTTCTCGAGAATCGCAGTTCGATTGTGGGAGGTTGTGATGATGATCGTCCACTCTCGTTACAGACGGATGATGCTTTACGACGCTGTCTCGAGCGGGCAGATGCAGAGTATGAGCGGTTGGAGTTTCCGAAGCCCTACGTGTTTGCCTCGCTTGGAAGCTGGCTTCCCTTTTTTGCCCCGAGAGAGCTTCGAAATCACGGCTATGAAGCTTGCCTGATCCATGCATGGACAAGCGGTCAATATCCGGAAGGCCGACAATCGAAGATCACTTGGGAGGGGCCCGACGGCAGCTCGGTGGATGCTATTGCCAAAAACATCTTGGACGCCAATGCCGCAAGTTCCTTTCTGACCCTCGGGTCGAGGTTGGGCGAGCAACTCGATTACCACCAAGTGCCTACGCTCGTGTTCGCGCATTGGCCGGGCCAACGAAGCGAATGGTTTCAGTTGCTTAAAAGAGCTACTCGTCGGACTCCCTTCTTGGGAAATTGGAAAGAAGTGGGCGACTACTTTAAGACAACGCAACGTCCATACTATCAAGATCGCTTGCCACCGAATGAGTTTGTTCCAGGTAATTTCCCGGAAACGAACGAATCCTTGAAGTCGATCGGGAGTTACTACCAGTGTGCGGCACACTTGCAATCAGCTTTCGTGATGGAAATCATGGCTCGGCAACTGTCCAGTTGGAAAGTGGCCCGGAAACGTCCGGCCGAAAAGGCCGAGGTGGTCGGGGAGACGGATCGTGCAGAACTGGAAGTCGCGTTGGAGGAATCGTCCTCGAAGCAAGCAATCGAACTCGACTGCGATTCGTTGGCGCACGCACTCGATGTGTCTTTCAACCTCAAGTCTATTGCTGAACTCGCAAACGGGAGCGAAGAATCCGTGTGCCGGAGCCGCCTCGATCAATTGCGTTTGTTGATTACTGAACAGGCCAGTCGATGGTCAGAACGGCTACGCAACTCACTTCCACGCAACACCAAAATGTCCAGCAGTTCTGCATACATCGTTTTTAATCCTCTCAGCGGTCCATCGCGACGATTCCTAGAGGATTTGGAAGGTGTGTTTGTTGCTTCCGAAGGGAATCGGATCTATGCGTCTCATTATGACGGCACTCGATCCAAGGTTATCGTCGATCTTCCGCCCATGGGATTTGTTCGTTTGGTTCCAGCCGATCGGTCCGAAGGGGCGCCGAAAGAACGCAGTCGCTCGATTGTCGTAGCGCCGAATGCATTATCAAACGAGTTTCTTGAGGTCCATTTGCATCCGCAGAAAGGTTACATTAAAGGCGTATACTTGCCGGGCCTTCGTGGAAATTTTTGCAGTGGCATGTTAGCGATCGGCCATCCTTCAGGCGATAACGCGGTTTCCATGTTGGTATCATCGATCGAAATGGTCGAGTCCAGCTCCATCTTAGGAAGAGTTTTGGTTCGAGGTGAGTTGATTCAGGAACGTCGCTGCGCTGCAAAATTTGAACTGACCTATTCACTATGGCGTGGCTCGCGCATGATCGAGATTTCCGGACGGTTGCGGTCCATCGACTTTTCCGAATGGAACGACGCAAAATATCTGTCATGGCGATGGGCTTGGCCAAGCTTCTCTTCAATCTATTCAGCTTGGCTTGGTGGAATCAAAACCGCTTTGGGACCCATGAGTGGATTTTCTCCGTACGCTGTGGAAGTTGACGAAACGGACAATAAATTCCTAATTCTCAGCAGTGGAGCGATGATCCACCGAAGAGTGGGTGACCGGTTTCTCGACACCGTATTGGCGTTCGAAAAAGCCCAAGAAATCGAGTTTCGATTGGGCATTGGAGTCAACGTCCCCCGACCATTTCAGACGAGCTTAGAATGGAAAGTAGGTAGCATCCTTCTGAAGGACGAAGGATTTCCTTGCACCGCTGGAGAGAGTGCCTGGTTCCTTCAATGCAATATGCCCAATGTCTATGTGACTCCCATCAAGGTGCTAAACAATTCCAATGACGACGTTGTCGGAATGCGACTGCTTGTTCGAGAAACAGAGTCGAAATCGGGTACGGCTTCCATACGTTTTTTCCGCGATGTGAAGTCGGCGCGTTGGACGGGAGGTCGTTCACAGTCCTTGGGGACTTTGTCCGTGGCCGGTGACGCCGTTTCTATTCCTCTTCGAGGCAATGAATCTGCCACGGTCGATGTGATTTGGACGAGAGACTGAACATGGCAAATGAAACCAGCGACGATGTCGACCTGACGAGCAAGACTATCGGCGGCTATCGCGTTCTCCATCGCTTGGGCCGAGGCGGTATGTCCACCGTCTACCTCGCCTTCCAGGAAAATTTGCGACGGCACGTTGCTTTCAAAGTCCTTCGACAGGACTTGGTGGATTCACCGGATCACCTCCAGCGATTCCTGCAAGAGGCTCGCGCGGCGGCTTCCTTAATTCACCCCAATATCGTCCAGGTCTACGATATTGGAAGGGTTGAGAACATCCATTTCATTACCCAAGAGTACATTCCCGGCTCGACTCTTCGGAATTATGTTCAGCGCTGCGGTCGACTGTCGATTAATGAAACGCTGTCCATTCTCTTGCAAATCACGGCAGCGCTGCAAAAGGCCTCCTCGATTGGAATTGTTCATCGAGATATCAAGCCCGAGAATATTTTGTTGACCCCAGAAGGCGAAGTCAAAGTTGCCGACTTTGGTCTTGCCCGTTCGCACAACCAAGATATGAGCTTGACGGATGTTGGAGTGACCTTGGGAACCCCACTTTACATGAGTCCAGAGCAGATTCAAGGGAAAACATTGGATTCGCGGTCGGACCTTTACAGTCTTGGGGTAACGGCATTTTACATGCTTGCAGGATACCCTCCCTTTCAGGGCGAAACGCCGTTGGCTTTGGCTGTCCAGCATTTGCAGAATCCGCCTCCCAATCTGTCAGAAATTCGAGGCGACCTTCCAGAGACTCTCGTCAAGCTGATTCATCGCTTGCTTTCGAAATCTCCCGATGAGCGATACAGCTCTGCCTCAAGCTTGATGCGCGACTTGCGTGAAATCGCGGACTCTCTCTCGTTCCAATGGCGAGCGGACCAGCCCATTCCGTTTTCCAATCTCGTCATCGATATGCAAAGTGGCGTGACAGCTCAGACCATGAAGCTTCAAAATCTGACGCTGGCGGCTCGCAAACGAGCTCAGAAGGACCGATTGAAAATCTCGCTGTGGTTTGCATCTTCGATCTTACTCTTTTCGGTCACTTCATTTTGGTTCGCGAGTCATGCGAAACCGACGATGATTCAAATGGTACCGCCGGAAGCTCCCTCTGTTCCTAGAAAAAATTCGGTCGAAGAACAGTACTTTCACGGCTTGATGCAGGACGACGTGCCGGAATGGAGAGCGGTCGAAGAATTTTTTCCACCCGACGAGTCACCCGTGAACCGAGTCTATAATCATAAGGCATGGCTTCGATTGGCCAGAGTTTCCATCCGGCAAAAAAATTTAGCGGAAGCAAAAACCGCACTCTCGAAGATCGACCGTAAGGGACTTGGTGTAGACACTGCGATTCACGTGCTGGTTCTCATCGAGTTGACGAGGATTGAATTGGAAGAAGGAAATCGCGAGAAAGGTGAAGCCATTCGTAAGGAAGCGCAAGCACTCTACAATACGCTTCCGCAAACGAAGAAGGACTTGATCGATCGTACATTACCAAAGGAATATGATGTCTTCTGGAACCGCTCATGACCGGGTGATGCAAACAACCTCGCAGATTCGATTCCCTTGGAATCGCGATGTGCAAGAATTAGCGATCCCAGAGTCGACTCAATGTTTCGTTGGTGGAGAAATTCCGGCCCTGCATGACATTGCCATGGAGGTTGTGACGGCGTTGTCGAACCCAATCGAGTTTCCCCCTCTCGACATGGCTTTGGTTCCCGGCGACGAAATCGTCGTGACGATTGAACCTGGAATTCCAGCACTACCCGAACTGCTCATGGGGATCAAAAGGTACTTAACGAGTTCCTTCCGAGTTCCGTCGAAGGTGACCATATTACTGTCAGAGAACGAAGCAGACTTGACGGCCACTCTTGCGGCGTCGGTCGCCCCCTGGGGAGTTCATGTTCATCACCCGAACGCACAGAAACAACGAGCATACTTAGCCGCTTCGACGGGTGCAGATCCCATCTATGTCAATCGAATCTTGGCAGATGCCGACTTCATTCTGCCTTGTCGATTAGAGCGGAGCGAGTCGTCACATCATAGCAATGGCATCTTCGGCATAGCCCCTTACTTCGTGGATGTCGCGACTCAGGAGCGATTTGCAAGAGCCGCATTGCAAGGGACGGACGGCTCTTCATCGAGTGTCCAGATCGCGAACGAAGTCGGCGTATTGCTGGGAATTCAATTCGTCCTTTCCGTCGTTCCGAATTCCGACGTCCACATTGGTCGCGTCTTCGCTGGCGATCCGAAAGCATGCCATGTTGCGGCCAACGATGCACGACTCAGGAATTTTCCAACGTTGAATGAACGGAAGTTCGATCTGGTCGTAGCCCTCGTCGATGGCGATCCGATACAGCAGTCTTGGGAGAATATCGTGCGCGCCACGGTTGCTGCAGAGCAATTGGCCACTAAAAACGGAGGCATCGTGGTGGCTTGCTCCATGGCACACATCCCTCAGGAATTACTGCGAACTGACCATGAGTCGGAAGGACGGTTCATCGATGTGAACGCTGAACCCACAAACTCATCAGAATTCAAGGCTTCCCGTCACACGATGGAACGCATTCGCCGCTCGCGACCAATGTACTTGCTGTCGAATCTACCGGCGGAAGATACGGAGAGGCTTGGTTTTTGTCATGTCGACTCTTGGAGAGAAGTTGAGCACTTGCTTCGCAGCCATGCACGAAGTGTCATTCTCGGCAACGCTCAGTATCGATAGCTCGCGGTTCATTCGTCCCCATCGCCCAAGACAATGCAGTTTTTTCATCTATCCGATATCGTCGGCCTCGATGTGCGAGGCAAAGATAGGACTACTTTCCTCAACAATCTTTGTACGCAGAATCTGAAGAATTTGAAATTCGGAGAATGTCGTGAACTCTTCCTTACAGATGTGAAGGGTAAAGTTCAGGCTCATGGATTCGTGACCGCACTTGATGAGTCTTTGTTGCTCTCGCTCATCAATCCCGACGCAGAAAGAATTTGCTCGCACTTAGATCGTTACATCATTCGCGAAGACGTTGAAATTGCGAACCTGGGATCCAATCTGGCTTGGTATTTGATGGATGGAGCACTGCAAGACACGCAACCGAACAGCGAGTCGTCAGCGGGGGGCACTTCAGCACGGTACGGGAAAGAGATGATCGGGTCGGAAAGAGACTGCATCGATGCCCATTCGTGGATGCTGCCAGGATTTGGCGGAGAATGCAGAGTGATTGCGGTCGAAATTTCGCGAGAGGCTAAGTTTCACGAATGTCTTGCGGAACGCGGATGGGAACAGGGAAGTCCTGAGGACTTTGAGCTGAATCGGATTCAACTTGGTTTTCCCTGGTTCGGGATCGACTTTGATGAGACGAACCTTCCGCAAGAAATCGATCGGGATGCCAGAACGATCGCTTTCGACAAAGGCTGCTATCTCGGCCAGGAAACGGTGGCTCGCCTCGACGCATTGGGGCAAATTCAGAAGAAACTGTGTCGCGTGCGAATTCGACCAATGACGTTGGGTGACCTCGCTTCCCAACGCAAGGAAGTTGTATTGGAAGACAAAACCATTGGCGAACTTCGTTCGACAGCGTGGAATCGACTTGAACAAGTCTTTGAAGGTTTTGCTTGGTTGCGACGAGGTTACTTTGAAGGCGGAACGATACTGCGAGAAGTAGATCGGGTGATTGAAGTCGTGCCGTTATCTTAGCAGCTACTCGGCTCGATAAGGGGGCTCTTCACCTCGGAGTTCGGCGATCGCATTTCCGGCCGCCCGCTGTTCTGCTTCCTTCTTGCTACGTCCCCAGGCCGGTCCAAACTGGCGACTGCCGATCTGCACTGCGACTTGAAAATGCTTGCTGTGATCGGGGCCGCGTTCGTTAGTGAGTACATACATCGGAGCACTTCCCCAGTCCCGTTGAGTCATTTGCTGCAACAGAGACTTGTAGTTAAATCCCAGATGACCGCCGATGGCGTTTTGAATCTCAGGTTCGATCCATCGCAGGAGCCATATTCGGGTTTCATCGAGACCACCATCGAGGTAGATGGCCGCAACTAACGCTTCGAACACATCGCTTAGAAGCGACCGAGGAACACCATGCTGCGAGGACAGGCCTTTGCCAACGATCAGGAATTGCTCGATCCCGATCTTGCGCGAGAGCTTAGCGCAAGTCTTGCGGCTAACCACATCCGATTTGATCTTGGTCAATTCCCCTTCGAGGTATTCAGGATAGTTCTTAAACAACCACTCGCACACAACCAGGCCCAAGACCGCATCGCCCAAAAATTCAAGGCGTTCGTTGGATTGAACGCGAGTGGTCGATCCGGACGCGTGCGTCAGAGCGGTTAACAAAAGATTCGGGTCTCGGAATCGATAACCGATCTGTTCCTGGCAAACGGACAGACGTTCCGCGTGGGATTCCAACTCAGGTGATGCACTTGCTGAATTCATGTCACCAAAGATCACCAAGTTGTGTCCTAACTTCACTGTGCGATTAACGAGTTTGACGAAATTAACGGTATGCACCGCCTCTGTCAACTGAATCTATTCTGCCGAACGGACCGTTCGCGGAATCTCGATCCTAACAAAGTTGATAGCAACTGACCGCAGATTGAATTGCCGGCCGCTTCGAGCCGAAAGCTAATGCAGATCAATTTTCGCTGGTCCAGCCATGGGAGCTCGGAAATGCCCGAATTCATCCGAGAAACATGTCGATCGAATTTTTAGCCGTACTTGCGTCAGCTTCAGGAGCCGCCTACGCTTCGAGCAAACTTTGGCGAGCTTGGATTCTCAATCGCCACCTCCGGCATCAATGGGAATCCAAGAATTCCGACTATTTGCTTCAAAGCCAACACGAACTTGAGCACCAACTGCACGCGCTGCAAATTCGGGTCGATCGTCAAGCCCGTCCAGTGTCGACATGGCGAGACGTTCAAGTAGCTCAGATCGTCAATGAATCCCCATCATGCAAGTCGCTTTACCTAGTTGATCCAACCTTGGAACGGTTGCCGCATTTTCAGTCGGGACAGCATATCATCATCGAGGCAACGTTACCGGGCCATGAGAAACCGACGCGACGCTGTTACTCCCTCTCCTCCTCACCTTCCAACGGATTCTGGCGCATCACATTGCGGAGAAGCCGACGAGAATCGGACACGAGCATGTCACAATTCCTGCACGATTGCGTCCAGGTAGGAGACTTGCTTCACGTTAAGGGGCCTCAAGGTAATTTTACCTATTCTTCCATCGAATCAAAACAGTGTGTCATGCTAGCTGCCGGGATTGGAATCACTCCTATCCTGAGCATGATCTATGAATGGTCCGAGCGAAACGACGCCTCTCCCCTGCAGGTCCACTATCAAGTTCATTCGGCGCTGGATGTTCCCTTGCTCGATGAGTTACGTCAATTAGAGGAATCGCGAGATCATCTTCGCGTCAAACTCTGGGTCACTGAGATGAACCAAGGAGAATTGCAACCTGGGTTTGAAAATTCGGCGGTGCAGCCACGCGATATTGTTCTCGGTCCCGATCATCAAAATGCGGTTTACGTTATCTGCGGACCGGGAGGTTGGATGGCTGAACTGGTAACCGCGCTTACAAGCTTAGGAATCAGTCACGATTCCATCCACTTCGAATCGTTTGGCGGTTTCGATTCCCAATTGCCCAGGATGACGGATAAGAAGAAATCAGAACCCACATTGCCGAAAGTGACCTTACACAAGTCGGCTCAAACAATTTCCTGTCGAGAGGATTGTGAAAACTTACTAGATTTGGCGAAGAGTCGGGGTGCAGCGATCGATTCCGGCTGCCGAGCTGGGAACTGCGGAGCCTGTCTAGCCAAGCTCTTATCTGGTGATGTAACCTATCGAATTCGTCCTCAATGTGAGCACGCCGAAGATGAAGTCGTGATGTGTGTGGCTCAACCTGCCGGCGATCTCGTGCTCGATCTCTAACAGTTCTTGAGTCGTCCCGAATCCCACCCTAGCAAAGCTCGAAAAGCGAAAGAGTGTGCCGTTCTCCGCTAGGTGATTTCTAAAACCTGAGAGACAGGTTCATACAATCGCTACGATCCTCATGCACGGCATCGCAACTCTGAAAGTAAAGAGCTGTCCGACCGGATTCTCTCGCAAATCTTTTTGCTTCTTGGGCCAGAGAAAGCTAGGTTTGCCATTGAGGGGGAACAACATGACGTTCCCAGCTTGGCAGCATCAACCTAGGCGATAACGAACCATGAAATTCAATCGGTACCGACCGATCACTGAGAAGAATTGTCGTCGTCGACGCGGAGCAATGACGGTCGAAGTTGCATTGACCCTTCCGGTCTTCCTGTTACTCGTTTTTGGAATGATCGAGTTCAGTCATGCCATGTTTGTTAAAGCAGCATTGACGAATGCCGCCAAAGAAGGCGCTCGGATGGGGAGCGTCGAAGGGGCTACAACTGCCTCGGTTCGAACCTTCATTGAGAATCGCATCAATGCAGTTTTCCCAGCCAGCCAAGCTACCATTTTGATCAAAAACGCTTCCATCTATGACACGAGTTCGTCGAGTTCAACGACGGTTACGACCAGTTCGCTTCCGGATATCGAACTCTCGACAGCTGAAACAAGGCAGCTCTTCATTGTCGAGGTCACGGTTCCGTACAAAAACGTTGCGGTGACCAAGCCATTTTGGGTCAAATCGATAACGCTGTTGGGGCAATCGGTCATGCGTCACGAGTAGGAGATGCCAATCATTCTTTGGGACGGTAACACCATGATCAACAACGAGTTCAAGAATCGAATCTCTCGGAGGTCGAGAGTTAGCAAACGCAACGGACTTCGTTCTGGGGCAGCCACGGTCGAGTTGGCCGTGATCACACCGATGCTCTTGGCCATTCTCTTGGGTATGTTCGAGCTTGGTCAATGTACCAATGCCACTTCGACGCTCACGGCGGCAGTACGCGAAGCGGGACGTTTAGGATGCATGGATTTTAAGGACCTCACGAACGCGAACTTGACTGCCAATCAGAAGATTGAACGAGACCTGAAGAATTTCCTTCTGGCGGCTGGGTTACCGGCGAACAACGTCACAGTGACGATTACTCATGCGGAAGGCTCTCAAATGGGACAAACGTTCGATGTTGCCAGCCCAGCGAACTATTTACAGCTTTTCAAAGTGACCGCAACGCTCCCTTACTCTCAAGTCAACAATTATCCCAAGGTCTTTATGGCGGGGCGAGATCTCAAAGCTTCGATCGTCTTTCGGCGAGGGCGTGTCATCATGACAAATTAGCAAGACGGTGAAAACGACTCAACTTTCTCACTCATTTTCCATTCTCAAAAACTCTCAATTCAGCATCACGATTTCAGCATCACGATTTCAGCATCACGATTTCAGCATCCGGAGTCTCACCATGACTAGACATCAAACCCTTGTACATCAACGTAGCCGCCCGTTACGTAAAAAGAATCGTCGCGGGATATTCGTCGTCTTCGCGATGGCAGCCATGACGTTTGTCTTGGCATTTGCCGCCATGGGGATCGACTACACCAACTTGGTTCTAACCAAACAGCGCATTCAGAATGCAGCCGATGCCGCAGCTCTTGCCTCGGCGATGGAGATCACGGCCGCGGTCGAGAACGCTGGGCCCAATGTTGGGAACGTCACGGAATACGCAATCACTCAAGCACGCACGAAGGCCGTTCAAGTGGCTTCCTTAAACGGATTCTATGTTGACCCGCAGAATGATGTTGTCTTTGGAAAGCGTACTTACAACCCTAGTACCAAGCAGTTCTCGACTCAGTGGAATGCGACGCCCGCAAACGTGGTGCGAGTGACCGTTCGCCGTGACAAAAGCGTTACCAGTCAACCAGACGGTGCCGTAGCCATGCGCTTCGGCAAAGCGATCGGCAAACCAACCCATAGCCTTTCTGCAACAGCGGCGGCATTCGTCGAGGCTCGCGACATCGTCTGCGTATTGGACTTTTCCCGTTCGATGAACTTCGATAGCTACTTCGCGTCGGAAGAACCGACCTTCTTGAGTTACAATCAGATTGTCTCCAACATGGAATTAGTCTGGCAAGATTTGGGGTATCCTACCTGGGGAAACATGCCTTGGTTTCCAACGTGGGTAACCATTCCCAGTACGACCTGGGGCTCGAACGTCACGGTTCGATGGCAAGATACATCCGTCTTCGTCAACTGCGACAGCGGCTTGCAAAGAGTTAAGCTCAACTTTGCCGGTGGCACCAGTCAGACCTTTACGACCACAACCAATTCCGGAACGTGGCAAGGGACCGGTTCCAACGCAGGAAGAGCCATCAATTCGGTTGAAATCCGTAAAGGATCGTCGACTTGGGAGACCTTTGATTTCTATAACGATACGCATATTCGTCGTGGATTGAATCTAACGAATACCAAGTATCCTTGGCCATCAGGAAGCTGGTCCAACTATTTTGCCATGGTTCGCAATACGACGAGTGGAAGCAGCTATTTTGATCCCAAGATCGGAGAACACGGCTTCCGAATGAAGTTCGGCATCATGACCCTGCTTCACTACCAATTGCGGTTCGAAGCAGCCTATGCGCGAACTCCCGATTGGTGGAAATGCCGATGCTATCCCTTCCACTCAATGAAAGAAGGACAAAAACTCTTCTGCGACTTCTTGAAAGATCTAAGTTTCAATGATTACGTCGGCATGGTTTCCTACGACACTTACGCTCGGATGGAAACGGTGCTCAATACACCTGGCATGCCATCGGTGAACATATCAGCTCAGCCGCTTGGACCGAACTACGATGCGCTCAAGACCATCATTCATCACAAGCAAGCGGGACACTACTACTACGCAACCAACATGGGAGGGGGGCTAAAACAGGCTAAGGCCATGCTCGACCAGCATTCGCGCGCAGGTGCCAAACCAACCATTCTTTTGATGACCGACGGTCAGGCCAACGCGATGGATTCCGGAGACAATGCCAACCTTCCAAGCAACTGGAACTGGAATACCTTGTTCGACTATGATGGAGATGGCGTCGCAGACTACACCACGACGAATACCCACAAGCGGTATGTATTGAAGTATGCGAAACAGTGCGTTGACAACGGCTATACCATCCATGGATTGGCGGTCGGTTCAGGTGCTGATCGAGACTTGATGAAGGCTATCTGTCACTTGGGACGCGGAATTTACATCGATGTACCTGGCGGAACCTCCGTCTCCCAAATGGAAGCTGAAATCAAAGAGGCATACAATCGAATCGCTTCCTTTGTTCCTCCGGCTCGATTGCTTAATCCAGAGTAAAACCGATTGCTGTTTCCGAGCGCGAATTGCCTTGGCCAATGTCTCCTCATGGCCAAGCTCTTGCGGCCAAAGCTCACTTATCCAAGTGGGTTATGGCCGCTTTTCTTTTGCTTTCCGCTGAAACCCGCGATGAGGATGGCTACCGCGCCTTTGCTCTCCGAACCAATCCGAGTTGATGGCGCATGTTCTCATGGTAAGCGATGCACGTTCAAATGCTTTACAATCACAGTTGTTCCGAAGTGGCTGCAACGAATAAATCAAGTGCGTCCTGGTTGACCCTCAAGCTCAAGAGTTGCAGACGTTCAAATCCCTAGGCGATTCTCACGAATGGAGATCTTGTCAGTAACGGCAGGAGAACCTTAAATGAAACGAAGAGCAGCAATCAAGTTCATTGGCGGTACATCGGTCGCTATTCTAAATCCGCCCTGCCGGGTGCTAGTTGCGACCGAACCGCAGAGCACTGCAGGGGATTTCTCTGCAGTTGGAAAAAGTGTCGCTGCAACCGTCCAGCAGCTCGCATCACAGGCTGCCGCAGATGTTTTCGAACAAGGCGGTAACGCCATCGATGCTGCCGTTTGTGCTGCCTCCGTGTTGTCTGTTGTCGATGGACATAATTCTGGAATCGGCGGAGGTTGCTTTGTTCTAGTTAGAAGGTCGAACGGTGAATTCCTCGCGCTCGATGGACGCGAGATGGCACCCCAGCTAGCTCATCGCGACATGTTCAAAAAGAACGGAATCGTCGACACCGCTGCGAGCCAGACGGGACCGCTGGCCGTGGGTGTGCCAGGATTCATCGCGGCAGTACATCATCTGCACTCGTTGCTTGGCAAGTTGTCCTGGTCAGATGTCCTGGAACCTGCATACAAATTAGCTGCCGAAGGTTTTGCAGTTAGTCCCGCTCTCGCTTCAGCCATCAAATCGGAATCATCGAATCTCCAGCGATTTCCTGCATCGGCGCAGATATTTCTTAAGGATGGAGGACTTCCTCTTGAGCCGGGAGAGCGACTCATTCAGACCGATTTGGCACGAACGATACGTGCTTTGGCCCAGTATGGTCCCGATTGGTTCTATCGCGGTGAATTCGCAACTTTGGCTGCTCAGTATTTAGCTGATCTTGGTGGCATCCTCAGCCAAGCAGATTTCGCACGATACGTTGTCAAAGTGCGCCAACCCATCAGAACATCCTACCGCGGTTACACGGTGGTTGGCTTTCCGCCACCAAGTTCCGGCGGAGTGCATATCGCGCAAATGTTGATGATGCTCGAACGATTCGATCTGCCATCGCTCTATCTCCAATCTCCCACGACGTTTTATCATGTGGTGGGCGAAGCGATGAAGTTGGCTTTCGCGGACCGAGCCTACTGGCTGGGAGACGCTGACTTCGCCCAGGTCCCAGTTGGATTGATCGATCCCAGTTACTGCCGCCAGCTCAGCCAGAGGATTCTGGTCGATGCGGTGGCTGAAGTTGCTGGACATGCCCTGCCCAATGAAGACTTGGGGCGATTCTCCGAGAAGAAGCATACAACACATTTGACTGCCGCAGACGACCAAGGGAACTGGGTCGCCATCACGTCAACAATCAATACATTTTTTGGAAGCAAGATTGTGGTACCGGGAACCGGTGTTGTTCTAAACAATCAGATGGACGATTTTAGCATCGCACCTGGGACTCCGAACGCTTTTGGTTTGGTTGGTGCGGTCCGCAATGAAATCGCTCCGGGCAAACGACCTCTCTCAAGCATGAGTCCGACCATCGTTTCAGATTCAAGCGGCACTCCGTTTCTCACTTGCGGAGCTGCAGGCGGCCCTCGTATCATCACCGCTACGCTTCTCAACCTTCTTCGCGTGATCGATCTTCAACAGCCGATCGACGAAGCGATTCGCTCACCACGCATCCATCATCAGTGGCGTCCAAATGAACTCCTCTTCGAATCGACGATGGAATCGGAGACGGTCGATGGTCTGAGAAGTCTAGGGCATTCGATGAAATCAGCGAAAGTGCTGGCCATCGCTCAAGGTATTCAGGCGATGAATGCAGGCTCACTGCTTGCAGCATCCGATCCGCGAACCGCAAGCAAAGCCATTGCTGTTGGCTAATTGAACACGCTTCGTCTAGAATTGCGGTAAACAATGCAGCTTCGATGGCTTTTGGGGCGAGTTGCTGATGCGAGTGGATGGAATTTTGACCAATCCTAACCCGCTCCGTTTGCGACGGATCACAGTTGCTCGCCACACTTATACGTCGGGCTAATGTATTTTCACCTAAGCTCGGCTGAATGCATGGAAGAGGGAATAACGCAAGTGTATTGGAATCGACGAAATTGGCTTCGGTCAGCCTTGGCGGGCACCGCGACTTGTCTCTGCGGCAAAGGAGGTGTTGCGATGCCGACCCAGGGATCGCAAGTTCGAGAGAGCCGCAAACCGAGCTGGGATTCTGCGATTCGGAGCGGATTGGACTATCTTGCGCGCACACAATCCACCCGCGGCCAATGGAATACACCGCCCTATCCGACTGCAGTGGCCGCTCTTGCAGGTACGGCAATGCTTTGTTCCGGCTCGACGGCCGTCCAGGGTCCCTATGCCAAGTACATCAGCCGAACGACCGACTTTATCCTCAGCAAGGGTCGGAATAACGGTCTTATTGGGGAACCTGCTGGCGACCTCCGCTATACCTATGGCCACGGGTTCTCGATGCTTTTCTTGTCGCAGGTGCTTGGCGAAGAGGGATTCGCGGATCGACGCCAGGAAATCGTCGATGTACTGAACCGAGCGGTCACGTTTTGCGCTCGCGCGCAGACGACGTCCGGCGGCTGGGGTTATATCAGCGCCCAAGACGGCAATGATTACGATGAAGGTTCAACCACCATCACTCAAGTTCAAGGGCTTCGCGGTTGTCGTAATGCGGGTATCCCTGTACCCGGAGAAATCATCGAAGCCGCGAAACGCTATATCTACAGTTGCCAAAATGCCGATGGCGGAATCAGTTATTCCAGCAAGCAAATGGGCTCGTCGCGCCCGGCCATCACGGCGGCTGCCCTGGCTTGTCTTTACAACGCCGGAGACTACGAAAGCAAATACGTCCCCACGATGTTGGCCTACGCCAAACAGAAGCTCAACGACATCAACAATGAAGCCGAAGCGTTTGGACATTGGCACTATACGTATCTGTATTACTCGCAGGTCGTCTATCGACAAGGTGATACCGAATGGATACCGTTTCGCAACCGGCTCTACGATCGCATTGCAAGTGAACAAAAGTCCGACGGTTCCTGGGAGGGACAGATCAGCCCAGTGTATGTCACCGCGTGCAACCTAATCATGTTGCAACTCGACCGCGGTTATCTTCCTATTTTTCAGCGCTAGCCAAATACTCCCACAAGCGCGTGCTGGCTTTGATCCCACGATAAAAATCTGCCAAACAGAATTTTTCGTTGGGACTATGGGCTCCGTCGTCGTCGAGTCCCCAGCCAATGAGGAGCACGTCGGCCTTGGTCAATTCGACCATTTGCGACACGATCGGGATCGAGCCACCTTCGCGAATCAACACGGCTTCTTTGCCAAAGCCTTCGGTGACCGCTTTCTGAGCCGCCGCCATGAACCGGCTTTTCGGGTCAACCACGACTCCTTTGCCTCCATGTAGATCAATTACTTCCACGGAAACGCCGGGAGGCGTGTTGGCAGCAACGAACGCGCGAAGTTGCTTGGCGACTTCCTCGGGTTGTTGATTCGGAACTAATCGAAAGCTAATCTTGGCACCTGCCCAACTGGGAATGATTGTCTTGCTGCCTTCGCCTTGGTAGCCGCCAAAGAGACCATGGACTTCGAAGGTGGGTCTCGCCCATCGACGTTCGAGATTGTTATAGCCAGTTTCGCCAGTCAGGGCCGCCACGCCCAGTTTCTTCGCGAACTCCTCGTCGGAGAATCCAAGCGAAGCCCACATTTTCCGTTCGCTTTCTTCAATTGGTCGGACGCTGTCATAGAATCCGGGCAATTGCACCTTGCCCTCTGCTGATTTCATCGCTGACAGCAAATTGGCTAAGGCTAAGCAGGGATTGGTTACGGAGCCGCCGAAGGTGCCAGAATGCAAATCCTGCTTGGGACCCCGAACCCGCAATTCAAAATAGGCGATTCCTCGAAGACCATAAGTTATTGCCGGCTGTCCAGGACCATACTGCGAACCGTCGCTGATCACGATGACGTCACAGGCAAGCTTTTCGCGTAACCCTGGCAAAGCATGAGCTAGCACTTCGCTCCCTTTCTCTTCTTCGCCCTCGATGAGAAACTTGATTTGCAACGGCAGTTTTTGACCTGATTCCAACCACGCAGCCACACTGAAGAGATGCGTTAGGAACTGACCCTTATCGTCAGTCGCTCCGCGAGCATAGATGTTCCCGTCTCGCACCTGTGGCTCAAAGGGAGGGGTGTTCCATAAATCCAACGGATCGGCAGGTTGAACGTCGTAGTGACCGTACACCAGCACCACCGGCTTCCCGGGTACGGGTTCCGTTTCAGCGTACACCATCGATGGACCATCGCCCGGAATGAGTTCCGTCTTCAGACCGATGGCAGCGAAACTCGCACGCACCCACTCCGCTGCCGTGACCATATCCTGCTGGTGGGACGGATCGGAGCTCACGCTCGGAATGCGAAGGAGCTCGAACAGTCGATCCAGGTGACTTTGACGATTATGCTCAAGATGCTGATCGATTGCCGAAAAAGTAGCCATGATTCTTTTCTGTGAAAAAGGAAATTCTGCTTGCCAAAACACCCCGTCGAGGCTTTACAATATAGCGATGTTCTCGATTGGGAGAGTCGCACCACCGCTACTTTGTTTTCGGATTCTAGGAAGGTTGCTGATTCCGCCCGCGAGATCCCTTTTGCGTCCTGGTCTGAGCGGGACTAGGTCCTGACGCAATTTTGTCTGTTTTGACTTCAGGAGTAGTCAAGCATGTCAGATACAACATCCGTTCTGGAAGTCGTACAACCTGAGCAGAAGCAAAAACCGAAAAGGCAACCACGGTACCATGTCGTGCTTTGGGATGATCCCGAGCACACGTACGAGTATGTGGTTCGGATGATACAAATGCTTTTCGGAGCCACCTATGAACGAGCTTATCAGATTGCCCGCGAGGTCGATACGTCGGGACGCTCGATTGTCCTTACCACCACTCGGGAACATGCGGAACTCAAGCGAGACCAGATTCGCTCGTTCGGCCGTGATCCACTCAGCATGAAGAGCAAAGGAAGTATGTATTGCTCGATTGAACCGGAGCACGCTGACTGATCCATGCCCGCTAGCCTGAAGACCCTTACCCTCGGCTGCAAGGTCAATCAGTACGAGACCGAACATGTTCGCCAAGCTCTGATGGGAATCGGATATCAAGATGCTGCGGATAGACAATCGGCTGATTTGTGTCTCGTCAATACCTGCACAGTGACCGCTGAGGGGGATAGTAAGAGTCGCCAGGCTATTCGTCGGCTGCACCGCGAAAATCCCGGTGCTCGAATCGTGGTGATGGGATGCTATGCTACCCGTGCACCGGAGGAGGTTGCGAAGCTTCCTGGAGTTTCCGAACTCATTCTCGATAAACGCGAACTTCCAGATTGGCTTGGAAGAAACGGCGTCCGCGACGTCCCCGATGGTCTAACGAGTTTCTCGAATCGACATCGTGCTTTCTTGAAGATTCAAGATGGATGCGCTCTGCGATGCACCTACTGCATCATTCCTTACGTTCGTCCCCATCTCTCGAGTCGCCCGGTCGATCACATCTTGGACGAAATCCGTCGTCTGACAGATAGTGGCTTCCGCGAGATTATCTTCACCGGCATCCATTTAGGGCATTACGGTCTGGACTGGAATCGGCTCAAGCCAGCCTCGGAGTGGATTCAGTTGGCTGATTTGCTCGAACGTGTAGTAAAGCTACCAGGAAACTTTCGCGTTCGCTTATCAAGTATCGAGGCCACGGAAGTTCCCCGAAGACTGATTGAGGTCGTAGCGGATCATCCTGAGCGTATCGCTCCTCATTTTCATCTTTGCTTGCAGAGCGGCAGCGATTCGGTATTGCGTCGCATGAGAAGACGCTGGTCGACGAAAATGTTTCTCGATCGTTGCGACTTGATCCGGGAGAATATGCATAAGCCTGCCATTACCACTGACGTCATCGTTGGCTTTCCGGGGGAGACCGACGAAGATTTTGAATCGACGATCCGAACTTGCCGTTCGGCCCAATTCTCCAAGATGCACATCTTTTCGTTTTCGCCCAGAAAAGGAACAGAAGCCGCGACCTACCCCGATCAGATCGATCCCGAAGTAAAGTATCAGCGCGTAGAACGATTGCGGGATGTCGAGCGCGAGCTTCAAAGCGACTACGGCCGATCGCTTATTGGCGAAACGGTCAAGGTTCTCGTTGAAACACCGAACTCATACGATTCGAGTCAGCAGCAAGTGTGGCAGGGGACCACTTGCCGCTACACACCTCTCCGGTTCGAAGCCGCTGGTAACCGGGAGTTCGAATTGTTGACTTGCAAGATCACTGGTGTTTCAAGGCTCCCTAACGGTGACTGTCAATTGATAGGAGCACTGCGGTAGGTCAGAGCATGCATGTATTGATTCTCGTTCTCGTCACGGTACTGCGACATTGCTTAAAGTCAAAGGGACCGTTGACGCTTGCGATTTGCACAGGCAAAGATGCTCTTCCGTTCGACTTAAAGAAGGCGGCGATCACCGACGCCAGTAAGCGAATTCGAGTATCAATTCTCTGGTGAGGCACCATCGGTCACAGCAAGTCTTTGATCACCTTGCCATCGTCTGTGGCCGAGGTGGGACTGTCGAAGTCCGTGCGGAATTCGGCATCCGGTGACACGCCGAACGGGTGCAGCAGCGTTGCGAACAAATCAGCGACTCGGTAGCTGGGCCCTTCGATGCTCGAACCATCGGCGGAGGTTTGGCCGATGACGCGCCCGCCCTGAATGCCACCTCCTCCCACAACAACCGGAGTTACGTCTGGGAAATGATCCCGTCCATTCTGTCCATTGATGTTGGGAGTCCTTCCAAATTCCCCCATCCAAACAACCATGGTTTCTTCGAGAAGCCCTGAACTCGACAGGTCTTCCATGAGAGCCGACCACGCGCGATCCAACGGTCCGCACAGTTCTTTCACTGAGCGGAAATTGTCAGCGTGCGTATCCCAGCCTCCCAGCTCGACCTCGACAAAGTGCACCCCCGACTCAATCAATCGCCTGGCCAGCAAGCACCTACGTCCGAAGTCGTCTTCGCCGTACTTTTGGCGAACCGAATCGGATTCTCGTTCGATGTCGAGCGCATCCACGAAACGGGTTCCCACGAGTCGTTCGATGCGTTGAAACATAGCATTCCGCCGAGCAACCATGGCCGTCTCCGATTTGACAGGGGAAACATCGCCAAGCTGGTTGAGGAGCGCAAGCCGATTTCGGCGGCGACGAACTTCTTCCAGCAAAAAGCGTGCTTGCTCGGGATCGCTAATGGCAAACGGCGCGTGATCGGGGCCCATAAACGCCGGTCCGATCGAGCTACCTCCGAGAGTCACAAACCGAGGGATATCGCTGTCCTCCACATGCTTCGATACCACGGAGCCGAGGGTCGGTCGCGGGAAGGAAGGAACCGGAGTAAAGCCCGTGTGGAGGTAATAATGCCCGCGGTCATGATCACCTTCTTTGGAAGTCAAGTTTCGGATAATCGACAGCTTGTCCAAGTGGCGTGCAACCTCGGGAAGCGTTTCCGCGATATGCGTTCCGGGGACGGCGGTCGGAATGGCACGGCATTCGCCTCCATTGCGCGTTCCGGGTTTCGGGTCAAAGGTTTCCAACTGACTGGGACCGCCCGACATCCAAAGGACGATACATCGTTTCGAATGCGACTTCCCAATGGAAAAAAATGCATCTAACTTCCGACGCCACGCCAGCGCGAACAAGCCACCAAAACCTGCGCCTAAAATCTGCCTTCGACAAACATGCATGGTCCCATCTCCTCAAGGTCGAAAAAAGAATTCATTGGAATGCACCAAGGCAAAGGCGATATCCTCCAAAGGCTTACCTTTGCAGATCGTACGCTCTTGCTCCGTTGGCAACCGAGTTAGCGCCCGCAGAAAAACCTCGTCCAGCGAACCTTTCGTCACGATCAGTGGCGTGGTAATTCGATTCATCAACGCTTGCACGGTCTCGTTGTACTGCCAACTTCCGGAAGCATCGGAGCTATCCGATTCGGTAACTTGCCGCAAAAAAGCCTGTCGATACTGCCGATCCACAGGGACTCCCAACGCGACTGCGTAGGAGTCGATCGATTGCTCTGGGGTCAACGGTTTTCGGGTACCTACAGCAAACAAGCGAACAGCATCCAGGGAAACCGGATGGCTCACCGATGAACGTTGATAAGCCTTGGAACCACAGATCGCGACAACCATCTTGCGGATATCGAATTTCGCATCGATTGCAGCATCGGTTAGAAACTCGAGCAGTTCTCGGCTGCTCGGCTGATTCTCCGAGTGGAAATCATCCGGTGGGTCGACGATGCCTCGACCGACAAGCTGGTGCCACAACCGATTCACAAAGACTCGCGCAAACGGTCTGCTGCGAGTCGTAAAATAGGCGAACTCATCGCGCCAAATCGCTGTGCGCGGCTTGGCACCGGTAAAAAACACGGGCAGCTCGGATGGATGGACTCGGCGCGTCTCCGCTAGGTCATCAAAAACTTCTCGATCTTCCCCTAACAGGTCGCGCACCCGAAGTCCCCGATAGAATTTCGAAATCTGCTCGAAATGCTCCTGCGTCCATCGGTCGAACGGATGATCGTGACAGCGAGCGCAATCCAACCGGACTCCAAGAAACAAACGAGAGACGCGAACCGCCGGTTCGTCTTGATAGCGGACCAAGAAATTAACGTTACCATCCAGCGATGCTTGGCCTCTACCAGCGATCATCAACTTGGCAATCTCGTTATAGGGCATGTTCTCGCGAAGGCATTGGTAAATCCAGACTCGAAATGCTTCACGATCGATTCCATATTCTCGGGTTGGTCCCAAAAAGACCGATGTCCAACTATCCGCGAAAGTTGAGGCGAACTGGTTGGATTTAACCAATTCTTGAATCTTTTCCGCACGGTTGGGATCGCGCCGGAACTGTTCAATCTCATTGAGCGTGGGAATCCTTCCCGCCAAATCGATGGTTGCGCGACGCAGAAATACTTCGTCGGAACAAAGGGGGCTCGGCTCGATTCCCCGCTGTTCGTATTCACGCGATAAGATCGCATCGATCCGTTCAGCGATCTCCGAGGCGTGGAGGAGTGCACATCCCACCCAGGCCGCCATCAGTGAAAGGCCGAGAATAGAAATCCTAGAAATCATTGCTCTCGGTCTCCTTTTCGATGTCGGCAACCCGCGTCAGGAAGTTATCGACTTCCCACTCGTGACCTTCTTTGAGCAGATAGCCGTCGTCGGTTTCCTCAAAGTGCTCCTCAATCCAAGCTCCCAACCCATCAAAGTACTCGCGGGCCAGCTCGCTTCGTATCAAACGGAGCAGAAGGCTCTTGCCGGCAAGTGACTTGTACGCCGATGCCAGCTTGGGGTCGGCTAACTGGTCCGCAAAGGCCACGATCTCGGAGCCTCGCCTCCGAAGCGATCTCCCATCGCGTAACCAGTCGCGAATGCGACCTTCAAATTCGTCTTTCCGGTCGGTATTGATGGAAAGCTTACCCTCTGCCGTTTCACTGAAGAACTGCATCAAATAGTCTTCCGCGTTTTGCTTGGGATCACTCGAAGTGATGTTCATTTCCGACGCCAACCAAGAGCTGAAAAGTTCGGTCGGTAGTACTCTCTGCCATCGCTTACCCAAGTCGTCGATCGCTTCCAAATTAGCGGCAACTTGAGCCAAAACGGGTTTCAGCCGCCCTCCAACCGTTCTCATGGTTTGAATCTCCTGCAAACGCTCGTTCCACTCCGCTTCCCGATCCTCATTCGGAACCAGGCCGTCGGCTCGATCTTCAAACATGTACTCGATGTATTCGAAATATTCTTCGATCACTTGATCCATGGCATAATCGTCTTCGGCATGATCCAGTGCTTGATAGATAGCGAACGACGGATGATTCATCGCCTCACGAATCTTCGCGGAGAGAGGATGTTTCTGCGACAAGTCGGAAGCCCACTCGGCGAGATCCCGCTGAAATCGCGCGGACAATTGATGAACCCGCTCGAGCTGCCGGAGAATTTCCCGACTATCTCCATCGGATCCGGGGCGAGGAATCAGTTGTCCTTCGCGATTCACCACGAAATAATCGGACAGTTGCTCGATCACGGCTTTGTAGTCAGGCCGTACTTCCGCTCGCACCCAGTCACTATAGAGGACCGTGGCTGCGATGGGATCCATGAGGAATCGTTTGACCAATTGCGTTGTTTCGTCGGAACCTTCCAAGCGATTCGCGATCGACTTGAGTAATCCATCGATACTGGCAGTATCTGACTCGAACTCCTGGCATTCTTTCGCAAACTGTTCGACGTGCGATTGCTGATTCGCCTTCAGTACGAAACGCCCATCTTTCTGATCAAAGTAATTGCGCAGTATTCTGGGTATCGGTTCCGATTCGGCTTGCTGCCGCAGTTGCTCTTCGAAACTCGTCGCTCGCTCTCGAAGGGCAAGCTTACCCGACTCTTTTTGTAAAGCAGCTGCCAAGTCTTTCAGTTTTCCCGTTGAATCGTTCTTCAAGTCCAAGCGTGTGACGAAGCTGTCGAGATCGGACTCTCCATCGGTCGCAGCAGCCGTTTCCAACAAAGCCTCTGAACTCACTTCGCCAGCGTCCGCAAGCTCGTCAGCAGACGGCGATAACGTCGAACTCGCTGCGGCTTCAAAACGAATCAGCACCAGCGATGCTACCATGACAGTGCATGTGACCGCGACCAGTTGGAGCCAAGTCGAATCTCGTTTAGCGGACGGTAATAACAGTTTTCGAATGCGAAGACCAATCGAGGAATTCTTGGCAGCCTTAACCCCCGACCAACGAAAACTCGGAAACTCCACCAGTTTGAGCAACGCTTTGGCAAATGCGGCCCGCTCTTCCTCTCGCTTCAGTGATTGTTCATCGCAGTTCAGCTCGATGCACTCATCCAATCGACGCCGCGCATGCCAGGCGAGAGGATTGAACCATTGAGGAATGAGCAACAAGTCGGCTACCACGGAGAGCCAAAGATCACCGCGCTCATAATGACGAAGCTCGTGCCTCAAAACAGCTTTCCGCTCGCTCTCGGTTAACTCTTCCCAGTAATCGTCAGGCACGACGACGACCGCACCGAGCGGCGTCACCGTCAAAAAAGGCCCCAGATTGGAGTGACGCAGTAATCGAATTGGTCGATCCAATCGCCGCTCCGCTAAGACTCTTCGCCATTCCCGTTGCCATTCGCCTGGAGCGCTGGAGGCCTCTCTCAGTTCGATTTGCAGCAGCACCCATTGCAGTCCCCATCGCATGGCCAGCACGACAACGCCAACCACCCAAAGACAGCCGAACAGCGTGCGAAAACTTATCGGCGGTACAGCGGACCATAACGACTTTGCTCGATCATCTTGACCCATCACCGAGACCACCCTCGAGTGGCTGCCTTGTTCGAAGTGACCTGGCGCCCCACTCAAGAATCCGCCTCCTGACGAATGGGCGCCACTTGTTTCAGCCGGTAAAGCCGTACCGATGGCTTCGTAGAAATCATTGTTATTCTCGGGCTTAGGGGTTGTCCGGAAAGGAGCTGATTGCATCACCAGCTGGTATTTTTGCTCAGGAGAAATTTGACCTGGTTCGATTCCCTCAACGGGACGTTCCGTCGAAATCGACCCGGACTGCGCGAAGGAGGATGAACGAGCGTTGTTGCTTCCCTCCTGATGCTTGCGTTCGAACGATCCCCGATGACTACCTGTACGCGAGTTTCGCTCAGACATCGACGAACGGGAGCTTGGCCCCTGAATCAACTGAAGAGAAACCGACCGGGCTAAGTCCATCTTCGAGGTCAACGGAGTCGGCAGCGAAATCGGCAGACGGATCGCGAAATCGATCAGGCACGCTCCAGGGAGAAGTGCGATCATCCACAGCCATTGATGAAGCGCGGTCGATCGAAGCCGGAAAGCTCGAATCACCGCGACGACTGCAAACGTCGCAACGGCAACGAAGAGAGCATTTTGCAAAGCAATCAAACTGAGCGAAGTTACTGTTGACATCATGGGGACACCTTTGTTCGACGTTCTGCATCAAGGACAATCTTTTTCAATTCAGCAATTTCCTCTCGGCTCAAATTGCGGTCACCAACCAATTGAGCTACCAGGGGAATGATGTTGCCGCCGGCAACCCGGTGAACCAAATCCTGCAGGTGATTTGCACTGACCGCCTCCGCTTGGACAACAGCGCGATATCTGCAAGGCCGTTCGTCCGTTCGCGTCACCAACCCCTTTTCTGCAAGCCGGTTCAACCGCGTTTGAATGGTTGTATAACCGATCGGTCTTCCAATCGCTCGGTGGAACTCCGACAGCGTCAGGTCCCCCTGCTGCCAGAGAACGCTCATGATCTCCATCTCGCCTGGAGAAAGCTTTACTTGTTTTCGGTTCATGACTGGCCTACTTCATTGCCTCCGAGATACTCGTACTAGAAGTTGAGACAGGTTGAGTGTTGGAAGTGCAAAAGCTGCGGCACGATCCGCGCCGCAAACTTCCTTTTACTACGATCGTAGTAGTTTATACGACAGGTGTAGTAAAAGTCAAGAGACGCCAAAAAAATTAACGAAATCATTCCGTTCCCCACGCTGACAACGTCTAATCTCAAGAACGAACTGGCAGGGAGCACCCGAACTGGGAGCGACATCCAGTTATCAGAAGGTTGGCTTGTTGGGGGCCGGTGTCCAATGAGGGCATCAACGTCGATCGCAAACGGACATTACTCCCCGGAGTGCCAGGAAGCGAGGCGATACCTGGAATTCAGAAGCTTGTAAAATCGATCCTGTGGCAACGGGTCGAGATCGCCGCACGTTTCCCAATCGCGAGCGAATTGCGATTGAAATTCGAGGATATCGATCGAAAGATTGGCTACAAAATCACGGTGTTTCCGTCCCTCTCGGTAGTACGGTTGCTTCGGGGGCATTCGCAGGTAGGATTCGATCCGACTCAAATCAAAGTTGTAAAGCAACGTGCCGTGATAGAGCAATGCTCGGCGTTTGATCCTGAGAGCATTGCCGGAAACTTTGCTACCGTGAAGGACCAGGTCGCAAATGCCGTCGACGCTCACGTCGGGATGGAAGCGAGTCGCCGTTTGCCGGATGCGTGACATGACATAGCGATGGGCTTGATCGACGAAGCGTAAATCGGGACGGCGGTCAAGTGAAAGGATCAGTGAAAAGAGCAAGCAACCGGGACCGATCACAACGCTGGCTCCACCAGTCGCGCGACGATAGATTGGCACGAGGTCCTGAACAGTATTGGCAAGATTGACTTCGACATCCCGTTGGGACGACCGTCCCAGCACAACGCAGTAAGTTGCTTGCTCCCAAAACCGAAGCACCTCGAACGGTTCGGAGGCGTGATCCGCTTCTTCCAGCAGTGCTTCGTCGAACGCCAAGTTCTCGATCGGATCATGGAAAGAGACCGTGGTGAGTTTCATTAGCGAGATGACTCAAGCAGCTTTTTGTGCCTGCCGCAATAAACGTGGGGGAGGCTCGCGCCACCGATTGTGCAGCCACCAGTATTGTTCGGGATCTTTGCGAACAAAAACTTCCAAGCAATCATTGTACCATTGCGTCAGCGACTGGACGTTTGCGAGTTGAGACGCTGGAAATTTCGGGTCGGCAATTCCTGTAACGCCGATCTCGAACTGCATCATTCGATGCAATCTCCGCGTGTAGGCAACGGTCATTGGAGCGCCGCTACTCAGCGTAAACAGAGCCAACGCTTTGTGGCATGCCGCCGGGCGCCCTAGAAAACTCACCCAGCATCCTTTCGCTCCAGCATGTTGGTCCGCCAAGAGAGCGAGCGTGCCTCCCGTGCTGAGAAACGCTTGAATCTCTGCCGCACTGCCATCTTTCGGCAAAAATGTCTGGCCATGCTCGGATCGAATGGTCGAGAGATATCGCTCGGCATAAGGGTTATCCAACGGTCTCGCAATCGAGGTCACCGGAATTCCAAAGATCCCAAGGACTCGCCCTGATATTTCGAAATTCCCAAAATGACCAGAAACGAGGATATTGGTTCGATCATCTAAAATGACGGACACCAGATGACGACGGTCCACGATGCGCACATAATCGTGCCAGTTGGAACGACGAAGCTTTCTCATGGCATGAGCGATCTCGCAGATCATCAGTGAAAGGTGCCGCCACATTCGAAACCGCAACTGATCGAGATCGCGTTGGCTCATCTCGGGAAATGTTCGCTTCAGATTCGTTTCGGTGATCTGTTTCCGAATGGGAATCACGTACGTGAAGAGCCAGGCGACTTGATCGCTCATTCGCTCGCAGCAATCCAAGCTGAGCGACTGAATGAATGCCAAGGTACAGCGTGCGATGGAATAAACGACGAAGTGGCGAAGCTTTCTGATCATCTTCCGTGAACTGAGCTATTGAATGTCCAAGTGCAATTTTGTCCTATTTGGAAGACTCCTTCGCTTTCCCCGCTGACTTGACTGAGGCTTCCAAACCGTTGACTGAGGCTTCCAAACCGGAGAATTTCACCAAGGCGTAGCCGTTGTCCCGCCGATTCGTCGACACATCGATAAACTCCACGAATATCGATTCGGCTCCCTGCCTTAAACGTCACAACGGACAAAACGAGTCGAGAAATCGTTGAATTGAACGAGACCTCGTCCTGAAAGAGTTTATCAATCGCGAGTATTCACGGCGACATGAGTTTTTGATGAGGCCTAACTTTGGGCATCCTTGACCAGGCCACGTATATCCAGCATAATCTTTGGCTTTTAACATTGCCTGAAAAAGAACAGAGGCGAAGAAAGCAAGCTCTTTCGATCCAGCTCGCTTCGGTCCTCCATTGAAAACGGAACAGGCATCGGTAAACGAACCAAAGTGCCCCATGAAGATACACGAATTCCAAGCCAAAGAGCTCTTTCGATCTACGGGAATCGCCGTCCTTGACGGAGTTGCTGCATCCTCTCCTGAAGAGGCAAGACAAGCCTTCACGAAACTGGGCGGACCGCTCGCCGTCGTCAAAGCCCAAATACATGCCGGAGGTCGAGGGAAAGGTACCGTTCTTGAAAATCCGAGTCAACGCGGCGTGCAACTCGTCCGTTCGGCCAACGAAGCTGAACAAGTTGCTCGTAACCTTCTCGGAAATCATTTGGTGACGATTCAAACTGGTCCAAGCGGAAGCAAAGTTAATCGAGTCTTTGTCGAGCAAGGTTGTTCAATCGCTCGCGAGTTGTATCTGGGGATCGTGCTCGATCGCGTGGCGGCCAAGCCCGTTCTGATGGTTAGCAGCGAAGGTGGAGTCGAAATCGAGAAGGTCGCTGAGGAAACACCCGAGAAGATTTTCAAGGAATTATTCGATACCGATGCCGGCTTGCAAGGCTTCCAAGCTCGAAAGCTTTGTGCAACGATTGGCATCCGAGGCGCGGCGGCCCGCAGTGCGGAAGACTTCATGAAGAAGTTGTGCAAATTCTTCGTCGCTAACGATTGTTCCCTGGTCGAAGTCAATCCGCTGGTGATCACCTCCGACGAAAAGATGATCGCACTCGACGCGAAAGTGACCTTTGACGATAACGGGTTGTTCCGGCATCCGGCAATCAAAGAGCTGCGAGATTTAGCCGAAGAAGAGCCGGCGGAAGTTCGTGCTTCGGACACGGGACTCAGTTACATCAAACTCGATGGGAACATTGGCTGCTTGGTCAACGGTGCTGGACTAGCCATGGCGACCATGGACATCATCAAATACCATGGTGGCAATCCGGCCAACTTCCTCGACGTCGGTGGCGGAGCGAACACACAGCAGGTCACGGAAGCTTTTCGGATCATTTTGTCCGATCCCAATGTCCAAGGAATTCTTGTAAATATTTTCGGTGGCATCGCGCGATGCACGACGATTGCAACTGCCATTATCGAAGCTTCGAAGGAAATTGGCTTCGATGTCCCATTGGTCGTTCGCCTTGAAGGTACCGAAGTCGAAGAAGGCAAGAAGAAACTGCGTGAAAGCGGTATCCAAGTCATTCCTGCCGAGGACTTAAGCGATGCTGCCAAAAAGATCGTGGCTGCCGTCAAGGATCGAACCAAACCCAGCTGATCGTCGCCGAACCATTCATTCCTGATAACCTCCACAGATCGATTTTTCGTCCATGAGCATTCTGGTCAACAAAGAAACGCGTGTCATTTGTCAAGGCATCACCGGTAAGTCCGGCCTGTTCCATACGTTGGCTTGCCGAGATTACGGCACGAAAATGGTGGGAGGCGTCACGCCCGGAAAAGGTGGCGAAATGACGGAAGGTCTCCCTGTCTTTGATACGGTCGAGCAAGCGGTGCATGCAACCGGTGCCAACGCCAGTATGATCTTCGTACCTCCCCCCTTTGCCGCAGATGCCATTCTTGAGGCCATCGACGCAGGCATTGAAATCATTTGTGCGATCACGGAAGGTATTCCGGTGATGGACATGGTGCGCGTTTACGAAGTCGCACGTCGCAGTCAGTCCGTGTTGATCGGTCCCAACTGCCCCGGCGTTATCACCCCCGGTGAGTGCAAGATCGGCATCATGCCAGGATACATTCATCAACCCGGCAAGGTCGGCATCATGAGTCGGTCAGGCACGCTCACCTACGAAGCGGTCTGGCAGACCTCCAAGCTCGGGCTTGGACAGTCCACGTGCGTCGGTCTTGGTGGCGACCCCATCGTTGGCACTTCGTACATCGACCTCCTCAAGAGATTTCAAGAAGACAATCAGACCGAAGTTATTCTGATGATTGGCGAAATTGGTGGAGACGCGGAGGAGCGAGCTGCTGACTTTGTTCGCCAGCATGTCACCAAGCCAGTGGCTGCCTTCATCGGTGGTCAAACTGCACCTCCGGGACGCCGCATGGGTCATGCCGGTGCCATCATCTCTGGTGGGAAGGGAACGGCGGCGGAAAAGGTCAAAGCTCTCCAAGCTGCTGGGATTACGGTCGCCCCCACCCCCGCCGATATGGGTACTGCCGTTGCGCAGGCATTGTCTCTGCATGTCTGAAGGCTCAGAATGGGCGAGCGGCTCGCGTCGCCTATCTGTTCGATTGCGATGTAGCTGCGGCTGATCAACACGAAGTAGATGGGCTTCAAAATTAGCTCATGGCTGCCCATTCCGCTGTGCTGATGGACGGGCGACGCAATTCCCATGGGCTTGCAGCACGCGGCGGACGTTTCCCCGACATTGGAAGGACTTGCATTCAGCAAGTCTCCAAGATTCGTACGCGAATCGATTCTGATTACACTGATAGAGTTTAGTAGTCTGCGGTGAGCCTCTCGAAGCTTGGAGAAAAGTCCGGTCATGCAGTCGACACGCATCTTGGTCTGTTCGGTTCTTTGGGTCATGATCCTCGGCAAAGATCAAGCCACCTTTGGATGGCAATCCGATAGCATTGTGAACGCGACATGGATCGGTGAGTATGAAGGAACGGAAGTATCGGAGGGTTCGAAGCTCGGACTGCATTTGACGGTATTGCCGGAGGACCTTCCCGTCGGTCGTGTATTCCAAAGAGGGCTCCCCGCGACCGGTTGGAAGCAAGGCGACTCCATTTTGATCGAAGGACGAAAAGGGGAGGGATATTGGCAGCTTGAGGGACACGGTTACAAGGTGTTCATCGCGGAAAATCAGATGAGCGTTGCTCATGAGGACGGACGCCGCTGGCGGTTGCAGAAGATTCGTCGAAGCGGCGTCACGATGCACCGGAAACCTCCTCCCAACGCGATTGTCTTATTCAGTCAATCGGGCGAGCCAAACCAACTTGAAAAGGTTCAGATCGATGAAAGTGGCGCACTGGCCGTTGGTGCGGAGACTGCGTTTCCCGTTCAAGCATTTGAGATGCATTTGGAATTTCGCGTACCAGTCATGGCGGGTCAAAAGGGACAACAGCGAGGCAATAGCGGAATCTACATTCAGCAGCGCTATGAAGTTCAAATTTTGGATTCGTTTGGTCTGGAGCCAACCTTCGATGGTTGTGCATCCCTCTATCGGCAGCGATCTCCGGACATCAATTGCAGTTTAGCTCCAGGAGAGTGGCAAACCTACGATTTGTATTTCGAGCCTCCGGTTTGGAGCGACGACGGCCATACCAAGTTGGTGCCAGCGAGGATTTCTGTCATTCACAACGGGGTGCCGGTCCATTACCGCCAAAGCCTGAAAGCAAAGACGGGAGCCGGTCAGCCGGAAGGTCCAATACCCTTACCCATTCGATTTCAAGATCACGGCGATCCCGTGCTTTTCCGCAACGTATGGCTCGTTCATCGGGAATGCGTTTTTCCGTAAACCAGCCATCGATAGAATGCCTCTTTCGAGGACGGAGTTCACGAGTTCATTGCCTTCCGAAATCAAAAACCCTTTCCTAGGAAGGCAATCGACCTCTGAGAGCAGTAAGACACCATTTGTAATGGGCATCGAACAGGGAGCCTAGGTCGTCTTCGTCGTCTACTGCGAGTTTCGCGCGACCTCTAGCAAGAGAAAGCGTCTCCGGAAGCACCAAAACGCGTCAAAGGTGAATGAGGTTGGTGGCTACCCGAAAATGTGACGTCGAGGCGATTCCATTTATTCAGAATGTTTCGTCGCTGCGAGATCGATATGAAGTTCCCGGAGTTGCTTCGGTTCGACGGTACCGGGGGCTTCGGTCATGAGGTCCATGGCTCGCTGCGTTTTTGGAAACGCGATGCAATCCCGGATGTTGTCCAGTCCTGTGAACAGCATGACAACGCGATCGATACCGAGGGCGATCCCTGCGTGTGGAGGCGCTCCAAACTGAAGTGCTTCGAGTAGAAAGCCGAAGCGGTCGCGAGCCGTCGCTTCATCGATGCCCAACAGCCCGAACACTTGCTGTTGAATATCGCGACTGTGGATTCGGACCGTCCCCCCCCCTGCCTCGTAGCCGTTGATGACCAGATCATAAGCTTTGGCTCGACAGGCAGCGGGATTGGTCAAGAGATTGGGCAAGTCCTGGTCGCGGGGAGCCGTGAACGGATGATGCATGGCCACCCACCGCTTTTCTTCGTCATCCCAGTCAAACATGGGAAACTCGACCACCCAAGAAAAATGCATCTGTTTCGGGTCGTACAGACGAAGTTCCGCTCCCAATCGCTTTCGTAAGCCATGCAAGGCCTTACACGAGGTCGACCAGGAATCCGCAACAACGAATAGCATATCGCCAGGCTGCATTGCAGCCGCACTCTTCATGGCATCGAGAATCGCTGGCTCGATATTTTTCGCGACGGGAGACCATAGGCTGCCATCCGCTTCACCGCGGAACCAAACTAGACCCTTCGCACCATACTCCCGTTGCAACCATTCTGTCAGTTCATCGATTCGCTTTCTCGAAAAGTGCTCTGCCGACTTTTCGGCTTTGATACCTCGCACGAAACCGCCGTTATCGACCGTCCATCGAAAAACGCGAAACGCTGATTCTGAAACCGCCGAGGTAAAATCCACGATCTCCATTCCAAACCGCAAGTCGGGCGCGTCGTGACCAAATCGCCTCATGGCTTCATCGTAAGTCATTCTCGGGAGAGGCAAGGCTAATTTCAATCCTAAGAATTGCTTGGCGAGTTTCGCCATCAATCCGTCGATCATGCCGATGATGTCTTCGGCATCGACGAAGCTCATTTCCAGGTCCAACTGGGTGAACTCAGGCTGGCGATCGGCTCTTAGGTCTTCGTCTCGGAAACAACGAGCGACTTGCACATAGCGATCAAAACCGGCCACCATCAGTATCTGCTTGTACAATTGAGGCGATTGAGGTAACGCGAAGAAATGATGTCGGTGGACGCGGCTGGGGACCAAATAGTCCCGCGCTCCTTCGGGCGTGCTTCGACCAAGTATCGGCGTTTCGACATCGATAAAATGGTGCGATTCGAAATAGTCCCGCATGGACTTGATGATCGCGCTACGCAGCATCAATCCTTGCTGTCTTTCTTCGCGACGAAGATCGAGGTAGCGATGCTTTAGCCTCAATTCTTCAGCCGGCAACTCGTCCTGGTTGGGAAAAAAAGGCGGCGTGACTGCACGGTTCAGCACTTCGACCGCCTGGGCACGCAACTCAATCATGCCAGTCGGAAGCCGCTCATTGGTTTTCCCTTCCAAGCGTCGGGCAACCTGACCCGTAATTTTGACAACATCCTCCCCACGAAGTTTTTGAGCAGTTTCAAATACGTCGGCCCCTGCATCAGGACCAACCACGATTTGAGTCTTGCCATATCGATCGCGGAGATCGATGAAGATCGCTCCGCCATGGTCGCGAGTACGATCGACCCAACCGCAAAGCACTGCAGTTTGTCCTACGTGATCCAGTCGAAGTTCTCCACAGGTGTGTGAACGCATCATAATGATCGTCTATCCAATCGCTCGGCGGGCCATCGTTGTCCAAAAACAGGGAAATTTTCCTTCGTTCGCGAAATCTGCGGAGGACTTGTTCGCTCCGAGACTGTCGAGGGAATCGATTCTAAACGAAGTAATGAAGATGACTACACCCCTTGGAACGCAAGTTGCATGATCGCGAGCACACGAGCATCCGGCACTCGATTTCTCATTGGCATTCATCCAGCCCGTCGGGGACTGTCTTCACGTCAGTTCGATGGTAGAATCCTGTCTTCGAAATAAGAATCCCGAAAGTGCATTGTGTCGTCCGCTGTCATGACCCCAATCCGTTGGCCGAAGACGGAGTTCGTTGCAGTGCGGCTTTACGCTTTCGACAGAAATCTCCTTGCAAGAAAGTTCCGGTTCGGTGAGCAAGACTTCCAATCCCAAATCCTTACTGAATTCCTCCGAAATGGCTCTGTATCGAGATTCGCTGCCGAAGGCAATCTTGAAGTTGTCGTTGCTTGAACTTGAAGACAGGCAGCGAAGGGTTCGCGAATTGAGAGACAAGTGGGAAGATCAATTGAGGACTCAGACTCGAGTCGTGCAAAGTCGCAACGCGAGCCGCGAAGTGGCTGGCAATCGCCGAACCGAGGAGAAAGTGAAGCTATTCAATCAAGCTTTGGCGACTTTTACCGATCGAATCGATGCCGTGAAATCGAATGCTGCTGCGGCTCCGGTCGCCACTCGCCTCAAGCCAGCGAACCGAAAGGATCGTCGCATCGAGAATAAAGCGGATCGCTCGAAAATGCGACAAGGACTTGGGCAAGAGAAAGTCGCAATGAACCGAACTTCCACCTCGGCACGGTCACCCGTTTCGAAAGCTGGAACCGGTGGCGGGACGGCTCTCCCATCTCCTTCACCCTCCGTCGTGGCGGCTAAGACCCAAATCGCGAAATCGAAAACCGCAAGCTCTCAATCAACGAAAAGCAAGACCCCAGTTCGAAAAGCCAAGGGAAAGGCTCCAGCGAGCAAAAAGAAGACGACTCAGACGCCATCCGCTTCTACGAAAAAGTCAAGCGTACGTTTAGCCAGTCCTCCTTCACCAGTGAAGAGCCTCAAATCCGCCTCGCCGAATCCCTCTCTCACGTCGATTTCGCGACCGCAGTTGAATGCCAAGAACCAGCGATTGACGGCACTCTCGACGAAGAATCGGATCGCTCGATCCGGGATGGCTAACATTCGTGCTCATGGTGCGGCCGCTAATCGGCGATCGCAAAAGCGACGCGATTCCGGCAGATAGGAAACGCGGCAGATCAAAACGGACAGAAAATCGGGTTAGCGTTCACGAATGGAGTCTCGATCTTCGTTGAACCGCGGGGCCAGAGCGAAATTGGCGTAGTATCCTTCGTTGCGAACGGACGTTGCTCGCCAAATTTGCGTGTCTTGCTGCGATGGTGGCATCCGAACTGGCACACTCAATGCGATGCACAGGCAATTCATGAACGGGTGGTCAGTGTGAAGCGGATTCGATGCTTTATGGACGGGTGTTTGGTATGGAACGGAATCGGTTCGCCGCCCAAATAATTGGCAGAACGATCGTTTTTGCGATGAGTCCGACGATTCTCGCGAACAGCGCCAAGATCGCTTCGAGGACAGCAAAGAACGGTCGGAAAATGGGCTTTGCTCCAGGTACTTTTTCGTATGCGAGATGTCCTAAAATGATGGCCAATATCCCGCCGAACTTGACGATTTTCTGAATGTGAAAATGATCCTTGCTACTTTCCTCGACGATTGAAAGGTCGAACAGTCGGTATTCATGCCCGACGAGCTCGTCCCAAAACAGTTCGGTACACAACAAGATACCGACGAAGCCCACCAGAATGAACGCCGTATGCTCCAACCATGGAGCTTTCTTGAGCAACTTCAGGCAGAACCCAGCGACCAAACGGAGTGTAATGATGCCGATGGTCACCCCAAGATACACCAGCCAAATGTTGTCTCGCGCAAACGCGACAGCGGCAACCACGTTATCGAAGCTCAAGCTTAAGTCGAGAAACGCGATCAAAACGATGGTCTTGGCCAAGCTATGGGAATGCGACGATGGGCGGTCGGGATGTTGCGACAATTCTTCGTCTTCATCGAAATGATCGCACATCAGCCAAATCAGATACGCAGCTCCCGCCACCATCAGCCAATGATTGCCGATGATGATATCCGCGATGAAAAGAGCTAGCAGTCGAAAACCATAAGCCCCCGCGTATCCTATAGTCATGGCAAGCTTGCGCTGCTTGTCGGGCAAGTGGGATGCGAGGGCGGCGATGGCTAATGCATTATCGACGGAAAGCAACCCTTCGATAACGATCAGGCTCATCACCACATATAGCGATTCGCGCGTGAATATCGACGAGAAGCTGGCCTCAGCAAAGATTTCCATAGTTGGATGTGGTAACTCCAGTAGATCCAGTGTGAATCAGCGACGGATGTTGCAAAGCGAGCTTTACATGGATGGTTTGCTTCCGTTTTGCGGCTGAATGCGAATCGCCATTTGGAGATTCTAGCGTTAGGCCTCTAACTCGATGGGGTCGGGCGTTATACTTACGACAAACCAAGTCATTTTCCCGATATTTTGTCCCAATTTCCATGCCTCTACCGCAAAATCCGACAACAAAAGTTAGCTCATCCAAGCCGATCGTCAACATCGCCGCCTACAAGTTCGTCGCCCTTGACAATCTTCCGCAGCTTCGTGCGTCCCTCAAAAGCACTGGAATTCGTCTTGGCCTCAAAGGTACTATCCTTCTCAGCTCCGAAGGAATCAATCTCTTCCTTGCGGGAAGTCGAGTGAAAATCGATCAGTTTCTCGGTGAACTTCGAAGCGATGCACGCTTCGTGGATATTGAGGTGAAGGAAAGCTACACCGAAGATCAGCCGTTCCGACGAATGCTTGTGAAAATCAAACGCGAGATCATTCCATGCGACGATGAGAGTGTTGTTCCGGAGAGGTACACTTCACAAAAGGTCAGCCCTCGCGAATTTCACCAGTGGCTCGCGCAAGGACGCGACCTGACGCTGCTCGATGTACGAAATGATTACGAAGTGCGGCTAGGTACTTTTCGAAACGCGAAAGAACTTGGAATCCGACACTTCCGGCAATTCGAAGAAGCAGCACGTCGACTTCCCGATGATGACAAGCGTCGTCCGATGGTCATGTTTTGCACCGGTGGAATTCGATGCGAGAAAGCTGGTCCACTCATCGAACGGCTCGGATTCGATAACGTCTTCCAGCTCGAAGGGGGAATACTTCGTTACTTTGAAGAATGTGGCGGCGACTTCTATGACGGCAGTTGTTTCGTTTTCGATCATCGAGTCGCAGTCGACCCTGACCTGAAACCGACCGGAATTGCTCATTGCTTTGCCTGCCAGGCAACGCTGACTTTGGAAGATCAGCAATCCGATCAGTATGTCGAAGGTGAAAGTTGCCCTTACTGTTTCGTGCCGAAAGATGAACGGCTCAAACGCGAACGGGAACGTCATCAGGCAGCACTACATGCGATCGCTGAGAGCCAGCCGGGCACGACTCCTTATGACAATCGACTTTTGATTCACGTGCCGCGCTGTCATGCGGGCCTGCACGCAATCGATTTTCTCGCCCGCATGTTTCCGAATACATCCTTCGAATACTGGAAGCACAAGTTGGATGCAGGTTTGCTTCTCAACGATCGCGGACCGCTCAGTCCAGATCAAGTCGTGCGAGAAGGCGAAAGGATCGTCCACGTCGAACCGAACACCATCGAACCCGCTGTCGCGGCGAACATCGAAGTCATCTACGAAGACTCCGAACTGATCGTGCTGGCCAAGCCCGCACCGTTACCTGTTCATCCTTGCGGCAGATACAACCGTAATACCTTGCAGCATTTCTTGAATCACGCCTATTATCCCGACAAAGTTCGCTTTCCTCATCGATTAGACAGTTTGACGACGGGCGTGCTCGTTGCACTGCGACGTCGATCCGCAGCGCAAGCTTTCCAAAAGCTGCAATTGCAAGGCAAGGTCTGCCGAACCTATCTTGCGAAAGTTGCGATCCAACCAAGCGAGCAAGAGTGGGTAGTCGATGTTCCTATCGCCCAAGCTCCGTCTGAATTTGGAAGTCGTCAGCTCGAAGATGCTGGAAAGTCAGCTCGAACTCGATTTCGGTACTTGCGAACGACGTCGGACGGAAACTATCTTCTGGAGGCTATTCCGGAAACTGGACGGACTCACCAGATTCGCGTCCATTTGTGGCATTCGGGAATGCCGGTGATCAACGACCCGCTCTATCGGGTTCATCGAGAGATTGGTTCGATGGATGGCGAGTTAAACAATTCAGTCCCGATTGGGCTGCATGCTTGGAGGATATCGTTTCCGCATTGGGATTCCGGTGAGGTTCATACCTTCGAAGCTGAATCTCCTCGGGAGTTTGCTTAAACAAAAAAGGGGCAAGCTTTCCGACTTGCCCCTCGCTCAAAAAGACTCGAATGTAAATCGCGAAGGCCGTTTTGCTGCAAAGTCTGACCTTCGATTCAGCAGATTAGTACTCCCAACCTGCCCGCGGTGTTCGCGAGACAAATTGATTGACTTCGGAGATATTCGTGCTCTTCAAATTCTTTGCGTCCCACTCGATTCGCGTCCCGACGGGAACGCGGAGCGAAAGGTTGCCGATCAAAATGGTTTCGGTCAGACGCCCAGCATAATCGAAGTTGCTCATCGTGCCTTCTGCATATTCACCGGAAATCGATTTAACGAATTCCCACTTCTGCCGTTCGTCAACGTCCATCTTGACGGGGATTCGTGGGAGTGAAGGTTTCGGCTTTTTGTAGTCCGCATACTTCGATTCGGGCAACAAGTAGTACTTTGCACCATAATCATTTTCGGAGAAGAGCAGTCCTTCGGAACCCACGACCAAGGCACCGCTTGTCTTGCCTTCGCCTGCCTTCTGCCGAGCAACTCGTTCTTGGAAGCCTTGAGGCAGTTGAGCGAGAAGGTCATCGTTTGGAAGGTTCCCGCCGTCATACCAATACAAGTCGCATGGCGGCAGCCCATCTCTTGCGGGAAACTCGAACTTGAGCATCGAGTTCGAAGGATAGGTCTCATTCTCGACCAAACCCGAGTTCTTGACGGCGGTCACCGCGATCGGGTCCCATAGCTTCAACGCCAGCACGGGCATGTTGGTGGTATGACACGCCATGTCTCCAAGAGCCCCTGTACCGAAGTCGAGCCATCCTCGCCAATTAAATGCATGGTAGACTCCTCCTCCCTTGTACGGACGCATTGGGGCCGGACCAATCCAAGCATCCCAATTCAAATCGGAAGGAACGTCGTCCGAACCTTGTGGGCGCCCAACCCCTTGAGGCCAGATCGGGCGATTCGTCCAGACATGAACTTCCCGAACTTCACCCAACGTACCGGCTCGAATGACTTCGACCGCTTCTCGTAGTCCATCTTCCGACGTACCCTGATTTCCCATCTGGGTGACAACGCCCATTTCCGCAGCAACTTCGCGCATTGCCCGCGCTTCCGCGATGGACCAGGTCAACGGCTTCTGACAATATACATGTTTCTTCATCTTCATCGCGCGAATGGCAGCGCAGGCATGCGTATGATCTGGCGTGCTGACGGTGACGATGTCAATCTTGTCCCCGAGCTTGTCCAGCATCTCACGGAAGTCAGTGAATTTTTCCGCATCCGGAAACTCTCTGCCTTTCCGATTCAAGGTGTTCATATCCACATCGCACAAACCGACGATGCTAACGCCCATGTCGCCGATATGGCTAGTATCGCTGCTCCCTTTTCCGCCAACGCCGATGCAGGCGGCACTCAATGCCTGCAGAGCGGAAGCTCGAGTCGTACTCGAGGTTTGCGTTCCGATGTAGAAGCCGGCACCGAGAGCAGCCGATTGACCTAAAAACGTTCGACGTGAATTTTTCTTTCTCATGCGTTCAACCTCAAACAAGAATCGGGCCTCGCCCTACATTTCAACTATCGGAACAGATTCGGCCATTTGGCCGAGAACAACGGCTGTTAAGTATAAATTAGTTGTGGGTTGCTCAACAAGTATCTTGCCTAAATTGCGATCTGGAAACTTCAGCAAGTCTCCATTCGAACCGAGAGTTTTCGAGAATGGCTTTCTCGAAATCAGCGTCCAAGTAACAATGACAGTTTCGGACTAGTCAATGATCCTGCCTGATTTTTGGAGAAGAAATCGATGATTCGAACAAAACGAATCGAGCGTCTAGCAGTTCTTGGTTTGTGGCTCGCCATTTCGGTCGGTTGCGATCGCGAGCAATCTCCACCACCGGTCAACCCAGAATCCATCGCTCGCCCGTCAGATATTGCGGAAACTGGCAGTTCTGCGAGCAAACTTGATAGCTCCAGAGACGACGCCGAGAGTGCCCGCAAACTGGAAGCGGCTGGGTTCAAGCTAGTCAAAGATGCCAATGGCCGAATCGTTGAGTGCTCCGTCGCAGCTCAGAGTTCCCTCGCGGAGCATTTGCCATTGTTAAAGGGACTTCCCAATTTGAAGTCATTTCAGTTTTCCGGTCCAGCCGCCACCGACGACGGCCTAGACGTTCTGGCGGACCTCAAACAGTTGGAGCGAATCGATCTGTCCGAGTCCGCGATCACCGGTCGAGCGATCAGCCATCTCGCCAAGCTCGCCAATCTTGGTGCCGTCATGTTGAGGAAGACCGGCATTCGCGATGAGGATCTCGCAGTCGTTGCTAACCTGCCGAAGCTTCGCGCCCTGGACATCCGCAACACGAATATTACAGACGCTGGTATCGCTCATCTTCGCGGCTGCAAGAATCTCAGCGATCTGCAAATGGAACGCACGAAGATCACCAATGCTGCGATGGAGAGTCTCAAGGAGCTGAAGCTGAAGTCACTGAACCTCAATACAACTGATTTGAATAACGACGCATGCAAGATCCTCGGCACCATCGTAACCCTCGAATCCTTCCAAGCAGATTCGACCAAAATCGACGATGCTGGCCTCGCACATTTCGCAAATCTTCGATCGCTGAAGCGATTGAGGTTGCGCGACACGGACATCACGGAGGATGGTCTTCAGCAATTGGTGGGCGTCGCTGATCTTCAACGATTAGAAATGCGAGGTACGTCCCTCGGTGCGGGTGCCATCGAGGTTATCGCAAAGTTCACAAACTTGGAGTATCTCGACATCAGCGAATGTCGATTGATCCCTCGCGACGCTTTTGCAGGCCTTGCCGGGCTCGGCAAACTCAAAGTTCTCGAAATGTGGGAAACGAAGTGCAACAATATCGGGATGGAAGGGATCAGCAAGCTGACGAGCTTAGAATCACTAAACATGAAATCAACCAAAGTTACGACCGAGTCGCTCCCGCTATTCATGAAGCTCGAAAATCTCATGGACTTGAAGCTTAGCGGGACAGTCATCGATGACGATTTTGCCAAGTCCATCGCCTCACTTCCTCGGCTGCGAACTCTCGAGATAACAAATACCGACGTCTCGGAATCCTGCGTCCAAGCAATTTCGGCAGATCATCCGAACCTCAAAGTTACGAGGTGATGCCCCACCAAATCGCTAATGTACAAAAATCGGTAATTCCCAGTCGTTTTTCATGTCGTTTAACCGTCAGCCGTAGGCGTACGTAATTGCTCCGCTTAGCAACATGTTGCACGTACGCCTTCGGCTGACGGTTAAACGCGTGGGACACGACACGGGATTCATGAATTTGAAGCCGGCGTTTCAAGACATTCTCGATTCTATGACCTTCACAGCAGAGTGAAAACAATTTGGCAATCGACTCAAATTGAAGGCTTATTGACTCGACGGAGACAAAAAGCCGCGACGGCGAAAGCAATGCTCGTAACCGCTCACCGATTGGCCTGATCACCCGTCCGTTCGGTGCCCGCCACGAGCTGGCATCAACTCCGGATACGAGCGACAAAAGTCAGCTTGGCTTTGACAAGGGCTCGGAGTCGTCATGTATTACTTGAGCAAAGGTCTGGAACCGTCGCTTGCTTATGCTGCGGGCTGCGATTGTTCGAAGTATATGGGAAGGGCGCTACTTCAAAACTTACGCTGCGGGCTACTTTATCGCTTCTGCGGGCTACTCTGTCTCTTCTGCGGGCTACTCTGTCTCTTCTGCGGGCTACTTTGTCGCTTCGGTCGGCTGGGGCCACCTTGATAATGTACCAAAGCTCGATCTTAGCGTTGATAGATCGGCAGGTAATGATATTTCACGCTCAAGGAGAGGATAGCCATGGCGGTTGCATAGATTCGGCCTGCACCGGCTTCTTCGCCTTCTGGGTTCCAACCGCCATCCTGCTGCTGATGTGCCAGCAGAACTTCGCGAACCTGGTTTTCGGCCGTTCGGGCGGAATCTCCTAGGCGTTGGTGCATGCCCTGCGCATAGTAATAGGTGCCATAAAAAAAGTAGCGTTCGCCCCATCGCGGCGGGTGATCCACGAGCCACTTTTCGGCCTGTTGAACGAGTGGTGAATCGAATTGACCGCAGACTTGCATCGCCAGAAGTCCGGCCGCGGTCATCGTGAACTGAATGTCTTGGCTGCCCGGAGTGTAGGCGAATCCCGATTCCGACTTGAGCGGCTGACCGTCTCGATCGAGCGGAGAGGTGCATGATCGCCTCAAATAAGCCAGTGCCGCGCCGATGGCTTCATCGGGAATGTCCATTCCATTCGCCTTTGCAGAACGCAGAGCCATCAGTTGCCAAACACTAACTGATAAATCAGCGTCGCCAGCATCCGGCGAGTATCGCCACCCCCCCCGATATTGAGGCGGTTTGCGATGACGTTGAGCGTTCAGGATCAACAGAATTGCCAATTCGCAGCGTTCGCGTATCCGTTGGTTTTGCTTCTCGCTTGCTCCCATGCCTTGCAACTCGGTTAACATCAGCGTGACGATGCCGTGGCCATACATTCTCGAACCATCTCGGTTTCCGCAATAGCCAGATGGTTCCCAGCGATCATCCTGCAGCACAAAATCGAGAGCCCGCCGAACAATCGCGCCGTCTTCGCTGTCGACCTGAGGTGTGACGCCAACGCTGGCATAGGCCATGATCGACAACGCAGACATGGCGGTTTCATGTTGCCATTGGGCAATCGCACCACTTTCCTTCTGGTGGGTTGCGAGGAATGCCAGACCACGTTGAATCGCCAAATGGACGTCGTCGGTATGCATCGCGACCGTTGCTTGCGCTTGCTGGGCCCAACCCCGCGGGCTGTTTCCAGCGAGAGATGTGCAGATTGCAAAGACAATCGCTAGAGAGCAATGAGGGAGAACAGGAAGGCGCGTCAGCAGCATTAGTTCCTCCCATCATCATCGGTTTGCTTTGAGAGTTCGCGGAAATAGGCCTCGATTTGTTGGCGATAGCGGAGCGAAACTTGCTCACGTTCCGATTCAGCAACATCTTCGGCTTTTAGCTCGCGAAGTCGATTCCACGCTCCGATCTCAGCCATTTCCATTTCGCTTGAGTTCAGAACTTGGAAAGCGGAACTGGGACGTTGTCCGACCGCATTCGAAGACGCCATGCTTTTTGCGTTGGCCGCATCCGCACGCGATCGGTCTTGCGAGGTCGAACTCCTCGGAGCTGCATTTGACGCTCGCGAAGCCGGACTCATCGGACTCGACAGCTTTCGAGCGATGGCATCGAGCGCGGATTTCGCTGCCTCATCCGACTTCGGCGATCGCGTTGTTAATTCATTGGCTTTGCTTCCCAAGGGTGATTGCAATTGTCGATCAAGTTCATCCAAGAGCTGTGCCATTTCTTTCGGAGACAGAGGGAAGGAACGATTAGCTGCACTGCTATCACCTTGTGACTCCGGATCGCTCGGTCCGTCCGCTGACTGGGCGAGCGCCTGAGAGAGTTCGTCTGATCGTTGTCGAATTGCGGACTCCGCCGACCGAAGCGAGCGTTGAGCTTGATCGGTAGCCCTCGCATCAGCACGCTGCGAGGGACCTTGAGCCGCCTCCGACTGAGAAGCCTGCTGCAGGTTGGCCATTGCCGAAGTTGCTTCCTGAATTGCCGTATCGGCAACGCGATTCGAGAGGAGCTCCATCGATTGCGCCTCTGGCGAGCGATTCAAGCGTGAGTAATGATGGCTCGCTCGGTGCAATTGTTCGGCAGTCTCGGATAGGCTGCTCATGACGGCCGCCTGTTGATGGACTGCCTCTTGTAGCGATCCACGATCAGCTTGCAACTCGTGTTGCCAACCGGATTGATTTTGGAGTTCCTGCAGTCCGTTGACGATGTCTTTCAGTCGTTCCGCCGATTGCTCGACAAGCTTCGCTGCAAGCTCGGCCTTCGGATTCATAGCCTCAAGCGGATTCGGGCTGGCTGCCAGCGTTTCGCGACGTGACCGTGCGGAACTGAGCCGCGATTCCTCTTGTTCGATCATCGAAGTCGCCAGGTCTTGAACGTTTTGCAATTGTTCGACCCGAGAGGTCGCTTGATCGACTTGTGATCGAAGCCATTCAGCATTCGGCTGTTGCTCAATCTGCTGTCTGCTGCGATCGAGCTGCTCCCTGGCCTGGCGAGCTTGCTGCTCGAACTGTTGCTTGGTTTGCTCGAGTTGTTGTCGGCGACGCTCTCGGCGTTGCACATCGGCGTCGGCCGCTCGCATATCCTGATCGCGTGTGCGCTGCTGAGCGGTTTCCGCTTGCCGCTTCGCTTCCTGCCGCTGTTCGTCTCGTTCATAGATAGGCTGTTCGGCTCCCCTTTGAAATCCGCTTTGGAGGGATTCTAGGTCAGGAAGCGTCTGTTGAATGGCCTGTTTTAGTTGGCCTAGAAGTTCCTGCAATTCTCGCATTGGGGCTTGTCCGTTAGCATTGCGAGCCGTCGAGGTCGCGTCTGCCAAGGTTTGGGCGAGCTGCTGGGCTTGCTGCTGCAGGTCGGGTTGAAGCCCTTGAGCGGCCAAACTCTGAATATCATTGGCCAGACGCTGCGCCTCACGATGATTTTGTTCAGCAAAGTGACTCAGCTCGTCTTGAAAAAATCGTTTGCGCAAGTCATAGGCTTGATCCGACTGTTCCAACCGCGATTGCAGTGACCGTTCGCGCTGAGCATCATACTCCAGGTTCTTCTCGGCCTCAGCGACGAGTTGATCGGCGAGTTCAGAGAGAGATGCCCGCATCGGAGCGTTTTCCTGAAGTTCCTTTTCTAGCCACTGCCGAAGCGATTGAGGATCGGAGCGTGCCGAGCGTACAAGCTGTTCAGCGGTAGCCTGCGCCGGATCGGTCGCTGACTCAGCGTCATGACGAAATCGTTGAGACAGAGCTTCGCGGCTGGATGCGATCATTTCGTTGGAAGCTTTGGAATCTCGCACGAGATCGAGGTGATCGGCCAATGCGTCGAGAGACTGTGCTGCATCGCCTTGGGACTTTGCCAGTTCCTCTAGGGCGTTGGCACCGTCGCTCCCACCTGCTTGTTGCGCCTTCTGAATCGACTCCGCGATCTTCGCTTTCGACTGTTCAACAAGCTCCCGACCTAGCTCGGCACTGACGGCTTGTTGCATGTGGCTGTCTGACCTTGGATTCGGGTCGGCCAATTGTTCCGTCAGCGCGTTTAGCAATTGATTGATGGGAGCCGTGGGGTTTTGGGCGTCTGCATCTTGGTCCTCAAGAATTCGCTGACGTTCCCATGGATCGAGGCGTGTCGCTTGCTCGGCAGCCGATGCGGCTTGGGATTGCGCAATGCGAGCTTCTTGCGCAGCCTTTCGAGCCAGGTCTGAAATCGATGGCGAAAGGGACTCCAGCTTCGACCGAGCGTCGGCAATGTCCTTATCAAGCCCTGCTTTAGCGGCAGCGATCGCTCGACGCAGTCTTTCAATTTCCGACGCAGCAGAGACAGGTTCACCAACCTCCCACCGTCGTTGGGTTATCTTATGTTGTGCTTGATTGGCGTCTTGGGACCACTTGAGTTGGTCGAGAGTGTTGACGGCCTGATGATCGAAGCCCGCCTCTCGCAAAAATGTGATGGCGCGTTCGTACCAATCGCGGAAGGCATCCCATGACCTCGGATTCTCAACCCGAGCAGAGCTTTCGGATCGTTCCCACCGCTCGATTTGCCAAATCTCGCCGAGCAAGGCTTCTGATTCAGTTAGGCGATGGACCGCCTCGAGTTTTCGCACGACCGATGCAATGTCGTTCAATCGCTCTCGACGCTGCGCTGCATCCAACTCGGCGGATTCCACAGCAGCCGTTGCGGCGCGATAAGCCATCCCCAATACTGAAACGATGGAATCTTGGAATCGTTCCGTGTCGAGGAGCAAATCGCGCCGATGAGATAGTTGGTCCAATTGCCTCGCGATTCCCTGACGATCGGCGGGATGACCACTCCCGTCCGACTCGATCTGAAAGAGTCGATCGGCAGCTTGACGAATGATCTCATCGCTTCTGCCGCTGCTGTCTTCGGAATGGCGACGGGCCTGATTCGCTTCGTGGACATAATTCCCTTGGACGTTTTGGATCGAGCGTCGGTGCAGCAATTCGTTTCGAACCTGCTCCATTTCGTTGCGCGTCCGTTCGATGGCATCAGCGTCTTCCGCATCGAAATTCTGGATCGTGTTGAGAATGCGCTGAGAGATGTGTTCGGCCCATTGCGACCATTGTCGCAACTGTTGCGCAGTATTTCCGTCCACATAGGCTGACTGCTGCTCCATGGCTCGGCCGAGTTTCGTCAGATGATGCATCAACAGTTCCTGCTCGCGGGACCAACTCACGGAGCCAAGTTTGGAGCTTGAGTTCATTAAATCCTTTTGAAAGGAGAAGGCAGCTTCGAGATCATGCGCCAAATCCGCTAGGACATCGTGAACGATGAACTTTTGAAATCGTTCCTCAATACTTCGAGCCGATCGGTTGTAAGCCTCGACCAGTTCCAGGACTTGCTCGATGCGCTTCGCTGACTGGTTCTCTGCATTTTCCAGTGCCCGCGGCATTCGATTGATCGCAGAGTTCATGGGCTGAAGGAGTTCGGCATCCAACTTGCCGAGTTCTGCTAGAACCCGGTCTAATTCAACGATGGCGACTCCCGATTGAAGTTGCGGCATTGCCAAGCGAATTTCCAGCCGTACGGATGAGAGTTCTCGATGTGCCAATTCGATATGTTGACGGAGTTTCTCTGCGAGCGCGCTTTGCAGCTCTGTATCGGATCGCGAGTTCTGCCAAGCGTCGCGAGCACTGTTCAGAGCTGCGGTACTGTCTTCGATTTTCGTATTCCAGTTGCGGATCAGAGCCGCAAGCGATTGTCGCAGGACAGTTTGAGGCGAACGAGAAGCATCGAGTTCGGCTGCCGATAACACGTATTCGAGGATCGGGGATTCTCCCGTTTGCCACTTAGCATCGACAGCGAGTACCTGTAGCTCCAGAAAATCGCCTCGCTTGAGTCGCATCGGATAGAGGTCAAACTGCCAACTCCATTCGGCATCCATTTCGTTGATTGAAGAGAGTGGAAGCTGCGTCCACGCTCCACGATTCACTCGATATTGATGTGTGACGCTGCGAAGCGGAAATTCATCATCAATGCGGGCCTTCAGTTCTAGTGAGGAAGATGGACGAATGACATGGTGTCGGGTCGTCGGTTCCAGCCACTTGATCGTCGGCGGTTTGTCCTCTCGTGCGAGAATGCGGGATGTCGGATCGAACGAACTCTCAAAGTTGGAA